>NZ_SZWR01000017.1:219979-248727 GCF_005280875.1 Citrobacter sp. wls827
TAAATATCTGCCAGCGCGGCATCACGGTTCGGGAAGAACGCCAGACGGCCGGGGATGGGTTGGATACCCGCGCGTGCCATGGTGCGTAGCGGCTGGAATTCCAGATTACTGATACGCAACTCACAACCTTCCGGCAGGCGTTTAACAAAACGCTGGAAGGCGTCCAGACCACCGGCATCCAGTACCGGGACGGCGTCCCACTTCAGCACCACAATGCGTTTGCCTTCAAGGCGAGATTCGAGATCGGTAAAGAGTCCCTCTGCTGCGGCAAAGAAAAGCGGGCCAATAACGCGTAGTACCAGTACATCGTTTGGTACGTCTACGTTGACCGGTGCCAGACGCGTCATGCGTGCAATACGGCGCATAAACAGCAGCGAAGCGAGAACGATACCGACGCTGATGGCGATAACCATATCGAACAGCACCGTCAAAGACATACACATCAGCATAACGATGATGTCGTCTTTTGGCGCGTGGCGCAGGAGATCCACAACTTTATGCGCTTCACTCATGTTCCATGCCACCATCAGCAGCAGGGCAGCCATCGCCGACAGCGGTAACCAGGAAAGCAGCGGCGCAAGCACCAGCAGGGCGAGGATCACCAGAATCGCGTGAATGACCGCAGAAATTGGCGACGTTGCGCCGGCACGAACGTTAGCCGCAGAACGGGCAATTGCCGCCGTGGCAGTGATACCGCCAAAGAACGGTGCGACGATGTTGCCCAGACCCTGACCAATCAATTCGCTATTGGCCTTATGCTTGGTGCCGGTCATCCCATCGAGGACGACAGCGCACAGCAGAGATTCGATTGCCCCGAGCATTGCCATCGAAAAAGCTGCGGGTAACAGTGCCTGTAATGAACTCCAGCTCAGCGTAAAGTTGGACCCTGGCATATCCCATGGCAGTACCAACTGCGGCAGCAGCTGTGGGATACCGTTACCCTGCGAGCCATCGGCCAGAATGTAATGGAACTGAGACCCGATGGTCGCTACATGGCCACCCGTCAGGTTCACGATACCCATCACCGCGCAGCCAGCCAGCAGAGCCGGGAGGTGACCGGGCAGGCGGATCCCCAGACGCGGCCAGAAAATCAGGATCCCCAGCGTCACCACGCCAATCGCGGCATCCCCCACGTTGATGGTCGGCAAGGCCATAAACAGCGCGCCGACCTTCTGCAGGTAGTGCTCAGGGACATGAGCCATCTGCAGGCCAAGAAAATCTTTAATCTGCATGGTACCGATGGTGATACCAATACCCGAGGTAAAACCTAACGTAACGGACACCGGAATGTATTCGATCAGGCGGCCAAATCGAGCGAGGCCGAAAAGGATCAGGAATATCCCGGACATTAGCGTGGCGACCAGCAGACCTGCCAGTCCAAACTGTTGCGACACCGGATACAAAATCACCACGAAGGCGGCAGTTGGGCCTGATACGCTAAAGCGCGAGCCCCCGGTGAGGGCGATAACAATCCCAGCCACGGCAGAGGTGTACAGGCCGTACTGTGGTGCAACGCCACTACCGATTGCCAGCGCCATCGCCAGCGGAATGGCAATTATCCCAACCGTTATCCCGGCGATCAGGTCGCGGGTAAAGCGAGAAACGGTATATTTTTCTTTCCAACAAGCGTCGATGAGGGCGCGGAAAGGCATCACATGTGAGGAAAATAATCTGTTCACAATAATGTTTCATCCATGGGCGCATCATCTGTCAATTGAATGGCAGGTGAAGGAGGCAAAAGTCATACAAATAAATATTACAGATAAAAAAACCCGCCGCAGCGGGTTTTTGAGCCGGGTTCGATTAATGCTCGAACATAGCAGAGATGGATTCTTCGTTGCTGATACGACGAATCGCTTCGGCCAGCATACCCGACAGAGTCAACGTACGCACGTTTGGCAGTGCTTTGATTTCGTCGGTCAGTGGAATGGTGTCACAGACAACGACTTCATCAATTACTGAGTTGCGCAGGTTGTTTGCCGCATTACCTGAGAAGATCGGGTGAGTTGCATAAGCAAATACGCGTTTAGCACCACGCTCTTTCAGCGCTTCAGCTGCTTTACACAGCGTACCGCCGGTATCGATCATGTCATCAACCAGCACGCAGTCACGGCCCGCAACGTCACCAATGATGTGCATCACCTGAGAAACGTTCGCGCGCGGGCGACGTTTATCGATGATAGCCATATCGGTATCGTTCAGCAGTTTAGCGATAGCGCGGGCACGCACGACGCCACCGATGTCTGGAGAAACCACAATCGGGTTGTCCAGATTCAACTGCAGCATGTCTTCTAACAGAATCGGGCTACCGAATACGTTATCAACCGGCACATCAAAGAAGCCCTGGATCTGTTCAGCATGCAGGTCAACGGTGAGGACGCGGTCAACGCCAACGCTGGACAGGAAGTCCGCGACGACTTTAGCGGTAATCGGAACACGAGCAGAACGTACGCGACGATCCTGACGTGCATAGCCGAAGTAAGGGATAACGGCGGTGATACGGCCTGCGGAAGCACGGCGCAGCGCATCAACCATAACGACCAATTCCATCAGGTTGTCGTTAGTAGGGGCACAAGTGGACTGGATGATGAAAATATCACCACCGCGTACATTTTCATTAATTTGTACGCTGACTTCGCCGTCGCTAAAGCGACCTACAGCGGCGTCGCCGAGTGAAGTGTACAGGCGGTTGGCAATACGTTGTGCTAGTTCCGGGGTGGCGTTACCAGCAAAAAGCTTCATATCAGGCACGAGAAGAACCTCAGGCATGCGTCCATTGGTGGAAAGAATCTGCCGAAAACTGTGCGGGCCAGGCAGTATCCTCTCCAGGCGGTGTATTAAAGAGCGCGATGCAACGTCTGGAACAGGGTGACGTTGTCACCGCAACTCAGCTTGCCCGGCTTACTCGTCATCAGCCGCGTTTCATGTGCTGGCATCAATTTCTCACACCAGTCACATACTTTTGTATGTGTCTGGCGATTCGTCATCTCGCCATCTTCCTGAAACCCAAATGATTTAGAGTAGCGCTCTGTGCAATGGGGAGAGGTTGACACCTTTCGCCACAAAGCCTTTGAGCCAATCCGGGGCTTGCTCAAGCACCTGGCGAGCACGAGACTCAGTGTCAAATTCAGCAAAGACACAAGCCCCTGTACCAGTCAGGCGCGACGGCGCGTATTCTAACAGCCAGGAAAGCGCCGCATCAACCTCGCGAAAACGTTTTCTTGCGATAACCTCGCAATCATTGCCGAATTCACATTTTAGTAACGTTTCTATTGACCTTTTTGGCGTGTTACGGGGGAGGTCAGGATCGTTAAAAATCACCGGCGTTGGAATACTGACTCCCGGATGGGCGACCAGGTACCATTTTTCTGCTGGATTGACCGGCGTCAGAATTTCTCCTACGCCTTCAGCAAAGGCTGCGTGACCGCGAACGAATACCGGTACGTCGGCGCCCAGCGTTAAGCCCAGTATTGCCAGTTCATCTACAGACAACCCACACTGCCACAGATGATTCAGCGCCACTAAAACGGTCGCCGCATTCGATGAGCCACCACCGAGGCCGCCGCCCATCGGCAGGCGTTTGTCGATACTGATGTCCGCGCCGCTCCCTTTGGGAAGACGATTGCTTTCAGACGCCGTTGTCATTAGCAAACGCGCTGCGCGAACGATCAGGTTGTCTTCATGCTCAACCCCATCAACGGGCGTTAACAGGTGAATTTCACCGTCGCTGCGCAGCGCAATATCTATCGTATCGCCGTAATCCAGAAACTGGAACAACGTCTGCAGCGTGTGATAACCGTCCGCACGCTGCCCGGTGATGTATAGAAATAAATTCAATTTTGCCGGAGAGGGCCAACGGGTCATCATTTCACAATCCAGTTATCCATTTTCAGCTTAATGCGCTGGGAGCCGTCGGACAGCTCCATATTTGCAGGCATCGCCGGCTGCGTTTTGCTGTCGTAGGCGCTGTACACGACTTTCCAGCTTTTGCCATCTTTACTGTAATTCACTTCGCTCAGACGATATTGGTCGTCAAGTTTATAATCGGTGGCGTCTCCCGGCAGACCCAGGATCCACTGGCGCAAGCTGTTCAATGGAATAGGCATGCCGGTCAGTTTACCAATCATCTCTTCGGCGTCGTCAGCGGTGTAGTGCTTCCCTTTGTTGTCGACGAGTTCCACGTTGCCCGGTTGCGCGTTCAGTTCCAGTTCGGTACTGCCCAACGGATTGGTTAGCAGAAGGCGATAGCGATCCTGGCCAGTTTGCTGCCAGAAAAAGCGGGCATACACTTTCTGCTGGTCGGAAATATAGGCAAACGCACCGCGTGTCTGATATTGGTTCAGGGCGCGCACTTCCTGCTGGTGCTGGCGCCACTGCGGAGAGTCGGGGCTTTTGCCGGGACCTTTCGGCGCGTTGAGCGTACAGGCAGTAAGAACCAGGGCCGCCAGCGGCAGCAGGCGAATCAGGCGAAAATCAGGCAGGGTCATAATGATGACAAATCCTTGTAATACGATGCATTAATTGCCTGATGGCGCGGCGCTTATCAGGCCTACAAACTGAATCCGCAGGTCGGAAAAGACGCGTTTTTCGCCATCCGGCAAAATCATGCCAGCGGTTGCAGTTATAACCCTTAATGCTAGCGCCGACCGTGAATATCGTCTACGGTCACGTTATCTTAATTTAAACCGTAAGCTATTACTCCAAAAGGGGGCAGTCTCTTTTATTGGCTGCACGCATCCTGTATGATGCACCCAGTCTAACCTTATCAACGCTGGTACTATTCCCGCACACATGACCCTTTTAGCGCTTGGTATTAACCATAAAACGGCACCTGTATCGCTGCGAGAACGCGTAACGTTTTCGCCGGATACGCTCGATCAGGCGCTGGACAGCCTGCTTGCGCAGCCAATGGTGCAGGGCGGGGTAGTGCTGTCGACGTGTAACCGCACAGAGCTGTATCTCAGCGTAGAAGAGCAGGATAACCTGCAGGAAGCGCTGATTCGCTGGCTGTGTGAGTACCACAATCTGAACGAAGAAGACCTGCGCAGTAGCCTGTACTGGCACCAGGACAACGACGCCGTCAGCCATCTGATGCGTGTCGCCAGCGGTCTGGATTCTCTGGTGCTTGGCGAGCCACAAATTCTGGGGCAGGTGAAAAAAGCGTTTGCGGACTCGCAAAAAGGCCATCTGAACGCCAGTGCGCTGGAACGTATGTTCCAGAAATCATTCTCTGTCGCGAAGCGTGTACGCACAGAAACGGATATCGGTGCCAGCGCGGTGTCCGTCGCGTTTGCTGCCTGTACCCTGGCGCGTCAGATCTTTGAATCCCTTTCCACGGTAACCGTGTTGTTAGTGGGGGCCGGCGAGACCATCGAGCTGGTGGCGCGACATCTGCGTGAGCACAAAGTGAAGAAGATGATCATCGCTAACCGCACACGTGAGCGTGCGCAGGTGCTGGCCGATGAAGTCGGCGCCGAGGTGATTTCTCTGAGCGATATTGATGCCCGCTTACAGGATGCCGATATTATTATCAGCTCTACCGCCAGCCCGCTGCCTATTATTGGCAAGGGGATGGTCGAACGTGCGCTAAAAAATCGCCGTAATCAGCCTATGCTGCTGGTCGATATTGCGGTACCACGCGATGTTGAACCGGAAGTGGGCAAACTGTCCAACGCCTATTTGTACAGTGTTGACGACCTGCAAAGCATCATTTCGCATAACCTGGCGCAGCGCAAAGCGGCCGCCGTGGAAGCGGAAACCATCGTTGCGCAGGAAACCAGCGAGTTTATGGCCTGGCTGCGAGCACAAAGCGCAAGCGAGACCATCCGCGATTATCGCAGTCAGTCTGAACAAATCCGTGATGAACTGACCGCTAAAGCGTTGGCTGCTCTGGAACAGGGCGGTGATGCGCAAGCCATTATGCAGGACCTGGCGTGGAAGCTGACTAACCGCCTGATCCACGCACCAACCAAATCACTTCAACAGGCCGCCCGTGACGGGGACAGTGAACGCCTGAATATTCTGCGCGACAGCCTCGGGCTGGAGTAGCAATACACCAATCTCATTTTTTACAGGGTGCATTTACGCCTATGAAGCCTTCTATCGTTGCCAAACTGGAAGCCCTGCATGAACGCCATGAAGAAGTTCAGGCGCTGCTCGGTGATGCGGGAACTATCGCAGACCAGGAACGCTTTCGTGCATTGTCGCGCGAATATGCGCAATTAAGTGATGTTTCCCGTTGTTTTACGGACTGGCAACAGGTTCAGGAAGATATCGAAACGGCACAGATGATGCTCGACGATCCTGAAATGCGTGAAATGGCGCAGGATGAACTGCGCGAAGCAAAAGAAAAATGTGAACAACTGGAACAGCATCTGCAGGTTCTGCTGCTGCCAACCGATCCTGATGATGAACGTAACGCCTTCCTCGAAGTGCGTGCGGGAACCGGTGGTGATGAAGCGGCGCTGTTTGCGGGCGATCTGTTCCGCATGTACAGCCGTTACGCTGAATCGCGTCGCTGGCGGGTAGAGATCATGAGCGCCAGTGAAGGCGAACATGGCGGGTTTAAAGAAGTCATTGCCAAGATTAGCGGCGAAGGCGTTTACGGGCGACTAAAATTTGAGTCCGGCGGTCATCGCGTACAGCGCGTACCGGCGACCGAATCTCAAGGGCGTATCCATACTTCCGCTTGTACGGTCGCGGTGATGCCGGAACTGCCGGAAGCAGAACTGCCGGATATCAACCCAGCCGATCTGCGTATTGATACCTTCCGCTCATCCGGCGCTGGGGGTCAGCACGTTAACACCACCGACTCCGCTATCCGTATTACCCACTTGCCGACCGGCATTGTGGTGGAGTGTCAGGACGAACGTTCACAGCATAAAAACAAAGCGAAAGCGATGTCAGTGCTGGGCGCGCGTATTCGTGCCGCCGAAGTGGCCAGGCGTCAGCAGGCGGAAGCCTCTGAACGTCGCAACCTGTTGGGCAGTGGCGATCGCAGCGATCGCAACCGTACCTATAACTTCCCGCAGGGGCGTGTGACCGATCACCGCATCAACCTGACGCTTTACCGTCTGGATGAAGCGATGGAAGGTAAACTGGATATGCTCATTGAGCCAATCGTCCAGGAATACCAGGCCGACCAGTTGGCGGCGTTGTCCGAGCAAGATTAATGGACTATCAGCAATGGCTGCGTGAAGCAATAAGCCAGTTACAGACCAGTGAAAGCCCGCGCCGTGACGCCGAGATTTTACTCGAGTTTGTCACCGGTAAAGGGCGTACCTTTATTCTGGCGTTCGGCGAAACGGTGTTAACCGAGGCGCAGCATCAACGGCTCGGTACATTACTGGAACGCCGTCAGCGGGGTGAGCCGGTGGCACATCTGACCGGTGTGCGCGAGTTCTGGTCGCTGCCGCTGTTTGTGTCTCCGGCTACGCTTATTCCACGCCCGGATACCGAGTGCCTGGTTGAACAGGCACTGGCGCGTTTGCCTGCCTCGCCGTGCCGTATTCTCGACTTGGGAACCGGTACGGGCGCCATCGCGCTGGCGCTGGCGTCTGAGCGTCCGGATTGCACGGTGACAGCAGTTGACCGCATGCCGGATGCCGTAAACCTGGCAAACCGCAATCGACAAAATCTGGCTATCGACAATGTGCATGTGTTGCAAAGTGACTGGTTCAGTGCTTTGCAGGGGCAGCAGTTTGAGATGATCGTCAGTAACCCGCCGTACATCGACGAGCAGGATCCGCACCTGGCGCAGGGCGATGTACGTTTTGAGCCGCTATCGGCACTGGTAGCGGGCGAGCAGGGTATGGCGGATATCGTGCATATCATTGATCAGTCTCGACACATGCTAACGCCCGGCGGTTATCTGTTGCTGGAACATGGCTGGCAGCAGGGTGAGGCGGTACGCGACGCGTTTACCCGCGCAGGTTACCAGGCGGTTGAAACCTGTCGTGACTATGGCGGCAACGAGCGGATTACGCTCGGGCGCATCCCATCATGAATTCGTTCAGCACACTACTTACTATTCATCTCGTTAGCATCGTGCTTTCTGTCGGGCTACTCACGTTGCGTTTTTGGTGGCGTTCTACCAATACACGTCTTGCATCATCGCGCTGGACGCGTATTCTGCCACCGATCATTGATACCGTTTTACTTCTCAGCGGCGTGGCGTTGATCGCTAAAACGCACATCCTGCCATTCACCGAGCAGGGGACATGGCTGACTGAAAAGCTGTTTGGGGTTATCATTTACATCGTTTTGGGTTTTATTGCGCTCGATTACCGTCGGGCGCGCAGTCAGCAGGCGCGATTAATCGCATTTCCGCTGGCGCTGGTGGTGCTGTACATCATCATTAAACTCGCCACCACAAAAATACCGTTACTGGGGTAAGTCATGAGGTCGTTAGCTGATTTCGAATTTAATAAAGCGCCGTTGTGTGATGGGATGATCCTGGCGTCGGAGTCTATCCGTCTGGATTTTCCAACACAAACTGTCTATGACGAACTGGAACGTCTGGTTGGTCTGGCGCAAGAAGAAATTAGCCAGCTCCTGTCTCAGGATGAGCAACTGGATAAACTGCTGGCACTTTTTTACGGCGAATGGGGTTTTACGGACACCCACGGCGTCTATCGTCTTTCTGATGCACTATGGCTCGACCAGGTTCTGAAAAATCGTCAGGGCAGTGCGGTTTCACTCGGTGCCATCTTATTGTGGATTGCTAACCGACTGGATCTGCCGTTGGTACCGGTGATTTTCCCGACACAACTCATCCTGCGTATTGAATCGCTCGATGGTGAAATGTGGCTAATCAATCCGTTCAATGGCGAAACGTTAAATGAACACACGTTGGAAGTGTGGCTGAAGGGTAACATTAGCCCGGTTGCCGAACTGTTCAACGAGGATCTTGACGAAGCGGATAACGCGGAAGTGATCCGCAAACTGCTCGACACGCTGAAATCATCGCTAATGGAAGAGCGACAAATGGAACTGGCGCTGCGAGCCAGCGAAGCATTACTGCAGTTTAATCCTGAGGATCCGTATGAAATACGCGATCGCGGATTAATCTACGCGCAGCTGGAATGTGAACATGTTGCGCTGACTGATTTAAGTTATTTCGTTGAGCAGTGTCCGGAAGACCCGATCAGCGAAATGATCCGTGCGCAGATTAATACTATTTCGCACAAGCAAATTGTATTGCATTGATTAATAACACTTTACCTACCGTTTAAGGCGATCCTATGAAACAAAAAGTGGTTAGCATTGGCGACATCAACGTGGCAAATGACCTGCCGTTCGTGCTGTTTGGCGGAATGAACGTGCTGGAATCCCGCGATCTGGCGATGCGCATTTGTGAGCACTACGTAACCGTTACTCAAAAGCTGGGTATCCCTTACGTGTTCAAAGCCTCCTTTGATAAAGCCAACCGTTCTTCCATCCACTCTTACCGTGGGCCAGGTCTTGAAGAAGGGATGAAAATCTTCCAGGAACTGAAGCAGACGTTTGGCGTAAAAGTGATCACCGACGTTCATGAAGCCAGCCAGGCACAGCCTGTTGCCGATGTGGTGGATGTGATTCAGCTGCCGGCATTCCTTGCTCGTCAGACCGACCTGGTAGAAGCGATGGCGAAAACGGGCGCTGTTATTAACGTGAAAAAACCGCAATTCGTAAGCCCGGGTCAGATGGGCAACATCGTGGATAAATTCCATGAAGGCGGTAACGACAAGGTTATCCTGTGCGACCGTGGTGCGAACTTTGGTTATGACAACCTGGTTGTCGATATGCTGGGCTTTAGCGTGATGAAGAAAGTTTCCGGTAACTCTCCGGTGATTTTTGACGTCACCCACGCGCTGCAGTGCCGTGACCCGTTTGGCGCAGCAAGCGGCGGTCGCCGTGCACAGGTCACCGAACTGGCTCGCGCCGGTATGGCGGTAGGCCTGGCGGGTCTGTTCATTGAAGCGCACCCGGATCCAGCCCATGCTAAATGCGACGGTCCATCCGCGCTGCCGCTGGCGAAACTGGAACAGTTCCTGACGCAGATTAAAGCCATTGATGACCTGGTGAAAAGCTTCGACGAGTTGGATACTGAAAACTAAGAGCGTTGAACAGGCCGGGGGATATTCCTCCGGCCTGTTATTTCCGTCAGGCGCCAAACGCGCCGTCAATAGTATGCATTGCGCCTGTCACAAACCCTGCTTCAGGTCCAGCAAGCCAGGCAACCATTCCGGCAACTTCTTCCGGTCGCCCATGTCGTTTTAGTGCCATAAAGCTGTGCATCAGCTCTTTCAACGGGCCTTCTGCCGGATTGGCATCGGTATCAATCGGGCCAGGTTGCACAACGTTCACCGTAATACCACGCGGACCAAAATCACGAGCCAACCCTCTCGCCATCCCTTGTAGTGCCGACTTGCTCAACGCATAAGAGGCCATACCGGCGATGGGCATACGGTCACCATTTACTGAACCGATAATAATGATTCGTCCTCCATCAGGCATCTGGCGTGCAGCCTCCACCGCGGCGTAGTAGGGGGCGTGAATATTAATGCGGAAAAGACGTTCAACTTCATCAGGATCCTGCTCCAACGCGTCGCCGAACAGGATAATCCCAGCGTTAACGACCAGCACATCTAACGGGCCACTTTCCCGCACCCGTGCGATAACGTCCTCGCGTCTGGCGCTGTCGGTTTGCGCCGTATGGGTGCCAGTCTCATCGGCCAGCGCTTTGGCGGCGTCAGGAGAGCCGGAATACGTGAAGGTGACGGATGCGCCCTCCGCGGCAAAGCGGCGTACAATTGCCGCACCGATCCCACGACTACCACCAAGAACCAGCACCGATTTACCCTTGAATGAAGACATCAGATACTCCTTGAACAATTATGTAGTGATCGATATATAATTGGCGCATGGTTTTCTGTCAATGGATTTATAATGGTCACTACAAAATACCCACGCGCGCCGGGTCGACCACGTAATTTTGACCCAGAGCAGGCGGTTGCGACGGTACAACGCTTATTTCACGCTCACGGCTACGATACCGTTAGCGTGGCGGATGTCACTCAGGTACTGGGTATCAAACCCCCCAGTTTCTACGCTGCTTTTGGGAATAAGCTCGGCCTTTATCAACGAGTATTGAGCCGTTACGTACAAACCGATGCGATCCCTTTTGACGATATTTTATGTGCCGACAGACCCGTTGCTGACTGTCTGGCAACGCTGCTTGAGGAGGCGGCACGTCATTACGCAGCCGATCCCGATGCGGCAGGATGTTTAGTGCTGGAAGGAACACATTGCAATGACCCTGAGGCACGCAATGCCGCCCGTGCGTTCTACTCGGTAGCTGAAAATAAGATCCATAACTTTATTGCCCAGCGTTACCCCGAAGAGGCGAAAAGTATGACCGATTACGTCTGTACCACGATGTTGGGTTTGTCGGGAAAAGCGCGTTGCGGACACTCGCTTGAACAACTGGTATCCAGCGCGCAACTAGCCAGCCTTGCGTTTCGGCACAGGTTTCCTGATTAGCTTTGCACAAAAAAGGAAGATAAACATGATGAGTAAAATGGGCCTTTGCTTCAAAACACCTCCTCCTGCGATGCGTAATATGGCGTTGGCTGTAATGCTGATGGGGACATCCTCTTTGGCTTCTGCACAGGATAAAGCTGATGTTGTTTTGTATAACGGCCAGCTTATTACCATGGACGAACAACAACCAAACGCGCAGGCTCTGGCGGTAAAAGGGCAACACATTATTGCTGTCGGAAATAATGAAGAGATTAAAAAATGGTCAGGGCAGAATACGCGAGAAATTAATCTTGCGGGTAAAACGGTGATTCCTGGATTAATTGATACGCATCTGCATGGTATTCGCGGAGGAAGGACGTTCTTATTCGAAACCTACTGGTTTGATGCCAAAACTATACCTGATGCTCTGCGCAAACTGTCGCAATCGGCAGAAGAGAAAAACGCAGCGCAGTGGGTGGCCGTGGTGGGATCATGGATACCTGAACAATTTGTTGAAAAGCGAGATCCCACCCTACAGGAACTGAATCAGGCGCTGCCTGCAAACCCTGCAAACGCATGATATTACCCAGCTTCGCTGGTCAATAGCCCATTTAAATACCGGTACGGCAGAGACGATAGCCCGGATGAAGCAATTAGGTTTAGCCTATTCCGTGCAGATGGGGCCGTATTTTGAATCTCCCGCCATTGAACGCGCTAATGGTAAAACCGTTGCAGCACAGTCATCCCCCATTCAACCCGCACTAGAGCAAGGCGTGATCGTTGCAGGGGGAACGGATGCGACAAGAATTGGCGTTGCGGGTGTGTGGCATGCCATTGAATACCATGTGACGGGGAAAGCGCTCGACGGCTCTGTACGTGATGAGGAACGTCGGATCAGCCGGGAAGATGCGTTAAAAATGTATACGCTAAATGCCGCCTGGCTGGCATTTGCCGAACAACAGAGAGGGAGTTTGCGCGCTGGCAAGCTCGCTGATTTTGCCGTTCTGGATCAGGATGTTCTGGCAGTTACTGCAGATAAACTGCACCAGACACAAGCGCTATTAACGTTTGTGGATGGCCAACAGGTCTACCCGGAGCAATAAACCAGGATAAAAAAACGGCCCTGCAAAGGGCCGTGGGTTGCACCTGAGTTGATTATCAGGCGAATATCGTCATCAGGTAGGCGATAAACAGTGCCAGATGCGCTGCACCGTTGAGCACATTGGTGCGTCCGGTGGAGAAGGATATATGGCACAGCACCAGCGAAGAAACCATGACAATCATCTCTGGTGCGCCCAGCGCGAACACCAGGTCATTCCCTGTTGCCCAGGCAATCAGTGTGACGACGGGTACGGTCAGTGAGATGGTGGCAAGTACTGAGCCGAAGAATAAATTCATCGCTCGCTGCACCTGATTGTTCAGTACTGCTTTCAACGCACCTAAACCCTCAGGGGAGAGAATAAGCAACGCCACCAGGAAACCGGTAAATGCCACTGGTGCATTCAGCTCAGTGAGTAATGTTTCCAGCGGATTGGCATTCATTTTGGTGACGGCAATAACGGCAATCAAATGGATGACAAGCCAGGCTGCGTGCCACAGATTGCTGTGCGCTGAAGGTTTACCGTGATGTGGGTCATCGCCGTCCCCCTCATCTTCATGTTCGTAAATGAACAGGCTCTGGTGTGTTTTAGTCTGGATCAGCAAAAATACGCCGTACATTGCTGCTGAAATTAAGGCTACCAGCAGTGCCTGTGCGGTGGTGAAATTCGCTCCCGGTAATGCCATCGGGAATACCAGCACGATAATGGCCAGCGGGAATAGAGCAATTAAATACTGCTTAATACCGAACAGGTTCATATACTGGGTGGCAAATTTGCGGCCACCCAACAGTAATGAAAACCCGACCAGCCCACCGGTTACGATCATAATGATTGAATAGAGCGTATCGCGCATTAGCGTGGGTGCGGCGTCACCAGTTGCCATTAATGCGGAAATTAAACTGACTTCGAGAATAACCACCGAAAGGCTGAGAATCAGCGAGCCATAGGGTTCACCAAGTCGGTGAGCTAATACGTCTGCATGACGGACAACGCTGAATGCGCTACTTAATATACCAATAAGGGCTAGTGCGTTAATGCCGATGACCACTGGTAGTGACTGACTGCTCCCCCAAAAGAACAGTACTACCAGCGCCAAAATCGGAAAGGCGAGTGAGGTCTCCTTGTGGCGGGTTTTTACCGCCTCATGTGCATGTGTCATGTAATTAATTCTCCATCTCTGCAGGTGCTTATAATTATAAATGTATTAAAGAATGTAAAAAATAACAGATCTTTCGGTATTTCCGATCTGATTTTACGTAATTTTACGGCATGGACCATTTTTTGCATCAAAGTGAGCAAAATGGTGTGTCTTGTTTAGAGAGCATTTAAATAACAAGATGTTAGATTTCTAAATCAATCAAAATATCACACGATGAGATGCTGACGGTCGCGCCAGACCGGGACATAAAAAGAGGATATAAAGTGCCGTTGAGCCTTTGTTGCCTTGCATGCAGTCGATGAATTGCCTATTGTCCAGGTATTGGTTTCAAAATGAGCAGTAAAAAAGCCTGGAAGGCGTCAAAAAAGTTGTCGCAGGGAAGTCGCAGTGGCGGAGGTGTAAGGTGTTAACGCGTGATTTTTTATTGAATGCTGACTGTAAGACGGCATTTGGTGATATTGAAGAATCACTACTCTGGTCGGCGGAACAACGGGCAGCCTCACTGGCCGCCACGCTTGCCTGCCGTCCAGATGATGGACCGGTGTGGATCTTTGGTTATGGATCGTTGATGTGGAACCCGGCGTTAGAGTTTGAAGAGTCCTGTACCGGGACGTTAGTCGGCTGGCATCGCGCATTTTGTTTGCGCCTGACGGCAGGGCGAGGAACGGCGTGTCAGCCGGGACGGATGTTGGCCCTGAAAGAGGGGGGGCGCACTACGGGTGTGGCATACCGTTTACCGGATGCATCGCTGGAGCAAGAGCTGTCCCTGCTGTGGAAGCGTGAAATGATCACGGGTTGCTACCTGCCAACGTGGTGTCAGCTCACGCTGGATGATGGCCGAACGGTGAGTGCGCTGGTCTTTATTATGGATCCGCGACATCCATTGTTTGAGTCCGATACCCGTGCTCAGGTTATCGCGCCGCTTATTGCTTCTGCCAGTGGGCCATTGGGAACTAACGCGCAATATCTGTTCTCGCTGGAACAGGAATTGGTGAAGTTGGGGATGCAGGATGACTGTCTTAACGATCTGGTGATTACGGTTAAAAGATTGTTGGGAGAGAACCTGCCGGAAGGCGTCATGCGACCGGGATTTGCCTAGGCGTTGCCAGGTTATCTGTTGTGTGCCCGATAAGCGTAGATGCTTTCGGGCAGTACATCATCAGGCTGCAATATAACTGATTGAATGCTCCAGAGACTGGCTGTGGCTGTCGATCAGCACGTTCCAGACGCCGGTATACGGTACAGTCAGCCATGCGTTATCACGATTCTGCACGCTTAAAATGTCGGTCTGCGTGTCTTTGACGTGATTTTTCTCGCTCATCAGATGGATGTGACAACGCTCCGAACAGCGTACCACCACCGTATCTCCACCAAATAATTTCAAACTTGCCTTCACTAATGCCATTTTTCACCCCGTTCTTGAAAACAACGTACTTTCTGTCGAAAGTGCTGCGTGATGTTGTTCACATTTCACTCATTGCATAACACCAAAGGGGAGGGGGCAGGATGCTGATTTTGATCAAAAAATGGCATAACGATTAAACAAAAATGACAAAATCCCTTAAAAGGGTTGAAAGGGCGAGCTTACGTTTAACGAAACCGCGCCCATCTGAGATTAAATCGGGAAATTACCGGCACTTTCAGTACGCTTGCCTGAAAGTGCCGGCATCAGAAGGTCAAAACCTTATCTGCTGCCAGCGTCCACTGAGCCAGTTCCACCAGCGTACCGACTTCAACGCCATCAATTAACGGCAGAGTGGTGATCCCGCGGCCATCGGTACAGGTTTTGCAGAGTTTTACCGGAACGTTTTGTGCTGTCAGGATTTCCAGCATTTGCTGAATATTATAACCTTCCCCCGGTTTCTGCCCGCGCAGCCCTGCAGTGACGGCATCCGACATTAAAAACAGACGCAGGTCGAGGCTGCCCTCCTGCTCGCGCAGAGCGATGGCCAGACGCAGACTGTTGAATAACGACTCGCTTCCATAGGCTGCACCGTTCGCGATGATCACTATCTTTTGCATTTTTACTCCTGTTGCTGCATGTGAACGTTAATAACTGACACGTATGTTACACCTATTTCCCGATGCCAGGATAATGCCGAAAAAGGAAGGAAGGGCTGAAAATCAATGCTGAAGACGTTATGGTTTAAGATAAGTATGCCGCTGTGGCTAATTGATGTAAGAAACCGCTAACGATTTGAGCCGTAATATTTATTTATCTCTCGCAGTATTCTCACTCTTGCCGTTTGCAGGCGGTACTGCCAGCGCGCAATCGTCTTTTATTCACCAGGCGGAGAACCCTTTCGATAACAATAGTGATGGCTTGCCCGATCTCGGTATGGCGCCGGAGTCGCGGGCAGGCGAAAAGCACTTTGCCGAAATGGTTAAAGCGTTTGGGGAAGCCAGCATGACCGATAACGGCCTTGATACTGGCGAGCAAGCGAAGCAGTTCGCGTTTGGCCAGGTGCGTGACACAGTCAGTGAGCAGGTGAATCAGCAACTGGAATCCTGGCTTTCTCCGTGGGGGAATGCCAGCGTTGGGTTGCAGGTGGATAATGAAGGTAGCTTTGCCGGCAGTCGAGGAAGCTGGTTTATCCCGTGGCAGGACAATCAACGCTATCTCACCTGGAGCCAGCTGGGACTGACGCAGCAGGACGAAGGCCTGGTCAGTAATGCGGGGATTGGGCAGCGCTGGGTACGTGACGGTTGGTTAGTGGGTTACAACACCTTTTATGACAACCTGCTGGATGAGAATCTGCCGCGTGGCGGGTTCGGCGCCGAGGCGTGGGGAGAGTATCTGCGGCTATCCGCCAACTACTACCAGCCGTTTTCCTCGTGGCAGAATCGTTCTTCGACACAGGAGCAAAGGATGGCGCGGGGCTACGACCTTACTGCGTTGATGCGGTTACCCTTTTATGAGCATCTCAATACCAGCGTCAGCGTCGAGCAATATTTTGGCGATCGGGTAGACCTTTTCCATTCGGGAACGGGCTACCGCAATCCGGTGGCGGTAAACCTGGGACTGAGCTATACGCCAGTGCCGCTGATTACGGTGACCGCGCAGCATAAACAGGGCGAAAGCGGGGTAAGCCAAAATAATCTGGGATTGACCCTCAATTATCGTTTTGGCGTTCCGTTAAATAAACAGTTAATGGTGAGTGAAGTCGCAAACAGCCGATCGCTGCGCGGGAGTCGTTATGACGATCCTCAGCGTAACAGCGTGCCAACGCTGGAGTATCGCCAGCGTAAAACCTTATCTGTATTTCTGACAACACCGCCGTGGGATCTGAAACCCGGCGAGACGGTAGCGTTGAAATTACAGGTGCGTAGTCAGTATGGCATCCGTCATCTGACATGGCAGGGAGACACGAAAGCATTGAGTTTAACGGCCGGAAGCCATCCTCGTAGTGCGCAAGGCTGGACGGTTATTATGCCGAAGTGGGATAGCAGTGAAGGAGCAACCAACCGTTGGCGGCTGTCCGTCGTCGTGGAAGACGAGCAGGGCCAGCGTGTCTCTTCCAATGAGATCACGCTATCACTGCCCGAACCGTTTAATGCCGTTTCGGGAAATGATCCTCGTTAATACTCGCGTTATCAGAAGATGCGTTCCTGGTGCACCCATACCGCGGCTTCAACGCGTGATTTAAGCTTCATTTTCTTCAGCATATGCTTTACATGCACTTTTACCGTGCTTTCGGTGATATCGAGGCGGCGAGCAATCATCTTGTTAGGCAGACCCTGGGCGATGAGCTTAAGAATATCGCGTTCACGTGGCGTCAACTGAGTTACATCACGATCGGAGGTCGCACGGTTAGCGCGCAGGCTGGCGGCCAGAACCGGGGTTAAGGCTTCGCTCAGTACCATTTCGCCGGCGGCAGCCTGTTGCAACGCCTTCAGTAGATCTTCTGGCTCCATGTCTTTCAACAGATAGCCGTCAGCACCGCGTTTCAGGGCAGTCACGACGTCTTCTTCATGGTTGGAAACACTGAAAACGACGATGCGTCCGGACAGAGATTTCTCTCGTAGCTTATCAAGCGTTTCCAGACCGTTCATTCCCGGCATGTTGAGATCAAGAAGGATCAGATCGGGATCAAGTGATTCAGCCAGCTCGATACCCTGCTCGCCATTACTGGCTTCGCCGACCACGGTGATATCGGACGCCATGCTGACAAGCTGTTTTACACCGGTGCGCAGCATCGGATGATCGTCGATCAACAGGATGGTTGCCGGTTCCAGATTACTCATGGGTATCTCCTTGGACTTCTGTGAAGTTTGTTTCGGGAATAAAAGTGACAGCAACTTCAGTACCGCCCGTCTCTCGACGGCGTACACGGCAATCGCCGCGCAAGCTCTGCGCACGGTCGCGCATTATAATCATGCCGTAGTGGTTACTGCGTTCGGCGTTTTCTGGTACGCCGCAGCCGTTATCTTGCACTGTCAGTTTGACCTGTTTGCCATTTTGCACCACCGCCACGATGACTTCATTGGCCTGAGAGTGTTTAAGCGCATTACTCAGGGCCTCACGGGCAATCTGCAGCAGGTGGATCGCCTGATGTGAAGGGACCAGGCGCGGCGGCAACTGATAATCCAGCTTCACCGTAAAACCAAAGCGAGCGCTGTATTCCTGGCAGCTGGCTTCCAGCGCGGGCCGCAACCCAGGCTCAGTCAACTGCAAACGGAAGGTCGTCAACAATTCACGTAGCTGTGCCCAGGAGGCGTTCAGCTCGTTACGAATCTGACTTAGCAACTCACGACTGTTTTCCGGGAGCGCGTCGCCCTGCATCTGCAAACAACTGACCTGCATCTTCATACAGGAGAGCGATTGTGCAATAGAATCATGGAGTTCGCGAGCAATGGTGGCACGCTCTTCCATCACGATCAACTGCTGCTGACGTTCCTGGTGTCTGTCCAGCGCCAGTGTTGCGGTGAGTTGTTCAACCAGAGTATCGACCAGTTGCTGCTGATCGTGACTGAGATGACGCCCGTACGGCAAGGTGGCGAGCAGAATACCGTACTGGGTATGCGCATCGGTCAGCCGCCATTTCAGCGTAGTACCACCATCAATGGCGGGCAGTGTGCCTCGTGGACACAGATGACACCCTTTTTCATCGCAACTGGCACTCGACTGGCAGGTAAATTCCTGATGATTATCTTCATCTTCCAGGTCATAAACCCGCAACTCAATATCGTGCAGCAGCGTTAAATTTTGCAACCCGTTGAGTACCGGTGAAAGCCGCTCACACAACGGTATCTGTGAGTGCAGACGGCGGTTGGCTTGCCACAGGAAAGAGAGGATCTGGTTTTTATGTTCCAGACCCGCGGTTTTTTCCTGCACCCGCTGTTCCAGTACGGCATAACTTTCGGCCAGTTCTTCGGACATATTGTTCAGCGCCGAACCCAGTGCCGCCATCTCATTACGTCCGCTGATATGCGCACGTTGCGTAAAATCACGCTGGCTGACGGCGCGGGCCATCGCCAGCAGTTGTTTCCACGGCTGCAGCAGACGTACGCGCAGCCAGATAATCGTAAAGACCAGCAGCAGAGCCATAAATACTGCCATCAGGCGATGCAGCATAACAACGCGTTCAATACGCAACTCCGTGGTATGGTCAAAGGCGGTAACCAACTTATCCAGTCCGGTCACAAAGCGTGAAACGTCGTCGGCGACCGCATCCCCCGTTTGTGCATGTTTAAGCCCAGGTGCCAGTTCGGTGTGCCAGTAATCCTGTAATGCCTTTAACTGGATCTGCTGGCCGTCGCGCTGCGCGGCACGAGTCAGTTCAGGGCTAAACGCCGTTTGTTCCATTTCATCCAGCAGCGGTTGATCGCTGGCGTCCAGCGGTACGGCAGCCAGCAAACGGTAGCTCTGCATGCGTAGCGAGCCGGCTTTATTGATCGCGTGAGCGCTACCCTGAATGCCTTGAACCAGCCAGCCGGAGACAGCCATACCCGCCACGCCAAGCGCGGTAGACAGCAAAACAATCAGCGCCACCTGGTTAACCAGCGTAAGCGGGGAAAGACAACGTTTAAACATGTGACTTCTTCCTTCGGGTTCTCAGTGAGCAGAAAACCTTATTGAATGACGATTCTGCTGCAGGCAGTGCCGCTATTCTCAGCGATACACTGGAGTATACCCATACCTCAAACGGGCTACCCCTTAATTGCCGGCAGGGGGAGAGATCCTGGACGTCGGGGAGTAGGGTGCGACAGAAGCGTGAAAAACCACATCTTTTTTACCGAAGTTATGTACTCATTTAGGGTAATGATAAATTTTAGGCGTTAATAATGACACCTTTTCCTTTGATTTATATCAACTTACCCCCGGCTGTAAACCCTAATGTTGCAGGCATCGAAACAAGTATCAGAGGTGTCTATGAGTCACTCATCTGCCCCGGAAAGGGCATCTGGAGCTGTAATCACGGAATGGCGGCCGGAAGATCCCGCCTTCTGGGAACAGCGTGGTCAACGAGTTGCCAGCCGTAACCTGTGGATTTCAGTCCCTTGTCTGCTGCTGGCGTTTTGCGTATGGATGTTATTTAGCGCAGTGGCGGTGAACTTACCGAAAGTGGGATTCAATTTCACCACTGAGCAGCTGTTTATGCTGACGGCATTGCCTTCAGTTTCCGGCGCGCTGCTGCGCGTACCGTACTCCTTTATGGTTCCCCTGTTTGGTGGACGACGCTGGACAGCGTTCAGCACAGGTATCCTGATAATCCCCTGCGTGTGGTTAGGCTTTGCTGTGCAGGATACCACCACGCCGTTCAGTACCTTTATTATTATCTCCCTGCTGTGCGGTTTTGCCGGTGCGAACTTTGCTTCCAGCATGGCAAATATCAGCTTCTTCTTTCCAAAACAGAAACAGGGCGGCGCGCTGGGGTTGAACGGCGGCCTGGGCAACATGGGCGTCAGCGTGATGCAGTTGGTTGCGCCGCTGGTGGTCTCACTGTCCATCTTCGCCGCTTTTGGCAGCCATGGCGTTGAACAACCGGATGGCACGCAGTTGTATCTGGCAAACGCCGCATGGATTTGGGTGCCGTTCCTCGCTATTTTCACGCTGGCCGCATGGTTCGGTATGAACGAACTGGCAACCTCAAAAGCCTCGCTGAAAGAGCAATTGCCGGTGCTGAAACGCGGGCATTTGTGGATTATGAGCCTGCTGTATCTGGCAACCTTCGGCTCTTTCATCGGCTTCTCCGCAGGTTTCGCGATGCTGTCAAAAACGCAGTTCCCGGAAGTGCAGATCCTGCATTATGCCTTCTTTGGGCCGTTCATTGGCGCTTTGGCGCGTTCTGCGGGCGGCGCAATCTCTGACCGTCTGGGCGGGACCCGCGTCACGCTGGTGAACTTCGTGCTGATGGCTATTTTCAGTGCCTTATTGTTCCTGACGCTGCCATCAAACGGTGTCGGCGGCAACTTCATTGCCTTCTTCGCCGTGTTCCTGGCGCTGTTCCTGACGGCCGGGCTGGGGAGTGGTTCAACCTTCCAGATGATCTCTGTCATCTTCCGTAAGCTGACGATGGACAGAGTGAAAGCTGAAGGCGGTTCAGAAGAGAAAGCGATGCGCGAGGCGGCAACCGACACTGCGGCAGCGTTGGGCTTTATCTCTGCTATTGGTGCGATCGGCGGCTTCTTTATCCCGAAAGCATTTGGTACGTCCCTGGCATTAACCGGTTCTCCGGTCGGTGCGATGAAAGTATTTCTGATCTTCTATGTCGCCTGCGTGGTCATCACCTGGGTGGTATACGGACGTCATTCTAAAAAGTAAAAAAGAGGTATACACAAAATCATTCTAACTGCATCAAGGCGGCAAGTGAGAAATCCCCAGGAGCTTACTGAAGTAAGTGACTGGGGAGAACGAACGCAGCCAACGCAGAAGCAGTTTGAAGGATGAAGTGTAGGTTGATTATCCATTGCGCGGTGTTAGACCGCGCTTTTTTTTGCCTGTAATTAGTTACAACATACTTTTGTATTGTGGCATGACAACAGCCTGTGAGAACGGCGTACGCAATATGCTAAGCAGGGGGGATACCCCTTAATACCCACTTATAAAGAATTTAACATTTGCATGATAAATGAATTATTTAAAATCCTTTAAATTCAATTCATTACGTTAAATATCAATATCCCACTTTGGGGGTATGTAAAAACCAACCCTCATTTTTCATCCCTGTCTGCCTTGATCGTTATCAATTATCACGCCCTTTCAGAGCGTTACCTTCACTCCCAATCAAGCAATGTCGATTTATCAGAGAGCCGTCAGGCTCCTACAGGAGAAAACCGATGAGTAAATTCCTGGACCGGTTTCGCTACTTCAAACAGAAGGGCGAAACCTTTGCCGATGGGCACGGCCAGCTTCTCAACACCAACAGGGACTGGGAGGATGGATACCGCCAGCGTTGGCAGCATGACAAAGTCGTGCGTTCAACCCACGGCGTAAACTGTACCGGCTCATGCAGCTGGAAAATCTACGTGAAAAATGGTCTGGTAACCTGGGAAACCCAGCAAACTGACTACCCGCGTACTCGTCCTGATCTGCCAAACCACGAACCTCGCGGCTGCCCGCGTGGCGCGAGCTATTCCTGGTATCTCTACAGCGCAAATCGCCTCAAATATCCGCTGATGCGCAAACGTCTGATGAAGATGTGGCGTGAAGCGAAAAGACTGCACAGCGATCCCGTTGACGCCTGGGCCTCCATCATCGAAGACGCCGATAAAGCAAAAAGCTTCAAACAAGCGCGTGGCCGTGGCGGGTTTGTCCGTTCTTCCTGGCAGGAAGTAAACGAACTGATTGCGGCATCTAACGTCTATACCGTGAAAACCTATGGTCCTGACCGCGTTGCTGGTTTCTCACCGATCCCGGCAATGTCGATGGTTTCTTATGCTTCTGGCGCGCGCTACCTGTCGCTGATCGGCGGTACTTGCCTGAGCTTCTACGACTGGTATTGCGACTTACCGCCTGCGTCTCCGCAGACCTGGGGTGAGCAGACAGACGTACCTGAATCTGCTGACTGGTACAACTCCAGTTACATCATCGCCTGGGGTTCTAACGTACCGCAGACCCGTACCCCGGATGCGCACTTCTTCACAGAAGTTCGCTACAAAGGTACCAAAACTGTCGCGATTACGCCGGACTACGCAGAAATCGCCAAGCTTTGCGACCTGTGGCTGGCACCGAAGCAGGGGACCGATGCGGCGATGGCGCTGGCGATGGGCCACGTTATGCTGCGTGAGTTCCATCTCGACAACCCAAGTCAGTACTTTACCGATTACGTGCGCCGTTACACCGACATGCCAATGTTGGTCATGCTTGAAGAGCGTGACGGTTACTATGCCGCTGGGCGTATGCTGCGTGCGGCAGATTTGATCGATTCTCTGGGCCAGGAAAACAACCCGGAATGGAAAACTGTCGCGATTAACAGCAACGGCGAAATGGTTGCGCCAAACGGTTCAATTGGTTTCCGCTGGGGTGAAAAAGGCAAATGGAACCTGGAGCAGCGTGACGGTACGTCTGGTGCCGAAACCGAACTGCAACTGAGCCTGCTGGGTAGTCAGGATGACATCGCTGAAGTCGGTTTCCCGTACTTCGGTGGCGAAGGAACTGAACACTTCAATAAAGTCGAACTGGAAAACGTTCTGCTGCATAAACTGCCGGTGAAACGACTGCAACTGGCCGATGGCTCTACGGCTCTGGTGACCACCGTTTACGATCTGACCATGGCTAACTACGGCCTTGAGCGTGGTCTGAATGATGAAAACTGCGCGACCAGCTACGATGACGTAAAAGCGTATACCCCGGCGTGGGCAGAAAAAATCACCGGTGTTTCACGTTCTCAAATCGTGCGCATCGCCCGTGAATTTGCGGATAATGCCGACAAGACGCACGGTCGTTCGATGATTATCGTCGGTGCGGGTCTGAACCACTGGTACC
This sequence comes from Citrobacter sp. wls827, assembly GCF_005280875.1. Classification (NCBI taxonomy): domain Bacteria; kingdom Pseudomonadati; phylum Pseudomonadota; class Gammaproteobacteria; order Enterobacterales; family Enterobacteriaceae; genus Citrobacter; species Citrobacter sp. wls827. The sequence goes on from NZ_SZWR01000017.1 coordinate 243,669, forward strand.
ACCTCGATATGAACTATCGTGGCCTGATCAACATGCTGATTTTCTGCGGTTGTGTGGGTCAGAGCGGCGGCGGCTGGGCACACTATGTGGGCCAGGAAAAACTGCGTCCGCAGACCGGCTGGCAGCCCCTGGCGTTTGCCCTCGACTGGCAGCGTCCGGCGCGTCACATGAACAGCACCTCTTACTTCTATAACCACTCCAGCCAGTGGCGCTATGAGACGGTCACCGCGCAGGAACTGCTGTCTCCGCTGGCGGATAAATCCCGCTACAGCGGCCATTTGATTGACTTTAACGTGCGCGCCGAGCGTATGGGCTGGTTGCCGTCCGCACCGCAGTTGGGTACTAACCCGCTGTACATTGCGCGTGAGGCGGAAAAAGCTGGGATGACACCCGTCGATTACACCGTTAAATCTCTGAAAGAAGGTTCTATTCGCTTTGCGGCAGAACAACCAGAAAACGGTAAAAACCATCCGCGTAACCTGTTTATCTGGCGTTCTAACCTGCTCGGTTCTTCCGGTAAAGGTCATGAATACATGCTGAAGTACCTGCTGGGTACCGAGCACGGTATTCAGGGACTGGACCTGGGTAAACAGGGCGGCGTGAAGCCAGAAGAAGTGGAATGGCAGGATAACGGGCTGGACGGCAAACTGGATCTGGTGGTGACGCTGGACTTCCGTCTGTCGAGCACCTGTCTGTATTCCGACATCGTGCTGCCAACGGCTACCTGGTATGAAAAAGACGATATGAATACTTCGGATATGCATCCGTTTATTCATCCGCTGTCTGCTGCTGTTGACCCGGCCTGGGAATCGAAAAGCGACTGGGAAATCTACAAAGGCATCGCCAGGAAATTCTCTGAAGTCTGTGTTGGTCACCTCGGGAAAGAAACCGACGTGGTGACGCTGCCAATCCAGCACGACTCTGCCGCCGAACTGGCGCAGCCGTTAGACGTGAAGGACTGGAAAAAAGGCGAATGCGACCTGATTCCGGGTGTGACCGCGCCGCACATCATGACCGTTGAGCGTGATTACCCGGCAACTTACGAGCGCTTCACCTCTATCGGTCCGTTGATGGAAAAAATCGGTAACGGTGGTAAAGGGATTGCCTGGAACACCCAGAGTGAAATGGACTTGCTGCGTAAGCTCAATTACACCAAGGCGGAAGGCCCGGCGAAAGGACAGCCTTGTCTAAACACGGCTATTGATGCCGCTGAGATGATCCTCACCCTGGCACCGGAAACAAATGGTCAGGTTGCCGTGAAAGCCTGGGAAGCGCTGAGTGAATTTACCGGACGTGACCATACGCATCTGGCACTGAACAAAGAAGATGAGAAGATTCGCTTCCGTGATATTCAGGCGCAGCCGCGCAAAATTATCTCCAGCCCGACCTGGTCAGGTCTGGAAGATGAACATGTGTCTTATAACGCCGGTTATACCAACGTTCACGAGCTGATCCCTTGGCGCACGCTTTCTGGTCGCCAGCAGTTGTATCAGGATCATCAGTGGATGCGCGACTTCGGTGAAAGCCTGCTGGTTTATCGTCCGCCAATCGACACCCGTTCGGTGAAAGAGGTGATGGGCGAGAAGTCTAACGGTAATCCGGAAAAAGCACTTAACTTCCTGACGCCGCACCAGAAATGGGGTATCCACTCCACCTACAGCGACAACTTGCTGATGCTGACGCTGGGACGCGGTGGTCCGATCGTGTGGATGAGTGAAGTTGATGCGAAAGAACTGGGTATCGAAGATAACGACTGGATCGAAGTTTTCAACAGCAACGGTGCCTTAACCGCCCGTGCCGTTGTCAGCCAGCGTGTGCCGGCCGGGATGACCATGATGTACCACGCGCAGGAACGTATTGTGAACCTGCCAGGTTCAGAAATTACCCAGCAGCGTGGCGGGATCCATAACTCGGTAACGCGTATTACGCCGAAACCGACCCACATGATCGGCGGCTATGCACATCTGGCCTACGGCTTTAACTACTACGGCACCGTAGGGTCGAACCGTGATGAGTTCGTTGTGGTACGTAAGATGAAGAACATTGACTGGTTGGATGGTGAAGGCAATGACCAGGTACAGGAGAGCGTAAAATGAAAATTCGTTCACAAGTCGGCATGGTGCTGAATCTCGATAAGTGCATCGGTTGCCACACCTGTTCAGTAACCTGCAAAAACGTCTGGACCAGCCGTGAAGGTGCCGAATATGCCTGGTTCAATAACGTTGAAACGAAGCCAGGTACGGGGTTCCCGACTGACTGGGAAAACCAGGAAAAATGGAAGGGCGGTTGGATCCGTAAAATCAACGGCAAGCTGGTGCCGCGCATGGGTAACAAAGCGCTGCTGCTGGGTAAAATCTTTGCTAACCCGCATCTGCCGGGCATTGATGATTACTACGAGCCGTTTGATTTCGACTACCAGACGCTGCACAACGCGCCTGCTGATAGCAAGGCGCAGCCGATCGCCCGTCCGCGCTCGCTGATTACCGGTCAGCGTATGGACAAAATCACCAAAGGTCCGAACTGGGAAGATGACCTGGGCGGCGAGTTCGAGAAACTGGCGAAAGACCAGAACTTCGAAAATATACAGAAGGCGATGTACGGCCAGTTCGAAAACACCTTCATGATGTATCTGCCCCGTCTGTGCGAGCACTGCCTGAACCCGGCGTGCGTGGCGACCTGCCCAAGTGGCGCCATCTACAAACGTGAAGAAGATGGCATCGTGCTGATTGACCAGGACAAGTGCCGTGGCTGGCGTATGTGCATCACCGGTTGCCCGTATAAGAAGATCTACTTCAACTGGAAGAGCGGGAAATCTGAGAAGTGCATTTTCTGCTACCCGCGTATCGAAGCCGGTCAGCCGACCGTTTGCTCTGAAACCTGCGTAGGTCGTATTCGTTATCTCGGCGTGCTGCTGTATGACGCAGATGCGATTGAAAGCGCGGCAAGCACCGAGAACGAGAAAGATCTGTATCAGAGTCAGTTGGACGTATTCCTCGATCCAAACGATCCAGCGGTGATTGAACAGGCACTGAAAGATGGCATTCCGCTGAGTGTAATCGACGCGGCCCAGCAGTCTCCGGTATACAAAATGGCGATGGACTGGAAGCTGGCGCTGCCGCTGCATCCCGAATACCGCACGTTGCCGATGGTCTGGTATGTGCCACCTTTATCTCCGATTCAGTCCGCTGCTGACGCGGGTGAACTGGGTAGCAACGGTATTCTGCCAGACGTGGACAGCCTGCGTATCCCGGTTCAGTACCTGGCGAACCTGCTGACAGCGGGTGATACCCAGCCGGTACTGCGGGCGTTGAAACGTATGCTGGCGATGCGTCACTACAAACGCGCAGAAACCGTAGACGGTAAAGTTGATACCCGCGCGCTGGAAGAAGTCGGGTTGACCGAAGCTCAGGCACAAGAGATGTATCGTTACCTGGCGATTGCTAACTATGAAGATCGTTTTGTGATCCCGAGCAGCCATCGCGAACTGGCGCGTGAAGCATTCCCGGAGAAGAGCGGTTGTGGTTTCACCTTTGGTGATGGTTGCCACGGTTCTGATACTAAATTCAATCTGTTCAACAGTCGCCGCATCGATGCTGTCGATGTGACCAGCAAAACGGAGCCGCACCAATGATTGAACTCGTCATTGTTTCGCGTCTGCTCGAGTACCCGGATGCTGCCTTGTGGCAGCATCAGCAGGAACTTTTCGATGCACTCGCGTCATCTGAAAACCTGGACAAAGAGGATGCCCAGACTCTGGGCGTTTTCCTGCGCGATTTAACTGCGCAGGACATGCTGGATGCACAGGCAAGCTATAGCGAACTGTTCGACCGTGGTCGTGCGACTTCGCTACTGCTGTTTGAACATGTTCACGGTGAATCCCGCGATCGTGGACAGGCGATGGTTGACCTGATGGCGCAGTATGAGCAGCACGGGCTACAACTCGATAGCCGCGAATTGCCAGATCACTTGCCACTGTATCTGGAGTACCTCGCACAGTTGCCAAAAAGCGAAGCGTTAGGTGGCTTGCAGGATATCGCCCCTATTCTGGCGCTGCTCAGTGCGCGTCTGCAACAGCGCGAAAGCCGTTACGCGGTGCTGTTCGATCTGCTGTTAAAACTGGCGAATACCGCTATCGACGGTGACAAAGTGGCCGAAAAAATTGCGGATGAAGTTCGTGACGACACGCCGCAGGCACTGGATGCTGTTTGGGAAGAAGAGCAGGTGAAATTCTTTGCCGACCAGGGATGTGGTGAGTCTGAAATTTCTGCTCACCAGCGTCGTTTTGCAGGGGCCGTTGCGCCGCAGTACCTGAACATCACCACCGGAGGACAGAACTAATGCACTTCCTGAATACGTTCTTCTTTGACATCTATCCGTATATTGCGGGTTCTGTCTTTCTGATTGGCAGCTGGTTACGTTACGACTACGGTCAGTATACCTGGCGTGCGGCTTCCAGCCAGATGCTGGATCGCAAAGGGATGAACCTTGCGTCAAACCTGTTTCACATTGGGATCCTTGGCATCTTCGCGGGTCATTTCCTGGGGATTCTGACGCCACACTGGATGTACGAAGCGTGGTTACCGCTTGAAGTGAAGCAAAAGATGGCGATGTTCGCGGGTGGCGCCAGTGGCGTAATGTGTCTGATTGGCGGTGTACTGCTGCTGAAACGTCGTTTGTTCAGCCCACGAGTGCGGGCCACCACCACCGGAGCGGATATTCTGATCCTCTCTCTGTTGGTTATCCAGTGTGCGCTGGGTCTGCTGACCATTCCGTTCTCCGCCCAGCATATGGACGGCAGCGAGATGATGAAGCTGGTGAACTGGGCGCAGACAGTGGTGACCTTCCACGGCGGGGCGTCTCAGTATCTGGATGGCGTGGCATTCATTTTCCGCATGCACCTGGTATTAGGTATGACGCTGTTCCTGTTGTTCCCGTTCTCGCGTCTGGTACATATCTGGAGCGTGCCAGTCGAGTATCTGACACGTAAATATCAGATTGTGCGCGCCCGTCATTAATTTCGCGTTGTAACGCACCAAACCCCGCTACGGCGGGGGTTTTT
>NZ_SZWR01000017.1:248800-254346 GCF_005280875.1 Citrobacter sp. wls827
CCTTATCCAGCCTACGCAGACGTCAGTTCTCTGTAGGCCTGATAAGCGTAGCGCCTCAGGCAAATTGCTGGCACGTATTGAGGGCAGAATATGGGGTATTGCAGATGGACTTGGTGTTGGTGCTATATGAAGTGATGGTGGTGGGGGAAGGATGACTCAGCGCTGTGCGCTTCGCCCTTCGGGTCGTTGCCTGCGGCAACGCTTTCTCGCTACGCTCGAATCGAACCTTAGTCGAAGCTTCTCATCCTTCCCGGCAGGGTAGAATATAAAGCATTGAGATATGATTTAGTAAAGTCTTACAGGAGAAGATGGTGGTGGGGGAAGGATTCGAACCTTCGAAGTCGATGACGGCAGATTTACAGTCTGCTCCCTTTGGCCGCTCGGGAACCCCACCAGGGGTAATTCAAATTGTAGGTAAAGCTTGAGGATGGTGGTGGGGGAAGGATTATTCGTCGCTTCGCTCCTCACCCTTCGGGCCGTTGCCGCTGGCAACGTTCTCTCGCTTTCGCTCGAGTCGAACCTTAATCGAAGATTCTCACCCTTCCCAGTAAGTGCAAACTTCAGCATAGCTTATTGGGGTTACTACATCGCTGTAGTGAATAATGGTGGTGGGGGAAGGATTCGAACCTTCGAAGTCGATGACGGCAGATTTACAGTCTGCTCCCTTTGGCCGCTCGGGAACCCCACCACGGGGTAATGCTATGTTACTGGCCTGCTTCCTTTGGAAGCGGGGCGCATCATATCAAATGATGCGCCCCTGTAAAGCATTCCGTTGATAAAAAAGAACTGGTTGCCTGATTTTTACGCGTAAAGATGTAAAGGTAACCAATAAAATTATCAATCGATTACAGAATAATCGTTCGGTTACCGTAAACAAAGACACGCTGCGCGAGAACCTGATAAAGCGCGCGGCTTAATACGTTTTTTTCAACGTCACGACCGGCACGCATCATATCCTCTGCGGTATAGGTATGATCCACATGAATCACGTCCTGCATGATGATCGGACCTTCATCGAGGTTATCATTCACATAATGCGCCGTCGCACCGATGATCTTCACACCGCGGTCATAGGCCTGATGGTACGGGCGAGCACCAATAAACGCTGGCAGGAATGAGTGGTGGATATTGATAATCTTATTCGGGAAGCGAGAAACAAATGTCGGCGTCAGGACACGCATATATTTTGCCAGCACGACATAGTCTGGCTGATGTGCGTCGATAGCATCGGCCATTTTCTGGTCATGTTCGTCACGCGTTAATCCTTCGTGGCTGACCAGCTCAAAAGGAATATCAAAACGCTCAACCAGGGAACGTAGCGTGTCGTGGTTGCCGATAACCGCGGCAATTTCAACATCCAGTCCGCCGTAATTGGCCTTCATTAACAGATCGCCCAAACAGTGGGCTTCTTTGGTGACTAAAATAACGATGCGGCGCCGTCCCGCAGGCGTAAGCTCGCGAATGGAACCTTCTGGTAGCGCGCTGTCCAGATCGGTCAGCAGTGTGACATCGTTAAAAATGCCTTCCAGCTCGGTGCGCATGAAAAAACGCCCGGTACGGTGGTCCACGAACTCATTGTTTTGCACGATGTTCAGTTCGTGCTTGTAACAGATGTTAGTAATGCGCGCGATCAGACCTTTTTGGTCCGGGCAAATTGTACGCAGCACTTTTCGTTGTAATGAATGCATTTGCAGCGGAGATCCTGTTGAGAATGTTTGCATAATTGATACTGTCGGGCGTTGATTAGCCGCAGCACTTTTTAAATTTTTTACCGGAGCCACAAGGGCAGGTATCGTTTCGTCCAATTTGCGGGCGTGTACCATCGATATAGTACCACTGACCGTTTTCTTTTAAAAAACGAGAGCGTTCGATAATTGCGCCTGTTTTTCCCTGTTCAGAAAACCGTGCGACAAAACTGACATAGCCGATATTGTCGGTTTCTGCCGTCTGCTGTTCAAAAACGGTCAGTCCCAGCCATTCGGTATGGGTAAATCCTGCAATAATGTCATCCCGGAAATCGGCGGCATGACAATCTGGATGCCAGGTTTTGATGAGGTAATCTGCGTCTTTCATCACAAAAGCACAGTAGCGAGAACGCATGAGATGTGACGGCGTAGGTGCTACTTGTGCACCGGACACATAACGGTAGCAACATAGGCTATACTCGACAGCGCTACCACAGGGACAAAGCTGAGACACAAAGTACTCCCTGGAATAAAAAAACGGCGTAAAAACGCCAGGGTGGCACTATGTTAACTGAGCCGTGGCGATGTTGCTACGTCTGCAAGCCAGGGGAAGTCTGTAGGTATAATGAGAAAAATAAAAATTGGGCTGGCGCTAGGTTCCGGCGCAGCACGCGGCTGGTCGCATATTGGTGTGATCAAAGCCCTGAAACACATGGGCATTGATATTGATATTGTGGCAGGGTGTTCCATTGGCTCACTGGTCGGAGCCGCCTACGCATGTAACAAACTCCCCGCGCTTGAACAGTGGGTTTGCTCCTTCAGTTACTGGGATGTTTTACGCCTGATGGATCTCTCGTGGCGCAGGGGCGGATTATTGCGCGGCGAACGGGTATTCAATCAGTATCGGAATGTCATGCCGGTAGAATCTATCGAACAATGCTCACGTCGTTTTGCTACTGTCGCAACCAATCTAAGTACGGGCCGTGAACTCTGGTTTACCGAAGGTGATTTGCATCTTGCCGTCCGTGCCTCCTGCAGTATTCCTGGCCTGATGTCACCTGTGGCACATAATGGTTATTGGCTGGTTGATGGCGCGGTGGTGAACCCTGTACCCGTCTCCCTGACGCGTGCGTTGGGGGCCGATATCGTTATTGCAGTCGACCTGCAACATGATGCGCACCTGATGCAACAGGATCTGCTCTCCTTCAACGTCAATAGTGAAACCGAATCGAACGATGATGATGAGCTGTCATGGCATGCCCGCCTGAAAGAACGTTTGAGCAACATTACGGCCCGGCGTGCAGTCACGGCACCTACGGCGATGGAGATCATGACGACCTCGATTCAGGTTCTGGAAAACCGTCTCAAGCGCAACCGTATGGCTGGAGATCCACCTGATATTCTGATTCAGCCGTTTTGTCCGCAAATATCTACGCTGGATTTCCATCGCGCCAGTGCTGCTATTGCTGCCGGGCAGTTAGCGGTCGAGAAGAAAATGGATGAGCTTCTGCCCCTGGTAAAAACCAACGTTTAACGCATTTTTCATCAACACTTAAGCAAATTCTGACAGGCGTGAGTTGCAATAGCATGCCACTATTTACTAAAGCCAGTCAGGGGGGAGAATATGACGCAGCCATTGGTCGGAAAACAGATTCTTATCGTTGAAGATGAGCCGGTATTTCGCTCGCTTCTGGATTCATGGTTTTCCTCTTTGGGAGCGACAACAGCAGTAGCGGGAGACGGGCTTGATGCGCTGGAGTTACTGGGGCGCTTCACCCCCGACCTGATGATTTGCGATCTCGCTATGCCGAGAATGAACGGCCTTAAACTGGTTGAGTATCTGCGTAATCGTGGCGATCAGACGCCGATTCTGGTGATCTCCGCAACGGAAAATATGGCCGATATTGCCAAAGCATTACGACTCGGTGTGGATGATGTTCTTTTAAAGCCCGTGAAGGACCTTAACCGCCTGCGAGAAACCGTTTTTGCGTGTCTTTATCCCAATATGTTTAATTCTCGTGTGGAAGAAGAAGAGCGGCTGTTTCGCGACTGGGATGCGATGGTGGGCGATCCTGCAGCTGCTGCAAAACTGTTGCAAGAATTGCAGCCCCCAGTGTCGCAGGTCATCTCGCATTGTCGGGTTAACTACCGCCAGTTGGTTGCCGCCGATCAGCCAGGGCTGGTACTGGATATTGCGCCGCTCTCAGACCATGATCTCGCGTTTTATTGTCTGGATGTGACAAGGGCCGGGGATAATGGCGTCCTGGCGGCATTACTACTGCGTGCGCTATTTAACGGTTTGCTACAGGAACAGTTGGCACATCAAAATCAACGATTGCCGGAGTTGGGTGCGTTATTGAAGCAGGTGAATCATTTACTGCGTCAGGCTAATTTACCAGGACAGTTTCCTTTGCTGGTGGGCTATTATCACAGCGGATTAAAAAACCTGATTTTGGTATCAGCAGGGCTGAATGCGACATTAAATACAGGTTCACATAATGTACAAATCAGTAATGGTGTTCCGCTGGGCACCTTAGGTAATGCGTATCTTAATCAACTGAGCCAGCGTAGTGAGTCCTGGCAATGCCAAATCTGGGGGGCAGGCGGTCGTTTGCGCCTGATGTTGTCTGCGGAATGAACAATTGACAGGTAGGGGAATCAAATTGGCTCACCTACTCACGCGGCGAGTGCTACTATCAGCGCCAGATTTATACGTATTTATCTTAATTATACCGACGCGCGTCCTTTTCAGACCTGAAGCTTACTGCGGTACTGATATACTCGGATGCGAAACAGATTGATGAACATGTTCAATACATGAACAGTCCAGGAGAGTTTTAAATGGCTGCCCTTAATTCAAAAGTCAAAAAGGCCGTTATCCCGGTTGCGGGATTAGGAACCAGGATGTTACCGGCTACGAAGGCAATCCCGAAAGAGATGCTACCGTTGGTTGATAAGCCATTAATTCAGTACGTCGTGAACGAATGTATTGCTGCGGGCATCACTGAAATTGTACTCGTGACTCACTCGTCTAAAAATTCAATTGAAAACCACTTTGATACCAGCTTTGAACTTGAAGCGATGCTTGAAAAGCGCGTAAAACGTCAGCTTCTGGAAGAAGTGCAATCTATTTGCCCTCCGCATGTCACTATTATGCAGGTGCGTCAGGGGTTGGCAAAAGGTCTGGGGCACGCGGTATTGTGTGCCCATCCGGTTGTTGGCGATGAACCCGTTGCGGTCATCCTGCCGGACGTTATTCTTGACGAATACGAATCTGATTTATCCCGTGACAACCTTGCTGAAATGATCCACCGTTTTGATGAAACAGGCAGCAGCCAGATTATGGTGGAGCCTGTAGCAGACGTAACGGCTTATGGCGTTGTTGATTGCAAGGGCGTTGAATTAACGCCTGGTGAAAGCGTACCGATGGTTGGCGTGGTAGAAAAACCGAAAGCAGACGTTGCGCCATCTAATCTGGCCGTTGTGGGGCGTTATGTTCTCAGTGCGGATATCTGGCCTCTGCTGGCAAAAACACCTCCGGGAGCAGGTGATGAAATTCAGCTGACCGATGCTATCGATATGCTGATCGAAAAAGAAACGGTAGAAGCCTATCACATGAAGGGTAAAAGCCATGACTGTGGTAATAAGCTGGGCTATATGCAGGCGTTTGTTGAATATGGTATTCGCCATAATACGCTTGGCGCTGAATTTAAAGCGTGGCTTGAAGATGAGATGGGTATTAAGAAGTAACCTCGCGGTATTATAAGGACAGAACGGCGCTGCTAATCCAGCGCCGTTTTTTTATACCTAATTTGGGTAGGGCGATGGGCGAAGTACGGGTAAAAAAAATCCCGCCAGTGG
>NZ_SZWR01000017.1:254417-285436 GCF_005280875.1 Citrobacter sp. wls827
CTTGATCAGGAAATCGTCCAGTTGTTTACCTTGTTCTTCCATCGCTTTTTTGATCACAGCCGGTGTACGACCCTGGCCAGTCCAGGTTTTAGTTTCACCGTTTTCGTCAACGTAGCTATATTTAGCCGGACGCGCTGCGCGTTTAGCTTTGGTACCGGACTTAACCGCTGCCATGCTATTCAGCAGTTCGTTCGGATCGATACCATCAGCAATCAGCATTTCACGATATTGTTGCAGTTTACGAGTACGCTCTTCAACTTCAGCAGCCGCAGCGCTTTCTTCTTCGCGACGCTCGCTAACTACAACTTCTAATTTTTCCAGCATTTCTTCAAGCGTTTCCAGAGTACATTCTCTCGCCTGCGCACGAAGAGTACGGATGTTGTTCAGAATTTTAAGTGCTTCGCTCATTGTAGTAATCTCAAACTTATATTGGGGGTGGTTTGTTGAGCTAATAATAGAGCGATAAATTCAGTTGTGCAATAGCCAGGAATGTAAGGAATTCAAAATTGCTCTTTATTTAGTGTCTGTATTAATTGTTCTGTCTTAATTTTACGACGATGTCGGGCATAAAAAAGGCTTATTGGTATGCGGGCTTCATGGCAGCAGAGAGTAAAAATTCAAGATTCAGGTCACATTTCATGGTGTACAAATAGTATCTCTTTGCAGTGATTTCAACCTTTTGTATTAGTTTTGCTTACGGGAATCCCCTATTACAAGGTGGCTATCGTTAGATGCAATAACAATAAGGGCAGGGTTTCTTTATTGCGCGGTGATGATAAGTGACGTTGATGAATTTCAGGAGCACTATTTGTGAAAGAGTGTGTATATACTCATCATACTTCAGGTTGTTTGTGCTTTGGCAGCGGACTTTCACTCTATCGTACACTTGAGAAAGTACTCAAGGACACTTCCGCGCAGCGGGGTATTTAGACGAAACAGGGCGATGTTCGCACGTTCTTTTATACATCCCGGATGTCACGCTGCACCGACATGTTTGTGAAATATGATACAATCCTGCCCATATTTATTTTCCCCGGTGAGGGCCGATACACAATGGCACAGCTTTATTTTTACTATTCTGCAATGAATGCAGGCAAGTCGACGGCATTGCTGCAATCTTCATACAATTATCAGGAACGTGGGATGCGTGCCGTTGTATATACAGCGGAAATTGATGACCGTTTTGGCGCGGGAAAAGTAAGTTCACGTATAGGCCTGTCGTCACCTGCAAAATTGTTTAACCAAAATTCATCATTGTTCGAGGAGATTCGTGCGGAGAATGCGCAGCAACGAATTCACTGCGTGCTGGTTGATGAGTCTCAGTTTCTGACGCGACAGCAGGTTTATGAATTATCAGAGGTTGTTGATCAACTGGATATTCCCGTGTTGTGTTATGGCTTACGCACTGATTTTCGTGGTGAACTCTTCGGTGGTAGCGAATACCTGCTTGCATGGTCAGATAAGCTGGTTGAATTAAAAACTATTTGTTTCTGTGGCCGTAAGGCCAGCATGGTATTACGCCTTGATCAGGCCGGAAGGCCTTATAACGAAGGAGAGCAGGTCGTTATAGGCGGAAATGAACGCTATGTATCGGTGTGCCGCAAGCATTATAAGGAAGCACAGTCTGAAGGCTCTCTGACGGCCATTCAGGAACGTCACAGCCACGATTAACCCTCCTCTGTTCTCCTGCTGAGTTAAAATCGCAGGGTAGGCCTCTGTTTTAGCCAGAAGCGATACCCTGCGTATTGCCTTCTGGTGCCACTTTCACACCTATTCCCTTACGCCTTTTCACCTCGGTGGCTGGCGTCTGCATAGTCTGATTTTCGCTGAGTATGGCAAAAAAAAACGGCCCCAAAGGGCCGTTTATGAAGATACTAAAACTTATGTGAGTGCATTAAGCGGATTTTTTCGCTTTTTTCTCAGCTTTAGGCGCTGCTGCTGGCTCAGTTTTAGCAGCAGGTTCACCTTCACTATACTCACGACCGTAGTACGTATCCAGCAGGATCTGTTTGAGTTCAGAAATCAGCGGGTAACGCGGGTTAGCACCGGTGCACTGGTCGTCAAACGCATCCTCAGACAGTTTGTCGACGTGTGCCAGGAAGTCAGCTTCCTGAACGCCAGCTTCACGGATAGATTTAGGAATACCCAGTTCAGCTTTGATTTCTTCCAGCCATGCCAGCAGTTTCTGGATTTTAGCCGCAGTACGGTCGCCCGGTGCGCTTAAACCCAGATGGTCTGCGATTTCGGCGTAGCGACGACGAGCTTGCGGACGATCATACTGGCTGAAAGCAGTCTGTTTAGTCGGGTTGTCGTTCGCGTTATAACGAATGACGTTGCTGATCAGCAGGGCGTTCGCCAGACCGTGAGGAATGTGGAACTGAGAACCCAGCTTGTGCGCCATTGAGTGACATACACCCAGGAAGGCGTTAGCAAACGCAATACCGGCGATGGTCGCTGCACTGTGAACACGCTCACGCGCTACCGGGTTCTTAGAACCTTCATGGTAGGACGCAGGCAGGTTTTCTTTCAGCAGTTTCAGCGCTTGCAGAGCCTGACCGTCAGAGAATTCAGATGCCAGTACGGAAACGTAAGCTTCCAGAGCGTGAGTCACCGCATCCAGACCACCGAATGCACACAGTGATTTCGGCATATCCATAACCAGGTTGGCATCGACAATTGCCATGTCTGGGGTCAATGCGTAGTCAGCCAGCGGGTATTTCTGACCCGTTGCATCGTCGGTAACAACCGCAAACGGAGTCACTTCAGAACCAGTACCGGAAGTGGTGGTGACGGCGATCATTTTCGCTTTCACGCCCATTTTCGGGAACTTATAGATACGTTTACGGATGTCCATAAAGCGCAGCGCCAGCTCTTCGAAATGGGTTTCCGGATGTTCGTACATCACCCACATGATTTTCGCGGCGTCCATCGGGGAACCACCGCCCAGTGCGATGATAACGTCAGGCTTGAAGGAGTTAGCCAGCTCAGCACCTTTACGAACAACGGTCAGAGTCGGGTCAGCTTCAACTTCAAAGAACACTTCGGTTTCAACGCCGGCTGCTTTCAGAACGGAGGTGATCTGGTCTGCATAACCGTTGTTAAACAGGAAGCGGTCGGTAACGATCAGCGCACGTTTGTGACCATCGGTAATCACTTCATCCAGTGCGATTGGCAGTGAGCCACGACGGAAGTAGATAGATTTCGGAAGTTTGTGCCACAACATGTTTTCAGCTCGCTTAGCAACGGTTTTCTTGTTGATCAGGTGCTTAGGACCAACGTTTTCAGAGATGGAGTTACCACCCCAGGAACCACAACCCAGAGTCAGGGAAGGTGCGAGCTTAAAGTTGTACAGGTCGCCGATACCACCCTGTGAAGCCGGGGTGTTAATCAGGATACGCGCAGTTTTCATCATCTGACCGAAGTAAGCAACGCGTTCTGGTTGGTTGTCCTGGTCAGTGTACAGGCAAGAAGTGTGGCCGATACCACCCATCGCAACCAGTTTCTCTGCTTTGTCTACCGCATCTTCGAAATCTTTCGCACGGTACATCGCCAGCGTCGGGGACAGTTTTTCGTGAGCAAACGGCTCGCTTTCATCAACAACTTTCACTTCACCGATCAGGATCTTAGTTGTTTCCGGAACCGAGAAGCCTGCCAGTTCAGCAATTTTATATGCCGGCTGACCAACGATAGCGGCGTTCAGTGCGCCATTTTTCAGGATAACGTCCTGAACAGCTTTCAGCTCTTTACCCTGCAGCATGTAGCCGCCGTGGCTAGCGAAACGTTCACGAACTGCATCGTATACAGAGTCAACAACAACAACGGACTGTTCAGAAGCACAGATTACGCCGTTATCGAAGGTTTTAGACATCAGAACAGAAGCAACTGCGCGCTTAATATCCGCAGTTTCGTCAATAACAACCGGGGTGTTACCTGCACCTACACCGATTGCTGGTTTACCGGAGCTGTATGCTGCTTTAACCATGCCTGGACCGCCGGTCGCAAGGATTAGGTTGATGTCCGGGTGATGCATCAGAGCATTAGACAGTTCAACGGAAGGTTGATCGATCCAGCCGATCAGATCTTTCGGTGCGCCAGCAGCGATAGCAGCCTGCAGAACGATGTCAGCCGCTTTGTTAGTGGCATCTTTAGCACGCGGATGTGGAGAGAAGATGATGGCGTTACGCGTCTTCAGGCTGATCAGCGATTTGAAGATAGCAGTAGATGTCGGGTTAGTGGTCGGAACGATACCGCAGATTATACCAATCGGTTCAGCGATGGTGATAGTACCGAAAGTGTCGTCTTCAGACAGAACACCACAGGTCTTTTCATCTTTATAAGCGTTGTAAATGTATTCGGAAGCAAAGTGGTTTTTGATCACTTTGTCTTCGACGATGCCCATGCCGGATTCGGCAACGGCCATTTTCGCGAGAGGGATTCGAGCGTCTGCGGCTGCCAGAGCGGCGGCGCGGAAGATTTTGTCAACCTGTTCTTGAGTGAAACTGGCATATTCACGCTGGGCTTTTTTTACGCGCTCTACAAGTGCGTTAAGTTCAGCGACATTAGTAACAGCCATAATGCTCTCCTGATAATGTTAAACTTTTTTAGTAAATCATCTGCTCGATACGAGAGTATAGACAGACCGACGAAAAATTGTATAACGTTTTGAAAATCAAACGGTTAATTAACGTCCACTTTACTTTGATTTACTAAAAGAGCTTATGCGTTAGCGTCATTTAACTCTAACGCGTTACCTCCAGGTGGCGTAAGCAAGATTACTCACTTCTGAGTAGTAATTGCGTGATCTGGATCAAATTTCCGCAAAGCTGACACCTTTCAGCAGGCCCTTTTAGCGTTTCTTGGTAAGTGTTAAAAAATTGATGTAATGAATGAGGTTAACATTAGCATATTTAATACATATTAATAACACTGAGTAATGGTAGCGTATTTACGTAGATATACGCAGAT
This sequence comes from Citrobacter sp. wls827, assembly GCF_005280875.1. Classification (NCBI taxonomy): domain Bacteria; kingdom Pseudomonadati; phylum Pseudomonadota; class Gammaproteobacteria; order Enterobacterales; family Enterobacteriaceae; genus Citrobacter; species Citrobacter sp. wls827. The sequence continues at coordinate 259,383 of NZ_SZWR01000017.1, forward strand.
AGCAGGTGAAGTATGCTGACAAAAGGCGTATCTTCAGCGCGGATTTCATCAATTTTATGACTCATTTTATCCGGCTAACGCTTCGGAGCTAACCGTGATCCATACGCTATTCGATTTTCCTGTTTATTTTAAATTTTTCATTGGGTTATTTGCATTGGTCAACCCGGTAGGGATCATCCCTGTCTTTATCAGCATGACCAGCTACCAGACCGCTGCCGCACGCAATAAAACCAACCTTACGGCAAACCTGTCGGTTGCTATCATTCTGTGGATCTCTCTGTTTCTGGGGGATGGAATTCTGCAATTGTTTGGTATCTCAATTGATTCGTTCAGGATTGCCGGTGGTATCCTGGTCGTGACTATCGCGATGTCGATGATCAGCGGAAAACTTGGGGAAGATAAGCAAAACAAGCAGGAAAAGTCGGAGACGGCGATACGCGAGAGCATTGGCGTTGTCCCGTTAGCGCTGCCGTTAATGGCGGGACCGGGGGCAATAAGCTCAACGATCGTCTGGGGCACGCGTTACCATAGTGCTATTAATCTGTTCGGCTTTTTCGTGGCGATTGCGCTGTTTGCGCTGTGCTGTTGGGGATTGTTTCGTATGGCGCCGTGGTTAGTTCGCCTGCTGGGCCAAACGGGCATCAACGTCATTACGCGTATTATGGGGTTGTTACTCATGGCGTTGGGCATTGAGTTCATTGTGACCGGGATCAAATCCATTTTCCCGGGTTTACTTGCCTGAATCCACCGAATCAATATAAACGGAGCTGCTCCCGGGCTCCGTTTCCCGCCATTATCAGTAATACTTCTCACTAAAGTTGAAACGCGCCATAGCAGTAATAAAAGATGCTGATAGCCACTGCATTTTTATGTATTGATTTTCAACACAATTATCTTTTCAGCAGAACAGATGAACCAGGGCCGCATTGTTATTTTATTAACATCATACTCTTGGGCTTGCTGAAGGATTATCGAAATGTTATTAGTTATTTCAGCACCTAATTTAGATGAATGTGCTAATTAATAACCAATTGTTAAATTTATGTGCATTTTGACGTCTCTTCGATGCCGGACAGGGCGATGAGTCGGGTGACTCACGTAATGCATTGAATAAATTGATTTTATTGTTAAAAAATCGCTGTATTAATGCTTTTGTTGTGCGTTTTTTTTTCGATAAAAGAGAATTGGTTAACAAATCTGTAAAATGTATTGGCGGTGAAGAAACGCATTTGATACTTTCCGGCCAGGTATTTAGCAGAAGATTTCACGTTGATGAGAATAATTTTCATTTAATCTCTCTCAACAGGGTAATAGCGTGCTTCCGGCAGGGGAGGCACGTAGATAATCGACGCAAGGCGATCAAACGAATCGCCAGAATAAATAAAGTCGGTGATAGCGAGCAGTAAACAAAAAAACACCTGACGGCAGAAAATCTCCGGTGTCGTACAGGGATCCTGACAGGATTAACAGTCTGGTTATAAAACCAGCCATAATAATGAGGGAGTACAAACACAATGACTAACATCACTAAAAAAAGTTTAGTAGCTGCGGGGATCCTAACTGCGCTAATCGCTGGAAATGTTGCTACAGCAGCAGTGGTACCAGCAGGCGTTCAGTTGGCTGAGAAGCAGACTCTGGTGCGTAATAATGGTTCGGAAGTTCAGTCACTCGATCCGCATAAAATCGAAGGTGTACCGGAATCCAACATTAGCCGTGATTTATTTGAAGGTTTATTAATCAGTGACGTTGATGGCAAACCATCGCCGGGTGTGGCTGATAAATGGGAAAATAAAGATTTTAAAGTCTGGACATTCCATCTGCGTAAAGACGCTAAATGGTCTGATGGAACGCCTGTTACCGCACAAGATTTCGTCTATAGCTGGCAACGTCTGGCGAACCCCAATACTGCTTCACCGTACGCCAGCTATTTACAGTACGGACATATTGTCAATATTGATGACATCATCGCTGGTAAGAAGCCAGTTACCGATCTCGGTGTAAAAGCGATTGATGACCATACCTTTGAAGTGACTCTGAGTGAACCTGTTCCTTATTTCTACAAACTCCTTGTGCACTCTTCTCTTTCCCCTGTGCCTAAAGCCGTGGTGGAAAAATTCGGTGAAAAATGGACCCAGCCCGCTAACATCGTTTCTAACGGCTCTTATAAACTGAAAGACTGGGTTGTCAACGAGCGTATTGTACTTGAGCGTAATACTCACTACTGGGACAACGCGAAAACCATTATTAACCAGGTCACATACCTGCCAATTTCTTCTGAAGTGACTGACGTGAACCGCTATCGCAGCGGTGAAATCGACATGACCTATAACAACATGCCGATTGAGTTATTCCAGAAACTGAAAAAAGAGATCCCGAACGAAGTTCACGTTGATCCTTATCTGTGCACCTACTATTACGAAATTAACAACCAAAAAGCACCGTTCAACGATGTTCGTGTACGTACCGCCCTGAAGCTGGCGCTGGATCGTGACATCATCGTCAACAAAGTGAAAAACCAGGGCGATCTGCCCGCCTATAGCTTTACCCCGCCGTATACTGATGGCGCTAAACTGGTTGAGCCAGAGTGGTTCAAGTGGTCACAGGAAAAACGTAACGAAGAGGCGAAAAAACTGCTGGCCGAAGCTGGCTTCACCGCTGAAAAACCGTTGACCTTTGATCTGCTGTATAACACCTCCGATCTGCACAAGAAGCTGGCTATCGCTGCGGCATCCATCTGGAAGAAAAATCTGGGTGCGAATGTGAAGCTGGAAAATCAGGAGTGGAAGACGTTCCTCGATACGCGTCATCAGGGCAACTATGATGTTTCACGCGCAGGCTGGTGTGCGGATTATAACGAACCGACGTCTTTCCTGAATATGGTACTGTCCGATAGCTCCAACAACACCGTCCACTATAAGAGCCCTGCATTTGACAAGTTGATTGCTGATACCCTGAAAGCGACTGATGATGCTCAGCGCAGTGAACTGTATTCGCAAGCAGAACAGCTGCTGGATAAAGACTCTGCAATTGTACCGGTGTTCTACTACGTCAACGCCCGTCTGGTGAAACCTTGGGTAGGCGGATACTCCGGTAAAGACCCGATGGATAATATCCACGTTAAAGACTTGTATATTATCAAGCATTAATGGCAAGACGTGGGGCGATTAAGGTTGCCCCACAGTGTCTTTTTCTTCGAACTATAAATACCTCTTTAGACAAAGAGAGGTATACCCTAAATAATTCACGTTGCAGGAAGGTGGCAACGCAGCGAATCGCCAGGAGCTTACTTAAGTAAGTGACGGGCGTGCGCGAGCAAAGCCAACGCACCTGCAGCTTGAAGTATGACGGGTATAAAGGCACACGCCAGAAGGTACGGGCAATGTTGAAATTTATATTACGCCGCTGTCTGGAAGCGATTCCGACACTATTTATTCTTATTACGATTTCATTCTTTATGATGCGTCTTGCGCCGGGAAGTCCTTTCACCGGAGAGCGCGCCTTACCGCCAGAAGTTCTGGCGAATATTGAAGCGAAATACCATCTTAATGATCCGATCTCAACGCAGTACTTTAGCTATCTGAAACAGCTGGCGCACGGTGATTTTGGACCATCCTTTAAATATAAAGACTACACCGTTAATGACTTGGTCGCGTCAAGCTTTCCGGTTTCCGCGAAGCTGGGGGCTGCGGCCTTTATTCTGGCGGTGGTGATCGGTGTTAGTGCGGGCGTAATCGCCGCGTTGAAGCAAAACACGCGTTGGGATTATACGGTTATGGGGGTGGCGATGACCGGGGTGGTGATCCCCAGTTTTGTCGTTGCCCCCTTATTAGTCATGATATTTGCGATCACACTGAAATGGCTACCCGGTGGCGGTTGGAACGGTGGGGCGCTGAAATTTATGATCCTGCCCATGGTGGCGCTATCCCTAGCCTATATTGCCAGTATTGCGCGTATCACCCGCGGCTCGATGATTGAAGTGCTGCACTCTAACTTTATTCGGACCGCGCGTGCTAAAGGGTTGCCGATGCGACGGATTATTTTCCGCCATGCGTTAAAACCTGCGCTGTTGCCGGTGTTGTCCTATATGGGGCCCGCGTTTGTCGGCATTATTACCGGTTCGATGGTTATTGAAACTATCTATGGTTTACCGGGGATTGGGCAGTTGTTTGTGAATGGCGCATTAAACCGCGATTACTCGCTGGTACTGAGCCTGACTATTCTGGTTGGCGCGCTGACCATCGTGTTTAACGCGATTGTCGATGTGCTGTATGCCGTAATCGACCCGAAAATCCGTTACTGATACTGGAGCTCGCTATGATGTTAAGTAAGAAAAACAGCGAAGCGCTGGAGAATTTCAGTGAGAAGCTGGAGGTCGAAGGCCGCAGCCTGTGGCAGGACGCTCGTCGACGCTTTATGCATAACCGAGCGGCAGTAGCCAGCCTCGTGGTACTGGTGATTATTGCGCTGTTTGTGACGTTGGCACCCATGTTATCGCAGTTTACCTACTTCGATACTGACTGGGGCATGATGTCCAGCGCGCCTGATACGGAGTCTGGGCACTATTTTGGCACTGACTCATCTGGCCGTGATCTGCTGGTGAGGGTGGCTATTGGTGGACGGATCTCGTTGATGGTGGGGATTGCTGCGGCGCTGGTGGCGGTGATTGTGGGCACGCTGTACGGTTCACTGTCGGGTTACCTGGGCGGCAAAATCGACTCTGTGATGATGCGTCTGCTGGAAATCCTTAACTCCTTCCCGTTCATGTTCTTCGTTATTCTGTTGGTTACCTTCTTTGGGCAAAACATCCTGTTAATCTTTGTGGCGATTGGGATGGTGTCCTGGCTTGATATGGCGCGTATCGTTCGTGGCCAGACGCTGAGCCTGAAGCGCAAAGAGTTTATTGAAGCAGCCCAGGTCGGTGGGGTGTCTACCGTGCGTATTGTTGTGCGCCACATTGTGCCAAACGTACTCGGTGTGGTGGTGGTCTACGCCTCATTGCTGGTGCCCAGCATGATCCTGTTTGAATCGTTCCTGAGCTTCCTGGGACTTGGCACACAAGAGCCGCTAAGTAGCTGGGGCGCACTGCTCAGCGATGGTGCCAACTCGATGGAAGTATCACCATGGTTACTGCTGTTTCCGGCAGGGTTCCTGGTGGTGACGCTATTTTGTTTTAACTTTATTGGCGATGGCCTGCGTGATGCCCTCGACCCGAAAGACCGTTAAGGAGTGCCGCCATGAGCGTAATTGAGACCTCAACCGCGCCGCTCGCGCAACAACAGGCTAACGCACTGCTAAACGTTACCGATCTGCGTGTGACGTTTGCCACCCCAGATGGTGATGTTACTGCAGTAAACGATTTAAACTTTTCACTACGCGCCGGGGAAACGCTGGGTATTGTTGGTGAGTCTGGTTCAGGTAAGTCGCAGACTGCATTTGCCTTGATGGGCCTGCTGGCCGCAAATGGCCGGATTGGCGGCTCCGCTACATTCAACGGTCGTGAGATCCTGAACTTACCGGAGCGTGAGCTGAACAAGCTACGCGCCGAGCAAATCTCGATGATCTTCCAGGATCCCATGACCTCTCTGAATCCGTATATGCGGGTTGGCGAACAGTTAATGGAAGTTCTGATGCTACATAAAGGTATGAGCAAAGCGGAAGCCTTTGAAGAATCAGTCAGGATGCTGGATGCGGTGAAAATGCCGGAAGCGCGTAAGCGAATGAAAATGTATCCGCATGAATTCTCCGGCGGGATGCGTCAGCGCGTCATGATCGCCATGGCGCTGCTGTGCAGGCCAAAATTACTGATAGCCGATGAACCGACTACTGCGCTGGATGTCACGGTTCAGGCGCAAATCATGACGCTGCTAAATGAGCTGAAAAGTGAATTCAATACCGCAATTATCATGATTACTCACGACCTCGGTGTTGTTGCTGGTATTTGCGACAAGGTGTTGGTGATGTATGCCGGACGCACGATGGAGTATGGCAGTGCGCGCGATGTCTTTTATAAGCCGGTTCATCCGTATTCGATTGGCCTGCTTAATGCCGTCCCGCGTCTGGATGCCGAAGGGGAAGAAATGCTGACTATCCCGGGTAATCCGCCGAATCTGTTGCGTTTACCGAAAGGCTGCCCGTTCCAGCCCCGTTGCCCGCATGCCATGGAAATCTGTAACAGTGCTCCGCCACTGGAAGAGTTTAGTCCAGGCCGTCTGCGCGCCTGCTTTAAACCGGTGGAGGAACTGGTATGAATGCGGTAACCGAACAACGAAAAGTACTCCTCGAAATTGCCGATCTGAAAGTCCATTTCGACATCAAAGATGGTAAACAGTGGTTCTGGCAACCGTCGAAAACGCTGAAAGCCGTTGATGGCGTGACCCTACGTCTGTATGAGGGCGAAACATTAGGCGTAGTGGGGGAATCGGGTTGCGGGAAATCGACGTTTGCGCGTGCGATTATCGGTCTGGTAAAAGCGACTGATGGTAAAGTCGCCTGGCTCGGCAAAGATTTGCTTGGCATGAAACCCGATGAGTGGCGGGCAGTGCGCAGTGATATCCAGATGATTTTCCAGGATCCGCTGGCATCGTTAAACCCGCGTATGACCATCGGTGAAATTATCGCCGAACCGCTGCGGACTTATCACCCGAATCTGCCTGGGCAGGAAGTCCGTGACCGCGTAAAGGCGATGATGATGAAAGTGGGGTTACTGCCTAACCTGATTAACCGCTACCCGCACGAGTTTTCCGGTGGGCAGTGCCAGCGTATTGGTATTGCTCGCGCGTTGATCCTTGAGCCGAAGCTGATAATTTGTGATGAGCCTGTATCCGCGCTGGATGTGTCGATTCAGGCGCAGGTTGTTAACCTGTTGCAGCAATTACAGCGTGAGATGGGCTTATCATTAATCTTCATTGCCCATGACCTGGCAGTGGTTAAGCATATTTCCGATCGTGTGCTGGTGATGTATCTCGGACATGCGGTGGAGTTGGGGACCTATGACGAGGTGTACCATAATCCGCTGCATCCCTATACCAAAGCACTAATGTCAGCGGTGCCAATTCCCGATCCTGATATGGAGAGGAACAAGGTTATCCAACTGCTGGAAGGTGAGTTACCCTCCCCGATTAATCCGCCTTCGGGGTGTGTGTTCCGCACACGTTGTCCGATCGCCGGCCCAGAATGCGCGAAAACGCGTCCTGTACTTGAAGGGAGTTTCCGACACGCGGTTTCCTGCTTAAAAGTAGACCCGCTATAATCGAGAGGGCTGACACATTGTCAGCCCTTCTTTTTGGTGAGGTAAATGTGTCAGGCTTAGTCTCTTCTGTTCGCCGTACTCTCTATCGTACATTATTTGATTTAGACACGCGCTCGGGGCGCCGTTTTGAAGGCATGTGCGCACTGTTCGCATTGCTGAGCGTGATTGTTATCTTCATTGAGTCTGGGGTCGGGACGCAATACAATTTAACCTATGATGAATGGCATATTTTTGTCTGGCTGGAAGTCTTTATTACGCTGGTCTTTACCATCGAATATCTGCTCAGATTGTGCTGCTGGGCCAATCCTGCAAAATATGTGTTTAGCTTCTGGGGAATTATCGATCTCGCGACAATTCTGCCACTGTATGTGATGTGGCTATGGCCGGAAATTAGTCTGAGTTATGTTTTCGCCTGGCGAGCGATGCGCGTGCTGCGTGTACTGCGAATACTCAAACTGCTGCGATTTATGCCGTCGCTGCGTGTGTTCTGGAGCGCAATTAAAAGTGCCCGTCATCAGTTGATGCTGTTTTATTCGTTTATTGCCATTCTGATGATTGTCTTTGGCGCCCTGATGTACCTGATTGAAGGCCCGAAATATGGTTTTACTACGCTGAATGCGTCGGTATATTGGGCAATCGTTACGGTTACAACTGTTGGCTATGGTGATATTACCCCGCATACACCGCTTGGCCGCATGGTTGCGTCAGTGCTGATCCTGATTGGTTATTCGGTTATCGCAATCCCGACAGGATTGATAACAACACATATGAGTAGTGCGTTTCAGCACCGGCAAAATCAGCGCAAATGTCCACAGTGCCAACAAAGCCAGCATGAGCACAGCGCGCAATTTTGTAATCGTTGCGGAAGTAAATTGCCTGACTAGAAATAAAAAAAGCTGCGAGAGCAGCTTTTTGTTTTCATTATTCACGCCAGAGGATGTGGCAGAGTTTATGATCTTTTTCGCGACATAACAGAACACGCGCAAAAATATCGTTAATCTCGCCGTCTTCTGAGTCTGCCAGACCAATCACCACTTCGGCGAAGAAGTCAGGATTCAGGTCAAAATCAACGTGCTCCTGCCAGTCTTGTGCAGGGTCGAATAACTCTGCACCGCCACGCTCTTCAAACTGCAAATTGAACAGAAGGATGTCGGCCGGATCGAGATTGTCCGCCGCCAGTTCGAGAAAAATGTCATAAGCCTGCTCGAGCGTTTCGTCTTCGGTCAGGCGGTTGTTCAAATCCATATCCATAATGACTACCTGTTTACTGTCTGATGGGCACGTTTTACAGCAACGGGCTAAAGAAGTAAAACAGTCGCTCAGCGATACGCTGCCAGAGTGGTCGTTTTACCCACAAACGTGCATCTAGCAGGCGGGAACGCGAAATATAATCATCCTGTACCGCAGCGAGGTCACCGCCGAATCCGGCATCGTCAATTACTAGTGTTATCTCAAAATTCAGCCACAGGCTGCGCATATCCAGGTTAACAGTACCGACCAGACTCAATTCGCCATCGACCAGCACGCTCTTGGTATGTAACAACCCACCTTCGAACTGGTAGATTTTCACGCCTGCCGCCAGCAACTCGGTGAAAAAAGCCCGGCTTGCCCAGCCAACCAGCATCGAGTCATTCTTGCGTGGAAGAATGATGCTGACATCTACACCACGCTGCGCTGCCGTACAGATGGCGTGCAGCAGATCGTCACTGGGGACGAAGTAGGGGGTGGTCATGATTAAATATTCACGAGCAGAATATGCGGCGGTCAATAAGGCCTGATGGATCAAGTCTTCAGGGAAGCCAGGACCGGAGGCAATAGTGTGAATGGTGTGCCCGCTGGCCTGCTCAAACGGCATGATGTTGACATCGGGAGGCGGCGGTAAAATACGTTTACCGGTTTCAATTTCCCAGTCGCATGAGTAGACGATCCCCATGGCAGTGGCCACCGGGCCTTCCATTCTTGCCATTAAATCAACCCATTGTCCGACACCGGCATCCTGTTTAAAGAAACGCGGATCGACCATGTTCATGCTGCCGGTATACGCAATGTAGTTGTCGATCATGATCATTTTGCGGTGCTGACGCAGGTCCATACGGCGTAAAAATACACGCATCAGGTTCACCTTCAGCGCTTCTACAACCTCGATACCTGCGTTACGCATCATCGCCGCCCAAGGGCTGCGGAAGAACGCCACGCTGCCGGCGGAGTCCAGCATCAGGCGACAGTGAATGCCACGCCTCGCGGCAGCCATTAACGACTCGGCTACCTGATCGGCCATACCGCCAGGTTGCCAGATGTAGAACACCATCTCAATGTTGTGACGTGCCAGCTGAATATCACGGATTAACGCCTGCATCACGTCATCAGAGTTGGTGAGAAGCTGTAGCTGATTGCCCTTAACGCCGGCAATGCCCTGGCGACGCTCGCATAACTTAAATAATGAGGAGGCAACGCTGCTGTTTTCTTGCGCGAAAATATGTTTGCAGGCTTTGAGATCGTTCAGCCATTTGGCTGTTGATGGCCACATCGCTCTGGCGCGCTCGGCGCGGCGTTTGCCCAGGTGGAGTTCACCAAAGGACAGATAAGCAATGATCCCTACCAATGGCAGTATATAGATGATCAAAAGCCAGGCCATTGCGGAGGGTACTGCGCGTCGCTTCATCAGAATGCGTAACGTTACGCCAGCAATGAGTACCCAGTAACCCAGAATGACCAGCCAACTCACCACGGTGTAGAAGGTTGTCATAAAATTAAAAATCCTTTTGAAAGCGTATTGTTAAGAGTTTACGCATCAGGAGTCATCTGGCAAATAAAAACACGGGAAAACCACTGGTCTGCATGCGGTCTGGGGGTATAATGCCCGCTCAGTGACTGGAAGAGTAGTTAACATGAAGCGTAGTAGAACGGAAGTGGGACGCTGGCGGATGCTGCGTCAGGCTAGCCGCCGTAAAGCACGTTGGCTTGAAGGGCAATCGCGCCGTAACATGCGTATCCACTCCATCAGAAAATGCATTCTCAATCATCAACGAAATTCGTTGCTGTTTGCGATCTACAGCATTTGATCCAAAAAGGGCACCGTTGCGGTGCCCAATGTATTCCTGTCCGTTCTGTTTCTTAAAATACTTTTTTGTACGGTTTGACCGAAACTTGCGCATAAACGCCTGCAGCCACATACGGGTCGGCATCTGCCCACGCCTGCGCTGCCTCTAAAGATTCAAATTCCGCAATCACCGTCGATCCGGTAAATCCCGCCGCACCCGGATCGTTACTGTCGACAGCTGGCATGGGGCCCGCCGTCAGTAGACGACCTTCATCATGGAGGAGTTGCAGACGGGCCAGGTGAGCAGGGCGCACGGAAAGACGTTTCTCGAGAGAATCTGCGATATCTTGAGCATAAATAACATACAGCACGGGTAGAGCTCCTTGATCGGTAAAAGTCGCGTTTACGTTATTGGAAAGCCCTGGTAACTGCAACGTAAAGATAATAGCTTTGTTAAGGCCATATTAAGATAATGGTTTTTTTACATGAAATTGCGTTTTAAATGCGGCTTACTGTCATGGGCTTATTGAATATGATTGCTATTTGCATTTAAAATCGAGGCCTGGTTTTATAACTGAAACGATTATGACTGCAATGACCCTTGATTTACCTCGTCGCTTTCCCTGGCCGACGTTACTTTCCGTCGGCATTCACGGCGCTGTAGTGGCGGGTCTGCTGTATACCTCGGTACATCAGGTTATTGAACTGCCTGCACCCGCGCAGCCGATCTCCATCACGATGGTCGCACCTGCCGATCTTGAGCCACCTCAGGCAGTTCAACCACCGCCGCAGCCTGTCGTTGAGCCTGAACCGGAACCTGAACCGATACCGGAACCGCCAAAAGAGGCGCCAGTGGTGATTGAGAAACCGAAACCTAAACCAAAACCGAAGCCAAAACCGGTGAAAAAGGTTGAAGAGCAGCCCAAACGTGACGTGAAACCGGTTGAGTCGCGTCCAGTATCGCCGTTTGAGAACACGGCGCCTGCTCGTTCGGCAACGACCACCACCGCGCCGGCAACCAGTAAACCTGCGGTTAGTGCACCGTCAGGGCCACGCGCCTTAAGTCGTAATCAGCCACAGTATCCGGCGCGCGCGCAGGCTTTGCGCATTGAAGGTCGGGTGAAGGTCAAGTTTGATGTGACATCAGATGGCCGTGTGGAGAATGTTGAAGTGCTTTCCGCACAGCCTGCCAACATGTTTGAGCGTGAAGTGAAAAATGCGATGCGCAGATGGCGTTACGAAGCGGGCAAACCGGGATCTGGCCTGGTGGTGAATATCGTATTCCGTCTGAACGGTACGGCGCAGATTGAGTAACTGGTGTGCCGGAGTCGGCGTCAGGCTTTCTCCGGCAAGCAGGTCTGATAACGGTGTCAACGCGGTTATCAGACCTGTGTTGGTATCGGACGGGGTTTACCGTCTTTATCTACAGCGACGTAGATAAACAGGGCTTCAGTGGCTTTGTAACGCTGGCCAATAGGTTCCGAAGCGACTTTCTTCACCCAGACTTCAATATTAATGCTGATTGACGTCGTCCCGCGTTTTACGCAGCGTGCGTAGCAACAGACCACATCACCCACGGCAACCGGGCGCAAAAAGCTCATTCCTTCCACTCGCACCGTCACCACGCGGCCATGTGCGATCTCTTTGGCCTGAATAGCGCCACCAATATCCATCTGTGACATCAGCCAGCCGCCAAAAATATCACCGTTAGCATTGGTATCGGCAGGCATGGCCAGAGTGCGTAAAACCAGTTCACCTTGGGGGGTGTTATTCGTTGTTGTCATTGTAGAACCGACTGTAGAGAAAGATTACAGGCGGGATGCTACTAGAATTTACGAGCGGAGAACAGAGGGGATGCAGCGCGCGGAGGGGATGTAAGCCAGCTTGTCTGCCACGAAGAGCGTGGGTGGGTAAAAATTCGCCAGATCCGCAGATCTGGCGAACACTTATTACGATTTATCTTCCTGCGGCAGATGGCGGTAGATATAGATTCCGCTCAGCAACGTGAAGAATAAGGTCAGGGCGGTTAAACCGAACACTTTGAAGTTGACCCAAATGTTCTGTGGCAGCCAAAACGCAATGTAGATATTGGCCAGTCCACAGAGGATGAAGAAAACGGCCCAGGCCAGATTTAGCTTCGACCATACCGGCTGCGGCAGCGTCAGCTCTTTTCCTAACATGCGCTGAATCAACGGTTTTTTCATCACCCACTGGCTAACCAGCAGTGCACCGGCAAACAGTCCGTAAATCACCGTAACCTTCCACTTAATGAATTCATCGTTGTGGAAGAAAATAGTCAGGCCACCGAAGACAGCAACCAGAACAAAGGTGATTAACGCCATCTTCTCGACTTTGCGATAGCGAACCCAACTGTAAATCAACACCACAGCTGTTGCGACAATAAGCGCCGAGGTTGCCGCGTAGATGTCATAAAGCTTATAAAAAGCAAAAAAGACAACCAGCGGTAAAAAATCAAGAAACTGCTTCATTCTTCGAGTCCGTAATCAAAAAGCATTGGGTAACACACCCGGCATGCGTTCAGGGTTTATTGACGAATCAGCATATACAGGCGGAACAAATAGATCAGCAGCACAGCAGAGATCATATTGCTCAGCGTATTCGCCAATACCGCGCCTACGTTTGGCGTTAGTACTGCAAAACTTGGCGCAAAAAGCAACAGCAGCGTTTTTGCCAGTAACCAACCGATTACTGCCGGCGCTACCAGTCGCATATTAGACCACGCCAGACGCATACTGTTGCGCATAGCGGCAAAGACGCCCATTTTATCCTGCACGACCATCACCGGCGCGAGGGCCAGCAAGATAGCCAGCAGAATACCAGGTACGACAACCAGCATAATACCGACCTGTACCAGCAGGGTAGTCAGAAAAATCAGAATAAACAATTTAGGTAATACCGGCGCGCTGGCGCCAATGGCGCGTAATGCACTAACCCGATGACCCGCCGAAATCAGTTGAATCATCAGGATGATGCCTCCTGCAAGGATGGCATTACCAATCAGCCCTGAAAACGTCGATGCTGCAGAAGCGCGTAGCAAAATTTGCTGCTGCTCCGGCGTCATATTCTGTACCAGATCGAACAGGCCCACACTGCTGGTTAGCTGATCCCCTTCGCTCAGTTGCGCGATTTGCGCGTCGCTGGGAGAAAAGGCATGCCCTAGCACCACTGTGATAAACGCGCACAATAACGATACCAGCAAGATGGTAATGAATTGATTACGGAAAAAGTTTCCCGTGTCACGGTAAACGGATTTCGCCGTGATAGACATGCACTCTCCTTGAGTTTTGCAGGTGTTCATTTGCGCGCAATTGTACCCTGGATAACTCTACAGTGGCAGCATCGTACGATGTATGGAAAGGCATATCTTTGTAAAGCTCCGGTAATTTTTGGCCAGGACTTCAGCATCTTGCAACATCGTTGTTTGTTCTCTGTGCATCACGTTCAAATAACCAACGCTTCGTGTTGGAGCTAAAGGTACTTGCATAGTGAAAATATATCAAAATTGATCTGAATTAATTTAACCAGGATTTTGAATGCAAGTTCTAACTTAATCTGGATCAATAAATGTTAAATTATCAAACTCAATGTGATCCAGGTTAGATCACTTATTACTCCATTGTGGGTATATTCGTTCCGCTTTTATAACCATAACGATGGAGCGGACATGAAAAAATTAACAGTTGCAGCATTGGCTTTAACAACTCTTCTCTCTGGTAACGCATTTGCGCATGAGGCCGGAGAGTTCTTTATTCGAGCAGGATCGGCTACCGTCAGACCGACGGAAGGCGCGGGTGGTACGCTGGGAAGCCTGGGTGGCTTTGATGTCAGCAACAATACGCAGTTGGGCCTGACATTCACCTATATGGCAACCGACAATATTGGCGTTGAATTACTGGCAGCCACGCCGTTTCGCCATAAGATAGGCACCGGGGCAACCGGTGATATTGCCACCGTTCATCATTTACCGCCGACGTTAATGGCGCAGTGGTACTTTGGCGACTCCAGCAGCAAACTGCGTCCTTACGTTGGCGTGGGTGTGAACTACACGACTTTCTTCGATGAAGGTTTTAACAACAACGGGAAAGAAGCAGGTTTATCCGATCTGAGCCTGAAAGACTCCTGGGGTGCAGCAGGACAGGTCGGTATGGACTATCTGATCAACCGCGACTGGCTGATTAACATGTCAGTCTGGTACATGGATATCGACACCACCGCGAGCTATAAAATGGGTGGCGTCCAGCAGCGTGACAGCGTACGCCTCGATCCGTGGGTGTTTATGTTCTCTGCGGGTTATCGTTTTTAAGTCAATGATTCCAGTCTGATAGGCTGGTCGTTTCGCGGCCAGCTTTTTCTCCTCTCTTTTTCCCTTCCCGACTTTCTCCCCTTCGATGTAATGCTACTCTTTAAGCAAACTGGCTTTGAGGGTATTGACGATGATATTGACCCGTCAGCTGTTACAACAAAAAATTTCCCTTATGGAAGCATCCATAGACGATGATACAACAGAGTTTGCCGTGTATGCTGCGCGCGAATTATTGAATTACATGAGCAGGGTGGAAGCCCTGGAAAAGGTCATCGCCACACAAATCACACTACCTTACTGCAGCGCCAGCCCGGTTTGCGAGATTGAAGCGGGCTATGCCGCAGGCGTGAGCGACTGCCGTGAGGCCATCCGTCGGGCAGGGTATCCGATTGAAGGTGATGATTAGTTTGCATTTGTGTTAACAAAAATGTGCTTTTATTGTATAAGTCTGTAACTTTCGTGCACGAGTGCGCTTCTTATTTCAACTCATTAGTCTCTGGATGGTTAACATCTTTATCCATATACAACGCTGTTATGCAACAACATAAACGGGTAACCGGTTTGGTAATACTGTTAACTATCGGGGTGGACTCGTGAAGATTGTGCAGGATAAGCTCCGAAACAGGCAGGCTCTGCTGGTATCCGGGCTCATTACGTTGGTATTTACCTCGCTGTTTCTGTTTATCATTTATGAACAGCGTATGGCGGCCGCCAGTGAAGGCGTGAGCCGCCTGCAAGCTCACATGTTGGACATTTTTAACGATAATGAACTAATTGCCGATGCGATTGGCGAGCGTTACTACCACATCAAAACCGGCGAACAGTGTGGTGTTATGGCGCAGTTTGTTCCGCGAAATAAAGATGAATGGGGAATTAACGCCGACCCAAAGCGGGTTCATTCCGCGACAGGGACGATTATTGCTCAGCAACCCAGCCATAATGCGCTGTGTATGTATACTGCGGCGGAGTTCATTCGTGGAATGGTTAATGAGCTAAATCCAGGCAGCTTCGATGCGCATCGTTACATTATCGCCAGCCATTCAGATTATTTTTACTGGTTTATGGCTTCCGACTCGCGCAATTTCAGTTTTTCTGACTCCGAAATGGCGATGGATATTACGCAGTTTTTCTATCCGCCCGTCGATTTCTATACCCGGTTGCTGCAAAAAAATGTCAAAAATAAAGCTCTCAGTTCAACAAACTTCTATACCGATAAAATTACCGGTGAAAAAGCCTACAGCGTGGTGAGCTATATCTACGATCTGTCGGGTAAAGAGATATCAGACCAAATCGTTGCCTATCTGGTCTATGATCATTCGAAACCCGAGCTGCAGGAAGCGTTGGCCGAGGCGTTTGATAATCAAATTCTTCCCGGATTGAACGTGGAGTTAGTGAATTTAACCAACAAAGAGAGCCTTTGTTTATCCGGCAAATGTGCGGGACAATCCAGCTATTTGGTGCGCAATTTCTCAGAAAAATATGCGCTGCACTATTCGCTGTCATTAGGCCGTTTTATGGCGCGCGATACGCAAGCCGGCATTGTTATTCTGCTGGCGCCGTTCTTTTTCATCATGATTACTTTCTCGCTAAAATCATGGCTGAATGAAAGCGACCTGAAAGTTTATATTGATACGCTGACCGGCTGCTTTAATCGCCGAATTCTCGATATCATCAAGCGCAGGGATTTATCACATTGCTCGGTAGTGCTACTGGATTGCAATAAGTTCAAGGCCGTCAATGATACCTGGGGGCATGCTGCTGGGGACCGTGCGCTGCAAATTATCGCCAACAGAATGTTGTCTAACACCCGTACCAGCCACGATCTTGTGATCCGCACTGGCGGAGATGAATTTATGATCCTGCTGTTTCGCTCTCAGGCCAGTGATGCTATCGCGATTGCGCAGCGTATAAGCGGACAGGTGACCAGCCATGTATTTGTGGTGGACGGCAACACTATACCCTTGTCAGTGTCGTGGGGGATTGCAGAGGTGAAGGGGGAGCTGGATGCGGCAATCCAGAATGCGGATACTGCCATGTACAAAATGAAGCAGGCCAGGGAGTAAAACCGCCAGAAGTCACTGGCGGTTTAATTAGCTTACTATTGGGTGGCGGCTTTCATCGCGCTGACAAACGCTTTCAGCTCAGCCAGCATTTGCTCTGGTGCTGCAACATTTTTCTCAATGATTTTGACAATCGCCGATCCGGAAATAGCCCCCGCAGCACCTGCTTCAATGGCGCCTGTCACCTGTTCCGGTGCAGAGATACCAAAGCCCTGTAAAGAAGGCGGGGCATTGAATTCTTTCAGCTTTTCGACCAGATGATGCAACGGTAACGCCGCACGATTTTCGGCACCCGTAACGCCTGCGCGTGACAATAAATAGGTATAACCGCGGCCATGAGCGGCAATCTGACGCAGCAGTTCTTCGTCAGCGTTAGGCGGGCAAATGAAAATTGGCGCTACATTATGACGTAATGCGGCCGTTCTGAATGGCGCAGACTCTTCAACCGGCACATCGGCGACTAATACCGAATCTACGCCGACCTTCTCACACTGTGCGTAAAATTCGTCAATACCCTTGCTGAACACCAGGTTGGCATACATCAGTAAACCAATTGGAATGGTTGGGTGTTTTTGCCGAATCAACGCCAACATTTCAAAACATTGTGACGGCGTGACGCCTGCCGCGAACGCACGTAATGTCGCTTCCTGGATGGTTGGGCCGTCGGCCAGCGGGTCGGAGAACGGAATACCCAGCTCAAGCGCATCGGCACCCGCTTCGATCAGCGTATCAATGATTTTCAGTGACTGTTCAACAGAGGGATCGCCCAGGGTCACGAAGGGGACAAAAGCGCCTTCTTTGCGGTCCTTCAGCTGTGCAAACAGGTTTTCGTAACGTTCCATCAGATTTCCCCTCGCGCTTTCAGAATATCGTGTACGGTGAAAATGTCTTTGTCGCCGCGACCGGAGAGATTAACCACCAGTAACTGCTCTTTTTCCGGATTTTCACGCATCATTTTCAACGCGTGCGCCAGGGCATGGGAGGACTCCAGCGCCGGGATAATCCCCTCGTGCAGACACAGCGTTTTGAAGGCTTCCAGTGCTTCATCATCAGTAATCGATACATAGTCAGCACGTCCGATACTGTTCAGATAAGCGTGCTGTGGCCCGACTGACGGGAAGTCCAGTCCGGCGGAAATAGAGTAAGACTCTTCAATCTGTCCTTCTTCGGTTTGCATCATCGGGGACTTCATGCCGAAGTAAATCCCGACACGACCATGTTTCAACGGCGCGCCGTGTTCTCCAGACTCAATCCCGTGACCGCCTGGCTCTACGCCAATCAGCCCGACGCTGGTTTCATTAATAAAGTCGGCGAACATACCGATGGCGTTAGAACCGCCGCCCACGCAGGCGATCACGGCGTCCGGCAGGCGACCCTCTTTTTCGAGGATCTGCGCTTTGGTTTCTTCACCGATCATGCGCTGGAATTCACGTACAATGGTCGGGAAGGGGTGCGGACCTGCCGCCGTACCGAGCATATAGTGCGCAGTGTCATAGCTGCCAGACCAGTCGCGCAGCGCTTCATTACAGGCATCTTTCAGCGTCGCGGAACCGCTGTGAACCGGGATCACTTCAGCGCCCATCAGACGCATACGGAAAACGTTAGGCGACTGGCGTTCAACGTCTTTCGCACCCATATAAATACGGCACTTTAAACCCAGCAAGGCGCTGGCAAGGGCAGACGCCACACCATGCTGACCCGCGCCGGTTTCGGCGATGATCTCGGTTTTACCCATACGCTTCGCCAGCAACGCCTGGCCCAGCACCTGGTTGGTTTTGTGCGCGCCGCCGTGCAGCAAATCTTCACGTTTAAGGTACAACGTGGTGTTGGTGCCTTGAGTAATGTTCTGGCATTTGGTCAGCGCAGTTGGGCGACCAGCATAGTTTTTCAGCAGGTCTGTAAACTGTGCCTGAAACTCAGGGTCTTTTTGTGCACTGACGAACGCTTCTTCCAGTTGGCGCAGCGCAGGCATCAGAATCTGTGGCACATACATACCGCCAAATTCACCAAAATACGGATTGAGTAATGTTGTCATGTCCTTTTCCTTAATATGCGCGCAGCGTCTGAAAGACTGAAGCCAGAAGACGCGCATCTTTGATGCCCGGCTGTGACTCTACGCCAGAATTGAAATCGAGCCCGGCACAGCCGGTTTTAGCCGCGTCGACGCAGTTATCTGCACCGAGTCCGCCAGCCAGTAAAACGTTATCCAGCGATTGTCCGCCTAAGAGTGACCAGTCGAAGCGTTGCCCGCTACCGCCCTGAGCGTTGTCGAAAACGTATTTATCGACATGCTGGTAATCACGGGCTGGCAATGTCTCGCTGACGCTTAGCGCCTTCCAGATTTGCACCTGCGCGGGTAGCACATTGCGCAGAGCATCAATATAGGCCTGATCTTCGCTTCCATGTAGTTGTACGGCGGCCAGCGACAGTGCGGTGACTTTTTCGCGGACGTCTGCGATGTCGGTGTTACGGAACACGCCTACATACTGTAGCGGCGCACCCGTCATAACGTCTCGCGCCTGCTCAACGCTGACAGCGCGTGGTGAGGTCGGGACAAAAATTACGCCGCCATAAATGGCCCCAGATTCGTACGCTGCTTTTGCATCCTGTGCACGAGTCAGTCCGCAGACTTTATTTTCGCCAAGCAAAACACGACGAACGG
The DNA here is from genome assembly GCF_005280875.1 of Citrobacter sp. wls827. Lineage (NCBI taxonomy): Bacteria > Pseudomonadati > Pseudomonadota > Gammaproteobacteria > Enterobacterales > Enterobacteriaceae > Citrobacter > Citrobacter sp. wls827. The sequence continues at coordinate 278,718 of NZ_SZWR01000017.1, forward strand.
CGGCGTGAAGATCATCATGGGACATCAGCGCAGAACCTATCAGAAATCCGTTGGCGAAATGGCTGAGTTCGCGAACCTGACCATAAGTGTTGATCCCGGATTCGCTGATGACGGTGACGCCATGACCCAAACGTGGTGCAAGCTGGCGAGTACGGTTGAGGTCAATCGACAGGTCACGCAAATCACGGTTGTTAATACCGACGACTTTCGCCCCCAGCGCAATGGCGCGCTCCAGCTCTTCTTCATTGCTAACCTCGGTCAGCACGCCCATTTTCAGGCTGTGGGCGACGGCGGCGAGCTGACGATACTGTTCATCATCTAAAACCGACAACATCAGCAGACAGGCGTCCGCCTGGTAGAAACGTGCCAGATAAATCTGGTAAGGATCGATAATAAAGTCTTTACACAGGATCGGCTGTGGTGCAATGCGACTGACGATGGGCAGAAAATCAAAGCTACCCTGAAAATATTTCTCGTCCGTTAGCACGGAAATTGCTGACGCATAATGTTTGTATACTCCCGCAATCTGTGCCGGGTCGAAGTCATCACGAATTACGCCTTTTGATGGAGAGGCTTTTTTGCACTCCAGAATAAAAGCGGTACGTGTCCCTTGCAGCGCATCGTAGAAATCACGCGTGCTGGGTTGAACATCATTTTGAAAGCTGGTCAGCGGTTGTTGCTGTTTGCGGGCTTCTACCCAAATCGCCTTGTCAGCGACAATTTTCGCTAAAACGGTTTGCATCATTTACCCTCTCGCTGCCAGTGCAGTAACACGGTCGTAAGCCGCACCGCTGCGCAGCACATTAATCACGGTTTGCGCGTTGGCTTTTAAGTCTTCTTCACCGTGCAGGCGCATTAACATGGCGACATTCGCGGCAACAGCAGCCTCATGAGCGGCCTCACCTTTACCTTGTAACAAGCGACTCAGAATGTCACGGTTTTCTTCCGGCGTGCCGCCAGCCAACTGTTCCTGATGATATGGCGTCAGGCCAAAGTCTTCCGCCGTTAGCTGGTAGCTCTTGATTTCCCCATCGTGCAGCTCTGCCACAATGGTCGGTGCATGCAGCGAAACTTCGTCCATGCCACCACTGTGCACTACGGCTGCTCGCTGATAGCCGAGCACGCGCAGCGTTTCGGCAATCGGCAGCACCAGCTCCGGGCTGTAAACGCCGATCAGCGCCAACGGCGGATGTGCCGGGTTAATCAACGGGCCGAGCACGTTAAACAGCGTGCGGGTTTTCAACTGCTGGCGTACCGGCATGGCATGGCGAAAACCGGTGTGGTATTTCGGCGCAAACAGAAAGCACACGCCGAGATCGTCAAGCGCCTGGCGGGATTTATCGGCGTTCATATCCAGATTGATGCCAAATGCCGCTAACAGATCCGAAGACCCCGATTTGCTGGAAACGCTGCGGTTACCGTGTTTGGCAACTTTCAGTCCGCAAGCCGCTGCAACAAAGGCGCTGGCGGTGGAAATATTGATACTGTTGCTGCCATCACCACCGGTACCGACAATATCGGCAAACAGATAATCAGGGCGTGGGAACGGGGCGGCATTTTCCAGCAGCGCGGTTGCCGCACCGGCAATTTCATTCGGATGCTCGCCACGAATTTTCATGCTCACCAGCGCCGCTGCCAGTTGTTCCGGCTTCAGTTCACCGCGGACCACGGCAGAGAACAACTGGTGGCTTTCCTGCTGGGACAGCGTCTGAGCCTGATACAGTTTCTCCAGAATAGGTTGCAGCGTATTGGTCTGTTCAAGCTTCTGTTGCGCCCAGGCCAGCGTTTGCTCCAGCAGACGCGCACCCTGGGTGGTCAGAATGGACTCCGGATGGAACTGGAAGCCGCATACGCGATCGGTATCGTGACGTACCGCCATCACCATGCCGTTAAAATGGGCGTTAATGGTTAATCCTGCCGGAACGTTGCTGCCAACCAACGAATGATAGCGTGCCACCGGCAGCGGATTCGCCAGACCAGCAAACATTGCCTGACCGTCGTGTTCAATGCTGGAGGCTTTGCCGTGCAGGATTTCTCCAGCCTGGCCCACATATCCGCCATAGGCCTCAACAATCGCCTGATGACCCAGACAGATGCCAATGATCGGCAGCTTGCCGCGCAGGCGGGTTAACAGTTCAGGCATGCAACCCGCTTCACTGGGCGCACCAGGACCTGGAGAGAGCATCAGCACCGGATTTTTCATCGTTGCTAAACGGTCAATCAACGTCTGGGCCGGAATATGGTTGCGGTAAATCACCACGTTGTGACCATTAGTACGTAGCTGATCCGCCAGGTTATAGGTAAAAGAGTCAATATTATCGAGCAGCAGAATGTCAGCCATCAGAAAGTCTCCTGTGCGTGGTGTGCGGTGGCGATAGCACGCAGAACCGCACGCGCTTTATTACGGGTTTCATCGGCTTCAGACTGCGGAACAGAATCCAGAACAATCCCGGCACCGGCTTGTACGGTAGCAATACCGTCTTCCACGAGGGCGGAACGAATCACAATACAGGTATCCAGATCGCCATGGGCGGTGAAGTAACCTACGGCACCGCCATAGCTTCCACGGCGTCGACCTTCGGCCTCGGCGATAAGCTGCATAGCGCGAACTTTCGGCGCGCCGCTCAGCGTGCCCATGTTCATACAGGCGCGGTAAGCATGCAGCACATCCAGATCGCTACGTAATTCGCCGACCACGCGCGAAACCAGGTGCATAACGAAGGAGTAACGATCCACTTTGGTGAGATCCGCAACGTAGCGGCTACCCGGCGTACAGATGCGCGCCAGGTCGTTACGCGCCAGGTCAACCAGCATCAGGTGCTCTGAAAGCTCTTTATGGTCGGTACGCATCTCCAGCTCGATACGGCTGTCGAGATCGCGATCAAGCGTTCCGTCTGCACGACGACCGCGTGGGCGGGTCCCGGCAATCGGGTAAATTTCAATCTGGCGGCTGGTGGCATCGTATTTCAACGAACTTTCCGGCGATGCGCCGAACAGTGTGAACTCGTTGTCCTGCATGAAAAACATGTACGGGCTGGGGTTGCTTTTCTTCAGCACATAGTAGGCTGCCAGCGGCGACGGGCAGGGCAGCGAGAAACGACGAGATGGAACCACCTGGAAAATTTCGCCCGCGCGAATCGCTTTTTGCATGCCACGTACTACGGCGCCGAACTCTTCATCGCTCTGATTGCATTCGCAGCGCATCTGCGGGACTTCAGTGACGGGCAGCGGCGGTGCGGGTTCGGTGAGCTGTTGGCTCAACTGTGCCAGGCGGGCGTTCAGTCGTAGTTTTTCCTCGTCATTTGGCGTAAAGATGCTGGCCTGAATGCGGGTGCTTTTTTTCTGGTGGTCGATAACCATCAGCGTTTCTGCCAGATAGAAGCAGTAGTCCGGGCACTGGTTACCCGCCTCAAGCTGGGGTAAATCTTCAAATCCGGCAACCAGGTCATAGGAAAACAGACCGCCGAAGAACATGGCTTCACGTTCCTGCGCCGGAACATTAACCAGTTCCTGCAGTAAACGGAACGCATCAAATACAGAAAGGGAACATAAGCGGGCATCTTCATCCAGCAGCGGGCTTACGCTGGGGAATGTCAACTGACGAGCATTCGGCTGTTTATCGTTATCAACGCCCGCGGGCAGGGCGGCGTCCAGCAGGGGCAGCAGCGATGCGCCATTCGCCGACAGCGCCTGAATAGTGACAGTGTCACCCAGGGCGGTAATGCGCAATGCGCTGTCGACCAGCAGCAGGCTCTTGAGATCGTCCTTGCTGTCGATATCGGCGGATTCCAGCAGCAGCGTTGCCGGTCGTGCGCCACACACCTGATGAAACAGCGCCGTCGGGTTCTCACGGTAGGCGGCATCGCAGGCGAGCAGTTCAAGTGTTGGTTTTTGTGTTTGCATCGTTATTCTCATTAATTTTGTTCAAAAAAAAGCCCGCTTATTTGGCGGGCCGGGTATCTGGTTGCATATTGCAGACGTAAGACACTGCCCGAAATCAGGAAGTGCGCCACCAACCGTGCAGGATAAATGTTGCTTTCATCTCAGATACCTTCTTCATGTGAACTTGCGTACTAGTTAACTAGTTCGATGAGGCAAAGTCAACACCTGATTTCAGTATATTTGTCGAAACCGTTATGATGGGCGTGTTACGACATTTATTGAAACGGGAGCCGCCTTGAGCGACACGAATTACGCAGTGATTTATGACCTGCACAGCCATACTACTGCTTCTGATGGGCGATTAACGCCAGAAGCCTTAGTACACCGTGCGGTAGAGATGCGAGTCGGTACACTGGCGATCACAGATCATGACACCACGGCGGGCATTGCGGCGGCAAGAGAAGAAATTTCACGTTCAGGTTTAGCGTTAAATTTGATCTCTGGCGTTGAGATATCAACGGTCTGGGAAAACCATGAGATCCATATAGTGGGTCTGAACATTGATATCGCGCATCCAGTGATGTGCGACTTTCTGGCGCAACAGACGGAACGTCGCCAGCAGCGCGCGCGCCTGATTGCTGAACGGCTCGACAAAGCGCACATTCCCGGCGCATGGGAAGGGGCTCTACGACTGGCTGATGGCGGGGCGGTTACGCGGGGGCATTTTGCGCGTTTCCTGGTGGAATGTGGCAAAGCCACAACCATGGCGGATGTCTTTAAAAAATATCTTGCTCGTGGGAAAACCGGTTACGTTCCGCCACAGTGGTGTACAATAGAACAAGCTATTGATGTCATTCATCATTCTGGCGGTAAGGCAGTTCTGGCTCATCCAGGTCGGTACGATCTTAGCGCTAAGTGGCTGAAAAGACTGGTTGCGCATTTTGCTGAGCACCGCGGCGACGCGATGGAGGTGGCACAGTGCCAGCAGTCTCCCAATGAACGCACCCATCTGGCGACGCTTGCGCGTCAGCATCAACTGTGGGCATCGCAAGGGTCTGATTTTCATCTACCCTGCCCATGGATTGAGTTGGGGCGTAAACTCTGGTTGCCCGCAGGCGTGGAAGGCGTCTGGCAACTTTGGGAGCAGCCCGAGACCACAGAGAGGAAAGTATGAGCCAGTTTTTTTATATTCATCCCGAAAACCCGCAGCAGCGACTGATCAACCAGGCCGTTGATATCGTGCGGAAAGGTGGGGTGATTGTCTATCCAACCGATTCCGGCTATGCGTTGGGGTGTAAAATTGAAGATAAAGGTGCAATGGAACGCATTTGTCGCATCCGTCACCTGCCGGACGGGCACAACTTTACGCTGATGTGCCGTGACCTGTCTGAACTGTCGACCTATTCGTTTGTCGACAACGTGGCCTTCCGATTAATTAAAAACAACACGCCGGGCAATTACACCTTCATCCTTAAGGGGACGAAAGAGGTTCCGCGCCGCTTGTTGCAGGAAAAACGTAAGACCATCGGCCTGCGTGTACCCTCAAACCCGATAGCACTGGCGCTGCTTGAAGCGCTGGGCGAGCCGATGCTCTCGACGTCACTGATGCTGCCGGGTAGCGAATTTACCGAGTCAGATCCGGAAGAAATTAAAGATCGCCTGGAGAAACAGGTGGATTTAATTATCCACGGCGGATATCTCGGCCAGCAGCCGACCACGGTCATTGATTTAACCGACGATTCCCCGGTGGTATTGCGCGAAGGTGTTGGTGACGTTAAACCTTTCTTATAAGGGCGCGAACCGCTATACTACGCGGCCTTAAAATGGCGCTGACTGGCGCCGTTGATTCTCCTGTTCGACGCCTGTGAAGGCGACACCTAAAGGAAGCTCTATGAGCGAAAAGTTACAAAAAGTGCTGGCGCGTGCTGGCCACGGTTCTCGCCGTGAAATTGAATCCATAATTGCCGCGGGTCGCGTGAGCGTTGATGGCAAAATTGCCACGCTCGGCGATCGCGTTGAAGTGACGCCGGGTCTGAAAATCCGTATCGACGGTCATCTGATTTCGGTGAAAGAATCTGCAGAACAAATCTGCCGCGTTCTGGCTTATTACAAGCCGGAAGGTGAACTGTGTACCCGTAACGACCCGGAAGGTCGTCCGACCGTATTTGATCGCCTGCCAAAACTGCGCGACGCGCGCTGGATTGCCGTAGGTCGTCTGGACGTGAACACCTGTGGTCTGCTGCTGTTTACTACTGATGGTGAACTGGCGAACCGTCTGATGCACCCGAGCCGTGAAGTTGAACGCGAGTACGCGGTGCGAGTATTCGGTCAGGTTGACGATGCTAAACTGCGTGATCTGAGCCGTGGCGTACAGTTGGAAGATGGTCCGGCTGCGTTTAAAACGATCAAGTTCAGCGGTGGTGAAGGGATTAACCAGTGGTATAACGTCACGCTGACTGAAGGCCGCAACCGCGAGGTTCGCCGTCTGTGGGAAGCGGTAGGTGTGCAGGTAAGTCGTCTGATCCGTGTCCGTTACGGTGATATCCCGCTGCCGAAAGGCCTGCCGCGTGGTGGCTGGACAGAGCTTGATCTTGCTCAGACCAACTATCTGCGTGAACTGGTGGAGCTGAAGCCAGAAACGACCTCTAAAGTGGCCGTCGAGAAAGATCGTCGCCGTATGAAGGCGAATCAGATCCGCCGTGCGGTGAAACGTCACTCTCAGGTCGGCAGCAGCCGTCGCCCGGGCGGACGCAGCAACAACGGTTAATCATGACCAGGCCTGATAAGCAAAGCGCCATCAGGCGTTAGCGTGGAGCCGGATGCGGCGCAAGCGCCTT
>NZ_SZWR01000017.1:285488-330592 GCF_005280875.1 Citrobacter sp. wls827
CTGCTGTTAGTAATCAATCCCCATTTGGGCTTTAATGCCCGCCTCAAAAGCATGCTTGACCGGACGCAACTCGCTGACCGTGTCGGCTAACTCCAGAATATCGCGATGGCATCCTCGACCAGTAATAATGACCGTCTGCTGGGCTGGGCGCGCGTTTAAGGCGTTGATCACCTCTTCAAGCGGTAGGTAGTCGTAGGCCACCATATACGTCAGTTCATCCAGCACAACCATATCCAGCTCAGGATCGGTCAACATTCGCTTACCGTGTTCCCATACGGCCAGACAGGCAGCGGTGTCAGCTTCACGATTCTGTGTTTCCCAGGTAAACCCGGTCGCCATCACCTGAAATTCTACACCATGAGGTTCGAGCAGGTTTCTTTCGCCGTTTGGCCATGTACCTTTAATGAACTGCACTACACCGACTTTTTTGCCGTGGCCCACCGCGCGAGTCGCTGTACCGAACGCAGCTGTAGTTTTACCTTTACCATTACCGGTAAAAACGATGATAATTCCGCGCTCGTCCCTGGCGGCCGCAACACGCGCGTCAACCCGGTCTTTTACGCGCTGCTGGCGCTGCTGATAGCGTTCTTCACTCATTGGGCAATTCCTGGTTTACGGCCCGGCTGGGCATCAAAAGTCATACCGGTTTTACGGCGGCTGTCATCGCCCATCAGCCACAGGTAAAGCGGCATAATATCGGCGGGGGTTTTGAGTTTTTGCGGATCTTCCGTCGGGAATGCGCTGGCACGCATGCCGGTACGCGTGCCGCCTGGATTAATGCAATTTACGCGCAGATGACGATTCTGGTATTCGTCTGCCAGTACCTGCATCATTCCTTCAGTAGCAAATTTCGAGGTGGCGTACGCTCCCCAGTTAGCCCGTCCCTGACGACCGACGCTGGAGGAGGTGAAGACCAGCGATCCTGAATCTGATTTGAGTAACAGCGGCAGCAATGCCTGAGTCAACATAAATGTCGCGTTGACATTGACCTGCATGACATCCTGCCATACCTGCGGGTTTTGTTCGCTCATCGGGCAGATATCGCCCAGCAATCCGGCGTTATGCAGTACGCCATCCAGACGCGGGAAATGTGCAGCAATGCGCTGCGCAAGCTGGTGACATTCTTCAGAGGTACAGGTCAGTAGATCCAGCGTGAACCATTGTGGTTGTGTTCCGTTTTCATCGGCGACGGCGCGGGCAACCTGACGCAATTTTTCTTCATTACGTCCAAGCAGGATAACGGTCGCGCCGTAGCGTGCATAGGTAAGCGCGGCTTCACGCCCGATGCCATCACTGGCTCCGGTGACCAGAATAATGCGATCCTGTAACAGGTCTTGTTTAGGTTGGTAATGCACGGCTACTCCTCGGCGACGTCTGGCCATCTCGTTCGCGATAACTTTTCGGCTTTATGCCTTAAACACTGGTGTTTTTCAATCAGCCAAAGGTAATAACACCGCAAAATGAACACTTTGTCATGCTTTTTGCCGATTCAGCATCGGATGGATGAAGCAAGACGGGTTTACACGCCTGTTGTACACTGAGCGAAAGTAGCGTTGTTTAACCAAGGTGGGTCTCGTGGAATTGTTGTCTGAATATGGGCTGTTTTTGGCAAAAATTGTCACTGTTGTGGTGGCTATTGCGGTGATTGTCATGCTGATTGTAAACGCGACACAACGTAAGCGTCAGCGTGGTGAACTACGCGTTATTAATCTTAGCGATCAATATAAAGAGATGAAGGAAGATCTGTCGATGGCATTGTTGGATAGTCATCAGCAGAAGTTATGGCATAAAGCGCAGAAAAAGAAGCACAAGCTGGAGGCCAAAACCGCCAAAGCCAAAGCAAAACTGGGGGACAGTTTGTCATCAGAAAAACCTCGCGTCTGGGTGCTTGATTTTAAGGGCAGTATGGACGCCCACGAGGTCAGCGCATTACGGGAAGAGGTCACGGCGGTACTGGCAGTGGTGAAACCGCAAGATCAGGTGGTTGTGCGTCTGGAAAGCCCCGGCGGTGTGGTACATGGCTATGGTCTGGCCGCTTCGCAGTTACAACGCCTGCGCGATAAGCAGATCCCGCTAACCGTCACGGTAGATAAAGTCGCTGCCAGCGGCGGATATATGATGGCCTGCGTGGCGGATAAAATTGTCTCAGCGCCGTTTGCCATTGTCGGCTCTATTGGCGTCGTCGCGCAGATCCCAAACTTTAACCGTTTCCTGAAAAACAAGGATATTGATATCGAACTGCACACGGCAGGACAGTACAAACGCACGCTGACACTGCTTGGTGAAAACACGGAAGAAGGGCGACAGAAATTCCGTGAAGATTTGAATGAAACCCATCATCTGTTTAAAGATTTTGTGCAGCGCATGCGTCCAACTCTGGACATCGAACAGGTTGCTACAGGTGAACACTGGTTCGGGCAACAGGCGTTGGCAAACGGGTTGGTCGATGAGATCAATACCAGTGACGAAGTGATTCTGGGGTTGATGGATGGCCGTGAAGTGCTGAACGTCCGCTATATGCAGCGTAAAAAACTGATGGACCGTTTCACTGGCAGCGCGGCAGAAAGTGCAGACCGCTTACTCATGCGTTGGTGGCAGCGGGGACAGAAGCCCCTGATGTAAAATTGCAATTGCCGGATGGCGATGCTCACGCATCTTCTCCGGCCTACAGGTTCAGAGCATCGTAGGCCGGAGAAGGCAGCGCCGCCATCCGGCAAATGATTTCTCGCGTTAATCGATCAAGTGATACTTTTCAGAAAGTACGTGCGCCAGGTGTTTAAACATATTAAACACAGCCGTACTTTTGGGCGTCGGCAGCCCTTGCTCGTCTAAAAAGTAATCTCCGCTGAAAACCAGCACACCATTTCGCTGCGTAACACCGGTGGCGACAATCCCCGCCAGCGTGTCCTCATGCTCACGAATGATTTTGTTGGCTTCAATCAGCAGTGTCTCGCGATCGATGGGTTGAGTATCTTTATGCATTTTTTACTCCTTAAACAAGGACATTAGTCTACGCCGAGCCCGGCTTATGGGCAAATATTCCCTGACACAAATGAAGGTTTTACGACGGTGTTACAACTAGCGAGATTTGTTTTTGCATGCTAATAAAGTTGCGTAACGCATTTTATCAGGTACAGTGTGACGCTTTCGTCAATCTGGCAACAGATTTGCTTGACATTCGACCAATACTCCGTCGCGCCATAGCGTTTGCGTGTGAAAAAGCCTGTTAACTCAGTTATATGAGCGTTACATTACAAGCGCGAATCAGTTTAAGGGGTTGATATCCGCCGACACAGAGACCATATCGATGTCTCGTCGCCAGTGGAAGGTGAATCAACGTGCGACGCATTCTGGAAGAATCAAATTAGGTAAAGGTGAATATGGGTAAAGCTCTTGTCATCGTTGAGTCCCCGGCAAAAGCCAAAACGATCAACAAGTATCTGGGTAATGACTACGTGGTGAAATCCAGCGTCGGTCATATCCGTGATTTGCCGACTAGTGGCTCAGCAACTAAAAAGAGCGCCGACTCAACCTCCACCAAAACGGCTAAAAAGCCCAAAAAGGATGAACGTGGCGCTCTCGTCAACCGCATGGGCGTTGACCCGTGGCACAACTGGGATGCGCGCTATGAAGTGCTGCCTGGTAAAGAGAAAGTTGTCTCTGAACTGAAACAACTGGCTGAAAAAGCCGACCACATCTATCTCGCAACCGACCTTGACCGCGAAGGGGAAGCCATTGCCTGGCACCTGCGGGAAGTTATCGGTGGCGACGACACCCGCTACAGCCGCGTGGTGTTTAACGAAATTACTAAAAATGCTATTCGTCAGGCGTTTGAAAAACCGGGCGAGCTGAACATCGACCGCGTTAATGCGCAACAGGCGCGTCGCTTTATGGACCGCGTTGTCGGCTATATGGTGTCGCCGCTGCTGTGGAAAAAAATTGCCCGTGGCCTGTCTGCTGGCCGCGTACAGTCTGTTGCCGTGCGTCTGGTGGTTGAGCGTGAACGCGAAATCAAGGCATTTGTACCCGAAGAGTTCTGGGAAATTGATGCCAATACCACGACGCCAGGCGGCGACGCGTTACCGCTCGAAGTGACGCATCAGAACGATAAACCGTTCCGTCCGGTTAATCGCGAGCAAACACTCGCGGCAGTAAGCCTGCTGGAAAAAGCGCGCTACAGCGTTCTGGAACGTGAAGATAAGCCGACCAGCAGCAAGCCGGGCGCGCCGTTCATCACCTCCACGCTACAGCAGGCCGCCAGCACGCGTCTGGGCTTCGGTGTGAAGAAAACCATGATGATGGCGCAGCGCTTGTATGAAGCGGGTTACATCACTTACATGCGTACTGACTCAACCAACCTGAGTCAGGATGCGGTGGCGATGGTTCGCGATTACATCAGCGATAATTTTGGCAAAAAGTATTTGCCGGAGAGCGCGAACCAGTACGCCAGCAAAGAGAACTCGCAGGAAGCGCACGAAGCTATCCGTCCTTCCGATGTCGCCGTACAGGCAGAATCGCTGAAAGATATGGAAGCCGATGCGCAAAAACTGTATCAGCTGATCTGGCGCCAGTTTGTTGCCTGTCAGATGACGCCAGCGAAATACGACTCCACCACGCTGACCGTGGGCGCGGGTGATTTCCGTCTGAAGGCGCGCGGTCGTATTCTGCGCTTCGATGGCTGGACGAAAGTAATGCCTGCACTGCGTAAGGGTGATGAAGATCGCATTTTACCGGCGGTAGAAAAAGGCGATACGCTGACGCTTATTGAACTGACGCCAGCACAGCACTTTACTAAACCGCCTGCGCGCTTTAGTGAAGCTTCGTTGGTTAAAGAGCTTGAAAAGCGTGGCATTGGTCGTCCTTCCACCTATGCGTCGATCATTTCTACGATTCAGGATCGCGGTTATGTTCGCGTGGAGAACCGTCGTTTCTACGCAGAAAAAATGGGTGAAATCGTCACCGACCGTCTGGAAGAAAACTTCCGCGAACTGATGAACTACGATTTCACCGCGCAGATGGAAGACAGCCTTGACCAGGTGGCGAACCACGAAGCCGAGTGGAAAGGTGTGCTCGACAACTTCTTCAGCGATTTTACTCAGCAACTGGATAAAGCCGAGAAAGATCCTGAAGAAGGCGGTATGCGTCCGAACCAGATGGTGCTGACCAGCATTGATTGTCCGACATGTGGGCGCAAGATGGGTATTCGTACCGCCAGCACCGGCGTTTTCCTTGGTTGCTCCGGCTACGCACTTTCCCCGAAAGAGCGTTGCAAAACCACCATTAACCTGGTGCCGGAAAACGAAGTATTGAACGTGCTGGAAGGCGACGACGCGGAAACGAACGCTTTGCGCGCGAAACGTCGCTGCCAGAAGTGTGGTACGGCGATGGACAGCTATCTCATCGATCCAAAACGTAAGCTGCATGTCTGTGGTAACAACCCGACCTGCGATGGTTACGAAATCGAAGAGGGCGAGTTCCGCATTAAGGGTTATGACGGTCCTGTCGTTGAGTGCGAGAAATGTGGTTCTGAAATGCACCTGAAAATGGGGCGTTTCGGTAAATACATGGCATGTACTAACGACGAGTGTAAAAACACCCGTAAGATCCTGCGTAACGGCGAAGTGGCTCCGCCGAAAGAAGATCCTGTTCCGTTGCCGGAACTGCCGTGTGAAAAATCGGACGCGTATTTCGTGTTGCGTGATGGTGCAGCAGGTATTTTCCTGGCTGCGAACACCTTCCCGAAATCACGTGAAACCCGTGCGCCGTTAGTGGAAGAGTTGTATCGCTTCCGCGATCGTTTGCCGGAAAAACTGCGCTATCTGGCCGATGCGCCGCAGACGGACCCCGATGGAAATAAGTCGATGGTTCGCTTTAGCCGTAAAACTAAGCAGCAGTATGTCGCTGCGGAAAAAGACGGTAAAGCAACCGGGTGGTCTGCATTTTTCGTTGATGGCAAATGGGTAGAAGGGAAGAAATAACAGCATTCCGGCTGAATTTCTCCTCAAAGGGTCGCGTAAGCGGCCCTTTTTGTTTCTGGCGTATTATTTTTTGTCATCCCTATACAGCGTACATAGAAATGATATAGTGGTTATAGTTGGCAGGCTTTTTATTATTAAATCGTATTAGCAGCGCGTGTGAGTCTGCTTTTAAACGATGTTCTGATGGCATAATTCTGGATGGCTTAACATGAAATTACAGCAGCTTCGCTATATCGTTGAGGTGGTAAATCACAACCTTAATGTCTCCTCAACGGCCGAAGGACTCTATACCTCCCAGCCAGGGATCAGTAAGCAAGTTCGTATGCTGGAAGATGAGCTTGGCATCCAGATTTTTGCCCGTAGCGGTAAGCACCTGACGCAGGTGACTCCGGCAGGGCAGGAAGTTATTCGTATTGCCCGCGAAGTCTTGTCTAAAGTGGATGCTATTAAGTCGGTTGCAGGTGAACATACCTGGCCCGACAAAGGCTCGTTGTATATCGCAACCACGCACACCCAGGCGCGTTACGCGCTGCCCAACGTGATTAAAGGTTTTATTGAGCGTTATCCTCGCGTCTCGTTGCATATGCATCAGGGATCGCCGACGCAAATTGCCGAGGCCGTTTCGAAAGGGAATGCTGATTTTGCCATCGCGACGGAAGCACTGCATTTGTACGATGATCTGGTGATGCTGCCATGCTATCACTGGAACCGTTCGATTGTTGTTACGCCAGACCATCCGTTGGCAGGCAAAGCCTCCGTATCCATTGAAGAGCTGGCGCAATATCCGTTGGTGACTTACACCTTTGGTTTTACGGGGCGCTCAGAACTGGATACCGCGTTTAATCGCGCGGGTCTTGAGCCGCGTATTGTCTTTACCGCGACTGATGCCGATGTTATTAAGACCTATGTCCGACTGGGGCTGGGCGTGGGCGTGATTGCCAGCATGGCGGTAGATCCTATCTCTGATCCGGATCTGGTGCGTGTTGATGCTCATGATATTTTCAGTCACAGCACCACTAAAATTGGTTTTCGTCGCAGCACGTTTTTACGCAGCTACATGTATGATTTTATTCAGCGTTTCGCACCGCATCTGACACGCGATGTGGTGGATACGGCGGTGGCGTTGCGTTCCAACGATGATATTGAAGCTATGTTCAAAGATATTAAATTGCCAGAGAAATAATAACGGAAGTTGCCTCGTTGGTATCCTGGGTCTCCAGCCATACCAGCGGGGCGGTTGAATGTATTCATGATTTTTATTTGTCTATTATCCCTAAATTATTTATGGAAAATATTCTCCAAAGTAGTTTCAAATGAGTAACCCTGCCAAAATCCCTTTCAAATATTTATAACCGATCAAACAATTAAGTTATTTATAAAGCTGGGTTCGAAAATTATCTGGCTTTTTCAGGATGTTTTTATTAGGATTCCTCTTATCTGATGATTAATTGTACCGATTGTTTGGTGCCTAAATGATAAGTGATTTCGATAGTATGAGGTTAGCAATGCCTTCTGGAAACCAGCCTGCGCGCAGAGATCCCGCGATGAAACGTAAAGCATGGTTCATCGTGTTTCTGGGCTCCGCCGTGTTCTGGATCGTGGTTGCTCTGGTGGTCTGGAAAGTGTGGGGGTAATTGATGTCCACACAGGAACAGCAGTCTACTGTTACACCTGCTCATCATAATAATGAGCAAGAGAATGAAACCGTTATAGAAAAAAAGCAGGATATTCCCGCTTCGTGGGATCTTTCACCTGAGCAACGGGCATTTATTGATCTGTTTATTGAAGATGATAAGCAAGAACAATAAGCAATACGTTTTTTATAATAATAAGTATTAACATGCTTATTGAATTCAGTATGAATAATCACATCGCAATCGCAGTACGTCATCTAAACAGTGTATTGTCGGTTGCATCGATGTATCGGGTCCGTTCATTTACCGCACTTTAATCTTATTCCCCGCCACTTGCATAGTTCGTTACCTTTTTGTCGTTCTCCTCGTTTATCAATTTGAGTTGTTATCAAAGCGTTACATTTTGTTTGTGTTATCTTTAATACTAACCCTGAGGAAGATCAGGGGATCCAACCCTGTCATTTAAGGAGGAGCTATGTCGTCTACCCTACGAGAAGCCAGTAAGGACACATTGCAGGTTAAAGATAAAACCTACCGCTACTACAGTTTGCCCCTGGCTGCCAAATCACTGGGTGATATCACCCGTTTACCTAAATCACTAAAAGTATTGCTGGAAAACCTGCTTCGCTGGCAGGACGGTGATTCTGTTACCGAAGAGGATATTCATGCTCTGGCGCAATGGCTGAAAACGGCGCATGCCGAGCGCGAAATTGCCTACCGACCCGCTCGCGTTCTCATGCAGGACTTTACCGGCGTTCCGGCAGTGGTCGATCTGGCTGCCATGCGCGAAGCGGTTAAACGCCTTGGCGGGGATACAGCAAAAGTGAACCCGCTTTCACCTGTTGATCTGGTTATTGATCACTCCGTTACGGTCGATCGTTTTGGTGACGATGATGCTTTTGAAGAGAACGTTCGACTGGAAATGGAGCGCAACCATGAGCGCTATGTGTTCCTTAAATGGGGGCAGCAGGCATTTAGCCGATTCAGTGTCGTTCCACCGGGAACAGGAATTTGCCACCAGGTAAACCTCGAATACCTGGGTAAAGCGGTGTGGAGTGAGCTGCAAAACGGCGAGTGGATCGCTTACCCGGATACGCTGGTCGGTACCGATTCCCATACCACGATGATTAATGGTCTCGGTGTGCTGGGCTGGGGTGTCGGAGGGATTGAAGCTGAGGCCGCCATGCTGGGGCAACCGGTTTCAATGCTGATTCCGGATGTCGTGGGCTTCAAACTTGTTGGTAAACTTCGCGAAGGGATCACCGCTACCGATCTGGTACTGACCGTCACGCAGATGCTGCGTAAACACGGTGTGGTCAGTAAATTTGTTGAGTTCTATGGTGATGGGCTGGACAGCCTGCCGCTCGCTGACCGGGCGACCATTGCTAACATGTCGCCGGAATACGGCGCAACCTGCGGCTTTTTCCCGATTGACGGGGTAACTCTTGAATACATGCGTCTGAGTGGGCGTAGTGAAGAGCAGGTTGAATTAGTCGGTGCGTATGCTAAAGCACAGGGGATGTGGCGTAACCCAGGTGATGAACCTGTGTTTACCAGCTCATTGGAACTGGACATGGGCACTGTGGAAGCCAGCCTGGCCGGGCCGAAGCGTCCACAGGATCGTGTCGCATTGGGTGATGTGCCGAAAGCATTCGCCGCGAGTAATGAACTTGAAGTGAATAGCTCGCAAAAAGATCGTCAACCGGTCGACTATGTCATGAGCGGTCATCAATATCAGCTACCGGATGGTGCTGTGGTGATTGCAGCGATCACGTCATGTACCAACACCTCCAACCCCAGCGTCCTGATGGCGGCTGGGTTGCTGGCGAAAAAAGCAGTGACGCTTGGTCTGAAGCGCCAACCGTGGGTGAAAGCGTCGCTGGCGCCTGGGTCAAAAGTCGTCTCTGATTACCTGGCGCAGGCAAAACTGACGCCGTATCTTGATGAGCTGGGTTTTAACCTTGTTGGTTATGGCTGTACTACCTGTATCGGCAACTCTGGCCCGTTACCTGACCCTATTGAAACGGCGATTAAAAAAGGTGATCTGACGGTAGGGGCGGTGCTTTCCGGTAACCGTAACTTTGAAGGGCGTATCCACCCGCTGGTGAAGACAAACTGGCTGGCTTCTCCGCCGCTGGTGGTGGCTTATGCGCTGGCCGGGAATATGAATATTGATCTGACGAAAGATCCGCTGGGTCATAACAGAAAAGGCGATCCTGTCTATCTGAAAGATATCTGGCCGAGTGCGCAGGAAATTGCCCGTGCCGTGGAGCAGGTCTCTACCGAGATGTTCCATAAAGAGTATGCCGAAGTGTTCGAAGGCACGCCGGAATGGAAGTCGATTAATGTTGATCGTGCAGACACCTATGGCTGGCAGTCGGACTCAACCTACATCCGGTTATCACCGTTCTTTGATGGTATGCAGGCGAAGCCGGACCCGGTACAGGATATCCATGGTGCTCGTATCCTGGCGATGCTCGGCGATTCCGTCACCACCGATCATATTTCTCCTGCGGGGAGCATCAAGCCGGACAGCCCGGCGGGTCGCTATCTGCAAAGCCACGGTGTTGAGCGCAAAGATTTTAACTCCTACGGTTCTCGCCGTGGAAACCACGAAGTAATGATGCGTGGCACGTTTGCCAATATCCGTATCCGTAACGAAATGGTACCGGGTGTGGAAGGGGGGATGACGCGTCATTTGCCGGGTACAGAAGTGATGGCTATCTATGACGCCGCTATGCAATACCAGCAAGAGAAGACCCCGTTGGCGATTGTTGCTGGCAAGGAGTATGGCTCGGGTTCCAGTCGGGACTGGGCGGCGAAAGGCCCGCGTTTGTTAGGTATTCGCGTAGTAATCGCCGAATCTTTTGAGCGCATCCACCGTTCTAACCTGATTGGCATGGGGATCCTGCCTCTGGAATTTCCGCAGGGGGTTACACGTAAAACCCTGGGGTTAACCGGGGAGGAAGTCATTGATATTACGGACTTACAAAATATTAAACCGGGAGCGACTATCCCGGTGAATATGGTCCGTGCGGATGGGCGAAAAGAGGTGATTTCGTGTCGCTGTCGTATTGATACCGCGACAGAGCTGACCTATTACCAAAACGATGGTATTTTGCACTATGTTATTCGTAATGTGTTGAATTAAATTATAAAAAAGCCTGCGAAAGCAGGCTTTTTGTACTGTCAGCAAGCGAGAATGTCACTCGCTTAACAGATGTCCCATCTTAGCGGCTTTGGTATCCAGATAGTGTTCATTCTTCGGGTTACGGCCAACAATTAGCGGCACACGCTCCACAATATTGATCCCAGCTTCTGTCAGAATTTCCACTTTCTTCGGGTTATTGGTTAGCAGACGGACTTCATCCACGCCCAATAATTTGAACATATCAGCACACAAGGTGAAGTCACGCTCGTCCGCCGCAAAGCCTAACTGATGGTTGGCTTCGACGGTGTCATAGCCCTGATCCTGCAACGCATAGGCGCGGATCTTATTCAACAGGCCGATGTTACGTCCTTCCTGACGATGGTAGAGCAGAATACCGCGTCCTTCTTCAGCGATATGCGTAAGCGCCGCTTCCAGTTGAAAGCCACAATCACAACGCAGACTGAACAGCGCATCGCCGGTCAGACATTCGGAATGAACACGTGCCAGGACAGGCGTCTGGCCTGAAATATCGCCAAAAACCAGTGCGACATGATCGTGTCCGGTTGCCAGTTCTTCAAATCCCACCATCAGGAAATCACCCCAGGGGGTTGGCAGTTTGGCTTCTGCCACACGTTTAAGCTGCATGTAATTCTCCAGATTATGCTGGCACTATGCGTGCCGTAGCCTGTTGGCTTCTGTATTGCACTATTTTGCCATAAGGCAAGGGTGTTCACCTAATTGCAGCAACGCATTCATTTCCGAATGGCACAAAATTGTCAATTTCCCCGGTGTGCGGATTTTTCAGTTATGATTGTGGGACTTATCGACGAAAGGAGACGCAATGCTGTCTATTGCCAAGCGAACCACTGTAGGCGCAGCACTGTTACTGATTATGCCGGTTTCCGTATGGATATCCGGCTGGAGCTGGCAGCCTGGACAGAATGTCTGGTGGTTAAAATCCTTATACTGGGTAACTGAAACGGTGACGCAACCCTGGGGGATTATCACCCATGTTGTTCTCTGTGCGTGGTTTTTGTGGTGTCTGCGATTTCGTCTGAAAGCTGCGTTTATGCTATTTGCGATCCTGGCGGCGGCTATCTTAATTGGCCAGGGTGTGAAATCCTGGGTTAAAGAGAGGGTGCAGGAGCCCCGGCCATTTGTTCTGTGGCTGGAAAAAACGCACCATGTTCCGGTAGATGAGTTCTACACTTTAAAACGTAAAGATCGCGGACACTTAGTAAAAGAGCAGTTGTCCGGGCAGCAGGATATTCCGCCTTTTTTACGTAAGCACTGGCAAAAAGAGACCGGTTTTGCTTTCCCTTCCGGGCATACCCTGTTTGCTGCCAGTTGGGCGTTACTGGGTGTCGGGTTGTTATGGCCACGCAGGCGCACGCTGACGATTGTGTTCTTACTCGTCTGGGCGACCGGCGTAATGGGCAGTCGTTTGCTTCTGGGCATGCACTGGCCGCGCGATTTGGTTGTTGCGACGCTGATATCGTGGCTGCTGGTAACGCTGGCAACATGGCTTGCACAGCGAATATGTGGACCTCTGACACCGCCCGTCCAGGAGACAAAGGAAATAGCGCAGCGTGAGCAATAACGCAGACCGTGATTGATTTTTCAAATTTAGCCCTCAAATCATACAGCGTAAGGCGCTTTTCCGTTTCGCACTCGTCGTGAAAATGGTAATTTAAAAGGCTTAACGCGGTAAGTTGTACACGATTTATTCGCTCAAACCACATAACGGGAAGTAATGTGAAATATTTACTCATTTTCTTACTGGTGTTGGCGATTTTTGTTATTTCGGTGACATTGGGTGCGCAAAACGATCAACAGGTTACGTTTAATTACCTGCTAGCTCAGGGTGAGTATCGTATCTCCACGCTGCTTGCTGTATTGTTTGCAGCAGGTTTTGCGATTGGTTGGTTAATTTGCGGCCTGTTCTGGCTGAAGGTTCGTGTGTCTCTTGCGCGCGCCGAACGCAAAATTAAACGCCTGGAAAACCAGCTTGCGCCTGCGACCGACGTTGCGGTAACTGCCGACTCGTCGGTTGTGAAGGAATAATTATTTATGTTGGAGTTGTTGTTTCTGCTTTTGCCTGTAGCCGCTGCCTATGGGTGGTATATGGGTCGCAGAAGTGCGCAACAAACAAAGCAGGATGAAGCTAACCGTCTTTCGCGCGACTATGTCGCCGGGGTTAACTTCCTCTTGAGCAACCAACAAGATAAAGCGGTAGATCTGTTCCTCGATATGTTGAAAGAGGATACCGGCACCGTTGAGGCTCATCTCACCCTCGGAAACCTGTTCCGCTCACGCGGTGAAGTCGACCGCGCTATCCGTATCCACCAAACCCTCATGGAAAGTGCTTCGCTGACTTACGAGCAACGTTTGTTGGCTGTACAGCAGTTGGGACGTGACTACATGGCAGCCGGATTGTATGACCGTGCGGAAGACATGTTCAATCAGCTAACTGATGAAACGGATTTCCGTGTAGGGGCATTGCAGCAACTGTTGCAAATCTATCAGGCAACCAGCGAATGGCAAAAAGCCATTGATGTTGCAGAACGACTGGTGAAACTCGGCAAAGATAAACAGCGTATTGAAATAGCGCATTTTTACTGTGAACTGGCCTTGCAGCAAATGGGTAGCGACGATATGGATCGCGCCATGGCATTGCTGAAAAAAGGATCTGCTGCAGACAAAAACAGTGCTCGTGTCTCGATTATGATGGGGCGCGTTTACATGCTGAAGGGAGATTACGCGAAGGCCGTTGAATGCCTGCAACGCGTGATCTCGCAGGATAAAGAGTTGGTCAGTGAAACGCTGGAAATGCTGCAGAGCTGCTACCAACAGCTGGGTAAAAACGATGAATGGGCGGAGTTTTTACGCCGTGCGGTCGAAGAAAACACCGGTGCTGCCGCTGAGTTGATGCTGGCTGATATTCTTGAGGCGCGCGAGGGTACTGATACTGCGCAGGTTTATATTACCCGTCAGTTGCAACGTCATCCGACGATGCGCGTGTTCCATAAACTGATGGATTACCACCTTAATGAAGCGGAAGAAGGGCGCGCAAAAGAGAGTCTGATGGTCCTGCGCGATATGGTTGGTGAGCAGGTGCGCAGCAAGCCGCGTTATCGTTGCCAAAAGTGCGGGTTTACTGCTTATTCGCTGTACTGGCACTGCCCATCGTGCCGCTCCTGGTCAACCATTAAGCCAATTCGCGGTCTGGACGGGCTCTAATTTTTAAAAAAAACTCACTTTAGTTACAACATACTTATTTATTTTTCTTCATCCAGCGCTCAGGCTCCTGAGCCACATCGTTTCGCAGAAATGTAAACGCACCTGTTAATTTTCTATTACCACAGGTAGAATGCACGCCGTTTATCCATTTTGCGCCGTTCGTGCGCCCATCATCAAGAAGGTCTGGTCATGACGTTTACTGCTTCATCTTCTTCCCGCGCAGCTACTGATTCTCCCGTCGTTGTCGCGTTGGATTACTCAAATCGTGATAAGGCATTAGCGTTTGTCGACAGAATTGATCCCCGTGATTGTCGTTTGAAAGTGGGCAAAGAGATGTTCACGCTTTTTGGACCTCAATTGGTACGGGATCTGCAACAACGTGGCTTCGACATCTTTTTGGATTTGAAATTTCATGATATTCCCAACACCACGGCGCATGCCGTCGCGGCAGCTGCTGACCTT
Source organism: Citrobacter sp. wls827 (assembly GCF_005280875.1). NCBI lineage: Bacteria > Pseudomonadati > Pseudomonadota > Gammaproteobacteria > Enterobacterales > Enterobacteriaceae > Citrobacter > Citrobacter sp. wls827. The sequence continues at coordinate 299,954 of NZ_SZWR01000017.1, forward strand.
GGCGTCTGGATGGTAAACGTGCATGCTTCTGGTGGGGCACGAATGATGACCGCTGCCCGCGAGGCATTACTGCCTTTTGGTAAAGATGCGCCACTGTTAATTGCAGTGACGGTCCTGACCAGTATGGAAGCCACCGACCTTGCCGATCTTGGTGTGACGTTGTCACCTGCGGAGCATGCTGAAAAGTTGGCGCGTTTGACGCAAAATTGTGGGTTGGACGGGGTAGTATGCTCGGCGCATGAAGCGTTGAGGTTCAAGCAGGCGTTTGGACAGACATTCAAGCTGGTGACGCCAGGCATTCGTCCTGAAGGTAGTGAGGCGGGTGACCAGCGCCGTATTATGACGCCACAGCAGGCGCTGGCCGCTGGTGTGGATTACATGGTGATTGGTCGTCCAGTCACGCAGTCGGAAGATCCGGCGCAAACGCTGAAGATGATCAACGCCTCTCTGAATCGAGGTGCATAAATGAGCGACTCAAACTCTCGACTGGTTTATTCAACTGAGTCCGGACGAATTGATGAACCCAGAGTGGTAGCAGAGCGTCCGAAGGGCGATGGTATTGTTCGCATCCAGCGCCAGACCAGCGGTCGTAAAGGTAAGGGCGTTTGCCTGATTACCGGTATTGATCAAGATGACGCTGCACTGGTTAAATTGGCCGCAGAGCTGAAAAAAAAATGTGGTTGTGGTGGGGCAGTGAAGGACGGCGTAATTGAAATTCAGGGTGATAAACGCGACCTGATAAAATCGCTGCTGGAAGCCAAAGGAATGAAAGTTAAGCTGGCCGGCGGCTAATAAAAAAGCCACGGAGAGCATCCGTGGCTTCTCTAATAATACAAACCTGAAAAAGTAAACGTATTATTATATCGAGCCGTTCAACCGTAAATTATTTACCCACCTGGTGGCCGATAATACCACCTACTGCAGCACCACCCAGCGTACCCAGCGTGCTGCCGTCAGTCAGGACTGCACCGCCTATCGCACCTGCACCAGCACCTATCGCAGTGTTACGGTCACGTTTGGACCAGTTAGAGCAGGCACTCAAAGACATTGCTAGTGTAATCGCCAGAATGGCAGCGGTCATTTTTTTGCTCGTTACTAACATAATACTTTCTCCTGAATTATTGAATCACGGAATCCAGTTCACTTTAATGATAGCGCCAAAATAGGACGACTAAAGATATTTCCGCGAAACCGTTTAGCGCAGGACGTTACAATCAAATCCTGAGGTGACTGTTCGCTCCTGTTATATCGCTAACATTAATTCTACGACTTTATCCTGTTAACGACAGGTAAAAAGTCTTAATTGGACTGTCGGATAAGTCTCAGAGAGAAGATGATCTGCCCGCGGACAAATCATCTGCTGAAGTATTATGCGTGAGCATCAATGATATTGACGGTTAAACCCGAGTGTTCAAGTTGCATTTGCACGCTGGCGCTGAGTCTGGAGTCCGTGACTACGCGACTGAATCTGTCTAACGGGCCCAGCGTGTATGGATGAATGGCCTCAAATTTAGAGCTATCGGTGAGTACAATCACCTCAGCACCTTTTTCCAGAACCGCATTAACCACATCAGAGCGCATCATATCACGCCCGGTGAAGCCGGTGTCAGCCTGCCAGCCGTCAATACCGATAAAGGCTTTACTGAAATGTACCTGCTGAATAAACTGGCGAGTCAGCGGTCCGACCATGCTCTCGCTTTTTTTCTGATAGATCCCACCGAGGAGAATGACTTCACACGGTGTTTCTTTGAGCAGGTGCGCGATGTAGCTACTGACCGTGATGATGGTGACATCTTTTTGTTCTGCCAACGTTCTGGCCAGCAGCGCATTGCTGCTGCCATTTTCAATAAAGACGGATTCACCAGGATTAACCAGTGACGCCGCAAATTCGGCCAGTTCACGTTTAAGGGTGAAATTGGTCATCATGCGCGTTTCGACATCATCACTGTTCAGTGACACCGCAAAACCGTGCGCACGGCGCAAGTAGCTCTGTTTTTCCAGTGTGTTCAGATCCTGTCGAATCGTCACTTCGGAGACACCGGTGATTTTAGCCAGGTCGGCCACGCTCATCTGACCTTTATCGATCACCATCTGCAAAATAGATTGTTGTCGGGAATTCATAGTATTAATTTTTATAGCGATATCGTATCGGAAATTAAACGGTAGCTGCGTTATCTGAAATCTGATGGCTACAGCGACATAACGTGAGTGAAGTCATCAGATTTCCCACGGGGCCTTCGGTTTTTTTGACACAGACGCGGTATCTTCTTTGACCGTATCTAACAGTTCAGCCTTGAGAATTTCGAGATTGTGGATCGCTGAGTGGTAATCGCCTGCAACGAGAATATCCAGCACAGTATCAATGCGCTCGGCCAGACGTTGTGCGTCGGTATCAGACATGGTCATCATCCTAATGTCAAAAAGGTTTGAATTTCATGATGCAGAAATTCATGCCAAAAGAGAAGGGAAAAATAGTATTAACATGAATGATTGGAGAATATTATATATTCCGTGATTACATACAGATATGGTCATCACGTAGTGTCCATTTATGGCTATTTTTCACGTTTATCCCTTGCACTTTTCTTGTTGCGTTATCGCAATTTTTTATTCAGATGACGTTTATACCAACGTTCAAATGCAGCGGCTGGCATTGGCTTGGCGAACAAAAAACCCTGACGTTCATTGACGCCATTTTTGGTCAAAAAAGCATCCTCTTTCGTACTTTCAACGCCTTCAGCTATCACCTGTAGGTTAAGCGCCTGCGCCACTGCGACAATAGCGCGCACCAGCGACTGTGAAATGGGTTGTTTATGAATATCCCTGACGAACGCCTGGTCCAGCTTAATGGCATCAAGTGGGAAGCGGGCCAGTTGAGACAACGATGAATAACCCGTCCCAAAATCATCTAAATGGATCTGTGCCCCAAGCTGGCTAAATTGCTGAATAACGGACAGTGCCAGGTGTTCGTTTTCAATTAAACTGCTCTCGGTCAATTCGACATCGATAGGGCAATATTCAAAATTGAGATCGTGAAGCACCTGTTTCAGGTCGGTAAACAGCGTCTGATCGGCAAGCTGGCGAGCAGAAACGTTCACGGCCACTCGCAGATTAATCCCTTTATCGCGCCACTTTGCGACCTGACGAACAACGTCGAGAATAACCCAGCGCCCCAGCGGCACAATCAAGCCTGATTCTTCAGCGTAGGAGATAAACTCCAGCGGAGGAATGAGACCACGTTCAGGGGACTGCCAGCGCACCAGCGCCTCCAGACTACGTACTTCACCACGCCATGTTATTTTCGGCTGGTAATGAATCAACAGTTGATCGTTTTCCAGCGCCTTACGCAAGTTGGTATCCAGCCAAAGATACTCAAAGACTCGCTGGTTCATTTCCGGAGAGAAAACGCAGAATTGTCCCCGTCCGCCTTCCTTTGCGGTATACATGGCGGTATCGGCATTGCGAATAACGCTCTCGCAGTCGTGTCCATGCTGTGGTGCAAGGGAAATTCCAATCGAACAACCGGTATAAACCTCAATCAGGCCAATTCGGAAGGGCTGGCGCAAACGGGTCAAAATACGTGATGCCGTGGCTTCCAGCGCCACTTGATATGTTTGAGTCGCGAGGACAATAAACTCATCGCCACCAAAACGGGCCAGTAACTGGTTATCATCAAGACAGCTGAGAATTGCCAGTGACACGCTTTGCAACAGTTGATCGCCGAACATATGTCCGTAGGCATCGTTTACTTTTTTGAAATTATCCAGGTCGAGGTACACAATACCAACCTGGGTATCTCCTGCATTCTCAATGGCTTCAGTGATCAGTTCATGAATCGCATTCCGATTAGGTAATCCGGTAATGGAGTCGGTATTTGCCAGAACTCTCAGGCGTTCCTGAGCACGCCGTTCTTCGGTGATATCGGTACCTGAGCAGATTAGAAATATTTCGTTCTTACCGCTGCCGTTGTGCACAAATTTATTGCGAAACAGAAACAGTCGCTGACCTTTACAGGTCTTCACCCAACGTTCGACTTCATATGAGTTACCTTCGCGAAAGAAAACATCGATGTTGCGTCTGGAGGCTGCGGCTTCGCGTCGACTCATAAACAGCGTGAAGACACTTTGACCAATCACTTCGCGTTCTTTGAGTCCGGTATATTCTTCACACAGGCGATTGAAACGCTGAATGTTCCCCATGCGGTCAAGGATGACAATAACGGAGTTGGCTTCAGAGACCACCTGTTCGGCAAAAGAAAGTCCTTGTGCCAAATCGCGGGCGACCGGAGGGGTATCATCCCAGGCGGATGCACTTCCGGCCCATTCGCGTTTATTTATTTTCCGCCCGACCAGGTGAACAGGGATATCGTCATCTTCAATCGACAGTGTTATTAACAGGCTTGACGTGATGACCGTCATCTCCCGGATGCGGTCGGCTTGCTCAGGTGATAATTCGATGTTTTGGTTCGTTTCTGCCGCTTCGTCAATAGAGAAATGCAGGATGTCGCAATCCTCTGACAAACGCCAGTAGGGGTTATGGGTGCCCACATAGCTATACAACGTAGCCAGCTCCCGAACGTCTTTCATGATGTGTACTATCCCGTTTAAAGCGCATAGAGCCTCAAAAGTAAGGGTAGCCATAATTCAAAGGGTGATGATGGCTGAACATATTGTTTTATTTATATATTTATGTGTAATCCAGATTCAGGAAAAAGCAAAGCTGGCGAACGGAAAATAGTAAAAAATAAATCTGACTGGATGGAAGAAGTGTAGTGCGTGGCAGGCAATTGGTCGGGAAAAAAGAAAACGACCTTTCACAAAAGAGAAAGGTCGTTGAGTTAATGCGTATTATACGGCAGGGCGCGCGATGACGCTGCGGGTTTCCATCCGCACTTCGGCGATGGTGACGTCAATGACATCAGTAACTTTGTAAACCACCTCACCTTTGATCTGGACCGTACCACTTTCCTGGCTACACACCAGTTCATCACGAACCGCGTGCAGGAAGGGGGCCGGAATAAAGGCTACCGCGCCGTTATCAATTAAACGTACACGCATACCACCACGGCTGACATCAATAATCTCGGCCGCAAAGCGGGTGTCGGTGCCGGCTTTGTCATTCAGAAAACGTGCATACAGCCAGTCACCCACATCACGTTCGGCCATGCGGTTCAGGCGGCGACGTTCAGCCATCTGCAAAGTCGTATCATCCTGCGGGCGGGAAATTGTCTCACCTTTGATGATGGCCTTAAGCAAGCGATGGTTGATCATGTCGCCATATTTACGGATAGGCGAGGTCCAGGTGGCATAAGCTTCCAGGCCCAGACCAAAATGCGGACCCGGCTCGGTGCTAATCTCAGCGTAAGACTGGAATCGGCGGATGCGGCTGTCGAGGAAACCGGAAGGCTGCGCATCCAGTTCACGACGCAGTTTACAGAAGCCTTCCAGCGTCAGGACCTCTTCAGCATCAACGTGCATACCATGGGTTTTCAGTAGGGCAGCCAGTGCTTCTGCGTTAGCCGGATCGAATCCCATATGCACGTTATAAATACCAAAGCCCAGCTTGTCGCGCAGTACGCGGGCAGCACAAATGTTCGCCGCAATCATGGACTCTTCCACAATGCGGTTCGCGATGCGGCGCGGTTCCGCCACGATATCCAGTACTTCGCCTTTTTCACCGAGAACAAAACGGTAATCCGGGCGGTCTTTGAATACCAGAGCGTGATTATGGCGCCATTCGCCACGACTGAGACAGATACGGTGCAGCAGATGGATCTGCTGTGCAATTGCGTCATTCTCCGGCTGCCAGTCACCCGTGCCTTCAAGCCAGTCAGAGACGTTGTCGTAGGCCAGCTTCGCTTTCGATTCAATCGTTGCTGCGAAGAAGGTGATATTGTCTTCGATCGTGCCGTCAGCAGTGATGCTCATGCGGCAGGCCAGAACCGGGCGAATTTCGTTAGCACGCAGAGAACACAGATCGTCCGAAAGCTCGCGCGGCAACATTGGGATGTTGAACCCCGGCAGGTAGTTGGTAAATGCACGAATTTTTGCAATGTTATCCAGCTTACTGCCTTCAGCAATCCAGGCGGTAGGATCGGCAATCGCGACGGTTAACTGCAATTTACCGTCCGTTTGTTCTTCGGCGTAAAGCGCGTCATCCATGTCCTGCGTACTGGCGCTGTCGATGGTGACGAAGTTCAGTGCGGTTAAGTCCTCGCGCACCAGACCCTCATCCAGCATCTCAGTGGCGATGCCATCGGGTGCTTCTTTTTCCAGATTATGGCGAGCCAGTGTGACCCACCACGGAACGAAGTGATCGTCAGCGAAGGTAATAAATTGGGTTAACTCGGCGTAGAAGGTGCGGTCGCCTTTTAACGGGTGGCGACGCATTTCTGCAACAGCCCAGTCACCTTCTTTAAATTCATGTTCAACGCCACGCGCGGCGCGGCAGGGAATCGCATCTTTCAGGAGCGGATGATCCGGCACAATGGACAGGCGGTCATTCTTACCCTGAACTTTGCCCACGAAGCGCGTCAGGAACGGCTCGATCAGTTCTTCCGGTTCGGCAGATTCGCGATCTTTTTCCGTATGGATAACCGCCACAATGCGGTCGCCATGCATCACTTTTTTCATCTGCGGCGGTGGAATGAAATAGCTTTTTTGTGCATCGACTTCCAGGAAGCCAAAGCCTTTTTCCGTGGCTTTTACCACCCCTTCAGCACGTGGCGTCTGGGAATGTAGTTGCTGTTTAAGCTGCGCTAGCAGCGGGTTGTCCTGAAGCATAATTGTCTATTTTCGTGGCTGAAAGAGCGGCTGACAGTTTTACGCGAATCTGCCAGTCGCAGCAAGCGCTCTTTCAGCAAGTGGATCGGTTAATACGTCTCGCCCAACGCGATCTTCAAACGATTTAACCATCCGCACAATCCGCTCCAGGCCAGTACGTTAATTGCCTGTTCTGAAGATATACCCTGGTCGAGTAACGGAGTAAGCAGTGCGGCGCTAAAGCGATCGGGCGCCCGGGTTAGCCATTGTACCGCCTGCAGGGTGACGCGCTCAACCGGATGTCGTTGCTCCCAACGCTGTATTTGGCGCTCATCCTGGCGAAGTACGGTAATAATCTCAGTGAACTCAGTGGCTGAGAGGGCGTACTCATTGAAGCAGGACACGCTACCGTTAATCCGCGATGTGAACAGCGTGGCCAGAGAAAATGTCCGTGATTGCACATCGCTGTGTAATGTGCTGGTAAAAAGCGCTTCAAATAACGCCAGTTCTTCAGGTGAGTGTTGCAGTAATGGCCTCAGCGCTTGCAACACAATGGGAGTATGGCTGGCATGTGCTTCTGCGCTGGCAAGATGTTTTTCAATTGGCAGGTCGGCGGTGTGCCACTGTGCTTCTTCTGCACTAAAGGGGGATGCCTCGGCAAATTGCTGAATATCAAGGCCTGGAATGCGTCGCACAGGATGGCCAAACCAGGCCTGAAACAACGCAACGACGCGGGCCTGAAAGCCGACAAAGCCAACGATTTGATTCATCAGAACACTGTCGCTGGTCGTGAGGCCAACCGCCTCCAGATGCTGGCGATCGCGTGAGCCGATGACGTCCGGAGAGCTGGCTAGCTGGCGAGCATATTGGGTGATTTGCGCTAGTCGGTGGTTGCTTTCCCTGGATGAATTAGGGCCAGGAAGGGGGGTCAGACGTGCAGCATAATGATTACATAAACGCTGTACGCCACAAACCTGTGCGACGGTTAAAGCGGTACTCATACGTTCATAGGCGCTGAACGTGTGCATTGAATCCAGAGAAACATGCACTGGGAAGAGAAGTTGAGCAAGTTTACGGGCAGGTTCTAACCAGGACTGAAAGGGTAAAAGCGCAACGGCAGGTATTGTCAGATCCAGCAAAAATCGGTCCTCTACGTGTGCGGCTTCGGGCACCAACGGTAGAACATCTTGCGGATATGTACTGGACTGTGTCTCATGATACCAGTGGCTTTTGCCTTCAATTCGGCGTTGTTCCATGGGCGTTCCTTGGTCTAAAAAGTGGCGACCCGGATACGTCGTCATACCTGTACGCCGGATCGTTTGCGCTGCGATATCCTGACGTAAGCGAATGAGGTGATGAAAGATTGTTAAGTGATAATAAATATCAGAAAAGCATATATAGCCACGAGCGAAGGAGAAGGGAGAGGAAAATAATGGGCGACGGACCGTCGCCCATAGAGGAAGTCTGAAAGATTATTTCAGTTCCAGTTCGTTCATTGCGGCGATGCTGAAGCCGCCGTCAACGTGAACGACTTCACCGGAGATACCGGCGGACAGGTCTGAGCACAGGAATGCCGCAGAGTTGCCCACATCTTCAATGGTAACGGTACGACGAATCGGCGTAACCGCTTCGCAATGTGCCAGCATTTTACGGAAATCTTTGATACCGGAAGCCGCCAGAGTACGGATTGGGCCGGCGGAGATTGCGTTCACACGCACGCCTTCAGGACCCATCGCGTTAGCCATATAACGAACGTTGGCTTCCAGAGAGGCTTTCGCCAGACCCATTACGTTATAGTTCGGGATCGCGCGCTCTGCACCCAGGTAGGACAGCGTCAGCAGTGCAGAACCAGGGTTCAGCATTGAACGGCATGCTTTTGCCATTGCAACAAAGCTGTATGCGCTGATGTCATGAGCAATTTTAAAGCCTTCGCGGGTGACCGCATTCACGTAGTCGCCATCCAGCTGGTCAGCAGGTGCGAAACCGATGGAATGTACGAAACCGTCGAATTTCGGCCAGACTTTGCCCAGTTCAGCGAACATGGTGTCGATGCTGGCGTCTTCAGCCACATCACACTGCAGTACGATGTTGGAACCCAGCTGAGCGGCAAATTCTTCCACGCGGCCTTTCAGTTTGTCGTTCTGGTAGGTGAACGCCAGTTCAGCGCCTTCGCGGTGCATCGCCTGTGCGATACCATAGGCGATGGACAGTTTACTGGCAAGACCGGTCACCAGAATGCGCTTACCGGAAAGAAAACCCATAGCTTTAATCCTTATAGTCATTACTTATTTTTTTAGCAATCAATGAGTTATGATTGCAATTTCAAGGTCACTCGAAATTGGTGTGAAATTATATCCCACTCTTTGCCCCTTGTGTCACGATCTTTCTCTGCTATTCACCAGACGGTGAGCAGCAGTAATCGGCATTTCAGAGGGCAGGGAATCGTTGTCAGCACCTGGTGGCCTGTCACTATTCATTGCACGTGAGGAGTATATCACTCCCCCCTGGTTCTGCCTCATCCAACCAGAGAAGAGCAGGGGTATAAGGTGAAAATACAAGGCGTCAGAGGGTTAAAATGGTATGATCTGACCTCTAGTCGATGTTTTAACACATATCAATGTAAGAACATTCTTAAAACAAAAAATATGACCATATTCATTTAGTTATGATATATTGTTTTTATCGATCAATATCGATTCATTGATCGATATTATTGATTGATTATGATTAAAAGTGCATTATCAGGACGTTATGATCAATTGGAGTGGTCTTATGCACTATCATTTCATCGCGGAACCGATGAGAGACACAACAGATAAGTTGCTGGGTGTTGAGATGCTCGCCCGCTTCACCTCTGAGACGGTTCATCCGTTACACGCAGATTCCATCATTTCGGCATGGAGTAGCGAACAAAAACGTAATTTCATGCTTGAGCAAATTCGGTTAATTGCAGAAAAGCGTAATTGGTTCGAGAACAATAATCTGCTCTGTACGCTAAGCCTTATTGATGAAATGGCGCTATTAGCAATTGGTGATCCCGTCATTAAGTCGGCCTTGCATTCCATGCCCTTTATTGCGCTGGAACTCTCAGAACGCTTTCTGTCGAATACAGTTTGCCTGAACAACCTGCTGATTAATTCGCTGAGTGATGGCCCAAATGCCTTGTGGCTGGGCGATCTCGGATCTGGCAGTATTGGCGCGAGTCCGCTGGTGTGCGGCCGTTTTGACGTTGTGAAAATGGATCGCGACTTTTTCCTGTCACAGGTAGAAAAAACAATTTTCCCGGTGTTGATTAAAAATATCAGGGGATATTGCGAGCGCGTTGTGGTTGAGGGGATAGATACGACCCATCTTATCGAGGAAGTCTGCACCGCCGGCGTTTGGGCGATGCAGGGTGAAATTTTCCCGTCAGTCACGTTCTCTGAGGTTGACGCGCTACTCTTGCCCCGGTTTTGTCACTGATGACAGAGCGGATAGCCCTCCCGTCCTGGCGGGCTATTATCTGATTAACGGTCTTTCCGCCAGGCATCGGCGGTAAGCGCCTCGCCAAAATGCCCTGCAATAAGACGACGAGTCAGCTCATGTAGCGGAGAGGCCAGCACGTCCGCCGTACTGCCGCGCTCGACAACTTCGCCCTGATGCATGACTAACACCTGGTCGCTGATGTGTTTCATCATCCCAATATGTTGGGTCACATAGATATACGAAATCCCTTGTTTTTCCTGTAATTCCAGCATCAGGTTGATGAGCTGTGATCGCATCGACATATCCAGAGAAGCCAGCGCTTCGTCGGCGATAATAACTTTTGGCCGCAAAATCAGCGCACGGGCAAGGCCCAGACGCTGTTTTTGCCCTGGGGCCAGCATATGCGGATAGTAGCTAACATGATCGGGTAGCAGACCTACCATACGCATAGTTTCCACAATCTGTTTGCGGCGCTGTTCAGGCTCCAGATCGGTATTCAGGCGTAACGGAAAATCGAGGATCTGTGAGATACGCTGCCGTGGGTTTAGCGACGTTGACGGATCCTGGAAAATCATGCGAATACGCTGACTACGAAATGAATAATCGCCATATTTTAGCGGATGATCGTCAATCAGCAGCTCGCCGCTGGTCGGCTCAACCATCCCAGCCAGCATTTTCGCCAGCGTGGACTTGCCTGAGCCGTTCTCGCCAATAATAGCGAGCGTTTGACGTTCACGCAGCGTAAAGCTCAGCGGTTTAACGGCTTCGACGGTCTGGCGGCGAAATAATCCCGTCCGGTAGCGGAAGGTTTTGCTCAGATTACGCACTTCGAGCAGGGTTTCTACCATCTCACTCTCTCTCCATATTCAGCGGGAAATGACAGGCGTAGAGATGATTCTTTGCTCCGGTCAGTCTTGGGGTTTCAATGCATTCGCGCTGTGCATAAGGGCAACGCGGCCCCAGACGACAGCCGATGGGCAACTGTTCTAACAACGGAATTGCTCCAGGCATGGTATTCAGGCGGCTTTTATGCGGCATTGCGCTACCAAAATCAGGAATGGCGCGAATCAGCGCTTGCGTATAAGGGTGATGGGGTATCGTCACCAAATCTTTACTGGGCGCGGTTTCCACCGTTTGTCCGCAGTACATTACGTTGATTTTGTCTGCCCATTGGCTGAGCATTTGCAGGTCATGGCTGATCAACAAAATGGTGGTATTGCTGTTTTGATTCAGTCGAGTCAGCAGACGAAAAATTTGCGCCTGGGTTGTGGGTTCCATCGCATTGGTGGGTTCATCTGCAATCAGCAGGCGAGGTTGGTTTGCCAGTGCGATGGCGATCATGACCTTCTGGCACTCGCCGTCAGTCAGCTCATAAGGGAAACTGCGCATGGCATCTTTATGATCTTTTATCCCGACGCGGTGCAGGAGCTCAATCGCGCGGCGTTTGCGCCAGCCGATACGTTGCCACCAGCGCCCCTTGTAAGTCCAGGCGGGAATGTTTTGCATCAGTTGGCGTCCAATACGTTCAGACGGATCCAGACAAGACTGCGGCTCCTGAAAGATCATGGACACGTTATGGCCGACCAGCTTACGTCGCTCGCGGGCGGAAAGGCGCAACAGGTCGATATCATCAAAACGCATGCGGTCCGCGGTAACGCGCCAGTTATCTTTGGCGACGCCGCAGATGGCCTTAGCGATCAAACTTTTACCTGAACCCGATTCACCGACCAGTCCACGGATCTCACCTTCGTTTAGCGTCATGCTGACGCGGTCCACTGCTTTCACCCAGTCGTCACCGGTCCTGAACTCGATAGTCAGGTTGCGGATATCCAGTAATGGCATTATTCCACCCCCGCAATAATTGCGCGGCGTACGCCGTCACCTAACAGATTTACCAGCAGCACACTTATCATAATTGCCGCTCCGGGCAGCATGACGGTCCACGGCGCAACATAGATCAACTCCAGCGCATCGCCGAGCATGGCGCCCCATTCTGGGGAGGGCAGCTGTGCGCCGAGATCAAGGAAGCCCAGGGCGGCGATATCCAGAATCGCCATTGACAGTGCTCGGGTGATTTCAGTGATAAGACCGGCAGTGATATTCGGCAGAATCGCAAACCACAGGATATTGAGCGTGCTCGCGCCATCCAGACGAGCAGCAATGACATACTCTTTTTCCAGCTCGTCATGCACCATGCTGTAGACGGAGCGCACCATACGCGGCAGTAAAGCCAGCCAGACGGCGAACATCGCATGCGTCAGATGTGGCCCGGCAAAAGCCACCACAATAATGGCCAGCAGTAGCGATGGAATTGACAGCAGGGTATCCAGAATGTGGTTCAGCACCGCTGAGCGTAGTCCGTGCGTTGCCCCGGCAACCACGCCCAGCAACAGACCGCAGAGTGTGGCGGCGAGGGTAACGACAAACGCACCGCCAACGGTCGGGGCCGCGCCGCTGAGCAGACGGCTTAATACGTCGCGGCCCAGATCGTCGGTTCCGAGGAAGAATGACACTTCGCCATAACGTGACCAGGACGGTGGCAACAGTTGGTAGCCAAGAAATTGCTGATCGATGCCGTAAGGGGCAAACCAGCCACCAAACACACACAGAATGACCAGTCCCGCACAACCGTACAGACCCACCATCGCAGAAGCATCGCCATAAAAATTACGCCATGCGGTGCGTAGCGTTCCGGGTGGGCGCTTCTCGCTATATACGCTATCGTAAGGCATACCATTCCTTATGTTTCAGCGGGTTAGCCATAGCACCCAAAATATCAGAGATGACGTTAACGATAATAACCAGTGAGCCAATCACCATCACACCTGCCGAAATAGCGGCGTAGTCTTGCTGGCGAATCGCGTTAATCAACCAACGTCCCAGTCCTGGCCAGCTAAAGACCATCTCGGTGATCATCGCCAGCGTCAGCATGGTGGAAAACTGTAATCCAAGACGAGGAATGACCGGCGGAAGTGCGTTGTGCAATACGTGGCGACGCAGAATGGTGAAGCGTGACAAACCGCGCGTGGCTGCCGCTTTGACATAGTTCTGATCGAAGACCTCAATGGTGCTGATACGCATCAGGCGAATGACCTCCGTGGTGGGCGCGACGGAAAGCGTCAATACCGGAAGCACCATATGACGGATTGCGCTAACCAACATTTCGTCGCGCCAGGGGGAGTCAGAGATCCACGCATCAATAATGGCGAAACCGGTCACCGGTTTTACTTCGTAAAGTAGATCGAAACGTCCCGAAACGGGTAACCAGCCGAGAGTTAGTGAGAAGAGGAGCGTCAGCAGCAGCGCCAGCCAAAAAACGGGAATGGAAAACCCCATCAGAGCCAATGCGCTGATGCAGCGATCCTGCCATTTATTACGTGTGATGCCGGCCAGCATGCCGATGGGGATCCCGACCATCAGCGCAAACCCAAAGGCAAGAATACACAGCTCCATCGTGGCTGGGAAAACCTCTTTCAGCTGTTCTGAGATTAACTGACCGTTAATACTGGAAACGCCAAAATCCCAGTGGATCAGACCGTTGAACCAGAATATCCAGGCGTTCCACAGCGATGCGCCTTGTAACGGCGCATGGGGGGTGAAGTAGCTCAGGCTGAACCCAATGAATGTCAGGAAGAACAGGGTGACCAGCAGCAATAAGAAGCGGCGCAGGGTGAAGATAATCATGGTTTTTTCACCTCATCAGTCTTTTCCCTGGAAACCCCGGCAAAGGAAGCATTCCCGAACGGACTTAGCACCAGACCTTTGATGTCATAGCGGTAAGCCTGTAGACGCAATGATGAGGCCAACGGCAGGATCGGCAACTCTTGCGCCAGGATATTTTGTGCTTCGTCATAGGCGTCAATACGCGAGGAGAGCTGCTGCGAAGACAGCGCTTTGCGTAAAATGCTGTCGAACTGCGGATTGCACCAGTGTGCGAAGTTAGTCTGTGAGTTGATGGCGGCGCAACTGAGCAACGGTCGGAAAAAACTGTCAGGATCGTTACTGTCCGTCGCCCAACCGGACAACGTCAGATCATGGTTCATATCCATTAATCGCGCCTCCTGAAAACGACCTTCAACCGGGATGATCTTCACTTTCACACCCACCTGCGCCATATCTGCCTGGATCAGTTCCGCTGTTTTCAGCGGACTCGGATTCCAGGCCTGAGAGCTGGTCGGGACCCACAGTTGCAACGTCAGGTTCTCAAGTCCCAGTGCTTTTAGCTGCTGACGGGATTTAGCCGGGTTGTATTCAGTAATCTTAGCTTCATTGTCATAAGCCCACGAAGCGCGGGGCAAAATAGATGCTGCAGTTTCTGCCGTACCGTAGTAGATAGACTGCATCAGACGCTGGTTGTTAATGGCCAGTGCCAGCGCATGCCGCACTGCGGGGTTATCCAGCGGCGGTTTATTGGTGTTGAATGCCAGATAGGCAATGTTCATTCCAGGACGCAGCGTCAGGCGCAGGCGTGGGTCATCACGTAATATGGTGAGCTGACTGGCCGCGGGCCAGGCCAGAACGTCGCACTCCCCGGTCAGGAGCTTTGATAACCGTCCGGTGCCGCCTGAACCGAGATCCACAACGACCTGTGGCATCAGGGGCGTGCCGCGCCAGAATTTTTCGTGACGTTGTAGACGAATATATTGCCCCGCGCGGTTTTCTGAAAGCAGGAACGGTCCGGTACCGACGGGCTGCCTGTCGAGTAATTCCTGGCGATCCTGTTTGGCCAGTTGTGTGGCATATTCAGCCGACATTACAGAGGCATAGTGTGTCGCCAGATGCCACAGGAAGGAGGCATCTGGCTGAGTCAGACGAAATTCAACCGTGTTGTTATCCAGCTTGCGCACGCTTTGCACGTTATCAGCGAATTGCAGGCTATCGAAGTAGGGAAAGCTGCTGCCATTGACGTTGTGCCACGGATGGTGACGGTCAAATATGCGCTCAAAGGTAAATACCACATCATCTGCATTTAGCTTACGGGTAGGCTTAAACCAGGCCGTCTTTTGAAACGAAACGTCGCGGCGCAAGTGGAAACGGTAGGTTGCGCCGTTGTCCAGCACTTCCCAGCTCTCAGCCAGTTCTGGCACCAGTCGGTAGGTGTACGGATCCACATCAAGTAGCCGGTCATAGAGTTGGGCTGCCAGAGTGTCGACAATCAGGCCGCTGCTCGCTTTCTGTGGGTTGAATGTATTGACTTGCCCGCTGACGCAATAGACAAAGCCGCTGTCACGAATATCAGCGTGCGTGGTCTGCAGAGGCGCGGCAACAGCCTGACCACTCAGAAGTCCAGCCATTACGATCAGAGTTGATAAAACCAGGCGCATAATTTTAAGGGACTATGAATAAAGAAGCTATCTTACTAATATTTAATGACATTCGCCATTACCGTTTGAGTTTGGGGGCAACCATACAGTTAGTTGCAAATTCTACGTCGCGGCCTGGTCAATATTCATACCAGCGCTCCACTTTGAATATAACTCATAAACTATCTTAGCATTTTCATGCCTCATCTGACCCGTAATAAACGAAGCGCGAGTTTCATGAGGGTATAGCTATGCCAAATTTATGTGCTGGGGTGTCGCAAGTACCGAAACGTAAGGAAGGGATAGCGTTAAAGAGATTCGGGAAGGAGGACAGAAATCATATGCATGCTGAACTATAATCATTCAGGTAGTGGTTTATGTTAAATACAGAGCATCAATGCCAAAATATCTAATTATTTCATTGTATTAATTACTCATTTATTTAACGTCTTTATTTTCTACACCCGGCGTATGTTAATGGTTTCTATTGGTTATTACAGGTGATTTGACTATCCGGTTATCAATGACCTTCTTGTGGCCATCTAACCATTAATGGAATGATTACTATGAAGCAATTACTTGGTTTTGCTTGTTCACTGATCCTTTTATCGGGCCCCGTTTTTGCGACTCCGGCCCCAGAATGTGTGAAGGTGAACAAAGCGCAAATCGAAGCGCTATTCGACAAGTGGAATGAATCACTGAAAAGGGGTAACGCGAAGACAGTATCTGAAAATTATCTTAGTGATGCAGTATTACTTCCCACGGTGTCGAATAAAGCCCGCTTAACAGATGCTGAGCGTGAGGATTATTTTGAACATTTTCTGGCAAAGAAACCGACCGGGAAAATTGACAGTCGTACCATTCGTCTTGGCTGTAATAAGGCGATTGATGCTGGTACCTATACCTTCACCTTCGCAGACAAATCGACTGTTTCGGCCCGTTATACGTTTACTTACGCATGGGATGGGAAGGCGTGGAAAATTTCCACCCACCACTCTTCAGCAATGCCTGAAGGGTAACAGAACAGATACGTAGGGGGCGGGGATTCACCGCTCCCAGGTGTATTACGGGCTTGATTAACCAGGGCTAACCGCCCAGACCGTTCCATGATCAAAGAGGCCTGGTAACTATCTATCTTAACGCCTTGTAAATCGACGCCCCGAATATCTAAATCACCCAGTTCAGAATTGGTCAGATCGCAATGCGTGAAGTTCGCTGCTCGCCAGTTAAACGACCAACTTATTCGCCGATAGCGTTAGCCTGACGGGCGTACAGGTATGCGGTTGCTCTGGACACTCCCAGATGCTGCGCCACTGTATCCATGGATTTTCGTACGTTCAGTAAACCTTCCTTACGCAATTGTTGAATCAGTACCTTTCTGTCTTCTGTTTTCAGCGCTCGCGCCGTTGTTGCACGTTCAGCCGCAAAGTTATCAATACGCTGGCGAATCACTTCATTACTGCCAGGATCGAGGTGTTCGCTGACAGGTGAGCACTCGGTTTCAGTAAACCGTGCAAGCGCACTCTGCATCCCGCGAAATAGCGTCATATCAACATTCAGGCATAGCGCCGCGATGTATTTGCCTTGTTCGTCCTTGATGCCAATAGAGGTACTTTTTACCGGGCGACCATCAGCAAACTGATTGCTGTAGTTGGCAACGATGCTAGGAAAATCAGGTGATGCGATCCGCGCCAGTCCAAGCTCCGTTGCGGGCTGGCCAGCTTTGCGACCGGACAGATTATTATGTATGGATAAGATCGCATGCTCAGGGTTCTTGAGGTCATGAACCACAACCTCGCAAAACGGAGAGAAGGTATCGCTCAGTCCTTTGGCGATGGTTTCAATTTGATTGAGTAGCGAGTTATCGTCGGTTTTTGGCATGCCAGTCTCCTGCAGTGATGCCTGTTGCCATTATGGCGGCCAGTTTACAGCGTCCTGGGGCTTCTTTTCCAGACTGGAACAGGCGTATAGCGATAAGGTATCCGCACCGCAGATACCTTAATGAGATTACCCTGCAAGGAATTCACTGTAGCGGTTGATATCAACATTGCCACCGCTGATGATAATGCCGATTCTCTTTCCCCGAAGGCCTGCTTTTCGCGCTCTCGCGGCGGCAAAACCAAGGCAGCCTGTTGGCTCCACGACCATTTTCATTCGTTCCGCGATAAATTTCATTGCGGCAATTAATTCATCATCTGAAACCGTCAGAATATCGTTAACATGTTTCTGGATCAGTGGAAAGGTATGCTGTCCTAGATGTTGGGTTTGCGCGCCATCTGCAATGGTTTTCGGCGTATCGATGTGCACAACTTTGCCACTGCGAAACGACTGTTGACCGTCGTTGCCTGCCTCAGGTTCCACACCATAGATAAGACAATCAGGGGACAAGTGTCGCGCGGCCAGTGCGGAACCAGATAGAAGACCGCCACCACCCAGACAAACAAAAAGGGCATCCAGAGCACCAACTTCTTCAATCAGTTCTTTCGTGGCAGTCCCCTGGCCTGCAATAACGTGCGGGTGATCGTAAGGTGGGATCAGCGTTAGTCCCTGTTTTTCTGCCAGATCCCGGCCAATTTTTTCACGATCTTCAGTATAACGGTCGTACATCACGACATGTCCGCCATACCCTTTCGTGGCAGCAACCTTAGCGGCTGGCGCATCGTGCGGCATGATAATTGTCGCCGGAATACCCAGTAATTTTGCGGACAGGGCAATTGCCTGAGCATGGTTTCCGGATGAAAAAGCCACGACGCCGGCTGCTCTCTGTTCTGGTGTAAACTGGCGCAAAGCATTCATCGCGCCGCGAAACTTAAATGCCCCCATCCGCTGGAAGTTTTCGCATTTGAAGAAAACGTCAGCACCAAACTCTTCATTCACCGTTCGTGATGTCATAACCGGTGTCTTGTTCGCATAACCTGCGATACGCTCAGCGGCCGCGGCAACATCGTGGTAATCAGGTAGTGTCATTTCAGTCATTGTTGTTCACCTGTAACAGTTAATAGTCACACTTGTTGTGCTAACGCAATGGCTTCAATTTCTACGGCAAAGCCGTAATGAAGCTCTGCAACGCCAGCGACAGCACGGGCTGGACGGGAATCACCGATCCATTCGCCGTAGATCCGATTAAACGTCGGCCACTGATTAATGTCCGTGACATAGACGCGTACCGATACCAGGTGCTGACGGGAAACGCCGGCTCCTGCCAGACAAGCATCAACATTCTGTAGAGCCAGTCTGGTCTGTTCTTCAAAAGAAGCATCCGCTTTTCTTTCGCCATTAGTCGTGACAGGTAGCTGTCCAGAAATGAAAACGAATCCTCCGGCAGTCACACTATGTGAGTAATGGCCTGCTGGCGGGAAGCTATCCGTCGTTGTGTTCTGGGTAATATTGGTGGGCATGGTTCAATCTCCAGCTTAAGTATTGATGATTCATTTAGTATAAAATAATACTGTTTGTATTATTTTATACACCATCGTCATCCTGGCATCCAGTCTCTTTTTTCAACGACATGGCCCTGTGGACGACATAAAACGATCGGCATACCCGCTGAAATGCTTGTATAACGTTAGGATTTATGGCTGTGAGGTCGGGCAGGAATGATGAGTGCGCAGAAATGATTTTTTGCTTTTACTCGTGGTCGGGAGTTCAGCTGCAATTCACCAAAAATTGTATAAATTGATACTTTATGTATTGATTGTGTTGACACCCGGAATGCCCACTTCTGGCGCGAAGTGGGCAGGGGAAAGATCAGAAAGCAGGCTCGGGCAGTATTTTATTTAAGCAACTTTGACATTAAATCAGGGAACGCTGGTACATCTGTTTCCAATGAGAACGCAGGGTTAATAGCCTTACGTGCAATCAGTCCGTCAATAAATGCAAACAGAATGATGGTTATCGCTTGTGGGTTAATATCCCGACGAAACTCTCCTGCGGCGATACCTTGCGCAATTATTCCCGCAATGCTTTGTCGCATGATGTTATCACTGGCGATAAACGCTTCCCTCAGTTCCGGGTTGCGTGCCGATTCGGCCATGATCTCTATCCAAAGGTTGTGCGTGACAGGGTAACCGACATCGCTTATGCAAGAAACGACCTGCTTGCAAAGACGATCAAAAAACGATCCGCTACAGGGCTCATTATGGGCAGCCAGCGCAGTGTTTTGCTCTTCCAGAACGATTGCCCGAATAAGCTCATCCTTACTTTTGAAGTAAGTGTACATGGCTCCCTGGCTGATACCTGCACGCGTGGAAATTTCGCGCACGCTGGTTGCATTGAATCCTTTCTCAGCAAAACAGGCTGCGGCAGCGGTAATAAGCTTATGGTAGGTTTCAGTATTCTTTAGCATATCGACCTTTATCTTTGAATCTATGGCGAAACTTTACCGTGCTTTGAGGCCTGGAACCAGCGATGAGATTTATCGATATCTTGCGTTACTTCATGAGAGGTAATGCACTGAGCATGTTCTTCAGGTTCACCATATCCCACGGCAGATGTTCAGCAATGGTAAGCCCGACGGCCTCGGCGTTTGCAGTGGCAAGATTAACCAGTTTAAGCACCTCTTCAATAGTCAGCTTACCCTCGGGCACATCGCCAAAATCATGTTCCCCTCGGCCTGGTTTGGCGAACAAAACAGAACGGAAAAGTGACGGGTCCAGAACATCCAGATCAATATGAATCGCCAGATATTCAATGTGTTCGCGGGCAATCCATTCCATAACCTCGTTGGCACCGTTTTTGACATCATCAGGGCCAGCCGTCGCAATCCGGTGATGGGCCAGATAGTCGCTTTCGTATATCAGTGGATTGTGAATGCCGGCAATCATAATTTTTGACGGCGAAACCTTGTGTGTGACGTGATCCACTAAATCTTTATCGCCCGTGCCAATCAGTGCGCCAAGTACATGGGCATGCGCATTTGGATACTGTTCAGCCGTCTGCACGTCGGGGTGAGAGTCGATCCAAAGCACGCCCAGCTTATCACCGTACTTATTCAGCAGATGCGCGAAGGGCACCAAAGAAACCAGGCAGTCACCGCCCAATACGACAATCGCGTCGGGATCGTGTTTTTCAATACGCGTCACCGCATCGTTCAACTGTTTAAGAATCTGTGGTTTACCAGTAATGCCATCTATTACACTCAGCGGCTCGCTTTCAGGTAAAGCAACCGGAACATCCTCGACGGGGCCTTTCGCTTCAGGCGAGAGAAAGGACAACAGAAGTGATCCGAGATGATAGGGGGGATTGTTGCCTCCCTGCCACTGGGGGAAGGAAAGTCGAAGCGTTTTTTTAGCCATAATTTACCTGCTGTCAGTTTCTAAAGAGGATCCTCAAGGCGTATTCGTGTTGGTCGCCTTGTAATGATTGTATGAATGAACGCTCATTCATTATGGAGTCAGTATGAAACTTATGCAAGAATGATGATATGTGGGAACCGTTAAACGGTACTATTTCAATGTGCTTTGTGGAGGATTTTGCACATGAAGGCGCTTAACGGTCGGTAATGCATCGCTAAATCTGGTGTTTTTTAAGCAACGCGCGGAGCTGATGGTACGTCAGCCCAAGCAGTTCGGCGGCCTTTTTCTGGTTAAATTTTGCCTGTTGTAGGCTGGTTTGCAGAAACGTCTTTTCTTGCTGTTGCTGGAATGCGCGCAGATCCAGCGGTAACGTTGCCGCTGTAGAGTGGGTTTCCTGCTGCTGAACGTCTGTAGTGTGGCGCTTAAACGGATCTATCACTACCTCGTCCAGCGGATAATCGCTGGTACCATGTCGGTATACCGAGCGTTCAACAACGTTTTTCAATTCGCGGATATTGCCCGGCCAGCGATAGTGGAGAAGTGTTTCTCTGGCTTGTGTGCTAAAACCGGGAAACAGCGGTAATCCAATCTCGCGGCACATTTGAATCGCAAAATGTTCGGCCATCAACATGATGTCGCTTTTACGCTCCCGTAAAGGTGGAAGTTGCACGACATCAAAGGCCAGTCTATCCAACAGGTCTGCGCGGAAAGTACCTTCACTGACCATTCTCGGTAAGTCGGCATTGGTGGCACAGACCAGGCGCACGTTAACCTGCAGCGGCTGGCTACCGCCTACGCGCTCGAGCTCTCCATACTCAATAACGCGCAGCAATTTCTCCTGTACCAACATCGGTGCGGTTGCCAGTTCATCAAGAAAAAGTGTGCCACCGTCGGCGCGCTCGAAGCGGCCAGGATGGCGTTTTTGCGCTCCGGTAAAAGCGCCAGCTTCATGGCCGAAGAGTTCGGAATCGAGTAAATTTTCGTTCAGCGCCGCACAATTAAGAGAAATAAACGGTCCTTGCCAACGAGTGGAAAGGTAGTGCAGACGGTTGGCGATTAACTCTTTTCCTGTGCCACGCTCACCGATAACCAGCACGGGTTTTTCCAGGGGGGCCAGATGGGAGACTTGTTCCAGCACTTCAATGAAGCTGTTTGCTTCCCCCAGAAGAGTATCTTTGTATCCTGCCATGATGAAATTCACCATTTGTTAGTGTTATTCACCAATTTACCCTAATTATCTCGTCAGGTAAAATTAGATATTATCTTCAAAATCAATAATATAAAAAGTTGGCACGACAAGTGCATTATGGAAGCAGCAGGGCATTGCCCGATATCAGAACAGTAAGTGAGGATTACATTATGGGTATTTTTTCTCGTTTTGCCGACATCGTGAACGCCAATATTAATGCGTTGCTGGAAAAGGCCGAAGATCCGCAGAAACTGGTGCGGTTGATGATTCAGGAAATGGAAGACACGCTGGTTGAGGTTCGATCTAACTCAGCGCGTGCACTGGCAGAAAAAAAACAGCTGTCCCGCCGGATTGAACAGGCCAGTGCGCAGCAGGCGGAGTGGCAAGAAAAAGCTGAGCTGGCGCTGCGTAAAGAGAAAGAAGATCTGGCGCGTTCTGCATTAATTGAAAAGCAGAAACTGACCGATTTAATTGCCTCTCTGGAGCATGAAGTGACGCTGGTTGACGATACGCTGGCGCGGATGAAAAAAGAGATTGGTGAGCTGGAAAATAAACTCAGTGAAACCCGGGCTCGTCAGCAGGCATTGATGTTGCGTCATCAGGCGGCGAGTTCTTCTCGTGATGTCCGTCGTCAGTTGGATAGCGGCAAACTGGATGAAGCAATGGCCCGCTTCGAATCTTTTGAGCGCCGTATTGATCAGATGGAAGCGGAAGCCGAAAGCCATAACTTCGGTAAGCAAAAATCTCTGGATCAGCAATTTGCTGACCTGAAAGCAGATGATGAAATCAGCGAGCAACTGGCGCAGCTTAAAGCCAAAATGCAGCAAGACAAGCAATAATAACATCTGGCGGTGCCCGAACGCGCCGCCGCTCATCACCTGTAAGGAGTACTCATGAGCGCGCTATTTCTGGCCATTCCGTTAACTATCTTTGTGCTGTTCGTTTTGCCGATCTGGCTGTGGCTGCATTACAGCAATCGTTCCAGCCGTGGTGAACTGTCGCAAAGCGATCAGCAACGTCTGGTAGAGCTCAACAATGATGCACAGCGTATGCGTGAACGTATTCAGGCGCTGGAAGATATCCTTGATGCCGAACATCCAAACTGGAGGGACCGCTAATGGGGGGCGTTAACCTGAACAAAAAGCTGTGGCGTATCCCGCAGCAGGGCATGGTTAAAGGGGTCTGTGCTGGTATTGCGCACTATCTTGATGTCCCCGTGAAGCTGGTAAGGATCCTGGTGGTACTGTCAGTCTTTTTTGGTCTGGCCTTTTTCACCGTAGTTGCCTATATCGTGTTGACGTTTGTGCTGGACCCAATGCCGGACAACGTCGTATCCGGCGACCAACAGCCATCAAGCGGGGAACTGCTAGATTCCGTCGATCGTGAACTGGCCGCGAGTGAAAAGCGTTTGCGTGAAATGGAGCGTTATGTGACATCGGACACCTTCACATTGCGCAGTCGTTTCCGTCAATTGTGAGGATTGAAATGAATAATCGCTGGCAACGTGCCGGGCAAAGGGTTAAGCCGGGCTTTAAAATAGCAGGCAAGCTGGTACTTTTGACTGCGCTTCGCTACGGCCCCGCAGGTGTTGCGGGGTGGGCGGTGAAATCAGTGGCCCGCCGTCCGTTAAAAATGTTGCTGGTGTTGGTACTGGAGCCATTATTGAGCAAGGTTGCCAGGAAAATTTCCCAACGCTACGGCCAGTGATAGCATGCTCGCAATATTTCCTTAAGATCAAGTATATAGTGTTAGGTGACTTTCCATCATTTAACGGAACGATACTATGTTGAAAAAAGGAGTATTCGCGCTAGCGCTGGTCATCGGGATGCCGGTATTTGCGGCCGAGCACTGGATTGATGTTCGTGTTCCTGAACAATATCAGCAGGAACACCTTCAGGGGGCCATCAACATCCCTTTAAAGGATTTGCAGGCACGAATTGCGGCAGAAGTCCCTGATAAGACCGACACCGTGAAGTTGTATTGCAACTCAGGTCGTCAATCCGGGATGGCAAAAGATATGCTGACCGGGATGGGCTATACACAGGTAACCAACGAAGGCGGTATTAGCGGGATTAATCTTCCTAAAGTAGAGAATAAATAATCCGCATGCTTTCTTTTGGCTAAAGGCGACATGAATGATGTCGCCTGATTTCTTTCAGGGAGTTGATAACTCAGTATTAAACCTTATGTTTGCTCCCTGTTTGTTATAATTTCTTCGGTTCCTTCAGCATAACGGGATGGCGATGAAGCGACTTAAAAATGAACTCAACTCGCTGGTTAATCGCGGCGTAGATCGGCATCTGCGCCTGGCTGTCACCGGACTTAGCCGCAGCGGTAAAACAGCGTTTATTACCGCAATGGTAAACCAGTTACTCAATATTCATGCCGGTGCGCGCCTGCCGTTGCTCAGTTGTGTGCGTGAAGAGCGTCTGCTTGGCGTAAAGCGGGTTCCTCAGCGCGATTTTGGTATTCCGCGCTTTACCTATGATGAGGGACTGGCGCAGCTTTATGGCTCTCCGCCAACCTGGCCGACGCCAACGCGTGGCGTCAGTGAAATTCGCCTGGCGTTGCGCTACAAATCCAACGATTCTTTGCTGCGTCACTTTAAAGATACGTCCACGTTGTACCTGGAGATCGTCGATTATCCGGGGGAGTGGCTGCTCGATTTACCGATGCTGGCCCAGGATTACCTTGGCTGGTCACGGCAAATGACCGGATTATTGCAGGGCCAGCGAGGTGAATGGTCGGCCAGATGGCGGCAGCTATGCGAGGGGCTTGACCCGCTGGCGCCTGCTGACGAAAACCGTCTGGCGGAAATCGCCGCGGCGTGGACAGATTATCTGCATCAGTGCAAACAGCAGGGATTGCATTTCATTCAGCCCGGGCGCTTTGTGCTGCCGGGGGACATGGCTGGCGCACCTGCGCTGCAATTTTTCCCGTGGCCGGATGTTGATGCTTTTGGTGAGTCAAAACTGGCACAGGCGGATAAACATACCAACGCAGGTATGTTACGCGACAGGTTTAATTACTACTGCGAAAAGGTCGTGAAAGGGTTCTACAAGAATCACTTCCTGCGCTTTGATCGCCAAATTGTGCTGGTCGATTGCCTGCAACCGCTTAACAGCGGACCACAGGCGTTTAACGATATGCGACTGGCGCTGACACAACTGATGCAAAGTTTTCATTATGGTCAGCGCACGTTGTTCCGCCGGTTGTTCTCGCCGGTAATCGATAAGTTGCTGTTCGCTGCCACCAAGGCCGACCACGTTACGGTCGATCAACATGCCAATATGGTGTCGTTGTTGCAGCAATTGATTCAGGACGCCTGGCAAAATGCTGCGTTTGAAGGCATCAGTATGGACTGTCTGGGACTGGCATCGGTGCAGGCAACCACCAGCGGCCTGATTGATGTGAAGGGCGAGAAGATCCCCGCGTTGCGCGGCAATCGCCTGAGCGACGGCGAGCCGTTGACCGTCTATCCGGGAGAAGTCCCTGCGCGTTTACCGGGCCAGGCTTTTTGGGATCGCCAGGGTTTCCAGTTTGAAGCCTTTCGCCCGCAGGTCATGGATGTAGATAAACCCTTACCGCATATTCGCCTGGATGCCGCGCTGGAGTTTTTAATAGGAGATAAATTGCGATGAGCGAGCCGTTAAAACCGCGTATCGATTTCTCAGGTCCACTGGAAGTGGAACCAAACACGGCATTTAAAGCACAGCAAATGTTCAACGATACGGAGGCGCAGACTTTTTCTCCGGCGACAGTGGATGAACCACTGGAAGACGAAGGTCAGGCAGAAGCCGTTGTTGATGCGGCCCTTCGCCCTAAACGCAGTCTGTGGCGCAAGATGGTGATGGGCGGGCTGGCACTGTTTGGCGTAAGCGTTGTCGCTCAGGGTGTGCAGTGGACCATGAACGCCTGGCAGACTCAGGACTGGGTCGCGCTGGGGGGCTGTGCTGCGGGTGCGCTGATTATTGGCGCAGGCGTTGGGTCGGTGGCAACCGAGTGGCGTCGGCTGTGGCGTTTGCGTCAACGCGCACACGAGCGTGATGAAGCGCGTGATCTGTTACACAGTCACGGAACCGGAAAAGGCCGCGCATTTTGTGAAAAGTTGGCACAACAGGCGGGTATCGATCAGTCTCATCCTGCGCTACAACGCTGGTATGCCTCTATCCATGAAACGCAGAATGATAGGGAAGTTGTGAGCCTGTATGCCCACCTGGTGCAGCCAGTGCTGGATGCGCAAGCACGACGTGAGATCAGTCGTTCTGCGGCGGAATCCACGCTGATGATTGCCGTCAGCCCGTTAGCGTTGGTGGATATGGCGTTTATTGCCTGGCGAAATCTGCGGTTGATTAACCGTATAGCTACGCTGTATGGCATCGAACTCGGCTATTACAGCCGCCTGCGCCTGTTTCGTCTGGTACTGTTAAATATCGCTTTTGCCGGGGCCAGCGAGTTGGTGCGGGAAGTGGGGATGGACTGGATGTCGCAGGATTTAGCGGCCCGGTTATCCACGCGTGCCGCGCAGGGTATTGGCGCGGGCTTGTTAACAGCGCGTCTGGGGATTAAAGCGATGGAGCTGTGCCGTCCATTACCGTGGATTGATGATGATAAACCGCGACTGGGGGATTTCCGCCGTCAGTTGATCGGTCAGGTGAAAGAGACCTTACAAAAGAACAAATCCCCGCGTGAAAGTTGAGTAAATACGGGTGCCGATCGTATAACTTTACGCTCCGGCGCCCAATTTTCCAGCGTGCTGTCAATATTTGTTGACAGAGTCCTTCCTGCTAACCCAATACTGGCTTATCATTTAATACATAATCCCTTGTCCAGGTGAAGGTTCCTATGCGTTTGGAAGTCTTTTGTGAAGACCGTCTTGGTCTGACCCGCGAATTGCTCGATTTACTGGTGCTGAGAAGCATTGATTTACGCGGTATCGAGATTGACCCCATCGGGCGAATTTACCTTAATTTTGCGGAGCTGGAGTTCACTAACTTCAGCAGCCTGATGGCTGAAATCCGCCGCATCGCAGGGGTAACGGACGTCCGTACCGTGCCCTGGATGCCTTCCGAACGCGAACATCTGGCGCTTAGCGCGTTGCTTGAAGCATTGCCTGAACCCGTTCTTTCTCTGGATATGAAAAGCAAAGTGGAGATGGCAAACCCGGCAAGTTGCCAGCTTTTTGCCCATCCCCAGGAGCGGATGCGCAACCACACGGCGGCACAGCTCATTAATGGGTTTAACTTCCAGCGCTGGCTGGAAAGTAATCCGCAGGATTCCCATAGTGAACATGTGGTGATTAACGGACAGAACTTCCTGATGGAAATTACGCCGGTCCATTTGCAGGGCGAAAATCAGGAGCAAATGCTGACCGGTGCCGTTGTCATGTTGCGTTCTACCCTCCGCATGGGCCGCCAATTGCAAAACATGACCACCCAGGATCTGAGCGCATTCAGCCAGATTATTGCCGTAAGCGCCAAAATGAAACACGTTGTTGAACAGGCGCGCAAGTTGGCGACGCTGAGTGCGCCGCTGCTGATCACCGGGAATACCGGTACGGGCAAAGATCTCTTTGCGCATGCCTGCCATCTGGCGAGTCCACGTGCGTCAAAACCTTATCTGGCGCTGAACTGCGCGTCTATTCCTGAAGATGCGGTAGAAAGCGAACTGTTTGGTCACGCCCCGGAAGGTAAAAAAGGGTTCTTCGAGCAGGCGAATGGCGGTTCAGTGTTGTTGGATGAGATTGGCGAAATGTCGCCGCGCATGCAGACGAAATTGCTGCGCTTCCTCAATGACGGGACGTTCCGTCGCGTGGGTGAAGATCATGAAGTTCATGTTGATGTTCGTGTAATCTGCGCGACGCAAAAGAACCTGGTGGAACTGGTGCAGAAAGGTCTTTTCCGCGAAGATCTCTATTATCGTCTGAATGTCCTGACGCTTAATCTGCCGCCGCTACGCGATTGCCCACAAGATATTATGCCACTCACAGAGCTGTTTGTGGCGCGTTTTGCCGATGAGCAGGGTGTACCGCGTCCGAAGTTGTCTGCCGATCTCAGCACGGTGCTCACCCGCTACGGCTGGCCGGGCAATGTGCGTCAGCTTAAAAATGCTATCTATCGGGCGTTAACTCAGCTTGAGGGCTATGAACTGCGTCCGCAGGATATCTTATTGCCGGATTATGATGCAGCGACAGTTGCCGTCGGAGAAGAAGTGATGGAAGGGTCGCTGGATGAGATCACCAGCCGCTTTGAACGTTCCGTGTTGACGCAGCTTTATATGAATTATCCCAGCACGCGTAAACTGGCTAAACGCCTGGGGGTTTCACATACCGCGATCGCCAATAAGTTACGCGAGTATGGTCTGAGTCAGCAGAAAAAAAACGAAGAGTAATGATGCAAATAAAAATGCCTCCATCCGGAGGCATTTTTGTATTCAGGGCAACTTAGGCTTTCAGCACGGCCAACGCTGCATCATAGTCAGGCTCGTTGGTAATTTCATTGACCAGTTGGCTGAACACGATGTTGTCATTTTCGTCGATAACGACAACGGCACGAGCAGCCAGACCTTTCAGCGGACCTTCGGCAATTTCAACGCCGTAGTTTTTCAGGAATTCAGCGTTACGCAGGGTGGACAGCGTGATAACGTTGCTCAGACCTTCCGCGCCGCAAAAACGAGAATGGGCGAATGGCAGATCGGCTGAAATGCACAGTACGACGGTGTTGTCGATTTCTGTCGCCAGTTGGTTAAACTTACGTACTGATGCCGCGCACACGCCGGTATCGATGCTTGGGAAAATATTCAGCACTTTGCGCTTGCCTGCGAACTGGCCCAGCGTAACGTCAGACAGGTCTTTAGCCACAAGGGTAAAAGCCTGGGCTTTGCTTCCAGCCTGAGGAATAGAGCCGGCAACTGCAACCGGGTTGCCCTGGAAATGAACGGTTTGTGACATGGTTATCTTCCTGTTTACATATAGTTAACGTCAAGGCTAGTTTATGCCATCAGCAGTTAACACGGCAAACGCTATTTGCGGATATCCGCTTCAGGGACTGCATTAAGGAAAACAAATGAGATCAGTTAAGGTGTATGAGGAAGCCTGGCCGTTACACACTCCCTTTGTGATTGCCCGCGGGAGCAGGACCGAAGCGCATGTGGTGGTGGTTGAACTGGAAGAGAATGGTGTAAAGGGCGTTGGAGAATGTACGCCTTATCCTCGCTATGGCGAAAGCGATGCGTCAGTACTGGCTCAAATCATGAGTGTTGTGCCGCAACTGGAACACGGTGTGACGCGTGAAGCGCTGCAGGCATTGCTGCCCGCGGGGGCGGCGCGTAATGCCGTTGACTGTGCGCTTTGGGATCTCAATGCGCGTCAGCAACAACAGTCTCTGGCCGACTACGTTGGTACTGAACTGGATGCAACAGTAACGACCGCGCAAACCGTCGTGATCGGCACGCCGGAGCAGATGGCGGCGAGCGCGACTGCGCTATGGGAGAACGGTGCCAGATTGCTGAAAGTCAAACTGGATGCACACTTAATCAGCGAAAGGATGGTTGCGATCCGGGCGGCTGTGCCTGAGGCGACAATCATTGTTGATGCTAATGAATCCTGGCGTGCTGAAGGGCTGGCCGCACGCTGCCAGTTAATGGCGGATTTAGGCGTTGCGATGCTGGAGCAGCCTCTGCCGGCTAATGATGATGCCGCGCTGGAGAATTTCGTGCATCCGCTGCCTGTCTGTGCAGATGAAAGCTGCCATACCCGCAGCAGTCTGAAAGCGCTGCATGGACGCTATGAAATGGTCAATATCAAACTGGATAAGACAGGCGGACTGACGGAGGCGCTGGCGCTGGCGACCGAAGCCCGCGAGCAGGGATTTGCACTCATGCTGGGCTGTATGTTGTGTACATCAAGGGCGATCGGCGCTGCATTGCCGCTTACGTCACAGGTCAGCTTTGCCGATCTGGATGGCCCAACATGGCTGGCCAGAGACGTGGAGCCTGCCTTGCATTTTACAACCGGACAGCTTCATCTCAAGGATGCCAGCGCAAAAGATTAGACATTGCCAGCAGGTATTTTTCGCTCGCTTCATCCGATGAAATGGGCGGAAATTCTGCAGTAATGCAATGTAGGTTTAGATCGGCGCACCAGCTACCAAAAGAGCCTGGCGTTTCATAACCGACGCTGGTTACCAGCGGCAATTCGAACGACTGCGCCAGCCACGCGCCTAATTCGCTGTGTCTGGGATCTTCAATACAGGCCAGCGGATCGTGGAAAGAAACTACCCATGCAGGATGAATGTGGTGAATAAGTTGGCATAGTGCCTGGGTCTCAGGCTCAGATCCCGGATGATCGCCAGTCAATAACACCACATCACGCTCTTCTGCGCTGCTGTTCCAGCGATATACCGTTTCACCAGATTTCCAGTTTGCCGCCGGAAAGTTACGGTTAAGATCTACGCCGTTTGCATTTGCACGCAGACCCAACTGGCAACCGTCAGGGTTTACCGCCAGCACCACATGATGGCGACGCAGGGAGGGGTTAAGCGTACGCAATGCGCAGGAAAGGGTAACGACCGAGGAGTTTTCGTCGCCGTGCGTTCCCGCCAGTATCAGGCCGCTTTCACGATCGGCTG
>NZ_SZWR01000017.1:330648-338087 GCF_005280875.1 Citrobacter sp. wls827
GAACCAGATTAGCGGCGCGCCCAATAGTGAACGTCCGTAATGTTCGGTTCCTGGCGGAAATGCGCCGCGCTCGGCACGGGGGCGGGTAACGGTCATAGTCATCTCTGAATGCTGGGATAGTTACTCGCAGTGTTGTGCAAAATGTATGGATAATCAAATCGTTTTCACACACTTATCTTTTCAGGTGTAAAATCACTTTCCTGTCGGAAGTTAATTGCATTTCCTGCTGGCGATACAAATAATTACACATTCACTTAGTAGCCGGAATTGAGGGTATCTTATGCAGCATTCTGTTTCAGTAACCTGTTGTGCGCTGTTGGTTAGCAGCATTTCATTATCCTGGGCTGCTGATGTTCCCAGCGGGACGGTACTGGCAGAAAAGCAAGAACTGGTGCGTCACATAAAAGATGAGCCAGCGTCACTCGATCCGGCAAAAGCCGTTGGGCTTCCAGAAATTCAGGTTATTCGCGATTTATTCGAAGGGCTGGTCAACCAGAATGAAAAGGGTGAGATTATTCCCGGTGTCGCCACACAGTGGAAGAGTAATGATAACCGTATCTGGACGTTTACGTTGCGCAATAATGCGCAATGGGCCGATGGCACGCCGGTAACGGCACAGGATTTTGTCTACAGTTGGCAGCGTCTGGTTGACCCGAAAACACTATCGCCGTTTGCCTGGTTTGCCGCGCTAGCAGGGATCAACAATGCCCAGGCGATCATCGATGGCAAAGCCGCGCCCGATAAGTTAGGTGTCAGCGCGGTGGATGCGCATACCTTCAAAGTGCAGTTGGACAAACCGCTACCCTGGTTTGCCAACCTGACAGCGAGCTTTGCGTTTTATCCTGTCCAAAAAACCAATGTCGAAAGCGGTAAAGAGTGGACGAAGCCAGGCAACCTTATCGGTAACGGTGCCTATGTGCTGAAAGACCGTGTGGTTAACGAGAAACTGGAAGTTGTGCCGAATACACATTATTGGGACAACGCCAAAACGGTGCTGCAAAAAGTGACTTTCCTGCCGATTAACCAGGAGTCTGCTGCGACCAAACGCTATCTTGCTGGCGATATTGATATTACTGAGTCCTTCCCGAAAAATATGTATCAGAAGCTATTGAAGGATATTCCGGGCCAGGTGTATACGCCGCCGCAGCTTGGTACTTATTACTATGCATTTAACACGCAAAAAGGGCCGACTGCCGATTCACGCGTGCGTCTGGCGCTCAGTATGACTATCGATCGTCGTCTGATGGCGGAGAAAGTATTAGGAACTGGCGAAAAACCCGCCTGGCACTTTACGCCGGATGTGACGGCAGGATTTATCCCGGAACCTTCTCCGTTTGAACAAATGAGTCAGGAAGAGCTTAACGCCCAGGCGAAAACGCTGCTGCGTGCCGCGGGATATGGTCCGCAGAAACCGCTTAAACTCACGCTGTTGTACAACACCTCTGAAAACCATCAGAAGATTGCTATCGCAGTCGCGTCGATGTGGAAGAAAAACCTTGGCGTTGACGTGAAACTGCAAAACCAGGAGTGGAAAACCTATATTGATAGTCGTAATACCGGCAACTTTGATGTTATCCGTGCCTCCTGGGTGGGCGACTACAATGAGCCTTCTACGTTCCTGTCATTATTAACATCGACCCATACGGGCAATATCTCCCGCTTTAATAATCCGGCATACGATAAAGTGTTGACCCAGGCTACTCTGGAAAATACAGAGAAAGCGCGGAATGCTGATTATAACGCTGCGGAGAAAATTCTGATGGAACAGGCACCTATTGCGCCGATTTATCAGTACACCAACGGACGTTTAATTAAACCGTGGCTGAAAGGGTATCCGATTACCAACCCAGAGGATGTGGCATACAGTCGCACTATGTATATTGTTAAGCACTAATTGCGTACGTCCTCCTGTTAACCTTCGTTAACCACTTCAAAACCAGAACTGGCGCTGACTTCAGCGCCAGCATCTCCAGACAATCAGTATCAACCTCATTAAAAATAATGATAAAAATATATCTAATGAATTATTCATACTGCGGATTTCGATTTATACCGTCATTTAAACTTAATGAAATGGTATTCTTCAATAAAGAACACTGTCGGTGCTTGTCGAAATAAGGTTTAATAATTAGAGTGGTGGTGCAAAATATGAAATGGGACTGAAAGCAACGGGGCAATAAGCTTGTGCATTGTGGATGAGAAAAATATTGTCGGAACCCAACAAAGAACGGTCAGCTATATTAACCTGCATAATCTGATGTTATATTTGAAGAAAAAATCCGTGCAACCCTGGCGACAGTACTTAAGGACCGTTAACTGGCGAGCAAGGTATTCGAAACTGCCGGGGGGCATGGCCCTGATATGGACGATGATTGCCATAATCTCAATGAATTAATGTTTATTAATATTATGTCATGTGTTTATGTATGTGGTCAGATTTTAGTCTGATTAAGCTACTGATGGTATCTGGCCAGGTTATCAGATTGTGACTATGGTTATTTGCAGTGTAAAAACCAATATGGATTGCATGTGGCTTAGAATTAACTTTGTTGGTACTTTGCAAGAAATTCCCACTACCTACAGTGACGCCATTACCTGTTGAATCATCGGGATTTTCTCCAGATAAGCCTTATGTAATCGGCATAGTAACCTGACCAGAGCCCAGTTATCGTAACGTTAGTATCCGTGCCAGACACATACTTAAACCAGTTTCTTCTCTGAGCGGGCATCTATTTCCTGGTGTTTCAAGGGACTACTAAACAGCAGGGAAAAGCTGTATATTTCGCAGGGTTGACAT
This sequence comes from Citrobacter sp. wls827, assembly GCF_005280875.1. NCBI lineage: Bacteria > Pseudomonadati > Pseudomonadota > Gammaproteobacteria > Enterobacterales > Enterobacteriaceae > Citrobacter > Citrobacter sp. wls827. The sequence continues at coordinate 333,446 of NZ_SZWR01000017.1, forward strand.
GCTCTGACTTGTAAGTGCAGTTACTAGCTTATAAACAAAGGATTATGAATGTTTTTGATTACTATTTGTTACGCACTTTTCGCTTTGTGTCTTTTTGCAACATTTTATGTCTTGATGACGTACGAAAAACCGGGAAAATTGCACAACTGGGAAATTATAGTATTAATAATTATTTCTACATTCTGGCTTCCTGAGCTGATTATTCTGGTTTTCTCTTTTGCGCTTCTGGGACCAATGCTTTTGGGGATCAGGCATCTGCGCCGGCAGAGTGTTTCCGCCTGAATCATTGGTACCTTAACCTCGTACTGCACGAGGGGTTACGGCCAAATCTGGCCTGTGAACAGTGGGGACCGACCGGAAGATTGTTAGCGATGAATGTGACTCGCTACAGGGTTATTCTCATTATTGACGTCGAAATACCAACTCTGTACAAACGATTCCCGGCATCTGAACGATAAATTTGTGGCGTGCAGGAGTTTCAATTTTAATTGTCCGGGTGTCGTTTTCTGGCGCACAGCGGAGAGAACGCAGGTAGCGGTTATCTACGGTGTTGATGTTGCAACGATGTATAAAAATTACCTACAGGGTGAGCATAAACATCATAGTGAGTCATCTATATTTCTTGAACAGTGTTGAAGTATCGGCAGATACCGTCTCTCTGAATTGTTAATGATTTTGGGTTTATGTGAAAATAATGATTATTGTATTGCTGTGGATTTTTAATCAATTTGTTGGGAGTTAGTATGAAAGATATCCATAGTGATTTTCCCTTGCAGGGTTTAATCTGGGTATCTGACGCAACGTAGTTTGGCTCCCTAATTTTTACATTCTTGCCTGTACGTGTTACGCCCTGTCATATCAATTTTGTAACTGGCACGAAACCATCGTCTGCAATGTCCTCGGCTTCTTTCCCCTCCAACATCCGGCCTCATCCATTCACGAGCGGCCTCTGGTGGCAGCACCATAGGTCACGGTGAATGACGCTTAGTTGAATACCTTCCGCTGTTTACCTTCGTTAACAACATCAAAAAAACAAAGCTGGCGTGGATTTCTCCAACAGTATCTCCTGGCGTTCAACCTGCTGCACATCCACCGTTACTTTGCTTCAGTACGTCACTACAAAAGTTATTTATTGGATGAATACGCTATTTGTTTAACAACCATTGAAATAGACAGATACACAATATTTTTTGGCTGAGACAACTCTTCGTTGAGGCAACTCCATTTCACGTAGGGTAAAAATAAAAAATATTATGAAACAAATACTTATATTGAAAGATGAAGACTTGCTGGCACGAGGTAACGATCGCTACGTCTTCCAGCATCCACAGGATAGTAAACTGCTGGTCAAAATCGTGATTCCAGGCATTGCGAAATATAAAAGCAAGCTACGTGAGGTCTTTCGGGACATCAAAGAATGTAAGTTGAGTCACCAAACAGACGCATTTTATATGCAAAAAATTGAAGGACTTGTTGAAACAAATAAAGGAATAGGGCAACTCACGGTTAAGGAATGTGATGAGCATGGTCACATCGCACAAACTCTTTATCAGCTTGCCCTGAACAAAGAACTTGATGCCAGCAAATTGCAGAAGTTGAATGTTTTTTTAGCGTGGTTTGTCAGTACCGGTGTCATTATTAACTCCCTGCATTGTAAAAACATCGTCTACGCCTGGGATGCCACGCGCCAGGAATATTGTTTCAAAGTCATTGATGGTTTTGGTGACAAAACGTTTTTTCAGCTCAGTAAGTTTTCAGCGGCAATACGCGATAAAAATAAAGTCAAATGTCTCAAGCGGATGCTACGGGATCTGAACCACCTGCAACATACGTAATCCGCAGAAATTGTTGACGATATGGCGTGGGAACGCGGCTACCGTAATATCGCCGTGTCAAATGCCTGTAGCGAGTGGTTATCCTGGAAAGCGGCAACCCGGCCACATGAAGACACTATAACAGAGAAGATCATACGTCCGGGGGCTGATGCTCCCGACAAATTAACATCGAATCATCCTCGCTCAACGGTTCTTTCGTTAAATTACAAAATCCCTGACCATTTACTTTTTGGTGGAACCGACAGCTCTGGCACAGACCAAATCCCGGCACATTACTGGTGCGCTGAATGCCCCGCAGAAGTTCGAAGAGTAGCTCCTTGAGTAAACCCGCGCGTTCACCCATCGCAGATTCGCCCGTCATCAAAAATGAGGGGGGAAGCAGGGCATCCAGCAAATTTTTGGCCGACTCGGTGAGCTGCAGATGAACGCTACGCTTATCCCTGGCATCCTGCGTGCGTACCACCAGTCCTTTTGATTCCAACAACTTTAGCGATTGTGACACCGTTCCTTTGGTGAGACCGAGGTAGTCCGTCACGGCGAGAGGCGTATTGGAGTAGCGGTTACAGCGTGCGAGATACATCAACGCACTGAGCTGTACTGGCTGAAGATCCGCCAGTAAAGGATGCTGGCGAAACCACATCCGCGTCAGACCAGACAGTCGGTCCAGTACGTCAAAAAGCGACATATCATGCATAACAAAATCCTCCTCGGCATATAGTATCGACTAAAAACTATATTGACAAAGCATAAAACTGGCGTAGCATAAATTATAGTATCGATTCGATACTATAATTTAAAGGAGAGGTATCATGACCAAAGCCCGTTTTTATCATGCTGGTTGCCCGGTTTGCGTTTCCGCAGAAGAAACACTGCTACAGTATCTGTCCCCGGATGTGGAAATCGAGGTTATTCATTTGGGAGAACAACCCGATCACGTTGCAGAGGCGGAGCGAATCGGAGTGAAGTCTGTTCCCGCTCTGGTAATCGACGGTAATGTGCTGCATATCAACTTTGGCGCACCTATCGAAGCGCTGAAATAGCGTCGCATGTTCGGGAAGTCGCGTGAGCTATTTCCCGAACCGGCGTGGACATAGGGAAGGGGGGATTTATGTGTGCGGCAGAAAAGTACCATCCTGTCGATTGCGATCTGCATGACTATCTGGAGATTGCCTGTCTCTATCACTATTTGCTGCGCATTGAACTGACTACCGGGGAACACTTTGATGCCAGGGCCGTGACGACATGCACCACAGCAGACAAAGAGGAATTCTTGCTTGTGGAGTGCCATGAACACCATCATAGAATTCGCCTGGACTATCTGTCAGCCATTACCCCATTGACGGCTGGCGCCACTTTTAGCACCGTGATATTCCGTTGAATTTACACGTAAAAAGACTGCGCCACCGTTATACGGTGTAAATGCGGATGTCATGCGCCTGAAAAGCGGTGCCGTACTGTTTGCTGATGTTTTCCTCCACGACAATGACATCAATGTTACTGCTGGCGGTGACAACATAACGTGCGACGGCAGGGATCTTATCCGCCGTCAGTGCGACGATAGTTTCGTTACACTGCTTAATTACCGCTTTTTTAAACTCACAATCGGCGTAATCAAACCCGGTTAATCCGGACTCCGGTGCCATCGCACAACCACCAATAAAACCTTGATCAAATAAAATATCCTGTACCTGGGCAATGGCTGTCGGACCTACGCACCCACCGGACGATCGCTGCACTGGCCCACCTAACATGATGACCTCGAATAGCGGTTTTTTCAGCAGTACGGCGGCAATATCAGGTGAATTTGTCACGACGGTTAATGCCAGCTCAGCTGGAAGGGCTTCAGCCATTGCCAGGTTGGTTGTTCCTGTGTCGATAAAAATACAGCTTCCGGATTTCACTAGCCGGGCACATCTTTGCGCGATGCTGCTCTTTTTCGCGGTATTAATATTCTTGCGTACTGTGATGTCAGCTGACTCTGGTAGTGAAATGACAGCCCCGCCATAGACTTTCTTGCAAACACCTTCTTTACACAACTCTTGTAAATCGCGGCGGATCGTATGTTCTGACACCCCCAAACGGACGGCCAGTTCAGTACAGATCACTCTGCCGTTTTCCTGCAGGATCTGATAGATAAGCGCCTGGCGTTGATCCGGGAATGCAGCGTAATCGAGCATGAGAACTCCATAAAAATAAACATCGAGCAATAACGTGCATAATCCTGCATTATAATGCAGGATGTCAATATCCCTTAACGGGGGCGTACCGTTCAGAGTAAACGATAAGAGGATCGCGATGAAAATTGCACACATGGCTTTATGGACCCGGGATCTTGAACGACAAGCCCGGTTCTGGGTGTCGTTTTTTGATGGTGTGATAAACGAAAAATACTGCAGCAAAACCAATCCCGGGTTTGAATCTTATTTCGTCAACATTGGTGAGGACATTGCGATTGAGTTAATGACCAAACCGGGACTGACCCACCCTGTACCTGACAATAACACTTCAGGATGGGTGCATCTGGCTCTCTCTGTTGGTGGCGCGGGGCATGTTGATGCTCTGGCTATACGCGCAAAAGAACAGGGCATCCTGGTCTCCGGACCACGAACCACCGGTGACGGGTATTACGAGGCCGTCATTCAGGACCCCGACGGTAATTTAATCGAGATTGTAGCGTAATACGTAGATCAGGCCGGATGACAAAATTGCCCGCGCAGGATCTGTAGTTCAGTAATACCTCGGGTTATTTGTTGGGTGGCCAGACCGAGTGTTGCGGCAGCCTCTCTGAACTTCAGCGTTTCGGCTGC
>NZ_SZWR01000017.1:338141-364732 GCF_005280875.1 Citrobacter sp. wls827
TTTCATGTGTCGAGTTTATCCAGCATATGAGTCGCTGGCCCGTGAAATTGGATGCACCGCAAGTGGATGTGACGGACAGCGCTGTACTGCCACATTGTGAATAGCGCTATTCATGACTTGTCTTCATAGGTTTGTCCTTATTTAACCCTCTAATCGTCGATACGCTGAGCCTCTATAATTTTTGCGTTTTCAGCATTCGGCGGCAGAGACTGTCGCCTCCCCGGAGAATCGAACATGTCAAATCATTTGAATGCCAGACAACTGGCAGTTGTCCCCATTGCAGCATTCACTGCCACAGGACAGCCAGATAAGCTGGAGGCAGCGCTTAATGCAGGGTTAGATGCAGGACTAACGCTGAATGAAGTGAAAGAGGTTTTACAGCAGCTTTACGCGTACTGTGGTTTTCCCCGTAGCCTGAATGGCCTGTCGTGCCTGATGTCGGTAGTGAAAGTCCGCAAAGAAAAGGGATTGTGGATCCAGAAGGGAAATCCACTACGCCGCAACCTGTTGACTGGAACAGCCTGCTGGCGGGGAGCCAAACGCAAACCCAACTGGTTGGACAGCCGGTTAGCGGTCCGCTGTTTGATTTTGCCCCTGCCATTGATACCTGGCTTAAAGCACATCTGTTTGGCGATATTTTTCAGCGCGATGTGCTGGACTGGCCGACTCGTGAACTGGCAACCGTCTCTGCGTTAGCCGTACTGGGCGGCGTGAACAGCCAACTGAAAAGTCACTTCGCGATCAGCCTGAATGTTGGGTTCCGCCCTGAGCAACTTATCGCGTTTACTGCGCTACTTAAGCAGCACTGTGGTGCTGAGATTGCAGAAAATGCCCGTGCAGTTCTTGATGAATGTATTTAAGGAATTCCGTTAGCTAATACCCCAGCAGGAGTCATGATGAACGAACAATTTGATGGCAACAGCGTCTTCCCCCGGGGAGAGAAAAATGAAGCCTATGCGAAGTACTTCACCGGGACCAGCTATCTGACCATGCTTTCAATGGAAGGAGTGGTGATTGGTAACGTTGCATTTGAACCTGGCTGCCGTAATTTTTGGCACATTCATCATCAGGGCGGTCAAATTCTGCTGGTGACTGGCGGCAGAGGCTGGTACCAGGCGTGGAATCAACCTGCGCGAGAACTGAAAACGGGTGATGTGGTTCATATTCCGGCGGGAATGAAACACTGGCACGGAGCTGCACGTGATAGCTGGTTTGCCCATATTGCGGTAGAAATCCCGGTAGCAGGCGCATCGAATGAATGGCTGGAGCCGGTCGCTGACGCCGAGTACAACCTGTTGCCCTGAGCTATGCTGGTTGAGGTGCACTTTATCTCTGAGGAGATCGAAATAGCCATGAACGTGAAGGGTTATGCCGCGCTGGCGGTGAAAGAAGATCTGGTCCCGCACAGTTTTGTTCGTCGTGAAGGTGCCGGAAGGAATCGACTTACGTGGTGCTGCACCGTTGTTGTGTGCCGGTATCACCACATGGTCGCCGTTGCGTCACTGGCAGGTTGGGCAGGGGAGTAAAGTCGCTGTTGTTGGGTTGGGTGGCTTGGGACACATGGCGATCAAGATTGCTAAAGCATTGGGGGCTGATGTTACGTTATTCACGCGGTCGCCAGGCAAAGAAGCTGATGCCAGACGCCCGGGGGCAGTGATGTTGTGCTTTCAGCAGACAGCGAACAGATGAAAGACGCGGGTATCCGCGTCTTGATTTTGGTTAGTGGGCAGAAGGTTGTGCCTCGGCGTTATCCATATACAACGTCTGACTGGGGAACGCAAAGTCAGCACCGTTTTCCTGAACTATTGTAATAATTTTCAAGTACACATCTTGTTGTACAGCAAGCCACTCCTGCCACACGGTGGTTTTCGTGAAGCAATACACCATGATATTCAGTGATGAATCGGCAAATTCATTAAAATAGACCAGCAGGGTTTGTTTTTGATCTATTCCGGGATGATTTTGCAACATTTTTCTGACCGACTCGACAACTGCGCCAATTTTATCAGCATCTTCATAACGTAACCCGATCACCGTTTTGATTCGTCGATTACTCATCCGCCCCGGGTTTTCTACACTGATGGAAGAGAAAATTGAGTTCGGCACGTATAACGGACGGTGGTCGAAGGTGTTTATTTTGGTCATTCTCCAGCCGATTTCCGTTACCGTACCTTCGATATTTCGGTCCGGAGAGCGGATCCAGTCACCGATGCTAAACGGCCTGTCGAAGTAGAGCATAATGCCAGAGAAAAAATTGCTCAGGATATCTTTACCTGCCATACCGACAGCGATACCGCCGATGCCGCCGAACGTTAACAGCCCTGACAGGCTCATGCCAAAATGCTCACCGTACAGCAAGATGATGGCGACGACGATTGTAATCTTAATGATGCGTGACATGATCCTCGCACTGGTGATATCTCTGCCCTTACTAATCTGCGTTTTTTCAAACTGGTTGATGACCAGAAAGAGTTTTATCGTCAGGATCAACGCAATCAACGAGGTACAGATAAAGTCGACCACGCTTGGGGAGATAAATTTCAGCTTATAACTATCGATGACGTTATTCGCAATAGTGCCAAACGTACCAATGATAATGGCATAAACAAAAAACTGTGCTGCGTGGAATATGAATCCTTTGCAGTGTTTTTCACTACGATGAAACCACACGCTCATCAGGACTAACGCTGCACAGCTGCTGAGAATTACCGTTAAATTAAACGCATTATTTATAAACAGTTCAGCGATCATGATTCTCCCAGGTCACTCCGTGTTAGCTAAATATCATCTGACATCCTTCATCAGCGGATATTTTACCTAGTTCAGGCTGTCAGATCATTCATCAAAAGGAGAGCGAAATAATACAATCAGCGTTATTTTCAGGCGAATAGTACGCATGTCAAGTTTGAGTGTGGCGTATGTAGCAGACAGTGAGTTGATGTCATGGTATTGTTGCTGCAAAGTAATACGGTATTCATCTGCATAAGGACGATATTATGATCATGGCTAAGCTGAAGACAGCGAAGGGACGGAAGTTTCTGTTATGTCTGCTTGGGGTATTTATTATTGCGGCATCGGTTGTGACGCGCGCGACGATTGGTGGTGTCATTGAACAGTATGACATTCCGCTTTCCGACTGGACAGCTTCGATGTATGCCATTCAATCCGCAATGATTTGCGTCTACAGTATGGTTTTTACTATTTTGCTGGCTATTCCGCTCGGTATCTATTTCCTCGGAGGCGAGGAGAAGCACTAAGAACATGTCATGCCGGATGACATCGCCATCCGGCATTTTGCTACAGGGTTAATCGTCTTCTTCGTCGTCCAGTTCAACCGGGGTCTGGTACTGATCCGGTTTGATAACCAGCAGGTCGCAACGCAGATGGTCGATAACCTGTTCTGCGGTATTCCCCAAAAACGCAGCTGATATGCCGGTGCGCCCAACGGTGCCGAGTACCACGATACCCGCCTGTAAATGCTCAGCTAAATCCGGGATGACCTCTTCAGGCAATCCTTTTTCAACGTGTGTAACTTTTTCATCAATACTGAATTTCTGGCGTAATGCCTTCATGGCCAGCAGATGTTGTCCACGGATGGCGTCGTTGTACACGCTGGGATCAAATTCAGGTAGCTCAATCGCAATGTTGATAGGCGTTACAGGATAGGCGCCCACAAGGTGTACTTCGGTATGGTTAACCTGTTCTGCGAGCTGCAACGTTTCTTTGACCAGTTTTTCGTTGAGTGCATTGTGATATGCCTCTTCACTGGCGAGGTTCACCGCTACCAGCGCTTTACCACCTTCCGGCCACGGCTGATCTTTGACCATCCATACCGGGCTTGGACATTTACGCAACAAATGCCAGTCAGTTGGTGTGAAAATTACGGCTTCAAGGCGATCGTGTTGGTGTGCCATTTTGAGCACCAGGTCATGCTTAGCGCTGATCACTTCCTGGATGATGGCTTCAAAGGGACGGTTGTGCCAGACCACTTTAATATCAAGCGGGATCCCTGCTTCGATATAGTATTTCGCTTGTTCACGTATCCATGCAGTTCGCTGGCTGATGACCCCCTGACGCATTGCCGTACGCTCGTCCGGCGACAGCAGGGTGGTCATCTCGTAGGAAAAGTCATAGATCGGCAAAAAGGCTTTAATTTTGCCACCAATCCGTTGATGCAAATAAACAGCTCGCCGTAATGCTGGTTGATCGTCCTGGTTTGGATCGATGACTACCAGCATGTTTTGATACATAGCCATACAGGGTCTCCTTACAACTGTCACCGCAGTTTGTATTTAAAAGAGTAACCCAATAATGTGGATTGAAACAGGGGAGAACCTCTTGCCAGATCAATAAACTGGGGAAATCTCCAGCTTTTCCCCACATCCCGCTCAATTTAAACCATTTTCCGTTGTTTCTATTGTGCTTGCGCACTACACGGAAAAAGTTTGGACGTGTGGACGTTTCAACTGCCCGGCAATCTCTTTAAGAGTTAAGAGTGCCCGGTGAAGTTGTTCGATCTCCGGCCCACCAATGCACAGTCGGATACCTGACTGCTCGGATAACGGGTTGACCTCTGTTGATACGGGTGAGGTAACTTTGATCCCTGCCGCTAAGGCTGCTTCGTAGAACGGCTGTACGCTTTCGCGAGCCAGTGGCAACCAGAGGTGAAAGCTGGGATGCCCGGAGCGATAAAGATGCTCACCTAAAATAGAAAAGGCTAATTCATAGCGGCGAACTGTTTCGTGTTCTATCGCAGAGGTTACGGTTTCCGCAGTACCATCAAGTAACCATTGCTCCATGATCGCGCAACTTATCGGGGAAACCATCATTGCCGTTGCCCTGAGCATGGATTCAGCTCGGGAATATAACTGTTCAGGCAGCAGAAGTCCGCCGATGCGTAACGTGGGGTTCAGTATTTTTGATAAGCTATTTACATACAAAGTGATATCCGGTGCTAATCGGGCAATTTGTGGGAGTTCAATATTACGGGTGAGTCGATAGACATCATCTTCGATAATAAATGATGCGTTTGCACGGCAAACGCGTATCAGGTCTTTTCGCCGGGCAAGACTCATTATGCGCGTCGAAGGGCTTTGTAGCAGGGGAGTGACATATACCGCACTGCGTTTGTCATCGCTGGCATCCAGCATTTTCTCCAATACTGAAACATCCATCCCTTCGTCATCCATCGGAATGCCAACCAGTCTCAGTTTTAACAGCCGTGAAAGTTGGATCAGTCCGGAATACGTTTGCGCCTCCACATAAAGGGTCCCAAAAGGTTCGCATACCGTTGATAACGCCACTGAAAGCGCATGTTGCGCTCCGCTGGTAATAATGAGTTGGCGATAATCAGCGGGCATTCCCAGCCTGTTGAACCAGCGAGCCATCAGGCGACGGTGTTCGTCATGGCCGGCTGCCGGCGCGTAAGTGTTGAACATGTCCATATCCGGACGGCGAGCGATTGCCGAAAGTGTCGCGCTGAGTGAACGCGAGCTTAGCGCAGCCGGGGGGGTATTTTGCGACAAATCGATGACGGTCTGACCACGCGAATTTGCTAGTGCTACAAACATCCCGCTTCCTTTCACACTTCTGACAAGTCCACGTTTCTCAAGGATCCCATAGGCTTTCGTTACGGTGCCAAGCCCGATACCCAATGTGTCCGCTAAATTACGGTGGGCTGGTAAGCGGGCGCCATGCTGAAGCGATCCTGAGAGGATATCTTCGGCCAGGGCCTCAACTAATTGTTCTGTTGGAGATGTCGCATTGCTGGACAGTCTTGGCTGCCAGGGAGAACGCTCACGCATCGGATCACCATAAGTGTAATGTGACACTATTTATATTTACTAATAGTGTCACACATTCTATTCTGACGCCAGTATCAAAATGGGTCAGAACAGGCATCGGGTATGAGTGTGAAAAATATGAGTGAAAGTATAGATGGCGCAGGATCTGCAGATGATCCGACAGCTATTGATAGTATTAGAAAAGACGTTGTCCGTGGGTTGAAAGACGGTTTTCCCGTTTTACTTGGCGTGATTCCTTTTGCTCTGGTTTTGGGGGCCCAGGCCAGCCATAAAGGACTCAATGGTTTAGCTGTTCCGCTAATGACGGGATTAAATTTCGCTGGTGGATCTGAATTTGCAGCAATACAAATCTGGACTTCACCTCCCCATATTTTTCTTATTATGGCAGTTACATTCCTGGTTAATAGCAGACATATTCTGATGGGGGCAACTCTTGTTCCGCTGTTGATGCGTTTTTCTAAGCGTAAAGTTTTACCTGCACTTTTTTTTATGACTGATGAAAGTTGGGCGTTAAGTTATAGTGATGCATATAAAAGAAGCATTAATAATGTTCCTCATTTTAGTATGCCTTATTATTTAGCCGCTTCTTTTTCTTTTTATATTATGTGGGTAGGTTGTACCACGTTAGGCGCGTTAATCGGCCCTGTGCTTGGCGATGTTCATCACTACGGTTTTGATATGGCTTTTCCCGCTGTATTCCTTGTGCTTGTCAGGGGCATGTGGAGCGGTTTTCGCAAAGCGATACCGTGGTTTGCCAGCCTGATTGTTGCGGTTGCGGTTTATCATTATGTCCCCGGTGTTTGGTATGTCATGGCAGGTCCGTTGGTGGGATTAGTGGTTGCATGGTTGCAGGGGGATAAATAATGCCAGACCAGCAAACGCTGTTCGCCATCCTCCTGATGGCTCTGACCACCTATGCGACACGTATTGCGTCGTACATGATATTGCGCAATCGGGTGTTATCCCCCAGATCGATGGCCGTTCTTAAATCATCGCCAGGATGCGTCATGCTGGCATTTATCGCACCTTATTTTGCGTCCGGAAACCCTGCCGATCTTATCGCATTAGGTTTAACACTGATCGCCGCATTACGTTTTCCTATGCCTGTCACCGTTGCTATTGGTGTGCTGACCGCTGCTATCCTGCGTCATTATCTTGGCTGAGAATATTGGATTATTTACAGAAGTAAATGTCTGACCATGGAATAGTTTGGTTATTATATTGAATCACCTCAGAGGCTTTTTATGCTACCAGGCAGGAAAGAGTTTTTAACCGTAGTTATTGTGACAGCATTAATGATGGGAATATTTATATTGAGTACACTTATAGTGTTTATATTTTAATTAAATCAGAGCAGAAGAGCCTTCTGCCAAACCATTAAATTGGGGTAATTTAGCAATTTGACAGAAGGTTAACTGAGAAGGTTACGCAACGTTACGCGTGTGGCCAGCAAGGACGGCCAGCGCATCGCTATTCTCAATAGTGATATATTTACCTTTCACCGCCAGCATACCGCTTTTCTGGAAGCGGCCCAGCAGGCGGCTAATGGTTTCAACCGTCAGGCCGAGGTAATTACCGATATCGCCACGGGTCATTGTCAGACGGAATTCGCGCGGAGAGAAGCCTCGCTGGGCAAAACGGCGGGACAGATTGTAGATAAAGGCCGCCAGGCGCTCTTCAGCATTCTTCTTCGACAACAGCAGGATCATGTCCTGGTCGCCTTTGATTTCGCCACTCATCAGACGCATCATCTGTTGACGCAGGTTCGGCATTTTGCCGGACAGGTCATCCAGGGTTTCGAAAGGAATTTCGCATACCATTGACGTTTCCAGCGCCTGGGCAAAGCTTGGGTGATGACCGCTGCCAATCGCGTCAAAACCAACCAGGTCGCCCGCTAAGTGGAAACCGGTGATTTGCTCATCGCCTTGTTCGGTAATGGTATAGCTTTTTATCGTTCCGGAACGGATAGCATAGAGTGACTTAAGCTCGTCACCTGCTTTAAAGAGCGTCTGCCCCTTTTGGATAGGCTTTTTGCGCTCGATAATGTTATCGAGCTGGTCAAGCTCATGCTCGTTAAGTGTGAACGGGATGCAAAGCTGGCTGATGCTGCAATCCTGGCAATGGATAGCACAACCGCCAGACTGAATGCGCCGTATAATTCGCTTTTCCGGGATCATAGGTCTGCTCAAGCCGTAATTGATATTTGTCAATTTTAACATCTTTTTGGTGAGCACGTAAGCCTGAGCTACTCCCAATAGAGAATAATTCAGGCATAAGCGAGTTGAATGTTTGTATCTATCTGATTAACCGCACTTTATTTGGGGATGCATTGTGTGGAAGTGTGATGAATAAGGCATTAATTGCCTGGATTCTAGAGTAGCAGATAGCCTTCATGGCGCAATAACCACTCTTTTCGCTGCACGCCACCCGCATAGCCAGTCATTGTGCCATTCCGTCCAATCACGCGGTGGCACGGGACGACGATGCTGACAGGATTGGAACCATTAGCCGCACCAACGGCTCTGGCGGCACCGGGGCGCCCCAGTTGTTCAGCCAGTTGTCCATAATGCATGACCTGCCCGCAGGGGATAGAACGTAACGCTTTCCAGACCTCGCGTTGGAAAGGGGTTCCCGCTGTTGCGGTTTCAAGCGTATCTATAATGCTGAGATTTCCCGCAAAATACTCTGCCAGCTTATCGCTTAGCCCTCCGGGGTTTTTGGCAGCAATACGCTGATAACCCTCGGAACGATAATGAATATCGAGTAATTGTTCCATACGATCGCGATGTTGATCCCATTCAACCGCACGCAGGCGAAATTGCTCATCACAAATTACCCACAACGGGCCTAGGGGTGTTGCAATGATGTCTTCAAGTAAGTTCAGCATCCGTTTTTCTCATTACAGGCGGGGTTACACATTATCATGTCAGTGATAGTCGTTTCTATACCCCCAAAAACGGATCTTAACTTGTGGAGGTAAAGGAATGTCGAACGGTGCGTTATTGGAAATAACCGTAAACCGTTGTCGGTATAATAGTGCGCGGTTATGATAATGACCGTCGTAAAATCGCTGGAGGATGAAACATGAACCATGATGATGCATCGCTGTTTCTTGACGCCATGGGGGATGTTCAACCACTGAAGGGATGCGCCGATGTTCACTGGCAGCCAACGCGTAATCTTCGCGCTCCGGCACGTATTGATACGCTGCAGCTGGATAACTTTCTCTCGACAGGTTTTCTGGATATCGTCCCGCTGAGCGTTCCGCTGGAGTTTCGTCGTGAAGGGTTACAGCATGGCGTGACTGACAAGCTGCGCACCGGGAAATATCCGCAACAAGCAAGCCTTAATCTTGTGCGACAGCCCGTTGAAACCTGCCGCCAGATGCTATTTAGCTTTATTTTACAGGCACAGCAGGATGGGTTGCGCAACGTCCTGGTGATTCACGGTAAGGGTCGTGATGATAACTCCCATGCCAACATCGTTCGTAGCTACGTCGCGCGTTGGTTAACGGAGTTTGATGATGTGCAGGCTTTCTGCACCGCACTGCCGCATCATGGCGGCAGCGGGGCATGTTATGTGGCGTTATGTAAAACGGCGCTGGCGAAACAGGAGAACTGGGAACGCCACGCTAAACGTAGTCGCTAGACAGGGTAGTCATCAGGCAGCCAGCACTCTGTTTCTGCCTTCATTTTTGGCTTTGTACAATGCGTCGTCCACGCGTTTAAATAACTCATCAATACTTTCATTGGCTTCGTGTCGCGCCACACCAATACTGACAGTAAAGCGGGGAAGGCCAGGGAGGCTCACCTTGGCTACCGTCGCGCGTATTACTTCAGCGAGATTAAGTGCTGCATCTAAAGACGTGCGTGGCAAAAGCAGTACAAACTCTTCTCCCCCCCAACGAAAAACCAGATCGTCTTTTCTTGCACAGGATTCCAGGGTGCGTGCCAACGCGCAAAGTACATCATCCCCTTTTAAATGCCCGAAAAGATCGTTGATGCTTTTAAACCGGTCGGTGTCGATTAGCAGCAAACTGTAATCCTGCGTTAACGATGTTGTGTGTGTCTGCGCTGGCTCAGTTATCTGATAAAAATGCCGCCGGTTGAGTAATCCGGTTAACGCGTCATGCAAGGCGGCGCGTTCCAGTTCCAGTTCCAGACGTTTTTGCTCGGTAATATCGTGAACAATGCACAGCATCAGCTTATTGCCGTAGATTTCGATAGGTCCGGCATAGGTTTGTACGTGACGGGTGCTTCCATCGGCAAGTCTGTGGACAAAATGTAAGGGCTTATGGCCACCAGGAAGATGCGCAATTTTATGCATTATCGGCAATATATGGCGCCCCAGCATATTGATTTCCCAGGTATGCTTCTGACACATCACGTCATGATCATAGCCATAGAAATTCAGGGCACTGAGATTTGCATCCACAATCAATCCGTCGCGTGACGGATCAATAAGCAACATGGGTGCTGAGTTAGTCTGGAAAAAACGGGCATAGAATCCTTGTTTTTTCCGCTGATAGGTGGCAGAGCGGCTGGCTTTCAGACCTTGCGCTGTCGGTGTTTCAATGCCTTCATAGAGGATAACATCACCTATATCCTGAAGCGTCCTGATGGACAAACGACAGGCCAGCGCGATTTCCTCGCTTTCGCGGTAAACCGTGAGTATCTCTACAATGTCATGATGATTTCGCAAATCACTAAGATACATAGGTAAATCATTTTGTGCGTGCGTGGAGAATGTGCCTTTTCTGAGAGGGGGGAAACACGGGGCCTGCATAAGTTCCCGTGCAACGGTATTGGCGAACACCAGTTCTTCGGTATGTGGCGAAACGATCCAGACCGGAATGGTTAATAAATCCAGTGAATGCAGCTCGTTTATGCTCATCGATAATCCCGTTATCTTCATATGCTGTGTTGCCGGTTTATTGGCGAATTTTTTTAATTATGCAATCTCACAATGTTATTGATTGTCGGTGAGACAAGGGTTGTACCGTTGGTTTTACTTTTGTGGCGTTTTCAGTTTGTATCAAGTCATAGATTTTATGTGCTGGCAGCGGTTTCGCATACAGGAAGCCTTGCAGCACACCGCAGCCCATCTGGGTTAACAGCGTTTCCTGCTCCTGGGTCTCTATACCCTCTGCCACAACGCGCATATTCATAGAGTGCGCTATGTCTATAATAGTAGACACGATTTTTGTATTTTTGCTGTTTTCACTAATATCTTTGACAAATATTCTGTCGATTTTTAATTCTCGTGCCGGAAGTGATTTCAGCATCAATATATTTGAATAGCCGGTGCCAAAATCATCAATAGAAACGGTGATCCCCAAATCGGCAAACGCGTTCAGGACTTCTACGCTGCGTTTTAAATTTTTAAGTGCCGTACTTTCAGTCAGTTCCAGCGTGAGATGTGCTGGTGAAAGCTGATATTGTGCCAGGGCGTTGCAGACTATATCGACAATATCAGGTTGTTCAAACTGGGCTGGTGACAGATTAACGGCAAGGGTCCACTCCGTGTGGCCTTGTGACTTCCATTGATATAACTGACTGCATGCCTGCTGGAGAACCCAGGTGCCGACAGGAATAATCAGGCCTGTTTCTTCAAGTGCGGGCAGGAATTCAGCTGGCAGCAGAATGCCGCGTTCAGGATGATGCCAGCGTAACAACGCCTCAAAACCCGTCAGAGAGCGATCCCCGGCGGTGTATTTAGGCTGATACCATAATTCAAATTGATTCCGCTCAAGCGCTTGCGACAGTTCCTGCAAGAACGTTGGCGGCGTATCGGCGATAGCCTCCATCTCTGGGGTATAAATCGCCCAGCCGTTTCTGCCAGCCTGTTTGACATGATACATCGCAGTATCGGCTTTAACTTTTAGCTCATGTAACGTTGAGCCGTGTTCGGGATAAAGACTGCTTCCCGCGCTTAACGAAACGCGAATGGTATGTCCAAACAGTGTAAAAGGTTCTTTGACGGCGCTGGCAATACGGGTCATCAGCACCGAAATTGCTTCCCGGTTGCTGTTTGGCACCAGCAGGATAAATTCATCACCACCCAGCCTCGCCAGCGTCATGGTGTCCTCAAGGCAGTTGTATATGCGTTGTGTGCTGGAGATAAGCAACTGATCGCCAATGTGATGGCCCCAGGTGTCGTTTACGATTTTGAATCGATCAAGGTCGATAAAGACCAGGGCGAAGTGTTGTTGATGCAGTTTGGAATGACGCAGGCAGGTCTGTAAGCAGACGTCTATTTGCGTTCGATTGGCAAGGCCGGTCAGCGCATCGAAGTGGACCTGGTGCTCAAGCTGGCAGTTCAGTTGATGCAGATTATCGGCCAGTCTTGAGGTGCGTAGCTGAGAATCCACCATCGAAATGACCAGCATAATACCCAGAATCACCAGCGTGACGGCGCAGACCCAGATAGAGAGTTCCAGCGTGCTCAGTCCATCATGCGCAGTGTGACCGAAATGCGTGAAGGTGGCCGCCCCCATCCCGGTGTAATGCATTGAGGCGATCGCCAGCGCCATTACCAGAGCGGCAATAAGTCGGTTTATTAATGCGCGTCGGGTATTTTGCCGCAAATGAAAAGCTAACCACAGGCCGATCCCTGACGCGATAATGGCAATGACCACGGAAAGCAAAATGAGTGAGAACTGCCAGCGGATAGCAACATGTTCAACGATAGCGACCATGCCAACGTAGTGCATGGTCACAACACCGGTGCTTAATAGGCTTGTTGCAACAATAAGCCGCCTGGCCGAAAGCGTTTGACCTGATATCGCAATATTGATGGCAAGCGTCGCGGAAATGAGTGCGATCAAAAAAGAAAATGCCGTGAGTGAAAAGTGATAATTAATTGGCATACTCATTTTCATGGCCAGCATGCCAATAAAATGCATCGACCAGATCCCCATCCCCAGCGTTGCCCCGCCAGATAAACGCCAGAAAGTCGATTCCCGACGACTAGAGATCGCCACTTTCCCTGCGCTATCGAGGGCAATAAACGAAGCAATGAATGCGACAACAAAGGAAATCCCAATCAGTACAGGGTCCCATGACACGTGCAACATCTTACTACCCATCGATAAAAAACCGTGATGATAAATCTAGCAGATTCTGTCCAGTTAACCTGGTAAAACCAGGCGCGTTCTTAGTTTCCTGTCAGCAGTATTAGTCTGAGCCGCTATAACGGTGGAGTATGTGATGTTTGCTTATGAAAACATTCACTGAGTTTATGATTTGGCGTATTTTTGTTCGCATTGTGCACTGGGTGACAATAGTCTGGCAACTGGCGTGAACGCCAGCTTATGCGGGATAAATAACCAGACTAATGTAAACTGGTGGTGTGATAGTGTGCTTTAAGTGAAAAGGCGGCATGCTCTCATTGAAAGTGGAACTTTCGGTATCGCGGAATGGCAATCTGCATTGCAGGTGCTATAAAAAATAATACTCCGCGTTATTCTTTGGCAGGCAGGATTAAAATGTTAAATAATATAAGCGTCAGGACGTTTATTACTTTATTTCTGGTATGTACCGTAGTGGCCCTCAATATCGTAGAGGTAATATTATCTGCAGGATTTAATGTCATTATTGGCACTGATGTGGTTTGTACTATTTCACTATTATATTTATGGTGGTATATGACAAAATATCTCGTCGTGCCGATTAATACGGTAAAAGAAAGCATTGAAGAGGTGACTACAGGGAATCTGGCAATGAGTATTCCTGAGTTCGGTAATAATTGTGCTGGCAGACTTATTCCGGGAATTAACAGTCTGGCGAGTAATATTTCCACGTTAGTCAGTGAGATCAGATCCTCTTCGCGGACCGTGATGACGCTTTCTGAACAACTCGCGGAGCGTAGCGCTGAACTGTCAGTAAAAACGGAACAGCAGTCTGGCGCGTTAATGCAAACAGCTGCGAATATGGATGAGATAGCGGTTAGTACGCGCAATAATGCAGACAATACGCACATGGCGAGCGCCCAGGCAAATATTGCGACACAATCTGCTCGCCAGGGGGGCGATTTAATGGTGCAGGTCGCCACCAATATGCGCTCGATCACCGACTGCGCTCAGCAGATGACTGAAATTATCGCGTTAATAGATGGTATTGCATTCCAGACGAATATTCTGGCATTGAATGCGGCGGTTGAGGCGGCGAGGGCTGGTGAACATGGCAAAGGTTTTTCTGTCGTTGCAGGTGAAGTGAGAATATTGGCACATCGTAGCGCAGAAGCGGCAAAAAGTATTAAACGGCTTATCGATGAAACGCATCACAATGTCCAGCAGGGTGCGGCGGTTGTACGTGAAGCCGAAAAAAACATGCAGGATATTGTGGGTGGTGCAGGGCAATTAAATCAGCTGATGGCGGAGATATTAACAACCACACGGGAACAGGAAAACGGGATCACCAGAATTACCCAGGCTCTTGCCGAACTGGAAAACGTGACGCAAAGTAATGTCAGCATGGTCGATGAGTTATCTGATTCGTCCGGTATCCTGAAAAGTCAGGTGAATGATCTTCTGTCACGTACACATAAATTTCGCTTAAGTAAAAATATATCTGTCGAAACAACCACGATCTTGCATCGAGATTCTCCTGTCTCCGGACTACATCAACGGGTTAAATGCAGTTCTTCATATTAAGATTCAACATCTGCTCGCCACAGCGCCGAACCCGTCGGCGCTTTTTATTTTCTTGAACACTTTTATGAATCATTTCAGCATAATGGGACAATGCGATATTGCTTAACATATACTGAAGACTAGACTAACGAAAAGTTTGAATGTTTATGGAGGCGCTGTGGAAGCCATTAAGGGAACCGAAGTTAATGTGCCGGATGCCGTGTTTGCCTGGCTGCTGGATGGTCGCGGTGGCGTGAAACCGCTGGAAGACAACGATGTTATCGACAGTGCGCATCCGTGCTGGCTGCATCTTAATTACACCCATTCTGATAGCGCGCAATGGCTGGCGACAACGCCTCTGCTTCCTAATAATGTGCGTGATGCACTGGCGGGAGAAAGTACTCGCCCGCGCGTAAGCCGGGTCGGGGAAGGGACGCTGATTACGTTACGCTGTATTAATGGCAGCACCGACGAACGCCCTGACCAGCTTGTCGCCATGCGCTTATATATGGATGAACGCCTGATTGTCTCAACACGTCAGCGTAAAGTGCTGGCACTGGATGATGTGGTAAGTGACTTGCAGGAAGGGACGGGACCGTCTGACTGTGGTAGCTGGCTTGTGGATGTTTGTGATGCCTTAACCGATCATGCCAGTGAGTTTATCGAACAATTGCATGACAAAATTATCGATCTGGAAGACAA
This sequence comes from Citrobacter sp. wls827, assembly GCF_005280875.1. NCBI lineage: Bacteria > Pseudomonadati > Pseudomonadota > Gammaproteobacteria > Enterobacterales > Enterobacteriaceae > Citrobacter > Citrobacter sp. wls827. Next base: position 353,280 of record NZ_SZWR01000017.1, read on the forward strand.
CCTGCTGGATCAGCAGATCCCGCCTCGCGGTTTTCTGGCATTGCTGCGCAAACAACTGATAGTCATGCGGCGCTATATGGCCCCTCAGCGCGATGTTTATGCGCGCCTGGCCAGTGAACGTTTACCGTGGATGACTGACGATCACCGACGTCGGATGCAGGATATCGCCGACAGATTGGGAAGAGGGTTGGATGAGATCGACGCATGCATCGCCCGGACGGGCATTATGGCGGATGAAATTGCTCAGGTTATGCAGGAATCTCTGGCGCGAAGAACCTATACCATGTCGTTGATGGCAATGGTTTTTCTGCCCAGCACATTTTTAACCGGGCTGTTTGGCGTCAATCTCGGGGGGATTCCCGGTGGCGGCTGGCAGTTTGGTTTTTCGCTATTCTGTATTCTGTTAGTTGTCCTGATTGGTGGTGTTACTTTATGGTTGCATCGTAGTAAATGGTTGTAACAACAACGTTTTTCATCGACTTTCGTGAGTGAAAACGGCGAAGTTTTTGAGCGAGGTCAATAAACCATCTACCTATTCGGGGCAATATCTCTCTCGCAGGTGAATGCAACGTCAAGCGATGGGCGTTGCGCTCCATATTGTCTTACTTCCTTTTTTGAATTACTGCATAGCACAATTGATTCGTACGACGCCGACTTAGATTAGTCGGCTTTTTTTTGCCTGCAGGAAACCAGCGTCTACCCTAAAAGGGTCAGTCTGACTCACTGGAGGGTAATATGACCTGCTTATTCGCCCCGTTGCAGTTGCAGTTGCAACGTCCCCATTCCGATACTGTTCCCACCGACCCGGTTCCGATTCCCGACTCCATACCTCGTCCGCAACCTATGCCGGACCCGTCACCGGATGAAGAGCCGATTAAATTGTCGCATCACGGGCGCAGATCTGCGAGGATACGCGCCTGCTGAATGTGAGTTTTTACCGCGAGATTAAATTGTGACCGCTTTTTCAACCCTGAATGTTTTGCCTGCCGCCCAACTCGAGAATCTTAATGAGCTGGGTTATCTTGAAATGACGCCTGTTCAGGCCGCTGCGTTGCCGGCAATCCTGGCAGGAAAAGATGTTCGTGTGCAGGCAAAAACCGGCAGTGGCAAAACGGCCGCGTTTGGTCTTGGCCTGTTACAACACATTGATGCTGCGCTGTTTCAGACTCAGTCGCTGGTGCTGTGCCCAACCCGCGAACTGGCTGACCAGGTCGCCGGTGAATTGCGTCGTTTGGCGCGTTTTCTGCCAAATACCAAAATTTTGACGCTGTGCGGTGGCCAGCCCTTTGGCGCACAGCGTGATTCTCTGCAACATGCCCCACATATTATTGTTGCCACGCCGGGACGTTTACTCGACCACCTGCAAAAAGGCACCGTCTCCCTTGATGCGTTGAATACGCTGGTGATGGATGAAGCCGATCGGATGCTGGATATGGGATTTAGTGATGCAATTGATGACGTAATCCGCTTTGCGCCAGCGTCCCGTCAGACATTGCTGTTTTCCGCAACCTGGCCGGAAGCGATTGCCGCGATCAGTGGTCGCGTGCAGAACAATCCGTTAACGATTGAGATTGATACAGTCGATGCGTTGCCAGCGATTGAACAACAATTCTTTGAAATCTCCTCACACGGCAAAATTCCGCTGTTGCAAAAATTACTTAGCCAGCATCAGCCGGCATCATGTGTGGTTTTCTGTAACACCAAAAAAGATTGTCAGGCTGTTTGTGATGCACTGAACGCAGCCGGGCAAAGCGCATTATCGCTTCATGGCGATCTTGAGCAACGCGATCGGGACCAGACGCTCGTACGTTTTGCCAATGGCAGTGCTCGTGTTCTGGTTGCCACCGATGTGGCGGCGCGTGGCCTGGATATTAAATCGCTCGAGCTGGTGGTTAACTTTGAACTGGCATGGGATCCGGAAGTTCATGTACACCGTATTGGACGTACTGCCCGTGCGGGTAACAGTGGCCTGGCGATTAGCTTCTGTGCGCCGGAAGAAGCGCAACGTGCCAATATTTTGTCCGAGATGCTGCAACTGAAGCTGAACTGGCTACCCGCACCGGGTAATGGTTCAATTCTGCCGCTGGAGGCTGAGATGGCGACACTGTGCATCGATGGCGGTAAAAAAGCTAAAATGCGGCCTGGTGATGTATTAGGGGCGTTGACCGGAGATATTGGTCTGGACGGGGCAGATATCGGCAAGATTGCCGTTCATCCGGCGCATGTCTACGTGGCCGTTCGCCAGTCTGTGGCACATAAAGCGTGGAAGCAACTGCAGAACGGTAAGATCAAAGGTAAGAACTGCCGGGTTCGTTTATTAAAATAAATGCCCGTAGGAATGCCTGATGGCGTTCCGCTTATCAGGCCTACTGGTACTGACATAATACCTTGTCCAGTAGGCCGGATACGGCATCCTCTCTATTACTTCACTTCCACCACGTTCAGACGCAACTCATCTAACTGGTTTTCATCTTCTTCCGGCTGCCAGCCTGCTGGTTGCAGTGGGATCTCTTCACGATCGAATGCCAGATCACCGCCATCTACCACTTCTGAGCCGTGTTTGATGCCTTTAAAATCGAACAGATTAATATCGCTCAGGTGAGAAGGCACCACATTCTGCATCGCACTGAACATCGTTTCAATACGACCTGGATAGCGCTTGTCCCAGTCACGCAGCATATCAGCGATCACCTGACGTTGCAGGTTAGGCTGTGAACCACACAGGTTGCACGGAATAATCGGGAAACCTTTCGCTTCAGAGAAGCGCTCGATATCTTTTTCGCGGCAATAGGCTAGCGGGCGGATCACAATATGTTTACCATCATCGCTCATCAGCTTCGGCGGCATGCCTTTCATTTTCCCGCCGTAGAACATATTTAAAAACAGCGTTTGCAGGATGTCGTCGCGATGGTGTCCGAGCGCAATTTTGGTGGCGCCTAATTCGGTTGCCGTGCGGTACAAAATGCCGCGGCGCAGACGAGAACAGAGAGAGCAGGTCGTTTTGCCTTCAGGAATTTTATCTTTGACGATCCCGTAGGTATTTTCTTCGACAATTTTATACTCAACACCCAGTTGTTCCAGATACTCCGGCAGGATGTGCTCCGGGAAGCCCGGTTGTTTTTGATCCAAATTTACGGCGACCAAAGAGAAACTGATTGGGGCGCTTTGCTGCAAATTCCGCAGGATTTCCAGCATGGTGTAGCTATCTTTCCCACCGGAAAGACACACCATAATGCGATCGCCGTCTTCGATCATATTGAAATCGGCAATAGCTTCACCTACGTTACGACGCAGGCGTTTCTGTAATTTGTTCAGGTTGTATTGTTCTTTCTTTGTAACTTGTTGATTATCTTGCATTCTTACCGTTCTCAAAAAACAAAAGGGGCATATAAGGGGCAAACTTCCATCACAGGGCTAGTTTGTTATTCAACATTGCAACCTGATCGCCATTCATTTCTTCAATCCATGTACTGTAGACTTCGTACACCATTTGCACGTTTTCATGCCCCATCTGATTAGCTATAAATGATGGGTTCGCTCCAGCCGATAATAGCCAGCAGGCAAAAGTATGCCGCGTATGGTACGGATTACGGCGACGAATACCAGCACGTTTTACAGCGGCGTTCCAACTCGCACCGATGCTACTCATAGAGTAGTAAGGTTTTTGCTCTTCTTTTCGCATCCGGGGCATAAAAAGTGTACGCGTTGGTTTTCAGTCTTACCGTACTCTCTATGGTGGAACACTATTTTGTCCTGGGTTGTCGTGCAGTCATTTCGCGCTGAACTTTGAGCGCATCCAGTGCTGGCTCCAGTAGTTTATCGTCCTGATCCCGGCATCTGTCTTTGGTGGTCCGAAAGTCCCAATGATGGTCAGGTTGCGGCAGACTTTGACAGTACCCTCCGCCATGTCTACATCTTCCCAAGTCAGAGCGGCCAGCTCACCGTGTATGTCTCTTTCATTTTGCTGCACCCTTATAGGGTCGGCCCTTCAGAAGCACCGCAGTAAAACATAATACCCATCACTTAATAAGAATACCTAAGCGATACAATCCCCTTTAGCACAAGGGGATCTTTATGTCTGATGTTGTCTCAGAACTGAGCTGAAACAAACCGTGATAGTTGGTTCACCAGATTAAGTGGTTGTAATGGCAAATAATGATGCATTCAATGTAGCCATGTTTGACTGGTAGTTACGCCAGTACGCTTTCTCTTCCTGGTAACACACATCACGGCTAACACCCTTTGCCTCACATTGTGCGAGACGTTGTTCTTCTGATACGCAACCAGCCAGAACACTAACTGCTGCCAGGACTGCCAGATATTTAATCTTCATACTCATCACCATTAATTTATAACTTTATGTTTTAATTGCATTTTATTTTTCGGCGTTCAGCTTATTTTGCGTTCGCCTTTGCGTAATACATATTTCCGTCTTCACGAGCATGTTTGCACAGTTCATCGTTGCTAAATTTTTGTGCACGTTCGTCAGCATTTCTCTCTGCTTTTGCAATTAGAGAACTGCATCCGGAAACAGCAATGACTGCACAAACAATAAGAATACCTAAGCATGGTCTTTTAACTTTTACATTAACGCTCACTTTTCATTTCCTTTAATAAATAACATATAATTAATGTTTACTTTCTGCGTAAACATTAATTATATTTGATTGAAACATTAAAGTAACAATGCGGCGTCGAATAATATAATCACTTGGATGTTATTTGTATAACATATGAACGCCCCTAAAATCTTGTCTTTTTAGATATGTGCTGGAGAAAATAAAATACATAAATAATAATGATCACCATATTAATTTTTAGCGTTACGGCTCCCCAGGAATGGTAGGAGCGTTCTCTGTGTGTATCAGAAAGGACGGAGGTATGCGTTGCTTTGAATTACAATAAGGTTGAATGACTGTACGGGATTGTTGCGTTAAATCCAGCCAAAATGCTGAGTTAACTCCACCGATAATACAAATAAAACCGTTTGTTACAGGCGTAGCATAAGCAAAACGCTAGTCTATGCTCAAGAGAGGGTGAAACCTTATTTTGATTCAGACAATAACAAGATAATTAGCCTTTGGGGTGCTTGTGATGAAAAGGGTCCTGCTCGCTTTCTTAACCTGCTTTACTACCATCATAGCTTTCACATCGATTGCCGCTGAACCCCGGCAGGAACCCTCCGAGCAAGAACGCGCACGCACAGTATATATCTTCCATCAACCGATAGTGATGCTGCAGGCAAAGTTCGGTTTGAGCACTCCGGAGGAGCGGGTGCTACGTATCCGTAACACATTGCGAAACTTCACTGAAACCGATGTGCGTGAGCCGCTAAAAATCGTTTCTGTCACCCGTTATAACCAACCTGGAAGGCTTATCGTGATGAACGGTAAACCTGTGATGTTGCTTAGCGCAGGCGACCTGGATGAAGGGGATGATCTCACACTCGATCAGGCGGCACATCGTGTACTGGGGCGCATGGAGAAGCAGCGAAAAGCGCTGAACGATCAGTTTAACAGTGGCTGGCTGGTACTTTCAGCAGTGAAGACTGCGGTGGGATTCCTGGGACTGGTTCTTTTCTGGTACTGCTCATACCGTTCCTGTCGCTGGGTGAGTCGAGTTTATCGTCGGCGTATTATTGAGAACCGTAGCTTGATCCCCCAACACTGGAGACGGTTTATTGGCGCAATTGAAACACGCTTATATGCCATTCTAATAATTCTGATAGGCATCGTGGCGTTGTATGTCTGGCTCAGTTGGGTGTTCGGTCTGTTTCCCTGGACACGCGTCTGGGGAGAATCATTAGGTGATTGGCCTGTACGCGTGGTGCAAGGGATTGCATTGTCCATCGTCTCGGCCCTGCCGGGGTTAATGATCGTACTGATCATTTTCTTCATCACAGCATTAATCCTGAAACTGTTAAAGGCGATACTCAACCAAGTGGAAGCAGGGCGTTTACAATTGCCGGGTATTCATCCAGAGACAGTAGGAGCCACCCGTAAGTTGATATCTGTGGTGGTATGGCTCTTTGCATTATCAGCAGCTTACCCTTTTTTACCCGGAGCTAATTCCTTGGCATTTAAAGGCATCAGTGTATTCTTTGGACTGATGCTCACACTTGGTTCGGCCGGGGTTATGAACCACGCCATGAGTGGGCTGGTATTGATCTACTCTCGCGCTCTGCGAAAAGGGGACATGATCCGGGTGGCTGATAACGAGGGGCTGGTAAGCGAAATCGGTATGCTGGCGACAAAGATCATCACCCGTGAAAATTATGTGGTCACGGTACCTAATGCGGTAGTGGTAAGCGGGAAAATTACTAATTTGAGCTCACAAAGCGTTAACGGAGGTGTCAACCTGACTGTTGGTGTCACTATTGGTTATGACACTCCCTGGCGCCAGGTCCATGCAATGCTCGAGTTGGCGGGCAAGCGAGCCAAAGGCGTTGATCTTTCACAGCCACCGTTGGTTCGTCAATTGAATCTGATGGACTGGTATATCGCCTACGAGTTGCAAGTATGTCTGTTACCGGGCGTGTCGCTGGCAGATGCCCGTAACGAACTGCACAGCAATATTCAGGATGTCTTCAATGAATTTAATGTGCAGATTATGTCCCCGAACTTTGTGCTGCAACCGGAAAACAGTGTGATGGTGCCCAAAGATAGCTGGTATATGCCACCGGCTATGCCACCGCAGGGTAAAGAATGACTTGCTGCCTTGATATTACTATGTCCCTATCTGGATCTTGATTCGGTTCCACGAGGATGATCTCCTGCAGTTGGAAAATTTAGTCTTCATTCGTCGAAACCCATGCTTGTGTTAATTTACCTGGATTTTGCCAGCTGAAAGAAATCGCTCCTTACTAAAGCATAGATAATTCAACCCGCTAAGGCGGGTTTTCTTTTTTTACTACTGGCAGTAAATTAACAATTTGTGCTCTTAAAACGTTGATCATTTTTGTGTACAGTTATGCTGTATAAAAACACAGTAAATGCAATGAAGGCTATTATGAAAGTTGAATTAACCATTGATCGCATTAAATAACTTCCCCGGCTATTTGCAGCTATGCTACGCGTGTAGCGGAGAAGTTGCGTAGTGAACATCAATACTGCCGGATTGTGTCAGCATTCGTCAAAATCTCGCCGTTTGCCCTTAACGAACCTTATTATGGCAACAGCTCTTCAATGAAGCACAAGACAGTCGGGCCATCATCAGCGCGGCTACGCGTTGCCTTGATGCGATTTAGCGCGACGGCCACCAATACCAGAAAGCGGGAATTATTCTTGGCGGCTTCTTCAGTCAGGGTGTGGCTCAGCTCAACCTGTTTGACGACCACGCGCCGCACGCCGGGAGTGAAAAATTGATGGAGGTGTTGGATCACCTCAATACGAAAGATGGCAGGGGGACTTTGTTCTTTGCCGGGCAGGGAATACAGCAAAAATGGCAGATAAAGAGGGAGATGCTCTCGCTACGGTATACGCCGAGATATTCTGATTTATTATGCATTAGATAGCGCGTGAGTATTTAAGTTGCTCATGAAATTCATACAAAACTACTATTCCAGTAATTGAAATGTGAACGATTATATAATTAAGTGTTTTTAAATTTGCAATCAATATCGTGGGTGAGTCGATGAAAACAGAAAAAATATTTTCTATAAGCCTGGCTTTCATCCCATTAATTTCATTTGCAGATATGAATAGCTGTGTCGGGTTAGCCAACACCCTAAAAGAATATAATATATCGAGCCAGTCGTCAGCATTTCTAAATAGTGCATTTGACCAATATTGTGACCAGAGTGGCTCCACAAAAGCATCTGGTGGCGGGATTGGGTTGGATATGGTGATAAAAGCCATCCCAATTAAATTTACTGGAAGTTATTCTTCGACAGAAGAAGGCTTTAGAAATTTTTGTAAAAATTACTCGTCAGTAGCAACTGCTGCCGAGAGAAAATTCTCGTACGAAGAGAAAATCGCCACCAAGTCTTTGGAAACAATAGACTCATGCTTGCGGATCGCTGCGACTGGATCAGTGGTGACGCATGAAATACCAAACGCAAAATCCGTCGTGTTTTATTTGCAAAGCGGTTCAGCAACGAAATTAGAGTTAAAAGGATTGTTCCCTACTCCTGATGATGGTGTTTTATGTAAATCACAAGTTGATGGACAGCTTAAAAATATAACTGAAGAGACGTACACCAAAGTTGAACCAAGCATTAGCATTTCTTGTTCGAGAATTGCTAAGGCACAGGGGGCAGGGGTTAAAACGTATGAAGAGCAAGTAATAACACTGGCCACCAATCTAGGTAACTACACTGTTTTTTTACCACAAGATGAAAGAATGCCAATAGATATGGCTCAAAACATTTCGAACCGAGTGGACAAGCTTGAGGCGAGTAGCTTTGAACTTTCCGCAAAAACATTATCTTTAGAAAATGATTCGAATAAAGAAAAAGTTGCGTTGAAGTTTGTGGTAGTTACTAATGCAGAGAACTGTCCAGATGGCTGGACAAGCCAGGGAGTGGTAGGTTGGATAATGCACAATCCGGATTATAGTAACAACGTCGGAAAAGGGGGAAGATTCAATGACGACTGGACATGGACGCATCCTCGGTTATGTAAACGTTAACCAGCGAGCCGAGCCAATAGACATAACGGTAGTTATAAAGAGTCAATAAGTATGGCACCTTGATTATTCACATTCCCAACGGCACGCGTCATGGCGTGCCATATAAATTTATCAGCCGTCACGGAGCAGTCGGCTGCAATTCACGTCCGCTCAGAAGCAGAACTTTGGTCCCTGGTACTGCGTTGAAATGCCCGATCGGTTACGGACCATATGGAATGTCTCGTTCGACTTCTTCAGCGAGAAGGGCGAGATAATCTTCACGCGTCATTGACTGTGAAAAACGCCCACACACAGAAACTTCCAGCCAGATGCCAGACTGAAAGTATTAAAAAAGTCTGATCTAAAAACTATGGCATGTGTGGTACGGATAAGCGGGAAAAATGTCAGCACATTTAGGTCAGGAGTCGCGGGGTAAAAGAGAGGAAACAAAAAAGCCCGCAACGGTGTGCGGGCCAGACAGCTTAGCGAACCACCAGAACTGAACACTCCGCGTGACGCACCACGGCTGCGGCGTTAGAGCCCAGCAGATAAGTGGTGATGTCCGGTCGGTGTGACGCAATAATGACCATATCTGCAGGTAATTTCCTGGCTATCTCCAGGATTTTATCTTTTGGTGCACCTTCAGCAACGTGAACATGCACTCTGTCCGTTGGGATATTGAACTTCTTGATAATCTCTTCCAGTTGAGATTTTGCTTCGGCTTTCAGATCGTCCATGGCCGGTAACTCTGCCGAGTAGGCCAGTCCCAGAGAAGCGTAATAGGGCAGTGACGGAATAACGGTCAGAAAATGGACCTGCGCATCGTCAATTTTTGCCTCTGCTTCAACATGGGCAATAACGCGTTGAGTTAATTCTGAGTCTGAAATATCGATGGGTACAAGAATCGTTCTGTTCATAAAACCTCCTGTTTAAGTATCCATCTAAAGCTTACCGCGTAATGGCACTTTATGTACAATGACAAAGATCACATTTTGGCATCACTTTATTTTGATTTCAGGAAATTTCCCTTTTATAACCCCATCATAAAATCGGCCCTTAGAGACCACGCTAAGGAAATCACGAAAAATACGCGCCGGGACATGCTGATACTGCAATGTAGTGAGTTGATGAAAGCGAATTTCCAGTGTGCGAGAGGATTCGTCATAGCCGACGGATGCAATACGGGATGATTTAACGGGGTGATGATTCATTGCAGGTATCCTCTACTACAGGTATTAATGCAAGATATCATCTATCAAAGGTGTATTTTAACGCAACAGATATAATGTTTTGATCTGGATAAAACAGAATTGCGATAACAGAAAGGATAGCCCGCTGTTGCCAGCGGGCTATCAGAGACAGATTAGAACTGGTAAACCATACCCAGTGCTACAACGTCATCGGTAGAGATACCGTTGTCTTTGTAGAATTGGTCATCTTCATCCAGAAGGTTGATTTTATAATCAACATAGGTGGAGAAGTTTTTGTTAAAGTAGTAAGTTGCACCTACAGAAGCATATTTCACCAGATCTTTGTCTGTGCTGGTTCCTGCTGGGCTTGCTGCAGTACCTGGCATGGTCAGATCCTTACCTTTAGACATCAGGAAAGACACTTCCGGACGCAGACCAAAGTCGAATTGATATTGTGCCGTAACTTCAAAGTTCTGAGTTTTGTTGGCAATAGTATTGTCGTGACCGTCTGAGCCGCCATACGGAGTCATATTGCGGGTTTCGGAGTACATGGTTGCCAGATAGATGTTGTTCGCGTCGTATTTCAGACCGGCAGTCCACGCATCCGCTTTGTCGCCGCCAGCAGTGGATTGATTTACCTGCTCGTTGGTACGATCGGAAGAGGTATATGCTGCACCGAAGCTTACGCCCATACCCAGATCGTAGGTAGAGGAGATACCGAAGCCGTCACCGTTGGAGTTCTTCACATTACGGTCACCACTATTATTGGTGCCTTCCTGCCCGTTTTGACTTTCGTTCGCGCCCTGATACTGCAGCGCAACGTTCAGACCGTCAACCAGACCGAAGAAGTCGGTGTTACGGTAGGTCGCTACGCCGTTAGCACGACCGGTCATGAAGTTATCAGCCTTGGTATAGGAGTCGCCACCGAATTCTGGCAGCATATCGGTCCAGCCTTCTACGTCGTACAGTACACCGTAGTTACGACCGTAGTCGAATGAACCGTAGTCGCCAACTTTAATACCGGCGAAGGCCAGACGAGTCCAGGAATCACCTTTATCGCCGCTTTCAGTACCGTTAGCCTGAACCTGATATTCCCACTGGCCATAACCGGTGATCATATCGTTAACCTGAGTTTCACCTTTGAAGCCCATACGCATATAAGTCTGATCGCCATCGCTGTTGGCGTCGTCGGAGAAGTAATGCAGGCCGTCTACTTTGCCATAGAGATCTAATTTGTTGCCGTCTTTATTATAAACTTCAGCAGCGTGAGCAGCGCCTGCCGCTAACAGTGCAGGAATTACAAGTGCCAATACTTTTCTGTTCATTGAAATAATCCTTTAGTTTTTTTATTAACCTGTGACTACCCGTGTAGGGAGTAAAAGCATGCTAAAGGAGAAGTTCCGTAAAGAGATAAATATGAATTGTTACGCCTTAAGTAAAACCTTAAATAAATAATTCTGCTGAAATGGTGATAATTATCATGAATGTTTTGTTGTGGAAATATATAAAATAAAAATTATACAAGTGAATCTCATTGCGTTATTCTGCGCGGGTTATATGCCTTTATTGTCACGACTTAATTTATTGTCGTTGGTATGTTGGCAGGAATGCTCACTACTCAGCGAATAAATTGACAAGCCCGAACAATTGTTCGGG
>NZ_SZWR01000017.1:364804-386686 GCF_005280875.1 Citrobacter sp. wls827
AGCGTATTAATCAGTGCTGCTCTTTTCTGCTTTTCCTGCCAATTGCGCCAGGAAATCGTAGCGTTTTTGCAAGTCAGCCGTTGCGTCTTTCCACAGTTGCTCCGCAACCTCGGGTTGTTGAGCATTCAGGCGGCGGAAGCGCTGCTCGTTCATCAATGTCTCAGCCAGCGCGTCTGACGGTGGGCGAGAGTCCAGCGCCAGCGGCAATTTACCTTCGTCTGCACGACGCGGATCAAAGCGGTACAGCGGCCAGAATCCGGTAGCCGTGAGCTGGCGCATCTGATCGTGGCTTAGCGCAAGATCGTAACCGTGCTCCTCACATGGGCTATAGGCGATAATCAGCGACGGACCTGGATAGGCTTCCGCTTCCTGAATCGCTTTCACCGTCTGGTTTAGCTGTGCGCCCAGAGAGATCTGTGCAACATACACGTGCCCGTACATCATCATACTGACGCCAAGATCTTTACGCGCCTTGCGTTTACCGTGCTCGCCAAATTTGGTGACGGCCCCGAGCGGCGTGGCTTTCGATGCTTGTCCACCCGTGTTGGAGTAACATTGAGTATCCAGCACCAGAATATTGACGTTCTCGGTCAGGCTCAGGACGTGATCCAGGCCGCCAAAGCCAATATCGTAAGCCCAGCCGTCGCCGCCAATCAGCCAGATGGATTTTTCGACCAGCGCGTCGGCATCGGTTAACAGCTGCTGTGCGCCTTCGACATCTTTCAGGTGCTGGCGCAGCGCGGCAACTTGCTCACGACGGACTTCTGGTGTTGCCTCCGCGTGCAGGGCGTCATTTAGCTCAGCCGGGATTTTATCGGCAAACTGTTCCAGTAAACGCATGACGCGCACACGATGCTGATCCACCGTCAGACGGAAGCCCAGACCGAACTCGGCGTTATCCTCAAACAGTGAGTTCGCCCATGCAGGGCCACGGCCATTGGCATCGGTGGTATACGGCGTTGAGGGCAGGTTACCGCCATAAATCGATGAACAGCCGGTCGCATTGGCGATCAGCATACGATCGCCGTACAGCTGCGTAAGCAGTTTGATATACGGCGTTTCACCACAGCCAGAGCAGGCGCCGGAATATTCAAACAGCGGCGTTATCAACTGCGAGGTACGAATATCAATACGTTCCAGTTTAGTGCGATCAATCTCCGGCAGATTGAGGAAGAAGTCGTAGTTAACTTTTTCTTCTTCAACATGCTCAAGGCGCGACATCATATTGATGGCCTTGATCTCCGGATTTTGCCTGTCTTTCGCAGGGCACACTTCGACGCACAGATTACAACCGGTGCAATCTTCAGGTGCAACCTGCAGGACATATTTTTGACCGCGCATATCGCGTGATTTCACATCCAACGAATGCAGGCTGGCAGGCGCGTTTTCCATCGCTTCTGGTGAAATCACTTTGGCGCGGATTGCCGAGTGCGGACAGGCGGCAACGCAATGATTACACTGGGTACACAGATCTTCTTTCCAGATTGGGATCTCTTCGGCAATATTGCGTTTTTCCCAGCGCGTGGTGCCCATCGGCCAGGTACCGTCCGGCGGTAACGCTGAAACGGGCAGGGCATCGCCGAGTCCGGCGAGCATCGCTGCGGTGACGGTTTTCACGAAATCAGGCGCGGCATCAGAAACTACCGGCGGACGGTTGGCGCTGTGTGGATCAACCGGTTGCAGTGCCACTTCGGCAACGGATTCACGTGCCAGCGCCAGCGCCTGCCAGTTACGTTCCACCAGATCCTGACCTTTATTGCTGTAGCTTTTCGCAATCGCACCCTGCAATTCAATCAGCGCGCTGTCACCAGGTAAGATTTGCGTCAGATGGAAGAATGCCATCTGCATCACGGTGTTAATACGCGCAGCCAGACCGCACTCGCGCGCGATTTTGGCCGCATTAATCACATAGAAACGGGCTTTCTTCTGATTCAGGACCGCCTGAACTTCCTGCGGCAAACGCGCCCAGACTTCATCCACGCTGTACGGGGTATTGAGCAGGAAAATACCGCCAGGCTTCAGACGCTCGGCCATTTGATATTTATCGATAAACTGCAACTGATGGCAGCCGACAAAATCAGCCTGCGATACCAGATACGCGGAACGGATAGGCTGCTCACTGACGCGCAGGTGAGAAACGGTCAGGCCACCTGCTTTTTTCGAGTCATAGACGAAATAGCCCTGCGCGTACCACGGCGTGGAGTTACCGATAATCTTGATATTGTTTTTGGTGGCCGACACGCTACCGTCACTGCCCAGACCGTAGAACAGCGCTTCGAGCTTCGCGGTACCGGGCAGGGTGTTTTCTGGCAGGGGTAGCGACAAATTGGTGACGTCGTCATAAATACCGACCGTAAAACGTGATTTGGGCTTAGCGCTGCTCAGTTCATTAAACACCGCCATGACGCAGTCCGGGCCAAACTCTTTAGAAGAAAGCCCGTAACGTCCGCCAATGACGCGCGGTAGGGTTTCCCGCTCACCGCAGTTAAAGGCTTCTGCCAGCGCGGTCATTACATCCAGATACAACGGTTCTGCCTGGGCGCCAGGCTCTTTGGTGCGATCCAGAACGGCAACGCTACGCGCCGTTTCTGGTAATACTTGCAGTAAATGTCTGGCGGAGAAGGGGCGGAACAGTCGAACTTTCAGGACGCCAACTTTCTCTCCACGAGCAAGTAACTCGTCGACGACTTCTTCGCAGGTACCAATCGCAGAACCCATCAAGATAATGACGCGTTCTGCCTGCGGATGACCGTAATATTCAAAGGGTTGATACTGGCGGCCCGTCGCCGCGGCGAAGTCGTTCATCGCCTGTTCGACGTTTTCGTAAACCGCGTTGTACCAGGGGTTTGTCGCTTCGCGCGACTGGAAGTAGGTATCCGGGTTCGCAGATGTCCCGCGAATAACGGGATGTTCAGGGTTCAGCGCGCGGGCACGATGCGCATCGATTTCCGCCTGCGGCATCAGTCCGAGGATCGTGTCATCGGCTAGCGGCACAATTTTATTGATTTCATGCGAAGTACGGAAACCATCAAAGAAATGAATAAACGGCACCCGACTTTTCAGGGTGGCGATTTGTGAAATCAGTGCGAAATCTTGTGCTTCCTGGACGCTGCTGGCGCAGAGCATCGCACAACCCGTCTGGCGCACCGCCATTACGTCGGAATGGTCACCGAAGATAGACAGCGCATGAGTAGCAATCGTACGCGCGGCAACGTGCAGCACAAATGGCGTTAACTGACCGGCCAGTTTGTACAGCGTTGGGATCATCAGCAACAGGCCCTGCGATGAGGTAAACGACGTCGAGAGCGCGCCGGTCTGCAACGCGCCGTGAACGGTCGCGATCGCACCGCCTTCCGACTGCATTTCAACGACGCGAGGGGTATCCCCCCACACGTTTTTAAGCCCGTTCCCGGCCCAGGCGTCTGCCTGTTCCGCCATCGTCGAACTTGGTGTAATCGGGTAGATGGCGATAACTTCGCTGGTACGAAATGCGACCGAAGCAACCGCACCATTACCGTCAATTGTTTGCATACTGACACCCTTACATTGCGCAAAAAGAGGGATCCGCGTAACCGCGGCGAATCCTGTAGTTATATCTTTCTATTTTAGCAAAAGCGCTAAAGACAGATTTTCGCTTTTGTGTCCTGGGAATAAGCAGAATGAATGGTTTGATCAAAGGAGGAGCCAAAAAATTGCCAGAAAATGTAAACAGCACGCATAAATGCGCATTTTGCCTCTCGACGGCAGTGTTTCCGCTGCCTATTATTTATGGCTGTGTCGTTTGGTTAATATTCAGAGGGGAGTAAGATGCGCGCAGCGTTTTGGGTAGGGTGTGCCGCGTTATTATTATCGGCTTGCAGCAGTGAACCTGTTCAGCAGGCAACCGCCGCACACGTTGCACCGGGCATGAAGGCCGCAATGTCCAGCTCCGGAGAAGCCAACTGTGCCATGATTGGCGGTTCGCTATCCGTTGCCCGTCAACTGGATGGTTCTGCTATCGGGATGTGTGCATTACCTAACGGCAAACGCTGTAGTGAGCAGTCGCTTGCCGCCGGAAGCTGTGGGAATTATTGAGCCACTGCTTTTACTACATTAAATCTGCCAGTTTAAACGTCAACGTTTGTTCTGCCGTGGCCAGTGTTAACTGGTCAGCAGTCAGATCAACCTGTGCGCCTTGCTTAAACATCTCGCTGACGATACCGTCGAGCGCGTTAAGCTGTGGATCGGCGCACATCATGCGCGTCATTGCCATGTCTTTCACTTTTAATTCACCGTCGGACAGCCTGCCCTGACCGTGGAACTGATTACACATTTTTCCCGACACCGTCATATTTTCACCGAAACTTAATTCAGGTGGGGTATTGGCGACGGTTACCGGCTTGCCATTGACGCTCTGTAAAACAAAACGGTGGTGCTGTAACTGTTCGCGATTGACGGAAATTTTTCCATTGCTCACACAGCCAGCCATAAGCATGCTGAGCGCAATCAGCGTGACAATTTTCTTCATTAACTTTCTCTACGTTCGTGGCGGAATTGCATTCATGATGGTAATGATATCGCCAGATTTATCATCGAGGGTTATCTGAAAATGCTCCCCCGGAGGCGGGGGAGCGGAATGATTAGAAGAGGGCGTTCGGGCAGGTTTCGCCTTTGGCGATTTGAGCCAGATTCTGCAAGGTTGTTTCAGAAATGCTGGTCAACGCTTCGGCAGTCAGGAATGCCTGATGCCCGGTGAACAGGACGTTATGACAGGCTGACAAACGACGGAACACATCATCCTGAATCACATCATTGGACTTATCTTCAAAGAACAGGTCGCGTTCATTTTCGTACACGTCCATCCCCAGGGAACCGATCTTCTGGTTTTTCAGCGCGTCGATTGCTGCCTGAGAATCGATCAACGCCCCGCGGCTGGTGTTGATAACCATCACGCCATTTTTCATTTGCTCAAAAGCTTCGTGATTGAGCAGATGATAATTTTCTGGTGTTAACGGGCAGTGCAGGGAAATAACATCAGACTCCGCAAACAGTGTTTTAAGATCGACATATTCAACGCCTAACTCCAGCGCAGCAGCGCTTGGGTAGGGATCAAACGCCAGCAGGCGCATACCAAACCCTTTCAGGATCCGCAGTGCAGCAACACCGATTTTACCTGTACCAATCACCCCAGCCGTTTTGCCATACATGGTAAAGCCGGTCAGCCCCTCAAGAGAGAAGTTGGCGTCACGAGTACGCTGATAAGCACGATGGATACGGCGGTTCAGCGTCATCATCATACCGATTGCATGTTCGGCGACGGCTTCAGGTGAATAGGCAGGAACACGTACAACCTGCAAGCCCAACTCTTTCGCAGCGTCCAGATCGACGTTATTGAACCCGGCGCAGCGCAGCGCGATGTATTTCACACCGTGCTTTTTCAGTTCTTCCAGAACAGGGCGGCTGCCATCGTCGTTGACGAAAATGCACACGGCTTCACAACCATGGGCGGTTTTCGCTGTTTTTTCCGTCAACAGAAAGTCAAAGAATTCAAGTTCAAAACCAAAAGCCTCGTTAACCTGCTGCAGATACTTCTTGTCGTACTGTTTTGTACTATAGATGGCGAGTTTCATAAGACTTTCTCCAGTGATTTTGACGTCACATTAATTCAGTTCAAATTATTTTACAAAATCTAAAAAGTTATTGGTAGTCATAGATATAATGAATAATTCTAGAGTATCTCTTCTTAATGTGGGCACATTGCTGGATTTAAACCACTTTACTCAGCATAGGGTGATGGCGGCATCGTATAATTCGCCGACGGTCATGCCGTCCGCAAGATGTTTTTCCGTTACCGGCGAGTACTCGACCAGGTCAGGCTGGCCGTACTTAATGCGACGGTTTGAGCTGCTCTTGCCCGGCGTCAACGGGTGATAGCACCAGCGCCGCTGGTGAGATCCAGCTCGGCATAAACGCGTGCGGTGAGCTGGCTTTCTGCTTCTTTGACTTTATTCAACGTTGCCTGATGGGCTAACGTGGGCAGGCAAAATGCCGTGAGCAGAGGGATGAGGGGCAGACGAAAGTGGCACAGTCATATTCTTCCTTAGGGGATGTCTTAACATAACTAGATATATAGCAAATACATAAGGTTAAATGTAGTTCGACACATGAGTGTTAGCTTTTACCTGGTCGTTCCTGGTTATGGACATTCGTACTGATAGTAGACTCTTGTCTCCAGGAGTCTACTATCGCCGAACAGGGTATACTTGTGTTATTCAGAATGTTTGAATTCATTATTTATTCATTCATTGATTTTCCAGTATTGCCCAGCTTCAATGTAGCTTAGCCCGATGCGTTGGGATGCTCGCTTGTTATCATTAATAAGATAAAAAATATCTGAAAGCACAGAACGTTCTTCGCTTGGGTAACTATGGCCTATAAAGCTAGTATCAACATTAGTTGCGTCAATCGATTCTATTCCAGGATAATAAATCAAACCAGTAGACGAATCACCCGCTCGCGGATAACGGTGTATCGTCTGGGATGCGGCTAACGCCTTATCTGTTGATGAAGCATATAAAGTAACAGGTTCTCCTTGTGCCACCAGTGCAGGGGCAATGTCTCGTTTGAAAACATCGGCATCTATGTCAGGAGCAGTTAGAATGACCTCTTTTATGCGATTACGATAATCTGTATTTGTATTCAATACATCAATAATCGCCCGCGATAAAATTCTATTACCCATGCTGTGGGCTATCAGGTAAATATTTTTTGAATCGGATTTCTCAAGAAAGTCGATAAGGAAATTTTTTAGGTTGGTTTGTGTCCACTCAGCATTTTGCTCATCGATGGTATAAGCAGAAGTTCTGGCCTGTGAAGGCCAGCTATAAAAAACAGGGACCATATCGATGTTTAAATCATAGTATATTTGAGCTGTTTTTCTGGCTGCCTCGGCGAATGAGACATTATACCCATGAACGAAAATGAAGGTCTTTTTCTCTGGTATATTGCTTACTGTGGATACAAGGTAATTGAAAAAAATATTTCTAGCTAAAGGCGTTACACCAAGTAAGGCCACGTGTTTTTTGGGATCTTCTTTGAACTCAAGCTTTAAAAATGAAGGTTGTTCAGTTACTCCTATAATGTGGTGTCGAGGAATGCTAACTTCACAGAATCCATAGGAGATTGAGGCTCGATTGATTCCATATGATTGGTTGGGTGGTGCGCCGCTGTTATAATTTCTATCGGTGGCATACAAAACCTTGACAATGGCATAATCTGGTTTTTGAGTTAATATATTTATTTCATTGCTGCTAGATGCCATACTGGTAACACCTGTGTTGGACATGCCGCAACCATTTAGTATGGCTATAAAAATACTGAACACTATGTATTTTAATATTTTCATTTTGCTTGACCTTGCTTTAAACTTGGTTGGAGTGTCTTTCCTTTATTGATTTTTTCTGAATGTTACCAACTAAAATTAATCGGGGTAATTAAGATTTACGTATTTCCGCAGGGAATGGCATTAATAAAATGGTTTTAATTTGGACTGACAGGATAGTAATATTTTATTAGTGACTGTTTATTAGATAACGCATGTGGCTAGCCAAAGGACATCAGACTTCTGATTGATACCGCGCTAGTAATTACTACGAACCTCTTACCGAATACTCACTGTTTCTGACTCATATTTTCAGGAAGCAACCCGCATGGTTTCTGCTATCGGTTGACCAAACGCTCTTCACCGTGAGGGAGACAATATGTTTGGACTTGAAACGCTTGATATATTAATTGGGATAATGACTGTGTATTTCATGTTTGGGATAGCATGTACCGCGATTGTTGAAGCTATTTCTGCGTGGACCCGTATTCGTAGTCAAAATCTTGACGTGGCGCTGAGCGAGTTCCTTTCAGGCGATCTGTCGCAAAATCAGCAATTTATTACTCAGTTTTTTGAACATCCGTTAATTCAGTCCCTAAGTAAAGGAAACCAGGGGCGTCCTTCCTATATTCCCCCAGACATTGTCGCGCAAGTCGTGGAGGCGTTAGTTGTCAGCAAAAGTGCGATGGCAACGCTCTCCGCTGGAGTGAATGCCATGCCGGGAAATGCCAAAAATAATCGGATCAAAGGCATCCTCGAAACAGTGGTGGCGCAGACGGGCAATAACGCAGCCACGTTTCGCAACGCGGTTGCAAAACAGTTTGATGCGGTAATGGATCGCGCCTCGGGTTGGTATAAACGAAAAATGCAGACCATCACGTTGATTGTCGCCACCGTTCTGGTTCTTGGGGGGAATATTGACACCCTCAACCTTGCGACTGTGCTGGCCTCCAATCCTGATGTTCGAGAAAAAATGGTGGCGATCGCGCAGCAGGAAGTCAATGAGGCGAAAAATCAGGCTCAGGACAAGGAGCGCATCGCGACAGCTAAAGGCAAATATAACCACGCGATTGCCGTTATGCAGTCTGCAGGCTTCGAACTGGGCTGGAAAGGATGGCCGCAAGGGGGGGCTGAATGGCTGGCAAAAGTGGTGGGCCTGCTGGTGACTATTTTCGCCGTCTCACTCGGCGGACCTTTCTGGTTCGATATTCTTCAACGGGTTATGCAGGTCCGTTCAACTGGCCCAAAACCAGCAGCACCGGGTAAATCCGACAGTCCGAAAAGTAAGTGAAGTGTAACGGTTAACTATCGACAGAGAGGGCATCATGATACTTACACCCGCACAGAAAAGTCTCTGTGAACGAGTTTTGAATGCGTTTGAAACCGGCTCGGCCGAAGGCGATTACTCGGCTATCGCGATATTCCATGATGGTCCTCACGGGATCAGGCAGATCACTTACGGTCGTTCACAAACTACGGAATACAGCAAATTGCAGGATCTGGTGACCCGCTACGTTAATGCAAATGGGCGATTCAGTGCCGATCTTGCTCCGTATGTTGCAAAGATAGGTAATATCGCACTGGTTGACAATGAACCGTTTAAGGACTTATTACGACGAGCAGGGCGCGATGATCCGATAATGAAATCGGTACAGGATCGGTTCTTTGATGAGCGCTACTATCTGCCTGCGCTGAAATGGGCACAGGACTTTGGTTTTAAAGATGCGCTCTCATTTCTGGTCATCTATGACTCATTTGTTCATAGCGGCACTATTTTGACGTTCTTGCGCGCCCAGTTTCGTGAGGTGCCTCCAGCCAGTGGCGGTGATGAACACACCTGGATTTCCCAGTATGTTGAAGTGAGAAATTCATGGTTAGCCAACCATAGCAACCCCGAACTTCATCCTACCGTTTATCGTACAAAATGTTTGCGATTTGAAATAGATCGCGGCAACTGGGATCTTTCGCAGGTCCCCATTAACGCTAACGGTATACCCGTCAGGCCCTTACCTGATATATCAATCACTCAGACATCGATACCTCCGGTGGAACAACCCAGCGTTCCGTATTTTGGTGAGGAAGCACCCGTTTCTGGTTTTGCGGATAACGCCGCGTCGATCGCCGCTGACGAGTGGCATTTTTTTGGCGAGCAGCGCTACAACCGCAATGGTGGCCTTCTTCATTCCGGGCACAAAGAGGGTGAGGATGGCTGGTGGCAACGTGTTGGCCTGTATTGGGCAAAAATCGGGCGGGACGATCTGGACGGGCGAGATCATGACTGGCCGTGGTCGGCGGCGTTCATTTCATGGGCCATACGTCAGGCTGGCGCGGGGGAGCGTTTTTCCTACTCTGCTTCGCATGCGACGTACATCAGCAAATCGATCCGCGACAGAAATCAGGGTAATGCTAAAGCGTTGTACTGGGGATACAGGCTGAATGAGCGTAAACCGCAGGTGGGGGATTTAGTTTGTTGGGACAGAGACCCCGACAAAGTCGTTGATTACGATCATCAGCATCTGGGCAACTACAGCAGTCACACCGACTTAGTTGTTTCCGTAGGCACTAATGAGATTGAAATTATTGGCGGTAATGTTGGTAATTCGGTGACACGACGCCCGTTGGCGCTCACCGCCGACGGATTCCTTGCCAGCGACGTACAAGGAGGGGAAACGCTGTTTGCCATCATGGGGTATCGCGGAGAGTGAAAAATGAAACGATCTAATATAGTGCTTAAATACGCTGCCCCGCTAATGTTTTGCACTTTCCTTTTACTGAGTGGGTGTGCCTTATTCGTTTCACACTACGATGCAGGCGCGTACCAGAACTTCACAAATTTAAAGGCGTTCCACCTTAAATTTCTCGAAGATAATACAGCTAAACCCGGGAATACCTTTGATGAAACTAAGGTAAAGGCTACTTGCGATACCGGGGACCTCAAGTTCCGTGAGGCGACGGAATATGCTGCAGGCAAGCATGATGACTCACGTGTACGGGCTATTCATTACCTCGATAATGTCTTTGAGAGTGATTGCCGAATGGCGATGAAGGATAAAAAGTTATTTAGCGTCGTCTATGCGGATGAAAAAACCGATGTAGTTAAGTTGAACTACGATCTGGCCATTCGGGGAGAAAGTTCCCGTGTGGGGTCTGTTGTAAAATAGGGGATGAAAAATGTCAGATATTGATGATGCCATGAATGCGATTAAAAATGAGGTTGCTGAATCCATTAAAGAACAACTGAAAGCGCTCTTGCTCTCGGCAGCAAAAGATACGAATGAGGTAATAAACGATACCGGTAAGAAAATTGCGTACTGGCTGCGTCTTCGTGGGCAGGGAAAACTGAGTGACAGTGAACTGGAGGCGTTGCTCTACGCCAGAGATCAACTGCTGCGACAATATAAAAACACGGTGGAAATTGCAGCAAGAGCTCAGGTTGAGAAGATTGCTATTTCGCTGGTTAATATTGTGCTCGACAAATTATTGGGCATTGCCTTTCATCAGAAATGAGGCACGGCATAGGGCTAATAGGGCGAAAAAATGGTCGGTTTTCTGCGCCACTGACGGATGTGGTACAGGGTATCTCACTGAGAGACCACTATTTTTTATTACCCACAACCTATAAATATTACATATATTTCAATGGTATCTATTCTTAAGGTGGGCATGTTTAGCTAAACATGCCACAATACTGGCCTAAACCGGCTTAAATTTTCGCTAAATCAGGATATTAACTACCCATGAAGGGTAAATATAAAGCCGTACTGGCACTCCTCTTATTATTGATTCTCGTGCCGCTGACGTTGGTCATGACCCTTGGCCTGTGGGTTCCCACGCTGGTGGGCGTCTGGTTGCCTGTCGGCACGCGTATTGCGCTGGATGAGAGCCCACGGCTGACACAGCATGGGCTGCATATCCCGGAACTTCGCTATCTGGTCGATGATTGCCCGCTAGCGCGCATTACTCAGGCAGAGCTCTCTCACCCCAGCCGCTGGTTGCTTAATGTTGGGACAATTGAGCTCGACTCGGCTTGCCTGGCCAAATTGCCGCAGGCAGAATCCTCGCCGGTAGCGCCAAAAACGCTGGCTGAATGGCAATCAATGCTACCCAATACCTGGATTAACATCGACAACGTTATTCTCTCTCCATGGCAGGAGTGGCAGGGGAAACTGTCGCTCTCGCTAACGCCCTCTACCCAGCAGCTGCGCTACCAGGGTGAAAAAGTTAAATTTCAGGGGCGTCTGCACGGACAGAATCTGACGGTAAATGAGCTGGATGTTGCAGCATTTGAAGGGCAGCCGCCGATAAAACTGGTCGGTGAATTTACCATGCCGCTGGTTCCTGATGGACTACCAGTGAGCGGGCATGCGGTTGCTACTCTGAGCTTGCCGCAGGAGCCAACGCTGGTTGACGCCGAACTTGAGTGGCAAGAAAACAGCGGACAACTGATCGTCATGGCACGGGATGCGGCCGATCCGCTTCTCGATCTGCCATGGGAAATAACGCGTCAGCAACTGACTATCAGTGACGGTCGCTGGAACTGGCCTTATCAGGGGTTCCCGTTAAGTGGGCGTCTGGGGGTGAAAGTTGAAAACTGGCAGGCCGGTCTGGAAAATGCCGTGGTGAGTGGGCGTCTGAACATTCTGACGCAAGGCGATGCCGGTAAAGGAAACGCCGTATTAACGTTAGGGCCAGGTAGGCTCGGTGTGGATAGTAGCGATATGCCGTTACAGTTGATCGGTGAGGCGAAACAGGATGACCTGATCTTCTACGCGAAGTTACCCGCCAGACTTACCGGAAGCCTGATCGATCCGCAGCTCGCTTTCGAGCCAGGGGCATTGCTGCGTTCCCGTGGGCGAGTCATCGACTCACTCGATATTGACGAAATTCGCTGGCCATTGGCTGGCGTTAAAGTGACACAGCGCGGTGTGGATGGGCGTCTGCAGGCCATTTTACGAGCGCATGAGAACCAGATGGGTGACTTTGAGTTACACCTTGATGGTCTGGCCAATGATTTTCTTCCTGATGCCGGTCGTTGGCAGTGGCGGTATTGGGGCAAAGGCAGTTTTACACCGATGCATGCGCTTTGGGATGTCGCGGGCAAAGGGGAGTGGCACGACAACACCCTGAGACTTTTCGACCTCTCGACCGGGTTTGACCAACTGCAATATGGCACCATGAAGGTGGAAAACCCGCGTCTGGTGATGGATGCGCCGATTGTGTGGGTCCGTGATGCCGAAAAACCGACGTTTAGCGGTGCGCTTTCGCTCGATGCCGGAAATACACTCTTTAGCGGGGGCAGCGTCTTACCTCCTTCAACGCTGAAGTTCAGTGTTGAAGGGACTGATCCGACGATTTTCCAGTTCAAAGGTCAACTTCATGCCGGAGCAATTGGTCCTGTACAGTTGAATGGGCGCTGGGATGGGATCCGTCTGCGTGGCCAGGCCTGGTGGCCAGGCCTGGTGGCCAAAACAATCACTCACCGTTTTCCAGCCATTGGTACCACCGGACTGGAAAATGAATCTGCGCGAAGGTGAACTTTATGCGCAGGTGGCGTTCTCTGCTGCGCCGGAGCAGGGCTTTGAGGCGGGGGGGCACGGTGTACTGAAAGGGGGTAGTGCCTGGATGCCTGATAACCAAATTAACGGTGTCGATTTTGTGCTGCCGTTTCGTTTTAGCGAAGGCGTATGGCAACTGGGTACGCGGGGGCCGGTGTCATTACGTATTGCAGAAGTTGTGAATCAGGTTGCTGCGACAAACATCACCGCCGATCTGCAGGGCGGGTATCCCTGGAGTGAAGACAATCCGTTGCTGTTAAGCGATGTCAGCGCCGAACTACTGGGTGGCAAAGTGGTTATGCAACAACTGCGGATGCCGCAGCACGACCCGGCATTGTTACGGGTGCAGAATATCTCCTCCAGCGAACTCATCAGTGCGGTAAATCCGAAGCAGTTTGCTATGTCGGGTCCGGTCAGCGGTGCGTTACCGTTATGGCTGAATAACGAAAAGTGGATCATCAAAGACGGCTGGCTGACCAACCCAGGACCAATGACGTTGCGTATTGATAAGGACACGGCGGATGCCGTCGTCAAAGATAATATGGCGGCCGGTGCGGCCATTAACTGGCTGCGTTATATGGAAATAAGCCATTCCTGGACGAAAATAAATCTGGATAACCTCGGTGTTTTAACCATGCAGGCAACGGTGACTGGCAACAGTCGGGTGGATGGCAAAGTGGGAACGGTTAATTTGAATTACACCCACGAGGAAAACGTCTTTACGCTATGGCGCAGTTTGCGTTTTGGCGACAATTTACAGGCATGGCTTGAACAAAATGCAGCGCTGCCAGAAACCCATTGCCCGGAAGGCAAGGAATGTGAGGAACAACAATGAAAACGATAGCTGCCATGCTGGGACTGCTTGCGTCATCTCTGCTGGCGGGGTGTACCCCCAGAATCGAAGTGGCTGCGCCTAAAGAGCCCATCACTATCAATATGAACGTCAAAATCGAGCACGAGATCCATATCAAAGTGGATAAAGACGTCGAGAGTTTATTGAAATCGCGCAGCGATCTGTTCTGAGGTCACGATGAAAAAACAGCTTGTAGCGATCCTGGTGGCGTTAAGTTTTTTGAGCGGCAACGTATGGGCATTGACGCTGAATGAAGCCAGAACCCAGGGACGGGTAGGCGAAACGCTTAATGGTTATCTGGTGGCATTGAAAACCGATGCCGAAACGCAGGCGCTGGTGAATGAGATTAATAAAGCGCGCAACGCCAGCTATCAGCAACTGGCTGAGAGTAACAACATTCCACCAGATGAAGTGGCGAAAATGGCCGGACAAAAGCTGGTTGCTCGCGCCAAACCCGGCGAGTATGTACAGGGCATAAATGGGAAATGGTTAAGGAAATAATAATTCATTTCTGAGCAGGAGCTGACAAGTATTGCATTCACATGAATTATTCATCGATATCGCAATAGTTGCCACACTGCATGATATCGATGTTGATATAGTTCCCCTCCGGTAGCGTCCTGGGGTGAAATCATGTGGCTTTTCAAGTGGTGTGTCTGGAATCGTTGGGTATTCAAGCTGTTAAGCCGGGATGTCGCGGAGCCGGAACAATTTTTACAGCATTGCTGGGAAGAGAATCTGGCGAAGTGCAGGGATTACGCAACCATCTGGCGTGATATTAATCGCATTCACGGGAAGCAAGCAAAGAAGTAAAAACCCTCCCACCGGATGGTGAGAGGGTCAATCATCAGGCAGCGACGACGCTGTCGATTGCCGCTTTTGCATCGGATTGTGCTTTAGATGCCACTTCCGGACCGTAAGCAATGCCTTCCGCGAAGACGACGTTCACGTCGGTGATACCGATAAAGCCCAGGAACACATTCAGATACGGGGTGATCAGGTCGGTCGGCGTATCTTTATGGATACCACCACGGCTGGTCAGCACGATCGCACGTTTTCCAGTTACCAGACCTTCCGGGCCTTTCTCGGTGTAACGGAAGGTCACGCCAGCACGGGCAATCAGGTCGAAGTAGTTTTTCAGTTGCGTTGGGATGTTGAAGTTATACATCGGCGCGGCGATAACAATCACATCATGCGCTTTCAGCTCAGCGATCAGTTCATCGGACAGCGCGAGCGCTTCTTGCTGGCGTGGCGTCAGCGGCGTATCGCTCGGGCGCATCGCACCCACCAGCTCGCCATCCAGCACCGGAACAGGATTTGCAGCCAGGTCACGGACGGTGATTTCATCAGCGGAGTGCTTTTCACGCCACTGTTCAACAAAATAATCAGACAACTGACCAGACTGAGAGTACCCTGCCAGAATACTGGATTTAAGAACTAATACCTTGCTCATGGGTGTTTCCTTTTATGTGTTTGAAGGGGATGTGCCCCGTTGCTTGTTGACACTTTATTCACAATCCTGCCGCAGTGATAGCGCAATATATCGAATCCTATGTTCGAAATTATTGAACAACACATGAAAAGCGCCGATGTGGTACTCTATACCTATCATCTACAAGAGATTTAACCCGGCAGAGCACTGCCCTCTAACGCTATGACAGAACAACAAAAATTAACCTTCAACATGCTGCAGCAACAGCTGGACTCACTGATGCTGCGCGACAGACAGCGTTTTGCCCGCCGCCTGCACGGCGTGAAGAAGGTTAAAAATCCTGATGCACAACAGGCCATTTACCAGGAGATGGCGAAAGAGATCGCGCAGGCAGCAGGTAAAGTCGTGCTGCGCGAAGCGGCGCGTCCGGAGATTACCTATCCGGAAAACCTGCCCGTCAGCCAGAAAAAGCAGGATATTCTGGACGCTATTCGCGACCATCAGGTGGTGATTGTGGCCGGTGAGACCGGTTCGGGGAAAACCACCCAGTTACCGAAAATCTGTATGGAGCTGGGGCGTGGGGTGAAAGGGCTGATTGGCCATACTCAACCGCGCCGTCTGGCGGCGCGCACCGTGGCGAACCGTATTGCGGAAGAGTTGCAAACCGAGCCGGGCGGCTGTATCGGTTATAAAGTGCGTTTCAGCGATCATGTCAGTGACAACACCATGGTTAAGCTGATGACTGACGGTATCCTGCTGGCGGAAATTCAGCAGGATCGGCTGCTGATGCAGTACGACACCATCATCATCGATGAAGCGCATGAACGCAGTCTGAATATCGATTTTCTGCTCGGCTATTTGAAAGAACTCCTGCCGCGTCGTCCGGATCTCAAAATTATTATCACTTCGGCGACCATCGACCCGGAGCGTTTTTCAAAGCATTTCAATAACGCGCCGATTACCGAAGTCTCCGGCCGAACGTATCCGGTGGAAGTGCGCTATCGCCCGATTGTTGAAGATGCAGATGACACCGAGCGTGACCAACTGCAGGCGATTTTTGATGCCGTAGATGAGTTAGGCCGTGAAAGTCAGGGCGACATTCTGATCTTCATGAGCGGCGAGCGCGAAATTCGCGATACTGCGGATGCGCTGAATAAGCTGGATTTGCGCCATACCGAAGTGCTACCGCTCTATGCGCGTCTTTCTAACAGCGAGCAGAACCGCGTATTCCAGTCGCACAGCGGCCGCCGTATCGTGCTGGCTACCAACGTGGCGGAAACTTCGCTAACCGTGCCGGGGATCAAATATGTAATTGACCCGGGCACTGCGCGTATCAGCCGCTACAGTTACCGCACCAAAGTTCAGCGCTTGCCGATTGAACCGGTGTCACAGGCTTCTGCCAACCAGCGTAAAGGCCGCTGCGGTCGTGTTTCTGAAGGGATCTGTATTCGCCTGTATTCCGAAGACGATTTCCTGTCGCGCCCGGAGTTTACCGACCCGGAGATCCTGCGTACCAACCTGGCATCCGTTATTTTGCAGATGACTGCGCTGGGACTGGGGGATATCGCGGCATTCCCGTTCGTTGAAGCACCGGATAAACGCAATATTCAGGACGGGGTACGCCTGCTCGAAGAGTTGGGGGCGATAACCACCGATGAACAGGCAACCGCGTATAAGTTAACGCCGTTGGGTCGTCAACTGTCGCAACTGCCGGTGGATCCGCGTCTGGCGCGCATGGTGCTGGAAGCGCAAAAACATGGCTGCGTACGTGAAGCGATGATCATTACCTCGGCGCTGTCCATTCAGGACCCGCGCGAGCGTCCAATGGACAAGCAACAGGCTTCTGACGAGAAACACCGCCGCTTCCACGACAAAGAGTCTGATTTCCTCGCGTTTGTGAACCTGTGGAACTATCTTGGCGAGCAGCAAAAAGCGCTGTCGTCAAACCAGTTCCGTCGCCAGTGCAAACTTGATTTTCTAAACTACCTGCGCGTGCGAGAGTGGCAGGATATCTACACGCAACTGCGCCAGGTAGTGAAAGAGTTGGGTATTCCGGTTAACAGCGAACCTGCTGAGTATCGGGAAATTCACGTTGCGCTGTTGACCGGGTTACTGTCGCATATCGGGATGAAAGATGCCGATAAACAGGAATTTACCGGCGCGCGTAACGCCCGCTTCTCGATCTTCCCCGGTTCTGGGTTGTTTAAAAAACCACCGAAATGGACGATGGTGGCGGAGTTGGTGGAAACCAGCCGCCTGTGGGGACGTATTGCCGCACGTATCGATCCCGAGTGGGTGGAGCCGGTTGCCCAGCATCTGATCAAACGTTCATACAGTGAACCGCACTGGGAACGCGCGCAGGGTGCTGTAATGGCGACAGAAAAGGTCACCGTTTACGGCTTACCGATTGTGGCCGCCCGTAAGGTGAACTACAGCCAGATCGATCCAGTCCTGTCGCGTGAACTGTTCATCCGCCATGCGTTGGTGGAAGGCGACTGGCAAACTCGCCATGCGTTTTTCCGTGACAACCTCAAGTTGCGTGCGGAAGTGGAAGAGTTGGAGCACAAATCACGCCGTCGCGACATTCTGGTCGATGATGAGACGCTGTTTGAGTTTTACGACCAGCGCATCAGCCATGATGTGGTTTCTGCCCGCCACTTTGACAGCTGGTGGAAGAAGGTTAGCCGCGAGACACCGGATCTGCTCAACTTTGAAAAGAGCATGCTCATCAAAGAGGGCGCGGAGAAAATCAGCAAGCTGGATTACCCGAACTTCTGGCATCAGGGCAATCTCAAACTGCGTCTGAGCTATCAGTTTGAACCCGGCGCTGATGCAGATGGCGTGACCGTGCATATTCCGCTGCCGCTGCTTAACCAGATCGAAGAGAGCGGTTTTGAATGGCAAATTCCGGGGCTGCGCCGTGAACTGGTGATCGCCCTGATTAAATCACTGCCAAAACCGGTACGGCGTAACTTTGTGCCAGCACCGAACTATGCGGAAGCGTTTTTAGGCCGAGTGACGCCGCTGGAACTGCCGCTGCTGGATTCACTGGAGCGTGAACTGCGCCGCATGACCGGCGTCACCGTTGACCGTGACGACTGGCACTGGGATCAGGTGCCCGATCATCTGAAAATAACGTTCCGGGTGGTCGACGATAAGAACAAAAAGCTGCAGGAAGGACGCTCACTGCAGGATCTGAAAGATGCGTTGAAGGGTAAAGTCCAGGAAACGTTGTCTGCGGTGGCGGATGACGGTATTGAACAGAGCGGATTGCACATCTGGAGCTTCGGCCAGTTGCCGGAAAGTTACGAGCAAAAACGCGGCAACTATAAAGTCAAAGCGTGGCCTGCGCTGGTGGATGAGCATGACAGCGTTGCTATCAAACTGTTTGATAATCCGCTGGAGCAACAGCAGGCGATGTGGTGCGGTTTACGCCGCCTGTTGTTGCTGAATATTCCATCACCTATCAAATATTTACACGAGAAACTGCCCAACAAAGCGAAGCTGGGGCTGTATTTTAACCCGTATGGCAAAGTGCTGGATTTGATTGACGACTGTATCTCCTGCGGTGTGGATAGACTTATCGACGCTAACGGCGGCCCGGTGTGGACGGAAGAGGGTTTTGCGACGTTGCACGAAAAAGTGCGGGCCGAGCTGAATGACACAGTGGTCGATATTGCGAAGCAGGTCGAACAGATCCTGACAGCGGTATTTAATATCAACAAACGTCTGAAAGGGCGTGTGGATATGACCATGGCGCTGGGGCTTTCGGATATCAAAGCGCAAATGAGCGGGCTGGTGTACCGTGGATTTGTCACCGGCAATGGATTCAAACGTCTGGGCGATACGTTGCGTTATTTGCAGGCCATTGAAAAACGGCTGGAGAAACTGGCGATTGATCCACACCGCGATCGGGCGCAGATGCTGAAAGTAGATAGTGTGCAGCAGGCCTGGCAGCAGTGGTTCAATAAACTGCCGCCCGCGCGGCGTGAAGATGATGATGTCAAAGAGATCCGCTGGATGATAGAAGAGCTGCGAGTCAGCTATTTTGCCCAGCAGCTTGGCACACCATATCCGATCTCCGATAAACGTATTCTGCAGGCGATGGAGCAGATTACGGGGTGACGCGATGCTGGACCGTAGGGCGGATAAGGCATAGCCGCCATCCGGCATCTGTACCCGGTAAAGAATAAACACCAGGAGTTATGAGTATGAGTCAGTTCCCGATACTTTCCGCAGCCACCCTTGCGGCGATAAATACCGTAGGGCGATGGTTGGCGCAGAATGATTTTATGGAGAACATCACCGTTCAGTCAGACTGCGTGATTCTGGCGGGCAACGCGGTTATTCCGACCATCGACGCCGCTTGTCGGATCGCGAAAGAACAACAGGTTCCCTTACTGATTAGCGGTGGCATCGGTCATTCTACGCGCTTTCTGTATGACGCGATTGCAGAGCATCCTCGCTATAACATCATCCGCACCAGCGGACGAGCAGAAGCTGCGATCCTGGCTGATATTGCGCACCAGTTCTGGCAAATTCCGGGTGAGACGATTTGGGTGGAAGACCAGTCAACAAACTGTGGTGAGAATGCACGCTTTAGTTGTGCCTTACTGAACCAGGCGACAGAAAATATTCACACGGTCATTGTGGTGCAGGACCCTACAATGCAACGCCGCACGATGGCGACGTTTCAGCGTGTAACCCGTGATTTTCTGCAGGCGCCGCGCTGGTTGAGTTTTCCCGGTTTTATCCCTGAGTTGACTCTACAGAACGGTGGTGTGGATTTCGCGCCAACTGCGGAGGGGCTGTGGTCTGTGGATCGCTATCTTTCACTGATTACCGGCGAATTGCCGAGACTGCGCGATGATGCAACCGGCTATGGCCCTCGTGGTCGTGATTTTATCGCCCATGTTGATATTCCGCAGAATGTTGAGGATGCATGGTTGCATCTGCAAAACGATACGGCGCTGACTGACCTGCTGGCGAGCCGATCGCTGTAATCTTTGCTGCCCGTTTGTCGGCGTTTTGCCGCAAACGGGCATAAATCCTGTCTGTTTTTCCCCTCCGCCATGACATTACCAGATGCTTTTATGAAGCGGCTCACAGAACGACAATTCCAGCAGTAATGCGTCATGCATGATTGGTATTAATTAACAATAGTTTTACTTGTTAAAAACAAATCAATCACAGGAGAAGCGCATGTCAGTACCCGTACAACATCCTATGTATATTGATGGGCAGTTTGTGACCTGGCACGACGATGCCTGGATTGATGTCATCAATCCAGCGACCGAAGAGATTATCTCGCGTATTCCCGATGGGGGCGCTGAAGATGCGCGTAAAGCGATCGATGCCGCACAGCGTGCTCAGCCGCAATGGGAAGCTCTGCCAGCTATTGAACGGGCGAACTGGTTACGCAAAATTTCTGCGGGCATCCGTCAGCGAGCCGCTGAAATCAGTGCGTTGATTGTGGCGGAAGGTGGAAAAATACAGCAACTGGCCGAGGTCGAAGTCTCATTTACCGCCGACTATATCGATTACATGGCGGAATGGGCACGTCGTTATGAAGGTGAGATCCTGCAAAGCGACCGCCCGGGCGAGAATATTCTGCTGTTTAAGCGTGCACTGGGCGTGACGACGGGCATTCTGCCGTGGAATTTCCCGTTTTTCCTGATCGCCCGCAAACTGGCTCCCGCCTTGCTGACGGGGAATACCATTGTCATTAAGCCGAGTGAATTCACACCGAATAACGCCATCGCCTTTGCCAAAATTGTTGATGACATTGGTTTACCGCGCGGAGTCTTTAACCTGGTGCTGGGACGCGGTGAAACAGTCGGTCAGGAACTTGCCGGGAATCCCAAAGTGGCGATGGTGAGCATGACCGGCAGCGTTGTGGCGGGCGAGAAAATCATGGCTGCGGCAGCGAAAAATATCACTAAGGTATGTCTGGAGCTGGGCGGCAAAGCGCCGGCAATCGTCATGGACGATGCTGACCTTGAGCTGGCCGTGAAGGCGATTGTTGACTCGCGGGTGATCAATACCGGTCAGGTGTGCAACTGTGCCGAACGCGTGTATGTCCAGAAAGGTATCTATGACCAGTTTGTGAATCGTCTGGGAGAGGCAATGAAAGCCGTGCAGTTTGGCAATCCGGCCGAGCGTAATGACATCGCGATGGGGCCGCTCATTAATGCGGCTGCGCTGGCACGTGTGGAACAGAAAGTGGCGTGCGCAGTGCAGGAAGGGGCCAGAGTGGTTCTGGGCGGTAAAGCCGTTGCCGGCAAAGGTTATTACTACCCGCCGACGTTACTGTTAGACGTGCGCCAGGAGATGGCGATTATGCACGAGGAGACGTTTGGTCCGGTGCTGCCGGTGGTGGCGTTTGATACGCTGGAACAGGCGTTGACAATGGCCAATGACAGCGACTACGGTCTGACCTCATCGATCTATACGCAGAATCTGAATACGGCGATGAAAGCGATTAAGGGGCTGAAGTTTGGCGAAACCTATATTAATCGAGAAAACTTCGAGGCGATGCAGGGCTTCCACGCTGGCTGGCGTAAGTCCGGGATTGGCGGGGCTGATGGTAAACATGGTCTGAACGAATACCTGCAAACGCAAGTGGTGTATCTGCAGTCCTAAGTTTTTCGCCGGGTGAGTCTGTACGCCACCCGGCGCCATC
>NZ_SZWR01000017.1:386755-387773 GCF_005280875.1 Citrobacter sp. wls827
ATTTCCGGCCAGATGGCCAGCGGTAACCCTTGCGCATCGCGAATACCAAATCCGTGCTTACCGCGTTCAAACAGATGCATTTCGACCGGAACGCCCTGCTCACGTAGCGCATTAAAGAAGACCAGGCTGTTTTCTACCTTCACCGCCGGATCGTCAATGGCGTGTAGCAGGAATGTCGGCGGCGTTGTGCTATCCACGCGTTCTTCCAGAGAATAGTGGCGCAAATCTTCCTTTTCGGGCTTAGCGCCAACCAGCTCAAGACGAGATCCCGGGTGACCGATGTCTTCGCGCAGAGTGACAACCGGGTACACCAGTGCCATAAACGCAGGGCGCGCAGGTTGCTCGTCTACGTTATCTATCGGCGTATAAACCGTTTCGGCAAACCGGGTTCCCAGACTGGCGGCCACGTGACCACCGGAAGAGAAGCCCAACACACCGATACGATCAGGGTTAATTTTCCATTCCTGGGCGTTGGCGCGAATGTAGCGCATAGCGCGTTGGGCATCGGCCAACGGTGCGTTTGACGCTTCCTCGT
Source organism: Citrobacter sp. wls827 (assembly GCF_005280875.1). Lineage (NCBI taxonomy): Bacteria > Pseudomonadati > Pseudomonadota > Gammaproteobacteria > Enterobacterales > Enterobacteriaceae > Citrobacter > Citrobacter sp. wls827. The sequence goes on from NZ_SZWR01000017.1 coordinate 387,291, forward strand.
GACCATCCCCCGGCAAGCGATAGGTCATGACAAACAGAGTATAACCGCGGGCATTAAAAAAGGGCGCCAGCGCACTACCTTCTTTGTCCAGCACTACGCGTCGATAAGAGCCGCCGGGGGTGACAAGTATTCCCACACCATTCGGTTTTGCGGGGGCGTAGACGGTGATTTCTGGGGCACGAATACCGGTTACCGCACGATCGTAATGAGAGGTTCCTGTATGTCTGGGTTCGGGGGTAAATACCGCATCGCTGTTTTTTGCTCCGGGGGCTTCACCCATTGGCCAGACTGAGACGGTGGCGGCGTGGGCAACGGCTTGCGCGATCATAGTTTCTAACGTTTCTCGACTCAGTGCTTCCATTACTGTGCTCCCTTTGTGGCAAAGGTTAGCTATAGCACACTTAATGGGTTGAAAACGGGGAGAGACTCACAACGTATTGAATTAGCGGGAAATGAAACGAGGCGGAGGCGATCCTCCGCCAA
>NZ_SZWR01000017.1:387835-393900 GCF_005280875.1 Citrobacter sp. wls827
ATTTATCCAACGTACGGATAAGTTGGGTGACAAAACCGTACTCGTTATCGTACCAGGCCACGGTTTTTACCAGTTGCAGATCGCCCACTTCGGTGATCTCGGTTTGTGTTGCATCAAATACTGAACCGAAATGTGAGCCAATGACATCTGACGAGACAATTTCTTCGTCGGTATAGCCGAATGATGCATTGTTCAGCGTTGCCTTTTTCAGCGCGTCGTTAACCTCTTCCGCAGTGACTTTTTTACCCAGAATCGACACCAGTTCCGTAACGGATCCGGTTTTTACCGGAACACGCTGGGCGTGACCTTTTAATTTCCCGCTCAGGGCCGGGATCACCAGACCAATCGCCTTCGCCGCACCGGTGGTATGAGGAATGATATTTTCTGCTGCCGCGCGTGAGGCGCGCAGATCTTTCCCGCGAGGGCCATCAACCAGTGATTGCGTTCCGGTGTAAGCATGGATAGTGGTCATGGTGCCAAGCTGAATACCGAAGCTGTCATGCAGCGCTTTTGCCATCGGCGCCAGGCAGTTGGTGGTGCACGACGCGACAGAGATAATCCGATCGCTGGCATCCATCGTGTCGTCGTTGACGTTAAAGACAATGGTTTTCATATCCCCAGCCGGGGCGGATATCAGCACTTTTTTGGCCCCGGCATCCAGGTGCGCGTTGGCTTTTTCTGTTGAGGTATAAAAACCGGTGCATTCGATGATGATCTCTGCGCCAGTCGTTTTCCACGGAATATTTTTGGCCTCTTTTTCGGCGTAAACGGCAATTTTTTTACCATCGACAATCAGTGCGTCCTCGGTAAAGTCGACGCTCCAGGGAAACGGGCCGTAGTTTGAATCGTGTTTTAACAGATAAGCGAGGATTTTCGGTGAGGTGAGGTCATTGATAGCGACGACCTCCACGCTGCTTTTGACCTCCAGTAGCCGACGCAATACCAGACGACCGATACGACCAAAACCGTTAATGCCAATTTTATTCATGGTTTTCTCCTGTCAGGATGAGACGGTACGACATATTTTCCCTACCAGGCATAGTCCAGTCAGGCATCCGCGGCAATAGCTGTTTTTGCGGTTAAACGTAACTGACTGAAAATGGGTGAACAAAACTTAATGAATTTTTAACAAAAGCCCGTTATGTTGACGCATTATTGTTTTGATTCGAGAAGTGTTATGGGGAAGAAGTATTCTGGCCTGCAAATTGGCATTCACTGGCTGGTCTTTTTGTTGGTCATTGTGGCCTACAGTGCCATGGAGTTTCGCGGATTTTTCCCGCGCAGCTATCGTCCCGGGTTCAACATGGTGCATGTTTCCTGTGGTATCACGATTTTAGCGTTGATGGTGGCGCGTCTGCTGGTCAGACTTAAGTATCCGGCACCACCGATTGAACCAAAACCGAAGCCGATGATGATTGGCATGGCGCATCTGGGGCATCTGGTTATCTATTTGCTGTTTATTGCGCTGCCGATTATTGGCCTGGTGATGATGTATAACCGGGGAAATCCGTGGGTTGCATTCGGCATTGTTATGCCACATGCGGCAGAAGCCAATTTTGAACTGGCCGATATGCTGAAATCATGGCACGAAACGCTGGCAAACCTGGGTTATTTTGTCATTGGCCTGCATGCCGCCGCGGCTCTGCTACATCACTATTTCTGGAAGGATAATACGTTGTTGCGCATGATGCCGCGAAAACGTTCCTGATAAAACGCCCCGCGTAATGCGGGGTGTTTTATTTCTCTGTGATTATTTTTCGCATGAGATCTCTTTTTCAACGCGTTGCACCTGCGTGGCGCGTTTCTTCAGGCTGATGATGGCCAGTGCCAGAACAATCAGCACAATCCCGCTACCTTCGACAACGCCAGGTTCTTCGCCGAGCAACCACCAGGAAAATAGTACCCCGCAAACCGGCACCGCCAGTGTGCTTAAACTGGCGATACTGGCAGGCAGGTTACGCAACACAAACAGCCATAAGCTCCAGGCCAGCGCGGTTGCCAGTACGGCGCTATATCCTAATGCCCAGAATACGACAGGCTGCCAGTCAGGTGTTCGCTGTGGGACCAGCCAGGCTACCAGACTCATCACCAGCGCGGCATACAGCATCTGCCACGAGGTGAGTGCTAACAGGTCTATACTGGGATGACGAACATACATACGTTTGGCGACAACCGCACTGGCTCCCCAACTGATGCCCGAGAGGATTGCCAGCAGCGCACTCTTCATTGACGAAAAGTCCAGTTGCCACGGCTGTAATACCAGTATCAGGCCAAACGCCGCCACTGCAATAGCGACGTACTGCAAACGACGCATGCGTTCACCGAGAAAAAGGGCGGCCATAATGACCACCCAGAAGGGCATGGTATAACTCAGAATAGCGACTTTTCCCGCACCGCCGCTGACCAGCGCCCACTGTGATAATCCCACCATGCCGCACGTTTGTAACAAGGCTATCGCCAACGTATAACCGAGCGGGGTCGGGCGCATTCCGCGTCCGCGTAGCATCAGGACAATAAATAATAACAATGCCCCAAAAGAACAACGTAGTGCGGTGAAATCGAATGAACCAATGTAGTGCGTGACCTGTTTCATGGCAATCCAGCTATAGCTCCAGATGAGCGTTAGCGCGATCAGGCCGCCAATGGCCAGCGGATTGCTTTTCCCTGCGGTAGTCATAGTGTGTCCGTTTTGATGATGTTATGGCGCTACTATACCCGGTTTCATGTCGCGATACGTTTGTACAGACACTAGTCGTTATAATTCAGGTGAATAGCAATAGCGCCACAAAAAGCCGCTTGAACAACTGCTCAGATAAAACTACTGTATATAAATACAGTTAATATTGGATGAGTCATTATGTTGTTTCTCAAGCCAGCGGATCTCCGCGAAATCAATACAACCCCCTTGTTTAGTGACCTTGTTCAGTGCGGGTTTCCCAGCCCGGCTGCGGATTATGTCGAGCGGGGCATCGACTTGAATGAATTGCTAATTCAGCATCCCAGTGCCACGTACTTCGTGAAAGCCGCGGGGGATTCAATGATTGAAGGGGGGATCGATAATGGCGATTTGCTGGTTGTTGACAGTTCGCTGACGGCGGTACATGGCGACATTATTATCGCTGCCGTTGATGGTGAGTTCACGGTTAAGCGGCTGCAGCTTCGTCCAACGGTACAGCTCGTTCCAATGAACAGCGCTTATGCACCGATCGTTATCGGTCGTGAAGAATCACTGAATGTATTCGGTGTCGTTACCTATGCCGTGAAGGCTCTGCGCTGATGTTTGCACTCTGCGATGTAAATTCGTTTTACGCCAGCTGTGAGGCCGTTTTCCGGCCTGATCTCTGTGATAAACCGGTGGTGGTTCTCTCAAATAACGATGGCTGTGTTATTGCCTGCAGCGCGGAGGCCAAAAAATTGGGTATCCAAATGGGGGCTCCGTACTTCAAACAAAAAGATCTGTTTCGACGTTACGGCGTGACGTGCTTTAGTTCAAATTACGAGCTGTATGCGGATATGAGTAGCAGAGTCATGTCCATCCTGGAGGAACTCTCTCCGCGCGTGGAAAGATATAGTATTGATGAAGCGTTCTGTGATTTGACGGGGGTGAGGAACTGCAGAGATCTTACTGATTTTGGTCGCGAGATGAGGGACACTATTTTGCAGAAAACTCATCTTAAAGTGGGTGTCGGTATTGCCCAGACCAAAACACTGGCTAAGCTGGCAAACTATGCGGCTAAAAAGTGGCAGGATCAGACCGGCAGTGTGGTCGATTTATCGAATAGCGAGCGCCAACGCAAGCTGATGGCCGCAGTTCCGGTTGATGAAGTCTGGGGTGTTGGACGCCGTATCAGTAAAAAACTGGACGCTATGGGCATTAAAACGGTCTGCGACCTGGCTGAAACCGATATTCGCTTTATCCGCAAACATTTCAGCGTTGTGCTGGAAAGAACCGTACGGGAATTGCGCGGCGAATCGTGCCTGGCACTGGAGGAGTTTGCGCCGGTTAAGCAGGAAATCATCTGCTCAAGGTCGTTTGGTGAGCGGCTCACGGATTATAATGCCATGCGAGAGGCGATTTGTACCTATGCTTCACGTGCGGCGGAGAAGTTGCGCGGAGAGCACCAGTTCTGCCGCTTCATTTCTGCGTTTATTAAAACCAGTCCATTTGCCCATAACGAACCTTACTATGGTAACAACGCGTCGGTAAAACTACTGACACCAACCCAGGACAGTCGGGATATTATTGGTGCGGCGACGCGCTGCCTTGACGCCATCTGGCGAGAGGGGCGGCATTATCAAAAAGCAGGCGTGATGTTAGGGGATTTTTTCAGTTCCGGTATGGCGCAGCTAAATCTTTTTGATGAAAACGTCCCGCGGCATAATAGCGACAAACTTATGACGGTTCTGGATACCCTTAATGCTAAAAATGGTAAAGGGACGCTCTGGTTTGCCGGACAAGGGATACAGCAACCGTGGGCAATGAAACGAGACATGCTTTCGCCTCGCTATACGACGAGATACAGTGATTTATTGCGCGTGGGGTAGTGGATTTTACAAAGATGTAAAATTACTGATACTATAGGGGGGTATGGTATCTGGAGGGCGTATGCCGCATTCACCTGAAGATAAGAAACGCATTCTCACCCGTGTACGCCGTATTCGCGGCCAGGTTGATGCGCTTGAGCGCGCGCTGGAGTCCGGCGAGCCGTGTCTGGCGATCCTGCAACAAATTGCCGCTGTGCGCGGCGCATCCAATGGTCTGATGGGCGAAATGGTTGAGATCCACCTGAAAGATGAACTGGTCAGCGGGGAGACTACCCCAGACCAGCGTGCTGTGCGCATGGCTGAAATCGGCCATCTTCTGCGCGCTTATCTAAAATAACACCATCACCTCGCAATAATGGGAAGAGACAAATGAAATCACGCGCAGCAGTTGCATTCGGCCCCGGTCAGCCGTTAAAAATTGTCGAGATCGACGTCGCACCGCCAAAGAAAGGTGAAGTGCTGGTTAAAATTACCCACACAGGCGTGTGCCATACTGACGCTTTTACGCTCTCTGGCGACGATCCGGAAGGTGTGTTTCCGGCGGTACTCGGCCATGAAGGCGGGGGTATCGTGGTTGAAGTGGGTGAGGGCGTCACCAGCCTGAAACCGGGCGATCATGTGATCCCGCTGTACACCGCAGAGTGCGGCGAGTGCAAGTTCTGTAAATCAGGTAAAACTAACCTGTGTCAGGCCGTGCGTGCGACACAGGGCAAAGGTCTGATGCCGGATGGCACAACGCGCTTCTCGTATAACGGCGAGCCGATTTATCACTATATGGGCACCAGTACCTTCAGTGAATACACCGTTTGCGCAGAGATCTCGCTGGCGAAGGTTAACCCGCAGGCTCCGCTGGATAAAGTGTGTCTGCTGGGCTGTGGCGTAACCACCGGGATCGGAGCGGTCCATAACACCGCGAAAGTGAAAGAAGGCGATACCGTGGCCGTATTTGGTCTGGGCGGTATTGGCCTGGCGGTGATTCAGGGCGCGGTACAGGCGAAAGCCGGGCGTATTCTGGCCGTTGATACTAATCCGGAAAAATTCAAGCTGGCGGGTGAAATGGGCGCGACCGATTTCATCAACCCGAACGATTACGATAAGCCGGTGCAGGACGTGATTGTTGAGCTCACCGACGGTGGCGTGGACTTTAGCTTTGAGTGTATCGGCAACGTTAACGTGATGCGTGCGGCGCTGGAGTGTTGCCATAAAGGGTGGGGTGAAAGCATCATCATTGGCGTGGCGGGTGCTGGTCAGGAGATCAAAACACGTCCGTTCCAGTTAGTAACCGGGCGCGTGTGGCGCGGTTCCGCGTTTGGCGGTGTAAAAGGGCGCACCCAGTTGCCGGGTATGGTCGAAGAAGCAATGAGCGGAAAAATTCAGTTAGATCCGTTTATTACGCATCGCCTGCCGCTGGAGCAGATCAACGACGCGTTTGATTTAATGCATCAGGGTAAATCCATCCGTACCGTTATCCATTTTGGTGATAACTGATTCATTGGCCAGCGGATTTCACCGCTGGCACT
>NZ_SZWR01000017.1:393962-415397 GCF_005280875.1 Citrobacter sp. wls827
GTTGTGAAAGTGTGACGAATCCGGCGCTTTTCACGGTAAGTAAACTTCGCGGATTGCCGATGACTATCTAACGGGCGTGTTTTCACGCATAAACCCTACAAGAGAGTCGACGGTCATGGACAACACTACATCGATGCAAGCCCAGCATAAACTGGGCTTTCTGCATCAAATCCGGCTGGTTCCGCTGTTTTCCTCCATTCTCGGTGGCATCCTTCTGCTGTTCGCCTTAAGTTCAGGGCTGGCAGGTTATTTTCTTATGCAGGCCGATCGCGATCAGCGCGATGTAACCGATGAGATTCAGGTTCGGATGGGGTTATCTAACAGCTCTAACCACTTACGCACCGCGCGTATCAACATGATCCATGCTGGTGCGGCGAGCCGTATTGCTGAAATGGATGACATGAAGGCCAATATTGCCGAGGCAGAAAAACGTATTAAGCAATCGCAGGACGGTTTTAATACCTATATGGCGCGTGCGGTGAAAACCACTGACGGAGAGGCGTTAGACGCTGAACTGAGCGCCAATTTCAAAGCCTATATCGACGGCTTACAGCCTATGCTGAAGTACGCTAAAAACGGTATGTTCGAGGCGATCATCAACCATGAAAATGAACAGGCCAGACCGCTGGACTCTGCTTACAACAAGGTGTTGTTAAAGGCGATCGATATTCGTACCGCCAGGGCGAATCAGTTAAGCGAACAGGCACACCAACGTACACAGCTTGGCATGACCTTTATGCTGGGTGCATTCGTTCTTGCGCTGGCGCTGACCGTGATGACGTTCATTGTTTTGCGCCGTACCGTTATTCATCCTTTGTTACGTGCGGCCCAGCGCATTGAGCAAATTTCAGCGGGCGATCTGACGATGCCGGAGGAACCAACCGGGCGCAGCGAAATTGGTCGCCTGAGCCGTCATCTGCAAACAATGCAACGATCGCTTGGGAAAACGGTGGGCACGGTACGTCAGGGGGCGGAAGAAATCTACCGTGGTACCAGTGAGATTTCTGCGGGCAATACCGATCTTTCTTCACGAACTGAACAACAGGCCGCGGCGATTGAACAAACGGCGGCCAGCATGGAAGAACTGACGGCTACGGTGAAGCAAAACGCCGACAACGCACATCATGCGAGCACGCTGGCGGAAGATGCGTCCGGCAAGGCCAGCCGGGGCGGTCAGATGGTCTCTGGCGTGGTTAAAACCATGGGGAATATCTCAACAAGTTCGAAGAAAATCTCCGAAATTACCGCCGTTATAAACAGCATTGCCTTCCAGACCAATATCCTGGCGCTGAACGCAGCGGTCGAAGCGGCGCGGGCAGGCGAGCAGGGGAGAGGGTTTGCCGTCGTAGCCAGTGAGGTACGTACGTTAGCAAGCCGCAGCGCCCAGGCGGCAAAAGAGATAGAAGGATTGATCAGCGAATCAGTCCGACTGATTGACCAGGGATCCGGAGAAGTGGTCGCGGCAGGCAATACGATGACGGATATTGTCGATGCGGTAAAACGTGTCACCGACATTATGCTGGAAATTGCGGCGGCCTCTGATGAACAAAGCCGGGGTATCGTCCAGGTAAGCCAGGCGATTTCAGAGATGGATAAGGTCACGCAGCAAAACGCCTCACTGGTTGAAGAAGCATCGGCCGCTGCGGCCTCTCTTGAAGAGCAGGCCGCACGCTTAACGGAAGCCGTCGGCACATTCCGTTTAACCGGGACAAGCGCAATTAAACGCGTTACACCTGCCGTTAATCCATCGGTTTCACTGCCAAAATCAAACACGGTAAATACGGATAACTGGGAAACATTCTGACAGGTCAGTCATCCGGTAATACGATTCTTTGTATTACCGGATTTCTTATTTATTTGTACGTCGCGCTGAGGGTGCCTACGGCGGTGAAGGCTCCGGGGGTGTAGTCATCACAGGTACTGTTGTTGCTGGCGGAGGTACAGGTGAGTAATCCGGCCATGGTGATATCTTTCGCCGTTACGATGGAACCAAAGTCGATGGACACTGAAGAATTTGTGTCATTCGCCGACAGATATTGCCGGGACGATCCCTCGTAAGAAACCGCCACTCCCCGTCCGCCCGCTGCTGAGGTGCCAGTCGTGGTATTGGCGAGAATAGACAACCCGCTATTATCATAAGCCGCTTTGGTCGACGTCAGTTTAAGGGTAACCCCTGAAGCATTAACGCAGTTGCTATTTTTCAAGGTGAAGGTTTTTCGTGGTTTGTCATTACCCACATCGCCAAAGTCGATGGTGGTGGGGGAAACGGATAGGTTACAGGTTGGCGCGGCGAATTTTACGGTGAATGAAGAAGCGTTTACTGTGGCGACAATCTGTTGACTGGTTATATTTTCATCTCCTGCTTTAAACCTACCTACCTCACCATTTATGACCGGATGCGCTTCACCATTACCTATTGAGGAAACCACCCCACGTTGCCAAACCTCGACGTATAATCCAACAGGAAAACTTCCATCTGCAGCATTATCGATCTCACGTGTCCAACTCGTATTAGACGGAATATAAGCTGTATAATTAGCATTAATAGAATTAGCTATGTAAATGTTATAATATATTCCGGGTATGCTCGTTGGAAAAAAAACTCTATTGTAGCTATATTTTGTACTGCCGCTGGTACTGGTATAACTATCGGATTGCGTACCGCTTGTTACTGTGGTCATTCCATAAAAATCAGAACCATCATTACCTGTATTACAGACTAAGTTACCATACTTTCCTGCACTTAATGTCCCCAATAACACGGGTGTTGTACTGGATGGGTTATAACTATTAACAACTAACGTTCCCGCGCTTACCGTGCTGGTATTAATTGTTTCAAAATAACACTCCTTGGCCTGCACCTGATATGAATAAATTCCGCTCAGCAGTAATGCCACAAAAGAAATTGATCGTGAAATCATCGTACTCATATTAACCTGCCATTTATCCATTATTTGTAGCTCACGCTGATTTGCACCTGACTTAATACTCCACCTGGAGTGACCGGTTTTGATGAATCTATTTTCTGGAAGCGGGCGCGAAGGATAGGAAGGACCTTATTGTCATCGGTACCAATATAGTTACTATCGATAATAACTTCGGAAGTATTGTCTTTATTTAAAACATTTTTTCCGTCAAAAAAAGCGACAACGCCAACATTACCTGCTGCGGTTGTTGATTTAACTCGCCCTGTTGGCCCTGTATATTCATTAGGGAAGATCTGGTTACCGGTTAGCTGCGCCTTTTGCGGTTTGATGCTCATTACCAGAGATTTGGCAACGGACCCTGAGTCGCAGCTCAGAGTAAGCATTTGCCCTGCTAAGGTTACGTTTCCCTGCGCAGTGGCAGATAAATCCGCCCATGCGCCACCCGCAGAGAATTCGCTTGCGTCCAGGTCACCTAAATCCATATCAGAAGCGGCAATATAACAGCTACCGGTAACCAGCTCCGCCTTAACCGTTAATACATTTGTATTGGTACTGATTGCGGCCCATAGCGGTGTGGATATCAGCAATAAGACTGTTGGGATAAATTTCATGGTGGCTCCTACTGATAGGTGGTAGTGAACGTCAACGAACCGTTGAAGGTGCCACTTGTCGCAGAGGTTGCATAAGACGTCGGACGCAGAGATAAGACCAGATTCAGGGCTTTATTGGTGCGCTCAGTCGAGGTCCAGTCAAGCGGAGTACTACTATTGAGAACCAACAGAGAGTTTGGGGAGCCAGAACGATACAAAACCGCTGTTGCCCCGTTATCCCCACCCTTGAGTTCGGTTGGATAACCGCTGTAGACAGATGAGGCCTTAATTCCCGTTTTCATCCAGGTCACTGTCTGGTTTGTACTGGAGCCGATCGTGCAGTTGCTGTACTGCAACGAAAAATCTTTCAGCGTGTTAGCGCCCTGAGCCTCAAGTTCTGCGCGGGTTAATACACCAAAATCGATGGTTTGGTTCACCGCTTTGCTTGAACCAACAACAATATTGACGGTGCAGGTCATAGCAAGCAAATTGGCCTTAAAGTTAACCACGACATCCGCCGCAAAGAGATGCGGGCTGCATAATAGAAAAGAAACAAGCATTACCTGGCGCATAAGCTACTTTCCGGCTCCTGGCATCTGGCAAACTAACGTCTCCAGATGAATTGATTTTCCGATCATCGCGGGCGCGTCAGGGATCTGGTAGGTCACATCGCAGTAGCTTGCCGCGTCGCTCCCCCAAATAACCTTCAGGCTGCCACGTTGTTCGATCCCGCGTAAAAAGGCGCGGCCCGCCTGACCCATTGCGCCAACGGATTTTCCCTGCTCATTGAGAATGTTCGCGCCCAATGGAATGAAACTGTTATCACTACGTCTGAGCGTGACAAACACCGATTGACCTTGCTGGGTGGCGAAGGTGACTTTCACCACGGCACCATCGCGCGGAACCACGGCGGCGGAGGTATTTTTCACTTCGACGTCCGCCTTGATGGTGCTGAGATCCAGTCCGACGGTATTCTCGGCATAAGGTGAAAGACTGGTGGCAACTGCGTATCCGGCACTGTCAATCTCACCATACCCATTGGTGGTGGTCGCGCCATCTGCACCTTGCGCTTCAATAAGGGCTATGGCGCTTTGTGCGTTGACATTACCCGGTAAGAGCGTCAATCCACCGCTGTGTAACAGCACACCGCCGTTATTGTTTAGGGAATACTGCTGGTTATGATTTTTATCGACTGTAGCGGAAACGCTGGTCGATCCATGCGCGCCGTTATAAGTGGAATATCCGCTGACGGAATAGGTGTCTTCTCCCTGGCTGGCCTGGTTAGCGGTGGTGCTGAGGCTGTAGTTCCATTTATTGTTGCTACTGTTGCCGCTGGCCGTACTGGTGAAACCGTTGTTGCCGCTAAAGTCGCTATTGGCGCTGAGATTCAGACTGGAGAATGCTGGTTGATCGTTTTGAGCGTTGCTACCAAAAGGAATACTCAACCCAACGTACAGGCTGTCATCTTCATCGCCCCATTCGTTATAACTGCGCTGCAGCGAGATATTCCACGAGATGGAGCGGAAAGTATTGCTGTAGCCCAGCGAATACTGAGACGTTTTGTCTGAGCTACCCCAGTAACTCGTCCAGGTGCCGCTGAGATAAAATGAACCGTAATCTTCACCGTTAAGGTTGATCGGTTGATTGACGTTAGCCTGAAGCTCATTCTTGGAATGGCTGTAGCTGTTGCGATACGCATCGTTACGGTTAGTATCGTGATCGTCGCTATAACTATCGATGCTATTTTGCAAAGAGATGACGTCATTAAGCGAGAGGTAATCTTTGGTGCTGTATCGATAGGCGCTAAAGCTGAAATTGGTCTGTGTTGCGTCCAGCACATTACTGTAGCTTATACGGTAACTCTGCCCCTGCAGAGCGCCAATATCTTCAAGTGAAGCGCGAGAGTGGATAACATCGACTGCGATAGCACCAAGACGCGTATTCATCGCCAGACCCAGCATCCCCGCCAGATAGTCTTCTTCCATTGATTGTATGCCGCCATACAGCGTGAAAATATCGCTCAGTCCATAATTACCGTTAGTGGTGAGCACCCAGGGAGAATCGCTGTTGCCATCGTTGTCTAATGTCCCAACGGCAAAATCCCAGTCAACTTCACCTTTGGTCATTAACTGAGCAACAGAGGCGTACGGTACGGTGAATAACCGTTTTGACCCATCAGCTTCTTCCACGGTAACGTCAAGGTCAGCGCCGTTGATTGCCACATAATAATCTTTCAGGGCAAAAGGACCTGGGGGAACGGTGGTTTCATAGATGATGCGAGACTGCTGTCGTACGGTAATTTTGGCATTACTGTTAGCCACGCCGTTGATGACGGGAACGTAGCGACCGTCATGTGGATCCATACGTTTGTCGTTATACAGATGTACGCCTTTAATGCCGATACTATCCAGTACTTCGCTGCGAGAGGTGACCTGACCCAGTTCCATTTGTGCCCGGATAGGGGGTAAATCGCGTGCCAAATAGAGGTCGTAGTTGTCCCAGGTCGCGCTATCGTCTTTTGCCCAGTTCAGCGCGCCGCTGGAACGTAACCGCCATGCTCCCAAATTGAGACCATAGCCGAGCCCCAGATAACCACTGTCAGAAGCGCTACCGTCGTTTTCACTGTGATAGCCGCTGAAGCTCCAGTTCAGTATTGCAGCAGGAATACCGGCATCCCAACGTGCGGGGTTGACATAACCCGCAGGGTGGCTGACGAGAAACAGCTGCGGAATTGTGAGCATCAGGATCTGTGAATTAGGATCGTAACTCACGCTGGATGAGGGGTAATAATCCGCCAGTATATAGCATTGCGATTCACCTTCGTCCGCATCTGCCGTGGGGAGTTTGCTTACATCAACGTTTGCTTCATCGAGCACCTCACGAGTCAGGCAGGGAGACGCGTTCGGGGTGTGGTTGTCAATAAACTGGATCTTTGCAGTTTGCTGTTGCTCACCGTTAATCCAAACGGAGACGGTATAAATACCGGGTTTCACCGGGTTGCCGCGCGCATATTGTGACACGTCGATTGTCGATTTTTTACCTGCATTGCTGAAGATAAAGTCATCGTTGAACTCAATGTAATTATCGTCAGCAAATCCTGTCTGACAAATAGCCAGTAATACCCATACTGAGGTCGCTAACCGGTGTTTTGACATCGACATAGAGCAATCCTTGCACGTGTTCTTTATTTATCCGTTACGTCAACGTTAGCCCCGTAATCATTGACGGCTGTCCATGAAACGGATTCTAGCCGAGGAGTGGTGAGCGTTTTCACTTCATAGCTGGCGCTGGAAAAAGGGGCGACCATGTCGGGCTCAATTTTGTATTTTTTCCCTCCGGAAGTGATGTTAGCGCCAACAAGCGAAACAAAATAAGGAGAGTCATTTTTCGCCGTCGCCCAAACTTGTTTACCTTGGTTAGCAAGGCTCCATTTCAGATGTTGGATTGCGTCATCCGCCGAACCTGGAAGGGATGCCGGGCGATAAAATACTTTGATGCGGGTTTTCAGCGCGATCTGCAGTTGATTCGATTTGGCGGCATCTTTATTTTTGCCGGGGATTTCAAGTGCATTAAACCAATACACGCTTTCACGATCGGTAGATAACGGTTGACCGTCCCAGTTTAAGCGTACGGTCAATCCCTGTTTAGGATCGACCCGACTTACCGGGGGGGAGGCGATAAAAGGAACGTTTAAGGTTTGCGGATCAACATCTTCATGACCATCGTCTAACCAGGACTGGACTAATAAAGGTTGTTGCCCCTGATTCACCATTTTAATGAGCGCCTCTTTCGCGTCGGAAGGGTAAATGACACGGGTAGCGTTAATCACTATGCTGGCGACTGACGAATAGCTAAAAGAGATAGTGGTAGAAAGTATAATTATTCTGAATGTATTTTGTAGATTCATATCATTTATATCTTGGTTAAATAGCTGCAACCTTGAGTTAAAAGTTGCAGCAGAGTTATTAACTATTCTTGACCTTACACAGCTTGTTAGGGGTAGGTTGTTACAAAGGTGGTATTCGCTTTCACTACACCAACGGTCGGCGTGCCAGAACCTGAATAGATATAACCGACGGTGTAATTAAATTCTGCACCGTTGGTGGTATCGTAAGTGGCTTCAGATTGCGGTGTGGCTGATGTAAAATCGATAATAGTACTGGTTGCGGTATCTTCTACCTGGAAACCCGCATCTTTATCTCCTGTTGCAGCGTTTAACAATGCTTTGCTGGTGCTGTTGTAATTACCGGTTGTTGAAAATTGGCCTTTTACTTTACCGCCTGCTGGTTCAGTGGCGCAGTTCTTAACGGTGATCTGAAATTTGGTTTTCATCGCAGGACTGCTGACAGCCGCTTGCATCGCAGAAACGGTGATGTCTGGCAGTTTGACTTCTTTGGAAGCAGAAATACCATCAATACTGACATCACAGGTTGATGATGTAATGTTTCCTGCAAAGTCAATGTTTGCAGAGTCAGAACCAGCCGCCTGGGCCTGAAAAGCAGCCCCTGCGATCAGAAGCGCTGCTGCACTTATACAATTAACAAATTTCATGTTATTTTCCTTAATAACAAATTAAATAGCGAAGACATTATATATCCCGAGATTCTGACTGGATAGCAGGTGAAGTTGTAGTTGGTTTTTTTTAAGAATTAGATTAGGGGCAATAGCTAATTATTTAATGTAATATAGTATTAAATTAATTAGATTGATTTTTTATTCCTCATTGAATTCTAAAGGAAAATTTATAGATGTAAGTTTGTGTAGAGAATTTCATCCGCCATTATTCGACAGAGATATCATCAATAATAAGCATTGCTTAATTTACTTGTAAGGAAAAATACGCTTTTAGCTGTGTTTTATGACGGTTTTACCGTCCATATATTGAACATTTACATGGGGTGGGCCTGCCGGTAATAACAGACCCAATCATCAATACGATTAAACAGGTACGGTTTTGCGTATTGCGGCGATAAGGATCTGGGCGGCCTGAGAGAGTTGCACATCGACACGAGTAAGAATACCGATGGGTTCACCCGCACCGTGGGTGGGAATTGGCAATGACACCAGCGTTGCCTGGCGCAGATCTTCTCTAACCGCGCCTGAAGGGACAAACCACACATAGTCGTAATCAACCGTCAGTTGACGGGAGAGCGATGCTGACAGCGTTTCAATACAACCCGGCGGCATTTTACAGCCCTGACTTTGCAACAATGCCTCAGCATGCTGGCGAGGGGCGGTTCCTTTCGGCGAAACCACCACTGGCCACTCAATCACCCGGCTAAGTGTGATGGTTTCCTGTAACAATGGATGGTTAGGACGCACGACCAGTTTGAGTGATTCCAGAAATAACAGTTCGTAGTTCAGACCGACCATCAATTCCGGATCGGCCATACGGCCAATACCGAGGTCGATCTCCCCGGATTTTAAACCGGCCAGTATCATGGGATTACTCATGGTGGCAACTTGCAGAGTAGTCTCCATTTGCTGCTTATGGAACGGACCGATTACCGCCGGAAGAATACCCAACGCAGCTGTTGGCAAGGCACCAATACGCACGACATCATTCTGAGATTCTTCACGATGATTTAATGCCTGCCCGGCAGTGTTGAGTGCATCAAGCACTCTTACCGCATGGGTAAGAAACTGCTCGCCGGGCAACGTTAATTGTGCACCAAGGCGACCGCGTTCAAAGAGTCGGGTTCCGGTCAGTTGCTCCAGTTCGTTCAGTGTTTTGGAGAGGGCTGGTTGACTCAGGTTAAGGGTTTCGGCCGCACGTCCCAACGTTCCCTGTTGGGCAACGGCGACAAAAGTATGAAGATGGCGCAAGCGAATGCGCTGATTGAACAGAACATTTTTTTCCATAAGCGATGTTAAAAACAGAGCCGTATTGGTGACAAGTGAAGTTGTTTGTTTTTGATAACTTGATAGCAAAATATTATTAACATTTAACGCGTTTTACTTACAACTGATTTATTTTGCTTATGTTTTGTACAGCATGACCGCGTAGTGGGATCATGGAAGGGAATGTAGCCAGTCGTTATACTCGGACAATTGTTCGCTTTTTCATCATCCATCATCACAAGGCACTGACCATGATCCATGTAATAGGGCACCTTAACCCCGATAGCGATGCCATTTGCACCGCGGCAATGACAGCTCGCTGGCTTACGTTACGCGGCCAGCAGGCGACGGCATGGCGTCTGGGCGAACCGAACCGCGAAACGCAATTTATCTTTGCGCATGCAGGACTGGACATGCCCGAACGACTCACGTTTTCGCTGACCGATCAGGATGTTTGGGTGGTAGATTTCACCGAACCGACACAGGGGCCGGAATCGCTGTCTGAGAGCAATGTCGTTGGTATCATCGACCATCATCGACTCGGCGGATTAGTGACTCGTCTTCCTCCAGAGGTCTGGGTCAAACCTGTTGGCAGCAGTGCGACGTTGTTGTGGCAACTGATGGCGGATGACGAGCGCAGTCAGCTGTCGTCTGCGGAGGCTTTTTTGCTACTGGGGGCTATTTTAAGTGACACCGTCACACTTCGCTCGCCGACTACTACACCGGATGACAGCCAGGCGGTGGGGGCTCTGACCCAAAAAACGGGTGTGGATCTGGACGCTTTTAGCCGTGATCTGTTGTCGGCCAAAACCAGCGTCGAAGACATGAGTGCCCGTGAGCTGCTGCATAAAGACATTAAAACGTTCACCATTCATGGGCATAAAGTCTGCGTGGCGCAACTCGAGCTGTATGCATTGCGCCAGGTTGACGGTATGCTGGACGATCTCCGCGAGGAGATGACCCGTTATGCTGAGGAAAATCAGGCTGCGCTGGTGGTACTGATGCTGACGGACATCAATCTTGGCGATACCAGCCTGTGGTTCGCTGGATCTGAGTTGTCAGAGTTACCGCAACCCTGCAAGGTCGAAGGCATGCTCAGTCGTAAAAAACAGATGTTGCCATGGCTGGAACGTCAGTTAAAACCGCGTCAGTAAGCTTCAGTTCACTGCCTTTGTGGGTGGGGGGAATTTATGCGGGATCACAGTTTGTAAATTCTTCCCACCGGACTCAGCGGCGTTTTCTACACTCCAGGTAATATTCACTGGAGGCATGACATTATGGCGAACACCATCACGGCTGATGAGATTCGGGAACAATTTTCGCAGGCAATGTCAGCAATGTACCAGCAGGAAGTCCCGCAGTATGGCACGTTGCTGGAACTTGTCGCTGATGTGAATCTGGCGGTACTGGAAAATAATCCGACGCTGCATGAAAAACTGGCCAATGCGGATGAACTGGCACGGCTCAATGTTGAACGCCATGGGGCAATTCGGGTCGGTACTGCGCAGGAGTTGTCTACACTGCGGCGGATGTTTGCCATTATGGGGATGTATCCGGTTAGCTATTACGATCTCTCCCAGGCCGGCGTCCCCGTCCATTCCACGGCGTTTCGTCCTATCGACGATGCTTCGCTTTCGCGCAACCCGTTCCGGGTATTTACCTCGTTATTACGCCTCGAATTAATCGAGAACGCGGTGTTGCGCCAGCAGGCAGCGGAGATCCTTGCAAAGCGTGATATTTTCACGCGTCGTTGTCACGAACTGCTGGATGAGTTTGATGCACAGGGTAGTTTCACACCCGCACAAGCTCAGGAATTTGTGCATGAGGCACTGGAAACATTCCGTTGGCATCAACACGCCACCGTAGATGAACAAACGTATCATGCCTTGCATAACGAGCATCGACTGATTGCCGATGTGGTGTGCTTCCCTGGTTGTCATATCAACCATCTGACGCCGCGTACCTTGGATATCGATCGGGTGCAGTCGATGATGCCGGAGTGCGGTATTGCACCGAAAATTCTCATTGAAGGCCCACCTCGGCGCGAGGTGCCTATCTTGCTGCGCCAGACCAGCTTTAAGGCGCTGGAAGAACCGGTGTTGTTTGCCGGCGAAATGCGTGGAACTCACACAGCACGTTTTGGCGAAATCGAGCAACGTGGTGTGGCGCTGACGCCAAAGGGCCGGGCGTTGTATGACGAACTGTTGAGTAAAGCGGGGACGGGGAAAGATAACCTGACGCACCAGTTGCATCTTCAGGACGTGTTTAAGGCGTTCCCGGACAGCGAGTTTCTGTTGCGCCAGCAAGGGCTTGCCTGGTTCCGTTATCGCCTGACGCCGTCGGGCGAGGCGCATCGGCAGGCTATCCGTCCGGATGACGACCCGCAGCCGCTCATTGAGCGAGGGTGGCTGGTTGCGCAACCCATCACCTACGAAGATTTTTTACCGGTGAGCGCCGCAGGAATTTTCCAGTCCAATCTGGGGAATGAAACGCAGGCGCGCAGCCACGGTAATTCCAGCCGCGATGCCTTTGAACAGGCGCTGGGCTGCGCAGTATATGATGAGTTTGCGTTGTATCAGGAGGCAGAAGAACGTAGTAAACGGCGGTGTGGTTTACTTTAACTGAATTTACACGGGATTCGGCCTGTTCTCATCGACATAAAATATTTTCGATTTTGTACAGATAATCGTCGACCAACAATTGGATTATTAATGAATTTTGTCTAGAGTGAGCGGTCAGAAATGTGCACTCTCTTGCCGCAGATTTTGACCGGCGCGGGACCATTTACACGACCAGAAGGACTCACTTTCAGGCATGAATCGCAGACGATTTATTAAAGGTTCAATGGCAGTGGCCGCCGTGTGCGGAACCAGTGGTATTGCATCACTCTTTTCCCGCGCCGCCTATGCGGCAGAGTCTGACATTGCAGACGGAAAAACCGTACGTTTTGATTTTTCCGTTCTGCAATCGATGGCCCATGATTTAGCACAGAAACCCTGGGGCGGCGCGCCGCGCGCATTGCCGGATACGCTGGCTAAACTGACGCCGCAGGCTTACAACAGTATTCAGTACGACGCAGAACAGTCACTGTGGAACAACGTTGAAAATCGTCAGCTTGACGCGCAGTTCTTCCATGTGGGAATGGGCTTCCGTCGCCGCGTACGCATGTACTCGGTTGATGACAGTACGCATATGGCGCGTGAGATCCACTTCCGCCCGGAGCTTTTCAAGTACAACGATGCCGGTGTGGATACCAAACAGCTGGAAGGGCAAACCGATCTCGGTTTCGCCGGTTTCCGCGTGTTCAAAGCGCCTGAACTGGCTCGTCGCGATGTCGTGTCTTTCCTCGGTGCCAGCTATTTTCGCGCCGTAGATGACACCTATCAGTACGGTTTGTCGGCGCGTGGTCTGGCGGTTGATACGTATACCGACAGCAAAGAAGAGTTCCCGGACTTCACCGCATTCTGGTTCGAAACGGTTAAACCGGGCGCCACTTCATTTACTGTTTATGCACTGCTCGATAGCCCAAGCGTGACCGGCGCGTTTAAGTTTGTGATCCACTGTGAGAAAACGCAGGTGATCATGGATGTACAGAATCATGTCTATGCACGTAAAGACATCAAGCAACTCGGTATTGCGCCGATGACCAGCATGTTCAGCTGTGGTAACAATGAACGCCGGATGTGTGACACCATTCACCCGCAAATTCATGACTCCGACCGTCTGGCGATGTGGCGGGGCAATGGCGAGTGGATCTGCCGTCCGCTGAATAACCCGCAAAAACTGCAGTTTAATGCCTATACCGATAACAACCCGCGCGGATTTGGCCTGCTGCAGTTGGATCGTGACTTCTCCCACTATCAGGACATTATGGGTTGGTACAACAAGCGCCCCAGCCTGTGGGTCGAGCCACGTAACCAGTGGGGCAAGGGAACCATTGGCTTAATGGAGATCCCGACGACTGGTGAAACGCTGGATAACGTCGTCTGCTTCTGGCAGCCGGAGAAGAAGATCAAAGCCGGCGATGAACTGGAATTCAAATATCGCCTGTACTGGAGCGCTCAGCCGCCGGTGCGCTCTCCGCTGGCTCGCGTGATGGCGACCCGTACAGGTATGGGCGGCTTCCCGGAAGGATGGGCGCCGGGCGAGCACTACCCGGAAAAATGGGCACGACGTTTTGCCGTTGATTTCATTGGTGGAGATTTAAAAGCCGCCGCGCCGAAAGGTATTGAACCGGTAATTACGCTTTCGAGTGGTGAAGCGAAACAGATTGAGATCCTCTACGTTGAACCTATCGACGGCTACCGTATTCAGTTTGACTGGTATCCGACTTCTGACTCAACCGATCCGGTAGATATGCGTATGTTCCTGCGTTGTCAGGGCGACGCTATCAGTGAAACCTGGCTGTATCAGTACTTCCCGCCAGCGGCGGATAAACGTCAGTACGTTGACGACCGCGAAATGCGTTGATCCTCACCGTTATGGCTCTCCTGACGGGGAGCCATGTTCGTCATTTTCTTAAAAAATTCTGTACACTATTTACTCGATCCTGCTCGCATTTTTCCCTGACTCAAACCGATAAGCTGAAGGTGTGTATTTCTTATACACGTTCTTGTCCACTAACAGGGAGAAAGTATGTTTCCAGAATACAGAGACCTTATTTCCCGACTGAAATCCGAGAATCCTCGTTTTCTGTCCTTATTCGAAAAACACAACAGCCTTGATCATGAGATTTCCAGACTGGAAGGTTCGGATGGTCGGGGATACAGTTTGGACATTGTTCGTCTTAAGAAACAGAAACTTCACCTGAAGGAAGATTTGCTCAAGATTTTGCAAAGAGAGAGTGTCAGTGAGAGCTAAATAGTACTGTGCTCACTGTGTAAAAGGGCTTCCAGCGAGAAAAGGAAGCCCTTCCTGTTTTAGGTGTTAATCGACCATTACGCGTTTGTTTGTCGCCCCCCAGAGGATCGACATTTCAGTGAACAGCGCGCCGCTAATTTCTTCGACTTCTTCTGCGCTCACCTGCGCATTTCCCTGTTTACCGAATAACACCACTTCATCGCCGGAGGCAACCTGCGGTAGATCGGTCACATCAACAATCACGGTATTCATGGATGTTTTACCCAATACAGGAACCCGCTGGCCGTGGATCAATACGTGCCCCACGTTACTGAACACGCGACGATAGCCATCAGCATAACCCGTCGGAATATTGGCAAGAACGGAATTACGTTTAAGGGTATAGGTTCTGTCATAGCCGACGGTATTTCCTTTGGGGTAATGGTTTACCGACGCGATTGCGGATTTAAACGTCATGACGCGTTTGTATTCGGTGCTGGCAATGGTATCGCCATAAAAAATACCGCCAACACGCACCATGTCGAGCCAGGATTCAGGAACGGTCAGGGTGGCGAACGTATTCGCGACATGCAGGGTGACATCTTCGCGCTTAAGCCCGGTAATTTTGAGTACCTGGGCCGATTGCGTATTGAAACGGGCCAGATCGCGTTTAACCACCGCCGCATCTTCTTCCGGGAAATGTGACATGATGCCAACAATTTTCAGACCGGGTAACGTGGAAATGGCGCGGGCCTCTTCCAGACCTGCCGCGGTGCTGACTTCCAGACCGTTTCGTGACATACCGCCAGAGTTCAGGGCCAGATGAATACGAATCGTTTTCCCTTTCTCCTGGGCAATTGCACTCAGACGTTTAGCCATATCCAGATTGCCAATCAGCTCTTCGGTATCAAAATCCGCCGCCTGGCGCATCTCTTTTTCCGTCGCGTTGCGAACGCGCATCAGCTGCGATGTATAGCCTGACTGACGAACAATGCTAATCTCCTCGTTGCTGGCGATGCCAATACACTGCACACCGTTTTGCATCATCACCGGCGTAACCAGTGAGAGATCGTGGCCATACGCATCGCCTTTAAGAATGGCGCACATCCGGGTTTTGTCTCCCAGCAGCTGCTGAACCTTATGAATGTTATATTCCAGCGCGCTACGGGAAATTTCCAGCGTGGTATTATCTACAACCGGTTGTTTGTTAACGGCAAAGGGGACAGGACCCGCTTGCGTGGTGGGGATGGGTTGGTGACAGGCGGTAATCAGTAAAAGCGGAATAAGTGCTAAACGACCCAAAGGTGCTGCCATGCTTGCTCCTTAGCAATAGAATGAAAGTGTTGTTGTCATCATTACGGCCTATCCAGGCATGGGATAACCGGACATCCAGAGTAACGGCTTCCACGCCAGAGATTGTTTCTAAGTTATTGCTGTTACAGCATAAAAATATGACATCCACGGCGCTAAGCAGATTAATATCGGCTACTGCCAGTCAGAAATCCCCCGTTTACAATCGCCAAGGAGATAAACATGCCAGAAATTATTACCGTCAGTGACACGCTGGAACTGCGGGCAGTAGAAGAACAACACGTCACGCCTTTGCATCGACTGGTGCTCAAAAATAAAGTGTGGCTCCAGCGGTCGCTGAACTGGCCGCAGCTTGTCGAATCTGAGGACGATACGCGTAAGAATGTGCAGGGGAATATGATGTTGCACCAGCGTGGCTACGCCAAAATGTTCCTTATCTTCAAACAAGGTGAAGTGGTTGGCGTTATTTCATTTAACCAAATAGAACCGCTGAATAAAGCGGCTTACATTGGCTACTGGTTGGATGAAGTTCATCAGGGACAGGGTATTATGTCCCGGTCGCTACAGGCACTGATTCATCATTATGCTCAGCGTGGCGAGATCCGTCGGTTCATTATTAAATGCCGCGTCGATAACCTGGAAAGTAACCAGGTGGCGCTGCGCAACGGTTTTCAGCTGGAAGGGTGTTTAAAGCAGGCAGAGTTTCTCAATGATGGTTATCATGATGTGAATCTCTATGCCCGTATCATTGATAGCGTTTCAGAATAAACCGGCGAGGGGGGTGCGCGTAATACGCTGTTCGCCGTTGATCACTTTTGGCCCGCGCAGATGGATTGCATCACCATCAAAGGCTTCAACGTGGGCCTGACCGGTTATCTCAATATGATGCTCGATCAGCACTTCACCCAGAATACAGGCGTGGCCTTCAATCAGGATGTGTCCATCCAGCAAGAGTGGCCCGCCGCGTAATTTTGCATGCCCCCCGACCAGCACATGGTGTTTCAGGATACAGTTACCTTCAACCACCGCATGCTCAGCCACCTGGGAGCTATAGCGCAGGGTCGGTATCGCATCTTCATCGGTACCAGCGATGATGCGGGCGTTGCCGTATACCTTCGCACAATCGCAGATCCAAACGTTATTTTCCTCATTACCCTCGATGCGGGCACAATCAAAAACCTCGGCGCGATGTTCAATAAAAGCGTAGTCAATGGTTGCATCGCCATAGATCTGCACCTGATGCACAATGCGTGAATGGTTTACGGTTGCGCGATCATATATTTGTAGGGGCTGGTCACTTTCACGGGTTAACCCTTTGGCGGCGATGACTTCGGAGCCTCCCAAAACACGTGCATCGCCCGACAAAAAACATTCGCCACGTACAAAAGAATTTTGAATGGTGACGTTGTCACGGATTTGCGCGCCATGGCTAATTTCAGCCCGATCTATCCATACGGCACCGCCAATCTGTGCGCCATCTCTGACCACGCTGGCCTGCGTAATGCGGGCATTTCCAGAAATGGTTGCCCCCGCAAATGCCATCGCGTTCTCATCGTAAATCCAGCAATCACCGCACTGCGCCAGTACGGCTTCATTATCAATCCAGCCACCAGGCGTGCCGGCCGGAACATCATTAAAATCGATCAGTGCAATTATCTGGCGTAGTAATACGCTTCTTTTGTTGCCATTATCCTGATAACTGAAGGAGCGAGGTTCGTCGCTCAGACGGTATTTGGTCATAGCTCATTTCCGTGTTGCGCACCTTAGTTAAACGTAGCAAAGTTTTCCGTACTGGCTAAATCGCCATAATTTCCATAAAATGCATTTCAAATATACTTTAAAAAATAAACAAAATGAGTAATAACAAGCATAGTGATCGGGTCCTTAATCTTCCGGCCGGTTATTTTGGCATGGTACTGGGCATCATCGGGATGGGATTTGCGTGGCGATATGCCAGTCAGGTGTGGCCTGTGAGCCACTGGATAGGCGATGGGTTAGTCATCCTGGCCATGGTCATTTGGGGGCTGCTGACGCTGGCCTTTTTTAGTCGTTTACTGCGTTTTCCGCATAGCGTTTTGGCGGAGATTCGTCATCCAGTGATGAGTAGCTTTGTCAGTCTGTTTCCGGCCACAACCATGCTGGTCGCGATTGGTTTTGTCCCGTGGTATCGACCGCTGGCGCTTGGCTTGTTCAGCATTGGGGTCGTTATCCAACTGGCGTACGCGGCCTGGCAAACGGCAGGATTATGGCGCGGAGATCACCCAGAAGAAGCCACCACACCGGGGCTGTATTTGCCGACTGTCGCCAATAACTTTATTAGCGCAATGGCCTGTGGTGCGCTGGGTTTCAACGACGCAGGACTGGTGTTTTTGGGCGCAGGGGTATTTTCCTGGCTCAGCCTCGAGCCGGTGATCCTGCAGCGTTTACGCAGTTGCGGCGAGCTGCCAACGGCATTACGTACCTCGCTTGGCATTCAGCTGGCACCTGCGCTGGTCGCCTGCAGCGCCTGGCTTAGCGTCAACGGCGGCGAGGGCGATACGTTGGCCAAAATGCTGTTTGGCTATGGTCTGCTGCAGCTGCTGTTTATGCTACGCCTCATGCCGTGGTATCTGTCTCAGCCGTTTAATGCGTCTTTCTGGAGCTTCTCGTTCGGCGTGTCGGCCCTGGCGACAACGGGGCTGCATCTGGGACACGGCAGCGAATCAGGATTTTTTCATATGCTGTCGATCCCTCTGTTTATTTTTACCAATGTTATCATTGCATTATTACTGGTACGTACGTTTGCATTGTTGATGCAGGGGAAACTGCTCATCCGCACGGAGCGTGCTGCATTACTGAAATCTGAGGATAAATAATGACCCTTTGCGACGAAAACTACTTTACTGAGAAATACGATCTAACCCGTACGCATTCCGATGTCGTTGAAGCGGCGAAAATTGTTAAGCCAGGCAAAACGTTAGACCTGGGGTGCGGTAACGGTCGAAACAGTCTGTACCTTGCGGCAAACGGCTATGATGTGACAGCATGGGATAAAAATCCCATGAGCATCGCTAACCTTGAGCGTATCAAAGCAGCCGAAGGGTTGACTAATCTGCAGGCAAGCGTCGCGGACCTTAATGCGTTGAGTTTTGATGGTGAATACGACTTTATCCTGTCTACCGTAGTGCTGATGTTCCTCGAAGCGAAAACCATTCCGGGGCTTATCGAAAATATGCAACGTTGCACGAAACAGGGTGGATATAACTTAATCGTTGCGGCGATGGATACCGATGATTTCCCGTGCACAGTTGGCTTCCCGTTCGCGTTTAAAGCGGGGGAATTACGCAACTATTACCGCGGATGGGAGCTGCTGAAATATAACGAAGACGTGGGGGAACTGCATCGTACAGACGAAAACGGCAATCGCATTAAACTGCGTTTTGCGACTATGCTGGCCCGCAAAATCGGCTGATGGCCCACGCTCTGCGTTCAGCATTTTTTGTGCTGAGCGCAAAAATAAAATTGTGCGGCGCTTACCATTTTTCGCACATCCAAAATGATTTCCTTTTGCTATTATTTCAGATGCATATCTGCAAATACTAAGGGATCGTTCCATGCGTGCTCAAACTTTATTTAAAGTTGCAGTGCTTACGGGTTTACTGGCGTTATCAGGCTGTGCGTCAAAAATCACGCAGCCAGATAAATATTCAGGTTTTTTAAAAGATTACTCTGGCCTGAAGGAAACGAAATCGGCAACAGGACAGCCTGTGCTGCGTTGGGTTGATCCCAACTTCAATGAGTCCAAATATGACAGTATTGTGTATAACCCGATAACCTATTATCCGATTCCTAAACCAACGACTCAGGTTGGGCAACAGGTGTTGGATAAACTGTTGAGCTATACCAATACGCAAATGAAAACCGCCATTAGTAAACGTAAACCCCTGGTGACGACCCCCGGCCCGCGCAGCCTGATTTTCCGTGGCGCGATTACCGGTGTCGCAACCAGCAAGGAAGGGCTGCAGTTCTATGAAGTCGTTCCGGTTGCGTTACTCGTAGCGGGGACACAAATGGCGACAGGTCACCGCACCATGGATACTCACCTCTATTTTGAAGGTGAATTGATCGATGCGGCAACCAATAAGCCGGTGATTAAAGTGGTACGTCAGGGTGAAGGCAAGGACCTGAACAACGAAAGTACGCCGATGGCGTTCGAAACGTTGAAGAAAGTTGTTGATGACATGGCGACAGACGCCTCCATGTTTGATGTCAACAAAAAACAGTAATGCTGAGCGCACCATCTTTTGATGGTGCGCTTTTTTTATGCCGTCCGACGACGGTACAGCAGTTTCCCCACTAACGCCTCCGGGCGTGCAAACATCACCAGATTACCTAGCAAAATCAGCACTAATCCGGCAATTGCGTTAACCTGCCAGACGTATCCTTCATACAATGTTGACAGCGTCAGCGCGACCAACGGGAAAAGTAACGTACTGTAGGCGGCCTTACTCGGACCGATGCGTCCTACCAGTGTGAAATAGGCGCCGAAAGCAATCACCGAGCCAAAAATAGCCAGATATAACAGCGCGCTAAGATAGCTGAACGTCCACTGCGGCATGAAGTTGTCCTCGCGCACCAGTGCAATGATGGCAATTAGCAAGGTACCGTACAGCATGGCCCAGCTGTTGGTAGTCATCACTTCAAGCCCTTTTTTCTGATGGCGCAGGCTGATCATATTGCCCAGGGAAAAACCAAACGTTCCCAGAGCGCTTAAACCAATACCCAACAGCAGCGTATGATTCAGGCCGCTATTGACCAAATCCTGCCAGAACAGGGTGATGATACCCGTCAACCCCAGCGCCGCGGCGAAATAAAAGCGTATCGGTGGTTTTTGACCAAAAAATACAAAACTATTCACCGCATTGAACAGCACGGCCATCGAGAAAATTACCGACTCCAGACCGGTATTAATCCACGCTGCGGCCGTGTAAAAACACCAGAAATTGAAGCAAAAAACACACCCGCCCTGTAACAGGCAAAACAGGTGGTCGCGTCCGGAGAGCTTACGCAATTTGCCGCTGAACAGCAGGAGAAGGATCATCACCGAACTGGCGACCGCAAAGCGCCAAAAGATAGAGACCGGGGCAGCTACCGGACCTTGCTGCAGGTAAATGGCAATCCATGTCGTTCCCCATATCACGACCACCAGGCAGTACAACAATGCGTTCATACATCTCTCTCATTTTTGTATTTAAGCGCACACAGTGTCATGGCTGGCCGGGGCTGGCTTTCATCTGATTGCGGCAGACTTGCAAAATCTTGCGCTTTTTTTCTCGCGAAAGTGAAAAGGAGGCTGTTAACAACATGTAGCTGATATAGACTGAAAGCCTGCTAACTTATTTTGAATGTGATGGTATGTCTCAGCCCTATGGCGCCTTTGAAAACTTACGCAAACATAATGCCGTCCTGCATGAGTCGGTTGCGTTACATTCGGGGATCCAACTGGCGGCGTGGTCGAACAAGCGCGACACCATCACTCAGTATTGCGATCACCACACGCTCAGTTTATATATCGCGGATGGCTACGAAAGCTATCACAAGACGGCAGGGGGCTGGAAAAACGGCGGCGGCCCGGATCGCTTCTGCCTGATGCCGAAAGAGAGCGAATCCAGTTGGGATATTCGTGACGATCTTTCCTTTGTACATCTTTATTGTACCGACGCGCATCTGCGGGAAGTGGGTGAGAAAGTTTGGGACAAAAGCCCTTACAGCTTCACGCTGGACGAACATACGTTCGGCAGCGATCCGGGGATCACGGCGGTTTATCGCCAGTTTTTACTGGGTAATGACTGGCAGCAACCGGCTAATCATCTAACGCTCAGCGCGGCATCTTCGCTGTTGCTGACGCATCTGATTCAACATTACAGCAACGTTCAATGGCGGCCGCC
>NZ_SZWR01000017.1:415497-416060 GCF_005280875.1 Citrobacter sp. wls827
CGCGCATCTGGCCTACCCAATGACCCTCAGCGATTTGGCAGGCGAAGCGGCACTAAGCGATTTCCACTTTGCCAGAATGTTTCGCCAGTCGATGAATATGGCCCCGCATCAGTATGTTATGCAGCGTCGTATGGCGCTGGCGCAGCAACTGGTCCGTTATTCTTCACGTAGCTTGTCGGATATCGCGATGGCTTGTGGATTCAGTTCAGCAAGCCATTTTAGCAATCGGTTTAAGCAGATGACGGGCAAGACGCCAACGCAATTACGTGCGTCGCGATAATCTCAGCGTGGCATAACATATCCCTCCGGCGATTAATCCCCAGAACGCAGAGCCAATCCCCATTAAGGTCAAACCACTGGCAGTAACCAGAAAGGTGACGATTGCAGCATCTCGCTCCGCTTCATGAAGCAATGCCTGATACAGACTACCGCTAATCGTACCGAGTAAAGCAAGGCCAGCCAGCATCTGGATCCAGCTTACGGGCAGGGCCGCCATCAGTCCTGTGACCGAACCACCAAATACACCAGCCAGAAGATAGAAAACGCCTGCCGATGCGGCGGCG
>NZ_SZWR01000017.1:416129-444335 GCF_005280875.1 Citrobacter sp. wls827
TGCTTCGGGACTTTGGCAAATTGCCGCGGTTATGGCGGCAATACAAATAGAGTAAACGCCAAAAGGTGAAAACAGCAGCGCTAACAGACCAGTGAAGACAATCAGCGGTGAAACGGGCAAGGAATAACCTGACGCTTTCATGGTGGCAATGCCAGGAGCATTTTGTGATGCCATGGTAACCAGGAAGAACGGCAATGCGATGCTTATACTGTGTGCAAGAGAAAAGTGGGGGGTGATGAATTCAGGCATCACCGGAGATAAATTAATGTTGTAAGTGACAATGTCACCTTTTAGCAGTGCGATGGCGGTACCCACCAGCATGGCAGCAATGACGGCGTACCTGGGCGCGACAACTTTTAACACCAGCCACGCCAGCAGCATGCTGCCGCACAGCAGAAGCTCATTATTAAGACTATTAAATGCCTGCAAACCAAAACGCAGCAGGATCCCAGCCAGCATTGCCGACGCCAGTGAGTGTGGGATTATTTGCATCAGACGTGCAAACAACCCCGTCACACCACACAGGACTATCAGCGCGTTAGCAACAATAAAAACGCCGATAGCATCCTGAATGGTCACGCCTTGCAGACCCGTAACCAGCAGCGCAGCACCGGGCGTAGACCAAGCGGTCAGGATGGGAGCACGATACCACACTGACAATGCCAGCGTACTCACGCCCATCGCGATTCCCAGTGCGGTCATCCAGCCCGCAATCTGCCCGGTCGTTGCGCCTGCGGCAACCGCCGCTTGCCAGATGATGGCTGCTGAACTGGCATAGCCGACCAGCACGGCAACAAAACCCGATAAAACGGTGGGCAAAGGGATTAATAATGTGCGCATAGCGACTCCGCGTGCGTTATAACGGTCATTCACTGTAGCACTGTGCGTTATAGCGTACAAGTGATAAGCTGATGGACAGAAACAGGAGATAGAGGAAGGCGACAATGGACAATTTAACCCACTATCTGGCTACCACGCTCCGGACATTACGTCACCAGCGGGAATGGAGTCTGTCGCGTCTGGCAGAAGAAACGGGTGTCTCCAAAGCCATGTTGGGGCAGATAGAACGCAATGAATCCAGCCCAACAGTGTCGACGCTATGGAAAATTGCCACCGGACTGAACGTGCCGTTTTCGACGTTTATTTCACCACCAGAGTCAGAAGGCACAGCGACTTTTGATCCCCAACAGCAGGCAATGGTAGTGACACCGCTGTTTCCATGGGACCCACAACTCTGTTTTGACCATTTTTCAATATTGCTGGCACCGGGGGCGTTGAGTGAATCTACACCGCATGAAACCGGTGTGATTGAGCACGTAGTGGTGATTAGTGGCCTGCTGGATATGTGCATTGACGGACAGTGGCGAACCATCAAATCGGGTGAGGGTGTCCGTTTTGCGGGTGATACTGCACATAGTTACCGTAACAGCAGCGAACAGACGGTTCACTTTCATTCCCTGATCCATTACCCACGCGGTTAATCGGGAAAACTATTCCGAAATGTCGCGCTTCTGACTACAATAGCCGCCATTTTTACCGCTTGTGGATGGTAACAACTGTATGCGCCAGCAACCTCATCACCTTGAATTGTTAAGCCCGGCCCGGGATACCGCCATTGCGCGTGAAGCCATTTTGCACGGTGCTGACGCCGTTTACATTGGCGGACCGGGTTTTGGCGCGCGTCATAACGCCAGTAACAGCCTGAAAGACATCGCTGAACTGGTGCCATTCGCTCATCGATATGGGGCGAAAATCTTTGTGACGTTGAACACGATTTTGCATGATGATGAGCTGGAACCTGCTCAGCGGTTAATTACCGATTTGTATCAGACTGGCGTTGATGCGCTGATTGTGCAGGATATGGGGATTCTGGAACTGGATATCCCACCGATTGAACTACATGCCAGCACCCAGTGTGATATTCGCAGCGTCGAGAAGGCGAAGTTTCTTTCTGATGTCGGATTCACGCAGATTGTACTGGCGCGCGAACTGAGTCTTGAGCAGATTCACGCGATTCATCAGGTGACGGACGCGACGATCGAGTTTTTCATCCACGGTGCGTTATGCGTTGCTTATTCAGGCCAGTGCTATATCTCTCATGCGCAAACCGGGCGCAGCGCTAACCGCGGCGACTGTTCACAAGCCTGCCGACTACCGTATACCCTGAAAGACGATCAGGGCCGGGTGGTGTCGTATGAAAAACACCTGCTGTCGATGAAAGATAACGATCAGACCGCCAACCTCGGTGCGTTGATTGATGCCGGAGTACGTTCCTTCAAAATTGAAGGGCGCTACAAAGACATGAGCTATGTGAAAAACATCACTGCACATTACCGGCAGATGCTGGATGCCATCATCGAAGAACGCGGCGATCTGGCTCGTTCATCTGCAGGTCGCACTGAGCATTTCTTCACGCCATCTACGGAGAAAACCTTCCACCGCGGTAGCACTGACTATTTTGTAAATGCTCGTAAAGGCGACATTGGTGCATTCGACTCACCTAAATTCATTGGCTTGCCAGTGGGTGAAGTCCTGAAGGTGGCGAAGGATTATCTTGATGTCGACGTGACGGAACCGCTGGCAAACGGGGATGGCCTGAACGTGTTAATCAAGCGTGAAGTCGTGGGATTTCGCGCTAATACCGTTGAAAAAACCGGGCACAATCGTTATCGGGTGTGGCCGAATGAAATGCCTGCCGATCTGCACAAAGTTCGTGCTAACCATCCGCTGAATCGCAACCTTGATCATAACTGGCAACAGGCGCTGACCAAAACCTCCAGCGAACGCCGTGTCGCGGTTGATATTGAATTGGGCGGCTGGCAGGAAGAGTTGATCCTGACACTGACCAGTGAAGACGGCGTGAGTATCACCCATACGCTGGATGGTCAGTTTGAGGAAGCGAACAATGCGGAAAAAGCGTTGAGTAACCTACAGGACGGACTGGCAAAACTTGGGCAGACGATGTACTACGCCCGCAATATTCAGGTGAATCTGCCGGGCGCGCTGTTTGTACCGAATGGTCAACTGAATCAGTTGCGCCGTGAAGCCATCGACATGCTGGATGCCGCGCGTCTGGAAAACTACCGGCGTGGCAGTCGTAAACCTGTTGCCCAGCCGGCACCGGTCTATCCACAGACGCATCTGAGTTTTCTGGCTAACGTCTATAACCATAAAGCGCGTGAGTTTTACCACCGTTATGGCGTCCAGTTGATTGATGCAGCCTATGAAGCGCATGAAGAAAAGGGCGATGTTCCAGTGATGATTACCAAGCACTGCCTGCGTTTTGCATTCAATCTGTGTCCGAAACAGGCGAAAGGGAATATCAAGAGCTGGAAAGCCACGCCGATGCAATTGGTAAATGGCGATGAAGTGCTGACGCTGAAATTTGATTGCCGACCGTGCGAAATGCACGTGATCGGCAAGATGAAACATCACATCCTGAAGATGCCATTGCCGGGCAGCGTAGTGGCTTCCGTCAGCCCCGAAGACCTGATGAAGACGCTGCCGAAGCGTAAAGGCTGACGGTTAACTCATATGGATATCGGGTTTGCGTGATTTCTGCCAGTGGTGGTGCTCGCGAAGATCGGCGGCGGATTCTTCCGCCGTTACTCGCAGCTCATCGCTGTCTGCCGTGTGGCGTAACAAATGATCGGCATCCTGTACCTGAAGATATTCATGTCCCTGATGAGTAGCGAAAAGCTGGCCGGAGAAAAGCGCGCTGGCAAGCAATAACACCGTTAACCCTTTCTTAAACATCATGCACCCTCTGGCACGTTAGCTGTGGATGTGGCAATAATTTCGTTGGGTGACTATTCAATAATTTAATCGCCGTAAAGGCAATCGTCCGTTGCATAAAATCGCGAGCTATTGCGCGTTTGTTTAATAAGTGAGGGCGGTGAGTTCGCCGGGAAGTGCAGGCACCTCCCGGCATTTATCATGTTTATCAGGACTTAAAGCCTGCTGCGGTCATTAGTAGGCGGAAGAACATACCGACGGCGGCCAGAGCCAATACGCTTCCCCCCCACAGGATCACCAACCACATCAGACGTTTCCAGATTGATTGTTCCATCAATGATACCCCTCACCATGTTGAACTTTGCCGCGGAAAACGTAGTAACTCCAGAAGGTGTACACCAGGATTATCGGGATAATCAGCAGTGCGCCCACCAACATAAAGCCCTGACTTTGCGCCGGAGCCGCCGCCTGCCAAAGGGTAATAGACGGTGGAATGATGTGTGGCCAGATACTAATCCCCAACCCGCTGAAACCGAGAAAAATTAAACCCAGCGTCAATATAAATGGCGGGGCATGGCTATGCTGCTGGCCCAGAGAACGCCACAGCCACAGGCTCATTAGCGCAACCAGCAGCGGAACCGGCATCAGGAACCACAGATTTGGCAGGCTAAACCAACGATCGGCAATGGCACTGTGCGCCAGCGGCGTCCACAGGCTGATAATGGCAATGACAGCCAACATCGCCAGCAGCAGTTTTTTTGCCACACTGCGCATTTTATCCTGTAGCGGGCTTTCGCTTTTCATCACCAGCCATGTTGCCCCCAGCAGGGCGTAGGCCACCACCAGTCCCAGCCCGCAAAACAGCGTGAAAGGCGTTAACCAGTCAAACGGACCGCCGCTGTAGCTGCGGCCAGTGACGGAAAATCCGTTGAGTACCGCGCCCACGACCACTCCCTGGGTAAACGTGGCAAGAATTGAACCGCCCAGAAAGGCTTTATCCCAGAATGGTCGATGCGCCGGCGTGGCCTTGAAGCGAAACTCAAAGGCAACGCCGCGAAAAATCAGGCCAATCAGCATCAGGGTGAGTGGGATCGTCAGTGCATCGACAATGACTGCATAGGCCAGAGGAAATGCGCCAAACAATCCTGCACCGCCCAGCACCAGCCAGGTTTCATTCCAATCCCATACCGGTGCGACGCTGTTGACCATCACGTCGCGGTCATCAGCGTCCTGAATAGCGGGAAATAAAATACCGATCCCGAGATCAAAGCCGTCCATCACGATATACATCAGCGTGGCGAACACGATAATAACGAACCAGATAACTGATAAATCAATACCCATTAGCGATGTGCCTCAGCTTGAGAATCGAGGACGGCAGCGGAAAGCGGCCGTGCGGGTGTGCCAGCTGGCGGGAGGGTCGGATCATCTTCCTGTGGTCCTTTACGGATCAGGCGAATCATGTAGCTATAACCCACACCGAAGACCGAGCTGTAAACCACAAAGAAAGCCAGCAGGCTGATGCTCATATGCAAATCACCATGTGCGGAAACCGCATCCGCTGTGCGTTGCAAACCGTAAACCACCCACGGCTGACGGCCAACTTCAGTGGTCACCCAGCCAGCGAGGATGGCAATCAGACCGGAAGGGCCCATCCACAAGGCAAAGCGCAAGAAAGCGCGCGAGGTGTATAAACGCTGCTTATAACGTAGCCACAGGGCAAACGCACCCAACAGGATCATCAGCATGCCTAGCCCCGCCATAATGCGAAACGACCAGAACACCATGGTGGAGTTGGGCCTGTCTTCTTTAGGAAACTCTTTCAGGGCCGGGACCTGTTTATCCAGACTATGGGTCAGGATCAGACTGCCCAGCGCCGGAATTTCCAGCCCATAGCGAGTGCGCTCCTGCTCCATATCCGGCCAGCCGAACAGTAGCAACGGAGTCGGTTCGCCGGGCGGATTTTCCCAGTGTCCTTCAATCGCGGCAATTTTTGCCGGCTGGTGCTTCAGCGTATTCAACCCGTGCATATCGCCAATCAATGCCTGCAGCGGGGCGACGATCAGCGTCATCCACAGCGCCATCGAAAACATGGCGCGAATAGCCGGAGTGTTATTCCCACGTAATAAATGCCATGCCCCTGATGCTGCGACAAACAGCGCACTGCTCAGGAAAGCGGCAACGGACATATGCAACAAACGATATGGGAATGAAGGGTTGAAAATAACGGCGAACCAGTCGACGGGAACGACCTGTCCATTGACGATTTCATAGCCCTGTGGAGTCTGCATCCAGCTGTTGGAGGCCAGTATCCAGAAGGTAGAAATAATTGTCCCCAGCGCAACCATGCAAGTTGCAAAGAAGTGCAGGCCTGCCCCCACACGGTTCCAGCCAAACAGCATTACGCCGAGGAAGCCTGCTTCGAGGAAGAAGGCGGTTAACACTTCATAGGTCAGCAGCGGCCCGGTGATGCTCCCGGCAAACTCAGAAAAACCGCTCCAGTTAGTGCCGAACTGATAAGCCATCACCAGCCCGGACACTACGCCCATACCAAAGTTTACGGCGAAGATTTTCGACCAGAAATGATACAGCGAACGCCAGGTCGGATTTTTGGTTTTCAACCAGAGACCTTCCAGTACCGCCAGATAGCTGGCAAGACCGATAGTAATGGCCGGAAAAATGATGTGAAAGGACACCGTAAACGCGAACTGGATCCTCGCCAGGTGAAACGCGTCAAGACCGAACATGCTTAACTCCGCAGGCAAAATTGATTTGGCGCAATTCTAAGCCCCTGGCGAAATGTGGGGCAGAAACAGAACAGTTCTTTTTAACCATAACAGTTGTGCTGCCGTTATAGGTCGCACGATCTGATATGCAATCTGGTCCCGCATTTGAATTTTACTTCGACGATAATGGGTTTATCCCGTGGTCTGCGGTGATTGACGGTGCTGATGACTATGTGAACATCACCTGTTTATTCGCCTTAAAGCACACCCCGAAAATTGATGCTGTACAGATAGCTGCCCGGGCCTCAGGCAAAGAGCTTTCGCTAACGATGTTGTAAAACTGTTAACTATAACAGTTCTGAAAAAATCATTATTTATGTAGACTGATATATACAGAGGTTGTCACCGATGCCGAATATCAGGACGAAAAATGAAGAAATACCAGCGACTGGCGGAGCAAATTCGCGATCAAATCGCGTCTGGCGTATGGCAACCAGGCGATCGGTTGCCCTCTTTGCGCGAGCAGGTGGCAAGCAGCGGGATGAGTTTTATGACCGTGGGGCATGCCTACCAACTGCTTGAAAGTCAGGGGCGGATCATCGCCCGGCCGCAGTCGGGCTATTATGTTGCCGCGCGCCCCGAACGCGAAGCCGCCGTACCGCAGGTACAGGTCATGCGCGATGAGGCCGTGGATATCAACACCTACATCTTTGACATGCTGCAGGCCAGTCGTGATGCTTCCGTGATGCCGTTTGCATCCGCTTTCCCCGATCCACGCTTATTTCCGCTTCAGCAGCTTAATCGCTCGCTGGCTCAGGTGAGTAAAACGGCTACCGCCATGAGTGTTATCGAAAACCTGCCGCCAGGAAATGATGAACTGCGTCATGCTATTGCCCGTCGATATGCGCAACAGGGAATGACCCTTTCTCCGGATGAAATTGTGATCACCACTGGCGCGCTGGAAGCCCTCAACCTGAGCCTGCAGGCGGTCACTGAGCCGGGGGATTGGGTGATTGTCGAAAATCCGTGTTTTTACGGCGCATTACAGGCTCTGGAGCGATTGCGCCTGAAGGCGTTGTCCGTTGCCACCGACGTGAAGGACGGAATCGACCTTGTCGCACTGGAGCAGGCCCTACAGGAGTACCCGGTCAAAGCCTGCTGGCTGATGACCAACAGCCAAAATCCGTTGGGTTTTACACTTAGCGCACGGAAAAAAGCCCATCTGGTCGCATTACTGGAAAAATACAATGTGATGCTGATTGAAGATGATGTTTACAGCGAACTCTATTTTGGCCGGGAGAAACCACTGCCGGCTAAAGCGTGGGATCGAGGAGACAGGGTGTTGCACTGTTCATCTTTCTCGAAATGTCTGGTCCCCGGATTTCGCATCGGTTGGGTTGCTGCCGGGAAACATGCCCGTCGTATTCAGCGACTCCAGTTGATGAGCACCTTATCCACCAGTTCCCCAATGCAGCTTGCGTTGGTGGACTACCTGTCGACCCGGCGTTATGACGCGCATTTGCGACGGCTGCGTCGTCAGTTGGCGGAACGCAAACAGCAGGCCTGGCAAACGTTGCTGCGTCATCTTCCGGCAGAGGTCAAAATACACCATAACGACAGCGGCTATTTTCTGTGGCTCGAACTGCCAGAACCGCTGGATGCGGGAGAACTCAGCACCCAGGCGCTGGCGCACCACATCAGCATCGCACCAGGTAAGATGTTTTCAACCTCGGGGACATGGTCACGTTTCTTTCGTTTTAATACCGCATGGCACTGGGGTGAACGCGAAGAACAGGCGGTTAAACAGCTTGGAAAATTAATTCGCGAGATGATGAAATAAAACTGAATGTGCTATTCAATATAAAAGAATAGCGCATTCTTATTTTAGAAATAGTGAATGTTAAACCCTGATGTTATTTATATCAGGTGCCACCATACGAAATATCAATAGTTCTTCCTGGTGCCACCCTGGCACTTAACTCCTTGTCTATACTCCAGAAGATTAAATTACTTTGCTATAACCCGTGGCGTAATGAGCGTTAGCTCACAACCTGATTAAATTTCCTTGCGCCAGCAGGAACGCTTTCAACACCCCGACTATTTTTAGGAAAGGACATATATTTACGGCAAGGCTGCCGCTCAATATTTTTTCGACAGGAGTAAGACGTTATGAGCAAGCAATTTGCCCTCAGTAGCTTGTGTGCACTCAGTATGACGCTGATGACAGCCCATGCAGCCGAACCCCCAACATCATTAGATAAACCGGAAGGGCGTCTGGATATTATTGCCTGGCCAGGTTATATCGAACGCGGACAAACCGATAAACAATATGACTGGGTTTCGCAGTTTGAGAAGGAAACCGGTTGTGCCGTCAATGTTAAAACAGCGGCCACATCAGACGAAATGGTGAGCCTGATGGCGAAAGGCGGCTATGACCTGGTGACGGCTTCTGGTGATGCTTCACTGCGTCTGATTATGGGCAAACGTGTCCAGCCTATAAATCCTGCGCTTATCCCAAACTGGAAAACTATCGATCCGCGTGTGGTCAAAGGGGAATGGTTTAACGTCGGTGGGAAAGTTTACGGCACTCCGTATCAATGGGGTCCCAACTTGCTGATGTATAACACCAAAACCTTCCCAACGCCGCCAGATAGTTGGAAAGTGGTGTTCGTCGAGCAAAAACTTGAGGACGGAAAAAGCAATAAAGGACGAGTCCAGGCGTACGATGGCCCGATCTATATCGCCGATGCGGCGCTGTTCGTCAAAGCCACTCAACCGCAGTTGGGTATCACCGATCCCTATCAGCTCACCGAGAAACAGTATCAGGCGGTCATCAAAGTCCTGAGCGATCAGCACGCACTGATTCATCGCTACTGGCATGACACCACTGTGCAAATGAGTGACTTCAAAAACGAAGGTGTGGTGGCATCAAGCGCCTGGCCTTATCAGGCTAACGCCCTGAAAGCAGAAGGCCAGCCAATCGCCACGGTTTTCCCGAAAGAGGGCGTCACCGGTTGGGCTGACACCACCATGCTGCATAGCGAAGCAAAACATCCTGTTTGTGCTTACAAATGGATGAACTGGTCATTAACCCCGAAAGTTCAGGGCGACGTCGCAGCCTGGTTTGGATCTCTGCCGGTAGTCCCTGATGGTTGTAAAGCCAGCCCGCTGCTGGGCGAAAAAGGCTGTGAAACCAACGGCTATAGCTATTTCGACAAAATTGCTTTCTGGAAAACGCCAATCGCGGAAGGTGGAAAATTCGTTCCTTACAGTCGCTGGACGCAGGATTACATCGCCATTATGGGCGGTCGCTAATTCCGCTGGGGGTTTTATGACGTACGCAGTGGAGTTTCATAATGTCTCGCGTCTGTACGGGGATGTTCGTGCAGTTGATGGGGTAAGTATTGCAATTAATGATGGTGAGTTTTTCTCTATGCTGGGGCCATCCGGCTCCGGCAAAACGACCTGTCTGCGCATGATTGCAGGGTTTGAGCAGCTTTCGGGCGGTTCAATTAAAATTTTTGGTAAGCAAGCCAGTGAATTACCGCCCTGGGAACGGGACGTCAATACGGTATTTCAGGATTACGCACTATTCCCGCATATGTCGATTCTCGACAACGTGGCTTATGGGCTGATGGTGAAAGGCATTGATAAAAAGCAGCGTCATGCCAGGGCACGCGAAGCGTTAGATAAGGTTGCGCTCGGCTTTGTCTATGAGCGCAAGCCATCACAACTCTCTGGTGGACAGCGTCAGCGTGTAGCGATTGCCCGTGCGTTGGTCAATGAGCCTCGCGTCCTGCTGCTGGATGAGCCACTTGGCGCGTTGGATCTCAAGCTACGCGAACAGATGCAACTGGAGCTGAAAAAACTCCAGCAGTCTCTCGGTATCACCTTTATTTTTGTCACCCACGATCAGGGTGAGGCGCTGTCGATGTCCGATCGTGTGGCGGTATTTAACAATGGTCGTATCGAGCAAGTGGATTCACCGCGAGAACTCTACATGCGTCCGCGCACGCCGTTTGTGGCGAGTTTTGTAGGTACGTCAAACGTCTTTGACGAAGCGATGTCGGCAAACGTCTGTGGCTTACAGGGGATGTTCTCGCTGCGCCCGGAACACATTCGGTTAAATGATATGGCGGGCGAGGTTCAGGCTCGGGGTGTCATTCAGGCGGTGCAGTACCAGGGGGCGGCGACGCGTTTTGAACTGAAACTTGTCGGTGGTGAAAAGTTGCTGGTGAGCCAGGCGAACCTGACGGGAGAAATGCTGCCGTCGGCGCTGTCGCCGGGTCAGCAGGTGATGGCATCGTGGTCACGGGATGTCATGGTTCCGCTGGTAGAGGAGAGGTGAATGGCTATGAACGTCATACATTCGCCAGCACAGTCGACAAAGCTGAACCGTATCTCGGGGTTCTTCTGGCGTAATCCAGGGCTTGGGCTGTTTTTGCTACTGCTCGGGCCGCTGATGTGGTTTGGCATCGTCTACTTTGGATCGTTGCTGACGCTGTTGTGGCAAGGTTTTTACACCTTCGACGATTTCACTATGTCGGTGACGCCAGACCTGACGCTGGCGAATCTGCAGGCGCTGTTTAATCCGGCT
Organism: Citrobacter sp. wls827; assembly: GCF_005280875.1. Lineage (NCBI taxonomy): Bacteria > Pseudomonadati > Pseudomonadota > Gammaproteobacteria > Enterobacterales > Enterobacteriaceae > Citrobacter > Citrobacter sp. wls827. The sequence goes on from NZ_SZWR01000017.1 coordinate 427,188, forward strand.
AATTACGACATCATTGTGCGAACGTTGACAATGGCGGTGGCGGTGACGATTGCCAGCGCCATTCTGGCGTTCCCGATGGCATGGTATATGGCGCGCTATACCAGTGGCAAAATGAAAGCCTTTTTTTACATTGCCGTCATGTTGCCGATGTGGGCGAGCTATATCGTCAAAGCCTATGCGTGGACGCTGCTGTTAGCGAAAGACGGCGTGGCGCAGTGGTTTCTAACCCATCTCGGGCTGGAGCCACTGTTGACCGCTTTCCTCACCTTGCCGGCTGTCGGCGGTAATACGCTGTCAACATCGGGATTAGGGCGCTTTTTGGTTTTTGTCTACATCTGGCTTCCCTTTATGATCCTGCCGGTTCAGGCTGCTCTGGAACGGCTTCCGCCCTCGCTTTTGCAGGCATCGGCCGATCTGGGCGCGCGTCCTCGTCAAACCTTCCGCTATGTGGTTTTCCCGCTGGCAATACCCGGTATAGCCGCCGGTTCGATCTTTACTTTTTCACTGACGCTGGGTGACTTTATTGTGCCGCAACTGGTGGGACCGCCGGGATATTTCATCGGCAACATGGTGTATTCGCAACAAGGGGCCATCGGCAATATGCCAATGGCGGCGGCATTCACTCTGGTGCCCATTGTTTTAATTGCACTGTATCTGGCGTTCGTGAAGCGTCTGGGAGCTTTCGATGCACTCTGAACGCGCACCCTGGTTACTCAAACTGGCAGCATGGGGAGGGGTTCTTTTTCTGCACTTTCCCATCCTCATCATCGGCACCTATGCTTTTAATACAGAGGAGGCTGCTTTTAGTTTTCCGCCTCAGGGACTGACATTGCGTTGGTTTAGCGTGGCGGCGCAGCGTAGCGATATTCTTGAGTCAGTGACGTTGTCACTTAAAATCGCCGCGTTGTCGACAGCAATCGCTCTGGTACTGGGTACGCTGGCGGCGGCTGCGCTGTGGCGCAGGGACTTTTTCGGTAAAAGCGCAATATCGCTGTTGCTGCTGTTGCCGATTGCGCTGCCGGGCATTATTACCGGCCTGGCACTGCTGACGGCATTTAAGACCATCAACCTGGAACCGGGTTTTCTCACGATCGTGGTGGGTCATGCGACGTTTTGCGTGGTGGTTGTCTTTAACAACGTCGTGGCGCGTTTTCGCCGTACCTCATGGAGTCTGGTTGAAGCGTCTATGGATCTTGGCGCCAACGGCTGGCAAACCTTTCGTTATGTCGTGCTGCCCAATCTGGCATCAGCACTGCTGGCGGGGGGCATGCTGGCGTTTGCCTTGTCGTTTGATGAAATCATCGTGACAACGTTCACCGCCGGACATGAAAGAACACTTCCGCTGTGGCTGCTCAATCAACTGGGTCGCCCACGAGATGTGCCTGTTACCAACGTTGTGGCATTGCTGGTAATGCTGGTAACAACACTGCCAATTTTAGGGGCCTGGTGGCTAACGCGTGAAGGCGACACCGTCGCCGGAAACGGTAAATAAACGACGATATGGGAAATTGCTATGCAACATCAATTACTGATTAACGGTGAGCTGGTCAGCGGTGAAGGTGAAAAGCAACCAGTTTATAACCCTGCCACTGGTGAACTTATTCTGGAGATTGCTGAGGCGTCAGCCGCGCAGGTTGATGCCGCAGTGCGCGCGGCAGACAATGCGTTTGCCTCCTGGGGCCAAACCACGCCGAAAGTGCGTTCGGAGCTGTTGTTAAAGCTGGCGGACACCATTGCAGATAATGCACAGACCTTCGCTGAGCTGGAATCGCTTAACTGCGGTAAACCACTACATTGTGTGCTTAATGATGAAATTCCGGCCATCGTGGACGTTTTCCGTTTCTTCGCGGGGGCTGCGCGCACCCTGCAAGGACAGGCCGCTGGGGAGTATCTGGAAGGGCATACCTCCATGATTCGTCGCGATCCGCTGGGTGTGGTGGCCTCCATCGCGCCGTGGAACTACCCGCTGATGATGGCGGCATGGAAGCTGGCTCCAGCGCTGGCCGCCGGTAACTGTGTGGTGATTAAACCATCAGAAATTACCCCGCTGACGGCGCTTAAACTGGCCGAATATGCGAAAGATATTTACCCGGCTGGCGTGATCAACGTCCTGTTTGGTCGTGGTAAAACAGTGGGCGATCCGCTGACCGGCCATGAAAAAGTACGTATGGTTTCACTGACCGGCTCCATTGTGACCGGGGAACATATTATCCAGCATACTGCGCCTTCGATTAAACGCACGCATATGGAACTGGGCGGGAAAGCCCCGGTGATTATTTTTGATGATGCGGACCTTGATGCGGTGGTCAGTGGTGTACGGACCTTTGGGTATTACAACGCCGGACAGGATTGCACTGCTGCCTGTCGAATCTACGCGCAAAAAGGCATCTATGATGCGTTGGTCGAAAAGCTCGGCGCTGCAGTTGCCAGCCTGAAAATCGGCTCACCGAATGATGAAACGACAGAACTGGGACCGTTAAGCTCACAGGCGCATCTTGACAGGGTAGCTAAAGCGGTCGATGACGCGAAAGCGCTCGGACACATTAAGGTCATCACCGGCGGCAAAAAAGTGGAGGGTTCAGGCTACTATTTTGCGCCAACGTTGCTGGCGGGCGCGAAACAGGAAGATGCTATCGTGCAGCGTGAGGTCTTTGGCCCGGTGGTCAGTGTTACCGTCTTTGAAGATGAAGATCAGGTCCTGGCGTGGGCCAATGATTCGAAGTATGGACTGGCCTCGTCAGTCTGGACGCGGGATGTTGGTCGCGCGCACCGACTGAGTGCCCGCCTGCAGTATGGTTGCACCTGGGTCAATACGCACTTCACGCTGGTTAGCGAGATGCCCCACGGCGGGCAAAAACAGTCTGGGTATGGCAAGGATATGTCGGTTTACGGGCTGGAAGATTACACGATTGTTCGCCATGTCATGATCAAGCATGAGTAATATCTTAAGCGCGAGCGGTAAATGGGGCACGGATAGCTAAATATTGGTAAACGTGTGTCTATACTATTCGCGCCACTGGCCTCGTCGCCATCGGACGGCGGTAAGTTGGAAATATCCGCGAGGTCAGGCTAATTTGCACACCATCAGGCCCCGGCACAATTTCGGGGCCTGATTATTTAGGTGATTGTTCTAACGACGGCACAGGCTACATAGCCAGGCGATGAACGCACAGATAGTCAGAACCAGTCCCAGTTGCTGCACGATACCCGCTAACCCTAACATCATTCCCAGTAACAGGTAGTAGCATAATCCGAACAGAGCACCTGCGGCCCCGGCCTGTTCACGATAGTGATGCAGAGCCTGACTCAACACATTGGGGATCGCGATGCCATAGGCAACAACAACCCCAACCACTGGCAACAGAATCCAGACTGAATGCTGTAGCCACCATGCCGCGAGACCAGACAGCAGAGCTAAAGCACAGGCATGGCGCACCAGATATCCCGATGACAAGCCGATCGTTAACAGCTTGCGATTCAGCAGGCTGCCTGACAGTGACGCGAGGGCAAGCAAGGATCCCGTCCAGCCAAATGCCCTGGAACTCCATCCTAACTGTCCGAAAAGAAACGGGGCCAGGCTGTAGTAGCTGAATAGCATAGTATTCAACAGAGCAACCAGCATGGCATTTTTCCACAGTGTACTGTCCCTCACCATCCGGGAGACCAGTCCCGTTAATTGTGGTCTGCGCGTAGTCTCCGGCCGTGTTTCCGGCAATAAGGCTGCGGTTAACATCAGTAGCAGTATCGCCAGCAATACCAGCGCAGTAAAAACGCCCGTATGGCCGTAAAGACTGACTAACCAACCTCCGCTCACCAGACCAAAAACCGGGCTGATTGCCAGTGCTGCGCCCATAATGGAAAAAATGCGGGACAGTGTTGTTGATTCATAACTGTCCCTCAACATAGTCTGCACCACAACAGACCCGGCGGCCGCGCCAATGGCTGATACCATACGGGCCAGCAGCAAGACGCTGAAATCAGTGGCAATAACCGCCATTACGGAACCCGCTCCGTAACAGAGAAGTCCAGCTACCATTGCCCACCGTCGTCCAATGCAGTCGCTAAGCCAGCCCCATAGCGCAACCCCCACGGCAAAGGCGACAAAATAAACGGAAAGTGTTTGAGCAGCACGTTCACTGCTTATTTGAAAAAACGTGGCGATATTTGGCAACGCCGGGCTGTAAATGGTTTCCACCAGTTGCGGAAACATAATCAGTAATGTGAGAAGCCACAAGGGCGGTCGATGGGTCATATTCATGGCAATATCCAAGAAGCAAAAAACTTGGGGGGATTATTGCTGAATAGAAAATGTCTTATTACCATTATCAGGACTTTATATATCAAATATCGGACATATGATGAAAATTGCGCCTGATGATGTCTTCGACCCGGATGGTTTTAAGGAAACAGTAGTGGGTATTGCCTCTGATATGGGCATACATGATTCAGGCCGGCACAGTCATCTTCGCCATCAGTTACTCTTTTCGGCGGCGGGGTGTATCACCATTGAACTGGAAAATACCCTGTGTCTGCTTCCGCCTCGCCGTGCGGTCTGGATCCCCGCGGGTACGGTTCACCGGGCCATCATGCGCGGGGTGATGGCTTATCGGTCATTATATTTTTCAACCATTCTGCCGCCGTTATCCGCATTGCCGCTACAGGTTGTCGAAGTGAACCCGCTCTTTTTTGAAGTCATAGAACGGATGGCATTCTGGCCCTGGCAAATGACAGAAACGCAGCAGGCCAGCCTCATCACTGTTTTTTGTGAGGAAATCAGGGCTGCACGCCGTGAAAACTGGACGTTGCAGTTTCCCTCTGATGTCCGCCTGAATCTGTGGCTGGAAGGGGTTCGAATGGGGACGTTACCGCCCCGACTGAATCAGTTGTCCCGCCTGGTCGGTGCCTGCGAACGGACAATCAGCCGCATCTTTATCAGGGATACAGGGATGAATTATCAGACCTGGCGGCAGCAATTCAGGCTGTTAAAAGCGATGGAGATGTTGGCGGAGGGTGACTCAATCAGCCAGGTGGCGCAACAGCTGGAATTTGTTAGCGACAGTGCTTTTATCGTGTTTTTTCGGCAGCTTACAGGTACGACACCGACCCGCTATCACGGGGGAATAATGCCGCAGAAGGATTAGGGGTGTTACATATTAAGGATAATTTACCGGGCAGTGACGGAGTGGGAAGATCGTTTACTAATGGCAGAGAGAAGATTTTCTCTCTGCCAGCAGGCGCTGCAATTCATCAAAAAGAGTCACATCAAGCAAACCAGCCGAACCTTACGGAGATCAGGCTGAAAAGTCCTACAGCAGCAAATATATTTATCAGCACCACGGTCTTACTGGAAACATTCATTTTTGCCACCTTTCGTTTTTACCCCTTTGGGTATAGTACGGCTTATAGCTATCCGCAATAGTACGAAATCTGAACATATTGAAAGTGGGCTGTTATTTAGGCGGTTTTCTTAAATAAATGAATAAAACTTGATGTGGGTCATAAAAGAGAGCATATTGCGCGCGATTTTCTCTTCTGGCCTGGATGCCCTAAATGTCTCTGTACCAAAAAATGTTGTTTTTTTATGCGGTAATGGCTGCAATTGCGGCCATTACCACCTGGTTTCTGTCACGTGATAAAAAACGTATTCGCTTTCTGAGCGCGGTATTAGTCGGGGCGACATGGCCGATGAGTTTTCCCGTCGCACTCCTGTTTTCACTTTTCTGATGGCGTTGTCAATGCCGTTTCAGGGGGCCAGCAGAGCGACTAATCGCAGTCTGTCGTCTTTGGTTACGTCCAGGGGATGCTGGTATCCCACGTTTTCATTCGCACGGGTGTACAACGCAACCAGCCAGTCGTAAACGTGTCGGCTTGCACCGTGCTGCGGCTGCTCATCCAATTGAGTCAGGCGCGACATCGGTTGTTGTACTGGCGCACTGAAAATAGCCGCACCCTTGAGGATCCTGCTGGCAGGGCGTTGATCCTCTGCAACGTTGGCGTAGCCGAGCCAGGTAATAAAATCACCGATATCGGCGTGTAACTGCGCCCCGCAGACATTCTCTCGCTGCATAATCTGCTGAAGGCGTTGAGGCATCTCCAGTCGATAGCTGGTAGTGATAAGAATGTCGGCTACCTGTCTAAGCGTTCGCGGATCAAGCCGCAATCGGCGCGCATTATTGTCATCACGACACCACTGACGCACATGGTTGATCCACATTTTGTGCGCCTGGTATCCGGTCTCTTTGCTTTCGGATGCATGCGACGGTTCCCGGACGTCGGCAAACAGGTCAATCTCTTCATTAAAGAGTCCACTGACTTGTTCTTCACGTGGCTGCTGGATACGCAGCAACGACTCAAAGCAGCGCATCGGTGGTAGTAACCCCTCCAGGAGTTCACCATGCTTTGCTGCCTGGGCCTGAAGCTGGCGGATCACTGTCTCGCTGGAGTCTGGCACGCTTTCGCTGTCGTTAAGCCAGCTCATCAGCGCCTCACGAACACGCTGTTGATGCTGTTCATGCAGGGACGTTAATCGCGACTGGCGTTGTTGAGCGGATGTCGCTTGCGACAGCCATTCAGCAAGGCGCAACAGGCTGTGTTTATCCAGTGCCTGCAATGTTCCCCAGCGCAACCCGGGCTTGCCCATTAATTGCTGCACGGCCTCATCAAGGTTTTGCTGTGTGCTAAAACGAGCATCTTGTGGCGTAATGGCCCACACAACCCCCGGTAATGCCGCATCGTGTACGGGTTGGGTATCGTTGGCCCAGCTCATCAGCTTACGCGTGATGGCCGGTGTCTGCGAGCGTGAAGACACTGCGTTGCAGATCAGCAGGACATCGGGTTGCAGATGCTGGCGGTAATGTTCCAACATCCAGCCTAATTTGGCCCGCCACAGCGGGTTGGGGTGGGCATCCGGTGCGAGGGGAATATCGAGCAGGTCGACGTTTTCCAACACCGAGTCTTCGACAGTCAGCACCAGTTCACGCGTCAGCAGCGCCAGCGATTCCAGCGACAGACTGACCGCGTTAAGCAACTGATGGTTTGCAACAGGATGAACCACCACATCGCTTTGCGCGTCATTCCCGGTTAATGCTACCTGGGTCAGGAAGCTTTCGGCGGGCAAGCCAAAATGATCGACCAACAAACTCAGCGGTGCGGCTAGCTCGTGCGCCTGTCCGGTTTGTTGCAAAGTATGCGCTAATGCCAGCCATTGCTGCGTTAACTCTGGTTGTTCTCCCCACAACAGCGCCCAGGCGTGAGCGCGGGTGGTTAGATCCAGCGCCGGCAGCAATGTAGCAAATTGATGCCATAGTGCATCATCAATTTGCTGCTGGTTTGCAGGAACACAAGAGCGCCAGAAACGGCCGATGGCGGCTACGTCATGTGCCGTGATGCCCTGAACCGGATGACGTTGACGCAGCGTTTGCCATTTTTCTAACCGGGCTTCAATAATCGATTTTTCAACCTGGCGGCTGTCAGGCATTGCGCAAAACTGCGTGATAAACAGCTGTACCAGTTCCGCTTCACTCAGTAGGCGCAGACGCAGGGGCCACTCGCTATCAACGGGATTGTCTTCACGCGTAAAGCGGATCGCCATATTGGTCGGCGCATGGCCCGGATTGATATGCGAAAAATAATCAAAACTGCGATCCGGTGTAGCAATATTCAATTTCCCACTGGTGTTGCTGCACAGTGCGGACAACAGATGTGCTTTTGCTGGCTGTGAATGACCGTACAGACCCACACAGCCACGCGCTGAAAACGCCGTATTCAGCGCAGACTCAGTAACCGCGGCGATGGTGAGCTGAGCGAGCAGGGAATCCGCTTCATCATCAAGACGCGCTGCGCGCTGGCGTGTGTCATTCACCCATTCGATGGCGGCTTGTGCTGTGTTAAACATCTTACTCATTTCAGGTACACACTCCCGCTATCAATCCAGTAATGGCTGCCGCTATGGCGACGATCTGCCAGTGTATTCAGTTTTAACGTTAGGGCATTGGCGGCAACGGGCGTGCCATCCTGTAGCCAGGCATCACTGAGAACGAAAAATTCCGGCCCAGTCTCTTTGCTGCCGCCGCGCAGTTGCAGCCGTACATTTAATACGCCGTCACCGGCAATCGTTTTTGCCAGCTCAGCGGAATTGATGCTCAGCGTATACAGCGGGGTGGCTGGCCAGCGGCTGTTTGCTAACTGGCGAAAGCCCAGCGTCACGTTGCCGCGCAGCGGGAAGTGCAGACGGGTATCCAGTTTTGCTCCAGGTTTATCCAGATCAATGTCGTGATACCAGATATTCTCATCGCGCAACGTATTGACCGTATTATCCAGTACGCCGAGGTAGCGGACCGTCGAGTACGCGCCGATATCCGCAGCTTTAAAATTAAAGCGCGGCAGGCGTAAATCCAGCGCCAGGCTACACAGCATCGCGCCAACGGCAGCGGTAGATTTTGGATTGCCGATACGCCCTTGCTGGCTGAACGGATACCACTCATGTACGCGATAGCTGTCCATCCAGATCATGCGGTTGACCGGAACGGGTTGCAGATGGCGGATTAGCGCCTGAACCCCCGGCAAACAGGCAGGTCTGCCAGTGACTAACAAAATATCGCAACGATAGTGGGAAATCGCTTCGCAAACGGCGTGCAGAGGGGATGTCAGGGTAAATTGCCCTGCCAGCAGCGCTTCTTGCAACTGCCTGAACTGTACCTGCAACGGAACGCTCAGCACATCAAAAGCCGGTGAACCAGACGGTAAAGCATGATCGATAGCCTGCTGGATATAGTTCATCACATTGCGTGTCGGGCGCTGAGAAAGCAGTTCGCCAAAGGTGGCGTGCAACCCCGCTACGGGATCGTTAATATCGCTTTGCTCCCAGGCACTGAGCACCGCATGACCCAGTGGCATAAAGAGTTGCAACGCGGTTTGTTGTCGCAAAATAGCCTGAGTATCGATTCTCCCGGAATCACCAAACAGTGTGGCCAGCAGCGCGGCGGCATCGGTCACGCCAGCTTGTTGTAAGCGGGTTTGCAGGGCGGGCAGTATGCAGCGTTGTATGACATCCAACAACATGTCGTCCCCGGCGACTTTGAAGCCTTCACGAAACAGCAGATGCGGGGTGATTTTGACATTCGCCCCAACGCCGTCATCCAGTTGATAATGGACCACGGCCATATCCGTCGTGCCGCCGCCAATATCGATGGAGGCGACGCGCAGTGCACGACCTTTAACTTCACCGGGTTCTGGCTGGCGGTCCGGACGGGCGAGGGCGTTAAAGAACGATTCTGTGTGCCCGTCATAGTGTGAAATCGCTTCGTTATACAGCCAAACCAACTGTCCGCAGCTGGCCTCATCCCACTCCATCTGGATCTCAGGTACGGGAACAACGCTCTTTTCTTGCTGTTTGCGGGTGGTGAAATCTTCGTCCTGCGGGTGCCAGCCCATTGCTTTCCAGACCAGCGCAATGGCTTCAAACATACGCAGACGGAAGATCTCTCGCTCCTGTTTTGGCATGGCTGACGGCAGAGTGAGGATCAGCGTGCGCAACTGGCGTGGAGAGGCAGGGAACCCGAGACGCAGCCGTGTCGCTACGCTGTTAATTTGTCCCAGCGCCTGGGCCAGAATCTCACACAACATATGCGTCATCAGCGTGCTGCGGCTGTATTGTGGTGAGAACACCGGCAGCCGGTCATCTTGCGGCAGGCTGAACAGCGGCTGACCGTCATCGTTCATCAGATTCATCAGCGGGAAGGCGGTAGCCAGCGGCTCGCGCTGCGTTTTACTGTTCATCTGGCTAAAGCGCCAGTCGTGTAAAACGGGGGTTTCATCCCATAAATACCGGCGTGGGCTGGAGATCCCACTACTGCCTTCCGTTCCCATACGCTGCATCGCCAGCTTACGGGCTTCATCCCCAACGCGGACAATCGACGGCCAGATAAAGGCATCATCGCGGCCACTCTCAACGGAGAAATGTTGCTTACCAAAGCGCGCCTCGGAAAACTCCAGTCGGCTGGTGAACAGGGGATCGTTGAGGAACTGTGGTTCACTTAATGAACGCACCTGCAATTCAGCCGTCTGACGCAAACCGTCATTGGCATCGCCATGATCTTCAATCAACACGCCGCAGGTATGGGTATTGCCAATATCCAGAATCAGATCGACAGGAATCGCGGGCGTGCTGAGCGTATGGGTCACCAGCTTCACTTCCGGGACGGAAAGTTGTTCGCCTAACAGGGTCAACAAATTCAGCCAGTGCGCCTGGTATTCAAAGTTGCGTAGAGCTTGTTGGATCTCCTGCTCTGAACGGTTTTCTTGCTGTGTGACGTGCTGCAAAAAGGACTCGCGTAGCCAGCCATCAATCCACGTCTGGTCGAGGAAATCTGCGATCTCATTATCGTGCCAGGCCAGCGCAAATCGCGTGCCATTCAGCAGATCGTTCTCATTGGGCGTCAATGCTGCCGGGGCTTCAGTCAACTGACTGTCCAGCGCCACCGTGACACGGTGAGTATTGCCGGCACTGTCCGGCTGTGCGAGTTTTCGCACCTGGACGCGCGCCCAGTTATCCGGGCCTTCAACAAATGTGCGGGGCGGGTTAAAACGCAGGAACGGCAGCGGCAACCAGACACCGTCAAGTACGTCCAGAGAATAATGCAGCGTCTGCGTGCTTTCCGGTTTCACTACTTCGGGTTGGCCACCGGTATTACCCGGCAGGGTATAGCGTCCCGACGCCAGATCAAAATCCAGACGCAGTAGCGGACCGTTTGCCGTTTTGCGAACAAAACGACCGTGGTGCGCAGATTCCTGTGGTGTCAGCCCAAAATCCAGAAATTGCACACCGCTATTGGCGATGAGCGTTACGCTCTGTTTGTAATCACACAGATTCACCAACATAAAATCAGGCACCTATCTTTTTGATCGTCAAAGGGATTTCCGCGTGTTCGTCATAACGTGCGGTACAAGCTGCGACGTCGTTTGTTCCTGCTTTGCAGGTGATTTCAGGCATTGGGTAACGCGAACCGTCCGTGCAACGGGCATTCCCGCGACTCTTAATCATTAATTCGCCCGATTGATGCAGACCAGAGAAAATTTCGGCGCGGCAAACGATATTGTCGCCATGCACGACGCGCGCAGTGCCCTTATTGGCCTGGATCTGATAGCGCAGCGATGGGGCTTTACCGCTGACCGGATCTTTTATATCGACCAGCACACGCCAGTTGCCGTTAAGAAAACGTGTTGTACCTGCCTTCATCTGGTTGGCATCCATTACCAGCGCATCTTTCGGGATGGCGGCTATCACCACCGGTCCTTCTACGGGCTTCTCTTTTTTCACTGGTGGAATAACGTCAGCCCGATGCAGCGGCAGCGAAGGTGTTAGTTCAGGCAGCGGTTTACTGTCTACCTTTGCAACGTCAATGGAGGCAACCGCAGGTGCGGGAGATTCCGTGTGTTGTTTCCACAATAGCGGCCCTGCAATGGCGGCAATCACTGCAGCAGCAACGGGCAGGCTCCACAGCGGCAGGCGTCGCGTAGGCTTACGCTGTACTGGCGGCGGCGCAATCTCTGGCTCACTTGCAATGACCGGGGGTTGTGGTTCGGGTTCAGCGGGTTTCGGTAGCTCAATAGCTGTTGTCAGCAGCGGGGTATCGGCCTCGGCGAAAGTGATTTCCGCCGGGATTTCTTCGACTTCCGGCTCCGGTTCAGGTGCCAATACAACCGGGGGAACGTCGGTATGACGCAGGCAATCGAGTACATCGTCACGGGTGTTTTCATTCAGATTGACGAAGCCCCAGAACGTAATGACGGGCTTGCCATCAACCAGGAACACGTGGTTCTCACCTGGAAACTGGATGGCTTTGTCGAGAAGTGAACCAAACAGTTGCAGAGAAGTTTTACCCGATTGCAGGCTTTTCCGGCTCAGTGCCGCGGCATTCTCCAGCGTACTGGACAGATAGCGCAGAGCCCGAAAACGCGCATCTTCATCAGCGGCTTTCCACGCGACAGCCTTTCCTTCAACCGGGGAATACCAGTCCACCCGATCGCCACTGTCGTTAACTTGTGGTATTGCCAGACAGTCCGCCATCGCCTGTTGTTTACGCAGACGAAGCGTTTCACGAATTTGTAGTGCTGAATCAAACACGGCCTGACCACCGCCACCCACGGCCTGATAGTCATCCAAATTGCCGCTGCGCAAGAGAGTTTTTGCCACGTAATTGCCCCTTAGACTTCTTCACACATCTACTTTACGGGGAATAAAAGTAAGCAAACGTTGGAAGAGAGGCAAAAAGGGGCGAATTTTCATGGCATAGAGTATTGGGAAAAATCTTGACGTTTTGAAAAAGACTTAAGGTAAATTATTTCACCTGCGATGATGAATTAATCAGCGAAACCTGCCAGATTAGAATAACCTGATAGAGATTTGTTATTAGTGTGTATTTGCCAGCTATGCTCTGATAGACGAGTAAATAATAAAAGAAGAAGGCTTATAACCATGATTGCAAGGAAAACGCTGCTCGCGCTGGCACTCAGCGCCGTCTTACCAACAGGCGCTGCATATGCCGCCAGTACTGATACCATCGTTTACTGTTCTGAAGCATCCCCGGAATCATTTAACCCCCAAATAGCCAGTTCAGGTCCGTCGTTTGTCGCCAGTTCACAGGTGTTGTACAACCGATTGATCAACTTTGATCCGGTCAAAAATACTCCGGTCCCGTCTCTGGCAACGGAATGGACAATTTCCCCCGACGGCAAGACCTACACATTTACCCTGCGTCAGGGCGTGAAGTTCAATAGTAATAAGTTCTTTAAACCTACCCGTGATTTCAATGCTGATGACGTCGTTTTCTCAGTATTACGCCAGAAAGATGCCGATCATCCGTACCATAAGGTTTCACAGGGTAGCTATGAATATTTCAACGATGTTGGCCTGGACAAACTGATCAAAGAGGTTAAAAAGGTTGATGATTATCACGTTCAGTTTGTTCTGAACGAACCCAACGCTGCATTTCTTGCTGACTGGGGGATGGATTTTGCCTCTATTCTTTCGGCTGAATATGCCGACGAGATGCTGAAAAAAGGCACACCGGAAAACGTCGATAACTGGCCGATTGGTACTGGGCCTTATGTCTTGCAACAGTACAAGCAGGATTCACAAATCCGCTATCTGGCCAACCCGAACTACTGGGATGGTGAAGTTCCAACGAAACATCTGATTTTCTCCATCACACCAAACGTACAGACGCGACTGGCGAAACTGCAAACCAACGAATGCCAGATTATTCCCGCGCCAGCACCGGTGCAGTTTGATGAAATCAAAAAGAACAAAGATCTGACGCTGCATTCGGTTGAAGCGCTGAACGTCGGTTATCTGGCGTTTAATACGGAGAAAAAACCGTTTGATAACGTACTTGTGCGCCAGGCGCTGAACTATGCGACAGATAAAAAAGCCATTATTAACGCGGTCTTTTTAGGTTCCGGAACGGTGGCGAAATCGCCAATCCCGCCGAATATGATGGGCTTCAATAAAGACCTGAAAGATTACGCTTACGACCCGCAGAAAGCGAAAGAGCTGCTGAAGAAAGCGGGGCTGGAAAACGGTTTTGAAGCGACACTGTGGTCTATGCCGGTGCAGCGCCCCTATAACCCGAACTCTCGTCGTATTGCTGAGATGATTCAAAGCGACTGGGCAAAAGTTGGTGTGAAGGCGAAAATCGTCTCCTGGGAATGGGGGGAATATCTCTCCGGGATGCGTAAAGGCGAGCACGATACTGCGTTGTTTGGCTGGATGTCAGATAACGGTGACCCGGATAACTTTGCCGATGTTCTGCTGGGTTGTGACAGCATTAAAACCGGATCAAACGCCGCGCGCTGGTGTGATAAAGAGTATAATTCGCTGGTTCAAAAGGCGAAACTGGTGAGCAAACCGCAAGAGCGCGCCGCACTTTACCAGCAGTCGCAGGAAATTTTCTATCAGCAGGCCCCGTGGATTGCGCTGGCGAATGGCAAAACCTTCTATGCCACACGCAGCAACGTCAGCGGATACAGCGTTAGCCTGATGGGCAGTGATTTTTCAAAGGCGAAATTAAATTAATGAGTTAAGGAGGGAGTATGTCGCATCTGGATGAGGTCAGCGCACGTGTTGATGCCGCCATTGAAGAGAGCGTCATTACGCATATGAATGAATTGCTGATTGAGTTGAGCGATGATGTTGCGTTGAGCCGGGAAGATCGTTATACCCAGCAACAACGTTTGCGTACGGCAATTGCACATCATGGGCGCCAGCATAAAGAAGATATGGAAGCGCGTCGTGAGCAGTTGACCAAAGGCGGCTCTATTCTTTGATATTTCCTTGCCGGATGACGGTGTTCACACCTTATCCGGCGTTCTGTAGGCCTGATAAGCAAAGCGCCATCAGGCAATTAAAACGAACGTCTTGCCACCAGCCAGGCACCCACAACCAGCAATATCGCACCGCATACCGGACCCACCAGCGCGCGAAGCGGTACACCCTGGCTACGCAGAATATCCAGCACCAGACCGCCAATAAGCTGGCTGGCGACCAGCACCGCGATGGTGGTGGCAGCGCCTACGTTTTGGTATCCGCTGATACTGGCAAAAACAAAGAACGATCCCAGTAAACCCGGGATTAATGTCCACCAGCGCACGCTGGAAACCAGTTCGCCAAACCCCGCCGCACCTTGTTTAAACCACAGTATGCTGACAAACAAGACGATCCCGACCAGTGAGTTAAGCAACATAGCAATAAGGATTGTCGAGGACGTCTGGGTAATGCGTACCATCAAAGTGTTTTGCACCACCAGACCAATACCTGCGGCAATCAGAAAGGAGAGGGTCAGCGTCTGGTTCATCCACGCGCATCCGGTTCGCTGCGGTCGTCTAACTGTAGCTGCATAAAAGTCAGATCCAGCCAACGACCAAATTTAGTCCCGACCTGGGGCATCTGCGCGGTAATATTGAAACCCAGCGTGCTATGCAGGTGGAGCGATGCCTGATTGTGCGACTCAATTCCTGCCACCATGACATGCTTGCCACACGCGCGCGCTTCTTCAATGAGTCTGCTGAGCAGCCTGCGCCCCAGTCCTTTTCCCTGATGTTCCGGGTGCACGTACACTGAATGTTCGACGGTATGACGGAAACCGTCAAAGTTGCGCCAGTCGCCAAAAGAGGCGTACCCCGTGACGACGCCATTCTCTTCACTTACCAGTACCGGATACCCCATCAGTTGGCGAGCCTCATACCAGGAGATGCGGTTTTCGGCATCGACCGTTTGATCGTTCCAGATAGCGGCCGTATGCAGTACGGCGTGATTGTAGATTTCTGCGATGGCGGCGCAGTCGTCTTTGCTGGCAAATCGAATTGACATGTTGAACCTCAGGGGTTGTTCACTATAGTATTACAATATGAATACTATTGAAGACAGCATAAATCAACGGATCAGTGCAAGAATTCGCATTGAGCGGGAATCTCGCGGCTGGTCGCTGACGGAACTTGCCGAACGAGCAGGGGTCTCGCGGGCGATGATCCATAAAATAGAACGTGGAGAGAGCAGTCCAACGGCGACGCTACTGGGACGGCTTTCCGGTGCGTTTGGTATCAGCATGTCGACGCTGATTGCCCGAGCCGAAATGCAGGAGGGTAAACTGCTGCGTTTCGCCGACCAGCCGGTCTGGCACGATCCGCAAAGCCACTATTTGCGCCGCCACGTATCTCCGCGCAGCGATCTGCCTATCGATCTGGTGCAAATCGAATTACCGGCCGGCAGTGATATCCCGATGCCCGCCTCTTCCTACGTGCAGGCCCGACAGCTTCTCTGGTTGCAGCAGGGCGAATTGGTGTTTGTGGAAGGTGATACACGCCATGAAATGAAAGCCGGGGACTGCCTGGAGTTGGGGCCGCCAAATGACTGTCGGTTTATCAATGAAACCGCGCAGTCCTGCGTTTATCTGGTTGTGCGGTTAAACCACGCTGGCAATTAATGTGAAAGCATCACAGAGATAGCGCGTCTACTATTGATGGATTCATGCCAAAAGCTGAGGAGAACATCAATGGGTCAACAAATGCAACGCAATCGTCGCTGGGTTCTGGCGTCACGCCCGCATGGCGCACCGGTGCCCGGTAACTTCCGTCTGGAAGAAGAGGCCATCATCCCCCCCGGTGACGGAGAGGTGTTACTGCGTAACGTCTACCTCTCACTCGATCCCTATATGCGTGGGCGTATGAGTGACGAACCGTCTTATTCGCCCCCGGTTGAGATTGGCGCAGTGATGGTGGGCGGCACGGTCAGTCGGGTCGAGGCATCGAATCATTCGGATTTTAAACCCGGTGAATGGGTGTTGAGCTATAGCGGCTGGCAGGACTTCGCCATCTCAAAGGGTTCTGATTTGGTAAAGTTAGGCGATCATCCTGAGCATCCTTCCTGGGCGCTTGGTCTGCTGGGTATGCCGGGCTTTACGGCGTATATGGGGCTGCTGGATATTGGCCAGCCCAAAGCCGGTGAGACACTGGTTGTTGCTGCGGCAACCGGACCTGTTGGCGCAACCGTGGGCCAGATTGGTAAACTGAAGGGCTGCCGGGTCGTTGGGGTAGCTGGTGGGGCAGAGAAATGTCGCCATGCTACTGACGTGTTGGGCTTTGATATTTGCCTCGATCATCATGCCCCCGATTTCGCACTCCAACTGGCACAAGCCTGTCCGCAGGGTATCGATATCTATTATGAAAACGTCGGCGGTAAAGTTTTTGATGCTGTTTTGCCGTTACTCAACACCTCCGCGCGTATTCCGCTGTGTGGTCTGGTGAGTGGTTATAACGCCACATCACTGCCGACGGGCCCAGACCGTTTACCGCTGCTTATGGCCACGTTACTGAAAAAACGTATTCGCTTGCAGGGCTTTATCATTGGTCAGGATTATGGTCACCGCATTCATGAATTTCAGCGAGAAATGGGGCGCTGGGTCCAGGAAGGCAAGATCCACTATCGCGAGCAGGTCACTGAGGGGCTGGAAAATGCACCGGAGACGTTTATCGGTCTGCTGACCGGTAAAAACTTTGGCAAGGTCGTAATTCGGCTTGCTGAAGAGTGATACGGAGGGGTTAAAGACGGTAACAGCCGGATGGCGTCAACGCCGCCATCCGGCAAGCGTTGTA
>NZ_SZWR01000017.1:444388-448170 GCF_005280875.1 Citrobacter sp. wls827
AATATTGATTTCGCCGCAAGCGAGTATTCATAGAGAAAATAAGCAGGTTTTCACCGAATGTGAATAAACACTCCACTTTGCGATAAATAATGATTACTATTCTCATTCTTAAAAAGGCAAAACCATGATTTTGCTCATTGAAGCTATGTGAAGCAGTAACAACTGAATTTATCAAAGGGAGTCGTCATGTCTTTACGTCATCTGTTTTCACCGCGCCTGCGTGGTTCTTTACTGTTAGGTTCACTGCTGGTTGCATCATCATTTAGCACGCAGGCTGCGGAAGAACTGCTGCGCAAAGGCGTAGGTAAAGGCGCCTACGAAATGGCGTACAGCCAGCAGGAAAACGCACTGTGGCTGGCCACCTCGCAGAGTCGTAAGCTGGATAAAGGTGGGATAGTTTACCGTCTTGATCCGGTGACGCTTGAAGTGACTCAGGTTATTCATAACGATCTCAAACCGTTTGGCGCAACCATCAATAACGCGACGCAAACGCTGTGGTTTGGTAATACCGTGAATAGCGCGGTGACGGCGATTGATGCGAAAACCGGTGAGGTGAAAGGGCGTCTGGTACTGGATGCGCGTAAACGTTCTGAAGATGTCCGTCCGCTGCAGCCTCGTGAACTGGTCGCCGATGATGCCACCAACAAGGTATACATCAGCGGAATTGGTAAGGAGAGCGTGATTTGGGTCGTGGACGGTGAGACTGTCAAACTTCAGGACACGATTCAAAATACCGGTAAAATGAGCACTGCACTGGCCGTCGACAGCAAGGCTAAACGCCTGTATACCGCCAATGCCGATGGCGAATTCATTACCATCGATACCGCCTCCAACAAAATTCTCAGCCGCAAAAAACTGCTGGACGATGGCAAAGAGCACTTCTTCATTAACCTGAGCCTGGATACGGCAGGTCATCGTGCGTTTGTCACTGACTCTAAAGCAGCGGAAGTGCTGGTTATCGATACCCGTAGCGGCAACGTGCTGGCAAAAGTTGCCGCGCCGGAATCCCTGGCCGTACTGTTCAACCCGGTGCGTAATGAAGCTTACGTGACCCACCGTCAGGCCGGTAAAGTCAGCGTGATCGACGCGAAAAGCTATAAAGTGGTTAAAACCTTCGATACCCCGACGTTCCCAAACAGCCTGGCGCTCTCCGCCGATGGTAAAACCCTGTACGTTAGCGTGAAACAGAAATCCACACGCGAGCAGGAAGCGACTCAACCGGACGATGTTATTCGTATCGCCCTGTAATTATTCGGAGGGGGCAACCCCTCCTGTCATTTCTCTATACTCCACGATACGCCTCGTTACACCCCATCGGTAGCCTGACAAACTTCAGAGACTTACACTACGCCCTCAACGGCTAACTGAATAACACGGGAATACCATGAAAAAGCCATTAATCTGTCTTTGTGCGGGCGTAATGCTGTTTACGCTGGCAGGGTGCACCACCGATTACGTCATGACGACGAAAAGCGGACAAACGATTACCACCCAGGGCAAACCAAAACTGGATAAAGATACGGGAATGACCAGCTATACCGATCAGGACGGGAATGCGCGGGAAATTAACAGCAATGATGTTGCTCAGCTAATTGAAGCAAACTAAGTCGCTCAAACGGGTAGGCCAGAAATCTGACCTACCTTAAAGCGTTATGGCGCGGTACGGTGGATTTCCGCGACGCGTTTACGTACACCAAACCAGCCAGCGACCAGCAGAATGGCAATCAGCGGTAATGAGGCGATAGTGTAGGTCCCATTCGGATAGTCAAACGCCATCAGCACCAGCACAGCCAGTAAAAACAACAGTGTTAACCAGGACGTAAACGGCGCACCTGGCAGTTTGAAGTGAACGTCTGCCGCTTTACCATCTTTAATGGCCCGACGCAGACGCATCTGGCACACCATAATGAATGCCCACGATGCAATGATGCCCAGCGAGGCAAAGTTAAGCACGATCTCGAATACCTGCGAAGGCACCAGATAGTTGAGGAAAACCCCGACGACGTACACGACAAGCGTGGCAAGTATGCCAGCATAAGGTACGTGTTGACGGCTCATTTTGGCCATAAATTTGGGCGCGGAACCGCCCATCGACATTGAGCGCAAAATACGACCAGTGCAATACAAACCCGAGTTGAGGCTGGAAAGCGCAGCGGTAAGCACCACGATATTCATAATACTGCCAATATAGGGAACGCCGAGTTTGGAAAAGAAGGTAACAAACGGGCTTTGACCTGCCTGATAGGCATTCCACGGCAGCAGCATGACCAGTAACACCACTGAACCCACATAGAACAGGCCAATTCGCCAGATAACGCTGTTAATCGCTTTTGGCACCATCGTTTGCGGATCTTTGCACTCACCCGCCGCAGTGCCTACCAGTTCAATGGAAGCAAATGCAAAGACGACGCCCTGTACCAGTACCAGCGCTGGCAGCAGGCCATGCGGGAAAAAACCACCGTTGTCGGTGATCAGATGAAAACCCGTGGCGTTACCATCGAGCGGTTTTCCCGTGCCTAAAAAGACAGTCCCGACGACCAGGAAGATAACGATAGCCAGCACTTTGACCAGTGCAAACCAGAACTCCATCTCCGCAAACCACTTTACGCCGATCATGTTCATGGTGCCGACAATGGCCAATGCGCCGAGGGCAAACACCCATTGCGGTACGTCACCAAATGCGCCCCAGTAGTGCATATACAAGGCCACGGCCGTGATATCCACGATTCCGGTCATCGCCCAGTTGATGAAGTACATCCAGCCAGCCACATAGGCCGCTTTCTCACCTAAAAATTCGCGGGCATAAGAGACAAAGCTGCCGCTGGAAGGGCGGTGTAAAACCAGTTCACCGAGTGCCCGCAGAATGAAGAATGAAAAAATACCGCAGACCAGATAGACCAGTGCTAAAGCGGGGCCGGCCATTTGCAAACGTGCGCCAGCCCCTAAAAATAACCCGGTACCAATAGCACCGCCAATGGCGATCATTTGTACCTGCCGGTTACCCATCGCTTTGTGATACCCCTCTTCGTGAGCATTCAACCAGCGTCGTTTCGCCGCGTGTTGTTCCGCGGCTTGCGTGTTGTGTGTGTTCATTACGTTTCCTGTTAACCTGACTAATTTACAAAATCCTTTTTGCCGCAGCAGTTGCGGCGAAAACAGCGTTACCCTTCATTGTGTTACCGCGGGAAACTGTCGGCCGAGCATCCTACATTCAATTGAGAAGTGACGCAAAGCCTGGACACGGGGAAATGGGGTTTTTCTGTGGCCTGAATCGACGGGATGTGGACTCGATTCAGTAAAAACAGAGGCGGTGGGAAAATGCGAAGGAATGCGCTCATCCTGATCGTCAGCAGAATGAGCGCTGTTTGCCTTATACCGACACGCCAAAGACCTGCACGGCCTGCTGCAATCGCGATGAGCGCTGCGTTAAATCGGTAGTTGCGTCAGTGACACGCTCCACCATCTCGGCATTATTGTGCGTCATGGTACCAACACGCGAAATGGAATCATTAATCAGATCCAACGCCTGGGTTTGCTCCCGCGTTGCCAGACTAATGTCTTTAATCATCATCGACATCTGTAACACATCGCTGATCATTCCGGTGAGATGCGTTTCTGTTTGTTCAACCATTTTTACGCCGGTATTGACGTTAGCGACGTTCTTCTCGATAAGCTGTTTAATCTCTTTTGCCGCTGATGCAGAGTGTTGCGCAAGATTGCGCACCTCCGCGGCCACGACGGCAAAACCGCGCCCGGATTCTCCGGCACGCGCCGCCTCAACG
>NZ_SZWR01000017.1:448216-488629 GCF_005280875.1 Citrobacter sp. wls827
GCGTTGAGCGCCAGAATATTAGTCTGGAAGGCAATGCTATCAATTACGCCAATGATATCGACAATCTGACCATTATCACGAGAGATCGCCTGCATCATGGCGATAGTTTGTTTCATAATATCGCCGCCTTCAGCGGCATTGGTGCTGGTTTGGTCTGCCATCGTCATGGTATGTGCCGCCGTTTCTGCAGTTTGCTGCACTGCACTACCAATTTCTTCAATGGCGGCAGCGGTTTGCTGAAGGTCTGCGGATGTTTCTTCAGAACGCGTATGCAGCGCGGTACTTTCTTTAGAAACGCGTTGGCTGATGGCCTGAATTCCGGATATTTGCGTACTAACGTCATCAACCAGTGAATTTAGATTAAGTCCGGATTGATTAACCAGTCGCATTAACATGCCGATTTCATCTACGCGATTTAAATGACAGTTATCGGGTTTTCGTCCGGATACGACTTTCTTCATTTGAGTCAATAGTGTATTAACTGGCTGACAAATTTGGCACTTAAGGTAAATGGCAAATAACAGAAATAACGCCAGTAAACCGCCGGATTGAATAAAATGATTTACGGGAGCGAAGATTAATAACAAAGAGAGCAGGGCAACGACTCCCAAAGCATAATTGACGCGTTGACTAATGCTCAACCATTTAAACATTGAAGTCCATGCCAATATGCCACGGCGAATGATAATACCCTTAAAAAGACGGAACCCGCTAAGTTGTTGATTATTTATTTTTTCATACAACTGCTCACTCTGAGATATTTCGTCTCGCGAAGGAACAGTACGCACTGAGATGTAACCTGTTAACTTTTCATTGTGCCAAACGGGCGTGACGTTGGCACGTACCCAGTAGTGGTCACCGTTTTGACGCCGGTTTTTCACCATTCCCGTCCAGCTGTCACCTTGCTGCAACGTGTACCACATGTCAGCAAACGCGGCTGGCGGCATATCCGGATGGCGAATAATATTATGTGGTTCACCCATTAATTGACTTTCGTTAAAACCACTGGCATCGATAAACGCGGAGTTTGCATAGGTAATATGACTCTCTTTATCTGTCGTCGATAGCAGCGTCGCTTTACCGTTAAGTGTGTGCTCAATTTGTGTAACGGGCATGTTACTTTTCATAAAGGCCCCATGATGGTATGTATAATTCATACAAAGATCCCCGTAATAATGCCAGGGGATATTAAAAAGCTGTTTTAAACCATTTTAATAAGAAACGCTGCATTCTCTACTAATCATCAGTTCTGTGAAAGTATTTAAAATAAAAAAATTAATGCGTGGAACCTATGTCTCTTTCATAAAAATGAAACAATCAATACAAGCGCATAACACAGACAGGTGTTTAGTCTGACTTAAATTAAATTCATTACTGAACGCATGCGTAAAAATAAATCAAACGGAAAAGGATGTTGTCGTCTTTCCAGTATCAATAAAAAACCTATTATATTTTGTAGTATGCAAATACAAGCCATTTTTTCTGCAGAGTGCCGCGTCCAAAACCGGAAGTTTGGTTCCTGTTGGTATGAACGTTATCCCTGATCGCTGCGGGGTTGGTTATCTGTTTTTTAGCTGAGCAAATGTGAATTAAATGTTTCTATATGGTTATTTTATAATTTAATAATACTGACATGTTAACAAATATAGGCCTGCAACATGTCATACCGCCTGAGTATTCTGGATAAAAGCCCCATCGGAGAAGGTGAAACTGCCGCAACCGCACTGACCCGTACGCTGCGCTTGGCACAACGCGCAGAAGAGTGGGGATATCACCGTTTTTGGATAGCTGAACATCATAATACGCCGCAGCTTGCCAGCCCATCACCGGAGCTGGTGATCGCCTGGATACTGGGACAAACCCAGCGCATTCGCGTGGGTTCCGGTGGCGTCATGCTGCAACACTATAGCCCCTACAAAGTTGCGGAAAACTTTAATCTTCTGGCCTCACTGGCGCCGGGACGTGTCGATCTTGGGATTGGAAAAGCGCCAGGCGGCTTACCGCTGTCAACGCAGGCACTGCAGTTGGGTCTTCATCAGGAAGAAAAAGGCAGTTTTGCCGACCAGCTTGCTCAACTGAACGCCTGGCTGGCGCTGACCGGGACAGAAAGCGGGCAGACAGTATTCCCGACACCGCTCCCGCCTGCGCCGCCGCAAAGATTTGTGCTGGGCGCGAGCGTAGAAAGTGCACGCCTGGCGGCAGAGTCTGACTGGAACTTTATTTTCGCGGCGCACCTGAACGGCGATAAAGCGTTACTGCATGAGGTGCTGAGCTTCTGGCAGGCCAACAGTTCACGTCCAACGATTGTCGCCGTACAGGTTATTGTGGCTGACCGCAGTGATATGGCTGCGCAACTGGCGGAAGATGTACAAATCTGGGGCGTCGAGTTGGAGGATGGGCAACGTGTCACCGTCGCCAGCGAAGAGCAGGCGCTGGCTTTCGCCGCGCAGGCGGGCAGCGCACCGCGAACAATCGCCCGGCGTGAGCAGGCGTTACTGCACGGGAGTGCCCAGGAGGTGGTGGCAACACTGCGCTCATTGCAGGTGCAATACGGTATTGATGAATTCATTATCGATACGCCGGTGGCCGAAGGTCAGGCGCGCCTGACATCGTTACGCCTGCTGGCGCAAGCCCATAGCACGATGGAGGTTGTCTGATGTCATTAGCCTCACAGCTTATCGACTGGCGTCGCGAGCTACATCAGTACCCGGAGCTGTCCCTCCAGGAAGTGGCGACAACCGCGCGTATTCGTGACTGGTTGCATGCTGCAGATGTCACTTTATTGCCATTCAATTTGAAAACCGGAGTGGTTGCCGAAATCGGTCAGGGAGAAGATGTCATCGCTCTGCGGGCGGATATCGATGCGCTACCGATAGAAGAAAGCGCCGACGTTCCGTTTCGCTCCCTCACACCGGGCGTGATGCATGCCTGCGGGCATGACGTCCATACCAGCGTCATGCTTGGTGCTGCACTGCTGCTTAAACAACAGGAAACAACCTTACCGGGGCGAGTACGTATTTTGTTTCAACCAGCTGAAGAGAGTTTCGGCGGCGCAAAAACGTTGATCCGCGCCGGTGCGCTGCAAAACGTAGCGGCTATTTTCGGTATGCACAATGAGCCCGGTTTGCCGGTGGGCGAATTTGCCACACGCGGCGGTGCGTTCTATGCCAATGTCGATCGCTTTGTGCTGCGTATTACCGGAAAAGGTGCGCATGCGGCACGTCCACACGAGGGAAAAGATGCCATCCTCCTCGCCAGTCAACTGGTGACGGTATTACAAAGTGTCGCCAGCCGTGAGGTCAATACGCTGGATTCGGTGGTGCTTAGCGTCACCCGAATTCAGGGGGGAAATACATGGAACGTACTACCGGAATCCGTTGAGCTGGAAGGGACGCTGCGGACACATCGCGCAGAGGTGCAACAACAGGTTAAATCGCGGGTCAGTGATATTGTCGCTGGGTTTGCCCACGCCTTTGGCGCACAGATCGATGTTATCTGGCACGCGGGGCCCACGGCCCTGGTCAATGACGCGCACTGGGCCGATATTGCGACCAAAGTAGCCAGACAATCCGGTTACACAACGCATCATGCCGACCTGCATATGGGCGGGGAGGATTTTGCCGTTTATTTGCAAAATACACCTGGTGCGTTTGTTAGCATCGGTAGTGCCAGTGAATACGGATTACATCATCCGGGGTTTAATCCGGATGAGCGGTTAATTGAACCTGCCGCACACTACTTTGCACATTTAGCAAAAACGGCATTCGCACACCTTTAATTTACCTGTTGGGTAGGGGTTACTATGGCTGAAAATCGGCAATTACGTTTGGGCACTATTTTGCATGGCGCCTCCGGGAATATGTCAGCATGGCGTCATCCGGCAGCACGTGCTGATGCCAGTATTAATTTTGATTTTGTCAAAGAGACGGCGATTATTGCGGAGAAAGGGAAGCTGGATTTTATTTTTGTCGCTGACGGTCTGTATATTAATGAAAAATCTATTCCACATTTCTTAAATCGCTTTGAGCCGCTGACGGTATTATCTGCGCTGGCAAGCGTCACTCGTCATCTTGGTCTGGTGGGCACGGTTTCAACCTCTTATAGCGAGCCGTTTACTACTGCGCGACAGTTTGCCAGTCTGGACCATCTTAGTCAGGGCAGGGCCGGATGGAATGTGGTGACATCCCCGCTGGAAGGTTCGGCTAAAAACTATTCTCGCGCTCAGCATCCTGAGCATGCCCAGCGTTATCGTATTGCCGATGAATATTTACAGGTAGTGAAAGGACTGTGGGATTCCTGGGAAGACGATGCTTTTACCCGTGATAAAACAAGCGGGGAATTTTTTAATCCTCATAAACTGCACACGCTAAACCATCATGGAGATTATTTCCAGGTCGCCGGGCCATTAAATATTGGGCGTACGCCGCAAGGCCGTCCGATTATTTTTCAGGCAGGCGCATCACACGATGGGAAAAAATTAGCGACGCAGCATGCGGACGCTATTTTCACCCATCAGGAATCGCTGTCTGAAGCCAAAGCATTTTATCAGGATGTCAAAAGTCGGCTTGAAGCTGTCGGACGTCATGTCGATGAGCTGCATATTTTCCAGGGCGTCAGCATTATTGTTGGCGACAGTGACGCTGACGTAGAGCAACAGTACCAGGCGACCGCTGCACTGGTGTCGATCACCGACGCGCTGAATTACCTGGGACGCTATTTTGAACATCACGATTTTAGCCAGTACCCGCTGGACGCACCGTTCCCGGATCTTGGCCCCCTCGGAGAAAACAGTTTTCGCAGTACCACTGACGAGATCAAGCGCAATGCGCGGGAACGGGGATTAACCCTGCGTCAGGTGGCGCTGGAAGCTGCCAGTCCACGTCCACGTTTTAGCGGAACGCCGGCACAGGTTGCTGATGGTCTGCAGCAGTGGTTCGAGGAGAAAGCCGCAGACGGTTTCATCATTCAGGGGGGAACGCCAGATACCTTCCCACGGTTTGTCGAACAGGTTATTCCCGTGCTTCAGGCGCGCGGTTTATTTCGCCACGACTACCCCGGCACGACGCTGCGCGCAAGTCTGGGGCTGGCAACCCCTGCAAATCAATTCACACAATAAGAGAAAAACGCTATGCAGAAAAAATCGCTACTTCTTGCGCTGTCACTGACTTTCAGCGCGACAGTCTGGGCAAATGACGTCACCATCAACGGTACCGGCGTAAGTCTGGAAGCTAATAAAACACCGATTAACACGGCCAAAAATCCACAGGCGATCGCGCAGTTACCCGCCAACCTGCATCTGGCTGTACCAGGTAAATTCACGGTCGCTATCGCCGGACTGAGCCAGCCGCCGCTGACTGTATTTGCCGATGATAATAAAACGCTCATCGGCAGTGAGGCAGATATCGCTCGCCTGGTTGCCGATAGCCTGGGGCTGGAGCTGAATGTCGTACCCACGTCATGGGAAGACTGGCCGCTGGGCGTAGCTTCCGGCAAATATGATGCCGCGATCAGCAATATTACCATCACCAAAGCACGCAAAGAAAAATTCGATTTTGCGACGTATCGGAAAGATTCCCTTGGCTTTTACGTCAAAACCGGCAGCAAGCTGAAGAAAATAGAGCAGGCGGAAGATATTGCCGGTCTGCGTATCATCGTCGGCTCAGGGACGAACCAGGAAGCCATTCTGTTGGCGTGGAACGAAGAGAATCTGAAGAAAGGATTAAAACCGTTTACGCCGGTGTATACCAAAGATGATGCTGCTCAGACGTTAGCTCTACAGTCAGGTCGTGCAGATGCTTACTTTGGTCCGAATGTCATTGGGGCCTGGAAAGCTGCCCTCAACGGCAAAACGCAACTGGTGGGCAGCGTTGATGGCGGTTGGCCAAAAGCCGCACATATTGCCGTCACGCTGAAAAAAGATAGCGGTCTGGTGCTGCCGGTGCAAACAGCTCTCAACGGTGTGATCGGCAATGGCGACTATGACAAGGTGCTGAACCGCTGGGGGGAAGGGGTAGAGCGTATCCCACAATCTGAAGTTAACCCGGCCGGTTTAGGCGACTAAGGAGGTCAATGTGAGCGATCAATTCCGCGTTGTCTCGCCCGAAGCCATTGAGCTACAGCCGATCCTCAGCGGACTGTTTGGTGAGTACGCCGCCCGCTATGGTGATTATTTTTCTCGTGATGCTGAAGTGGAGCTAACCGAATGGTATCTGGCTCCACTGGGGATCTTTGTGGTGCTGGAGCGCAACGGCGAAATTATCGCCACCGGGGCTTATAAACCCTATGACAAAGACACCGCTGAAATTAAGCGTATCTGGACTAAAAGCAACCTGCGTAAGCAGGGGCTGGCAGCGTACGTGGTGCAGGAACTGGAGCGCCGGGCATTACTGGCGGGCTATAGCCGTATCTATCTGACCACGGGCTTTCGCCAGCCAGAGGCCGTCCGACTTTATTTGAGTCAGGGATACGATCCACAGTTCGATACCACTCGTAACCCAGAAGAGTACAGCCAGCCGCCCTTTGATGGGAGGCTGCGCTTCACCAAACTGTTGACTATCGCAGGTCAGGCCAAAATTGCCTGAGGAGAGAAGATGAAAACGACTGCAACCATCAAAGTCGTCCCGGCACGTTACCCGATGCGCACCGTAGGGGCGATTATTGCCCTGTTTGTGCTGGCGGCGATTATTCAGTCTGTCGCGTTTAATCCGCGCTGGGAATGGGGTGTGTTTGCCCGCTGGTTCTTCGACCCGGTTATCTTGTCTGGACTTGGGCAAACGCTGTTGTTGACGCTCATTGGGACATTACTGAGCGTGGTATTTGGTGGGTTGCTGGCGCTGGCCAGACTCTCATCATCCTGGCTGCTAAACAGCCTGGCGTGGGGATACATCTGGTTGTTTCGTTCACTCCCGTTGATTGTGGTGTTGATCATTTTGTACAACTTCTCCTATTTGTACGACACGCTGGCGATCGGCATACCCTTCACTGCTATCCAGTGGGGCAGCTTTGAGACTATTAATGTCCTTGGACAGTTTTCCACTGCAGTTGTTGGCCTGACGCTGGTGCAAAGTGCTTATACCGCAGAAATTATTCGCGGCGGGTTTCTTGGGGTTGATCATGGTCAGTACGAAGCCGCAGCCGCGCTGGGATTACCTGCCTGGCGCCGCACGCTGCGCATAATCCTGCCACAGGCGTTACGCACCATTTTGCCCGCCGGGTTCAATGAAATTATCAGCCTGGCGAAAGGTACGGCGATGGTTTACGTGCTGGCGATGCCGGAACTGTTCTACACCATCCAGATGATCTACAACCGCACCCAGGAAGTGATTCCGCTGCTGATGGTTGGAGCCGTGTGGTATCTGGTGATCACCAGCGTTTTGTCATTAATTCAGCATCTGGTTGAACGCGCGCTGGCACGCAGTGAAAGACGATCCGCTATTAACACCGCCAGGGTGAGTCGCTCGGCTAAACGTCGTCGCCTGGTTCCACAGCAGGAGGCTATCCATGTCCCACTCGCCTGAAGGTCATATTTCCATTACCGGCGTCAGCAAATATTTTGGTCGCCATAAGGCGCTGGATAACGTATCTCTGGAGATCCCACCCGGTACGGTCACGGTCATTCTCGGGCCTTCCGGTTCAGGTAAATCAACGCTATTGCGGGCGATTAATCATCTGGAGCGTGTCGATGAGGGGTTTATTCAGATTGACGGTGATTATATTGGCTATCGCCTTCAGGGAGACCGGTTGTATGAACTAAAAGAGGCAGAAATCCTGCGCCAGCGCATTAATGTGGGCTACGTATTTCAGAACTTTAACCTGTTCCCGCATTTAACGGTGCTGGAGAACCTGATTGAAGCGCCAATAGCCCACGGGCTGGCATCGCGTAAAGCCGCTACCGAACGGGCATTAACTCTGCTTGATGCGGTTGGGCTGCGAAATAAAGCCGATGCCTGGTCGCGTCACTTGTCCGGCGGACAGCAGCAGCGAATCGCCATTGCCCGCGCGCTGGCGTTAAATCCGCGCGTGATGCTATTTGATGAGCCGACGTCCGCACTCGATCCTGAACTGGTGGGCGAAGTGCTGGATGTGATTAAGTCACTGGCACAGTCGGGAACCACGCTGGTGGTGGTGACGCATGAAATCGGTTTTGCCCGGGAGGTGGCCGATCAGGTGGTATTTATGGTTGACGGCAAAATCGTCGAGCAGGGTAGCAGCGAACAGGTGCTAAATTATCCGCGCCACACGCGCACGCAGCAGTTTTTGTCGAAAGTTCTGTAAATACGCGGAAAAAATGTTGCGGCACAAGGCTGTGCCGCACAGCGATTACAGGGTAACGACGATTTTGCCTACCTGACCGTTGGCCTCCATATACTGGTGGGCCTTAGCGATGTCATCAAACGCAAAGGTTTTATCAATCAGTGGCTTGAGTTGTCCCGATTGCAATCCTTCAAAGATGAAACGTTTAGCTCGTGCCAGTTTTTCAGCATCAGTGGTGATTTCGAAAAGCTCATAGCCGCGGAAGGTCAGATGACGGCCAAGGATCTCAATCACCGGGATCGACAGATCGCGACCGTCCAGCGAACCGTACTGGAAAAATAACCCTCCGGCGGGCAT
Organism: Citrobacter sp. wls827; assembly: GCF_005280875.1. Classification (NCBI taxonomy): domain Bacteria; kingdom Pseudomonadati; phylum Pseudomonadota; class Gammaproteobacteria; order Enterobacterales; family Enterobacteriaceae; genus Citrobacter; species Citrobacter sp. wls827. Next base: position 456,827 of record NZ_SZWR01000017.1, read on the forward strand.
TACCTGGGCTATTTTCGCCACACCGGGGCCGCCGACCGGGTCGAAGACCACGCGGGTACCTTTGCCATCGGTTATACGATTAATTTCCACGACCAGATCCTGCTCCTGACTGGCGATAACCTCTGCCGCGCCAAGTTGTAGAAGCTGGGCGCGCTTCTCACTGGTGCGCGTCATCGCAATCGGTTTTGCCCCGAGCATATTGGCTATCTGTATCGCTGCCAGCCCGACACTGCTGGACGCAGCATTGATCAGCACGTTATCGCCAGGCCCGATATTGGCATATTCGACCAGCGCGCCAAAAGCCGTCACATACATCATCCAACTGGCGGCGGCCTCGGCAAAGCTCAGGTTTTCAGGATGTTTGACGACCGCATGAACAGGCGCATTGACGATTTCGCCATACATACCGTACTCATGAAAGCTGAATGCCGGAATGACGCTCACGCTATCGCCTGGTGCGAACTCGTGCACATTGTCACCGACGGCTTCAACAATGCCGGAGGCTTCATAGCCCAGGCGAGCAGGAAAATTGGGTTGGTAAATATACTGTCCGGTACGGTACATAATTTCCGCCCGGTTAATACCTATTGCGCGAACGCGGATCTGAACATCGTTTGCAAGCGGAGCCGGGGTCTGAATATCCTGAATATTCAGCACATCAGCGCCACCTGTTTGATTGAAAACCACGACTTTAGACATAGCGGACCTCGGTAAATTGTTCTGACTTGAGTCCGCACAATGTATCGGTTCCGGTGGGGGCGAAAAACCGCCGTTATGGAACTTCACTATTACTCAGATTGTAATAATCCCTGCAGGCGCGGTTTTTGCTCGTTAAAAAGCGCACACAGCCAGTCAATAAACACCCGCACGCGCGGGGCAAGATGACGTCTGTCCGGGTAGAGCACGGAAACGGGTTTAGCTTCCCCCGCATAGTCACCCAGCACCTCAACGAGCTGGCCCGACTCGAGGTAGGGTGCCAGTACGGCGTGAACCCCGTGTATGATCCCCAATCCTGATAAACAACCTGTTAGCAGAATGTCGGAGTTGTCTACGCTCATTCGGCTTGCTGGTATGATAGATACCGTTTTCTCTTCGTTGATGAAGGACCACTCCAGCGCGTCACGATGACGTTCGCTAAAGAAGTTGAGTGCCTGATGCTGAGCCAAATCATCCGGTGTCTGTGGGATGCCCCGTATAGCCAGATAATCTGCGGACGCACAGGTCACCATTTTTACCTCGCCAAGTCGTCGGGATATCAGCGAGGAGTCCTGCAACTCGCCAATGCGGATCATGCAGTCGATCCCCTCCGCAAGCAGATCAATTTTGCGGTCAGTGGAGGTGAGTACAATCTCAATGTCCGGATAGCGTGACTGAAAGTCGCTTAGCGCAGGGACTATAATCGAGTGAGCCAACGACAGTGGAGCATTGATCCTGAGCTTTCCACGTGGAGGCCGTGTCGGTGAGAAAGAGGCCATGATGTCATCCACGTCACCAAGTAGTACTTTGGTTCGTTGGTAAAATGCGTCACCTTCTTCGGTCAGGGTAACCTTCCGCGTCGTTCGGTTCAGGAGTTTCGTCCCCAGATCGTCCTCAAGATGCTGAATTGCTTTCGTCACCGCGGGGCGGTGCAGGTGCAGCACATCGGCAGCTTTGGCGAATCCCCCTTGCTCCACGACCTGCACAAAAATGCTCATGTATTCAAACATACTGGAACGCATCTCTTACTCTCCTGGTGTTCGCTCTGGCACGGATATTGTTATTATGAGAGTAATAATGATGACTGCATAGACACGCGAATGCTGCTCTACACTTAGGGTTTTAACATTGAGGGTTGCAGCATGATGAAAGTCTATGGGGTACCGGGCTGGGGATCGGCCATCAGTGAAGTGATGCTCACACTGGCGGAGATCCCTTACACGTTTATTAATGTGGACGGCTTTGACAGTGACGGGGCTTCGCGGGAGTTGCTAAAAAAAATGAATCCACTGTGTCAGATTCCAACGCTCAGGCTGGAAAATGGCAGTGTGATGACGGAAACGGCGGCTATTGCGCTGATGATTCTTGATCGCAGGCCCGATCTGGCCCCGCCTGTCGGACATGTGGAACGTCAACAATTTCAGCGCCTGCTGATATGGCTGGTGGCAAATGTCTATCCCACGTTTACTTATGCTGATTATCCCGAACGCTGGACGCCAGATGCTCCGGCGCAGTTGAAAAAGAACTGTATTGAGTACCGTAAATCGCTTTATATGTGGCTGAACGACCAGCTAAGCGCCGAACCGTACGCGTTTGGCGATCAGCTCACGTTGCTGGACGTTTATATTGCCGTTATGCGCACCTGGGGGCCTGGACATGACTGGTTCCAGGATAATACGCCTAATATTAGCGCCATCGCGGACGCGGTTTGTCAAATCCCGCGGCTGCGTACTGTCCTGAAAAACAATAAGATTATTTGAATAAAAAAACGCTGTTCCGCAGGAGTGCAATTCCCGGAACAGCGGGCGAACTATCATCGCCATAAGTTTAAATTACGCAGCAGAAGGCGTCAGCGTAATACGATCCAACGGACCCACGATAAACAGATAAGAAATCAGGCCAATCAGCCCCATCGAGCCGACGTACAGAATGGCGTAATCAAATGACTGGGTATTTGCCAGAATCACACCGATCACCAGCGGCGTAATGATACTTGCCATATTGCCGCACATATTGAATACGCCGCCTGCAATGCCAAGCACTTCTTTTGGCGAGGTATCGCTGAGAACGCACCATCCCAGATTGCCAAAGCCTTTGGCGAAAAACGCCAGGCTCATCGCGGCGATAACCACAAACTCTGACGAGGTGTAATTCGCGATAACGATGACGCAGGAAAGTAGCATTCCACAGATCACCGGCAGCTTACGGGCAATCGTCAAGCTGTAGCCGCGTTTTAGTAGCCAGTCGGAGAACACGCCGCCTAATAATCCACCGATAAAACCGGCAATGGCAGGGATACTGGCGACAAATCCCACTTTGAGGATCGACATTCCTTTCGCCTGATACAGATAGGTAGGAAACCAGGTCAGGAAGAACCAGGTAATTGACGTCACGCAGAACTGTCCGATATAAACGCCAATCATCATGCGATTGACGCAGACGCTCTTAATTTGCGTAAAGGTAATTTTCTGCGGCTCTTTTTTATTGCCCAGCGACGGTTCGCCACCGCCTTCCCGGATATAGTCAATTTCCTGTTGGTTTACCTTCGGATGATGCATGGGATCCCTGACTTTGACCAGCCAGAAGATGCCAAGAATAACGCCAATAGCCCCGATATAATAAAAAACAAAGTGCCAGCTCAGATTATGCAAAATAATCGTCATGAGCGGCGTAATAATCCCTAACGAGATATATTGCGCGGCCTGATAAACTGAGGTGACAAAGCCTCGTTCGTTATTCGGAAACCACTGCACGCTTAATCGGCTGTTGGCCGGAAAGGCCGGAGCTTCAATGGCACCCATCAGTAATCGTAAGATAATCAATACGACAAGCGGACTGGCGTACAGATAAATGGTGCCCTGGAACATGGTCACCAGCGACCAGCCAATCAGGGCGCAGCCGTATACCAGACGAGAACCATAGCGATCCAGTAGCCAGCCGCCGGGCAGTTGCATAATGACATAAGAAATACCGAAAGCAGAAAAGGCCAGCCCCATTGCTTCAGGATCAAAACCTAATTCTTTGCTCATTATTGGAGCCACCACGGATAACGTCGCGCGATCGGCGTAATTAAATACGGTAGCAAGAAACAGAAATATCAAAATGCCGTAACGCACTTTTGTGCGCTTTATTATTGTGTTCATCACCCACTCCTTTCATAAGGTTGAGAGCGTTTCTGTAGGGAAGAGGGCGGGTATTACTTACCCGCCAAATAAATTAAGGACGTTTACCAAACTCGCAGGTTAATTGTGTCCAGCGGCGCGCTTGTTCGCTGATGCTGAACCCCAGACCGTGACGGTCAGATATCCACATCCGCCCATCGCGCAGCTCAAGCTGTTCATTAAATAGCGGATTCAGCCATTCGAAATGTTCCAGCCATGGCTCAAGCGGATAAGCGGCGGACAAATGCAGGTGAACTTCCATGGCGAAGTGGGGTGCCAGTTTTCGTCCGTGTTTTGCCGCCAGATCCATAATTTTAAGGAACGGTGAAATCCCGCCCACACGCGGCGCATCAGGCTGGACAAAATCACTGGCATTGCCGAGGATCAGCTGTTCATGTTCGCGGAAGCTGGTCAACATCTCACCGGTAGCAATCGGGGTATCCAGTGCGGCAGCCAGTTGGGCGTGACCTTCAACATCGTAGGCATCCAGCGGCTCTTCAATCCAGATCAGATTGAACTGCTCCATTTTACGTCCCATACGGATGGCGGTTTCCCGGTCCCACTGCTGATTGGCATCGACCATCAGCGGGAAATCATCACCCAGCGCTTCACGCACCGCGGTTAAGCGGCGAATATCTTCGGCGCAGTTTGGTTGACCGACCTTGAGTTTGATGCCGCCAATACCGTTTTCACGGGAAATAACCACGTTTTTAAGCACCTGATCCAGCGGCGTATGCAGGAATCCGCCGGAGGTGTTGTAGCACTGTACGGAGTCACGATGCGCGCCAAGCAGTTTTGCCAGCGGCAATCCTGCACGCTTGGCCTTCATATCCCATAAAGCGATATCGATAGGGGAGATGGCCTGAACCGCCATGCCGCTGCGCCCGACGGAAGCGCCAGCCCACAACAGCTTGGTATAGATCTTGTCAATATCGTTTGGATCTTCACCTAACAGGTTATCGGCAATTTCTTTGGCATGCGCGTAGATCCCCTGACCGCCAGCACGCTTGGAGTAACTAAATCCCACGCCTTCAAACCCGTCGCGACTGCGGATCTCGGCGATGATTATGGCGACTTCGGTTAGTGGTTTCTGACGACCAGTCAGCACTTTGGCATCGCTTACCGGTGTTGCCAGGGGAAGGAAAGCGAGGGATAGCTTAACCCATTCGATACGGTCGCCGGTTTCTGCCGCGGTTTTTGCATTGGCCGATTTGGCATAGGTTACGGCATCGGAATTAGCACTTAAAGACATCTTATTCTCTCCTGGTGATTAATAAATGATTGCGCTATCATTTTTAATGTTAGCGCAATCAATGCACCAGCGAATTGATTGCGATTTGAACAATTGCTCACAAATACGAAGATAAAAGGGCGATAACTTGTATACAGCATCACATTCCAATACTTTATGGGGAAATGCACAAATCTTTATGATATCGCTATCATTTTGCTCAGGGATGACAATCTAAGCTGCTGTTTTCCCAGTGTTATCACAGAGCCATGCTAGCAATAGCCGAAATCATGATGAATAATGCCAGGATAAATCAGCGATTTTTGACAAGGGCATCGACAGTGAAAAACGCCAGACCTCCGCGAGCACCCACGCTGGAAGATGTGGCCCGTACCGCGGGATTGTCACCCATGACGGTGAGCAGGGCGCTAAATACTCCGCAGTTGGTGCGCCCGAAAACGGTGGAAAAAGTGATGCAGGCGGTACGCGCCACCGGCTACATTCCCAACGCGCTGGCCGGGGGGCTGGCGTCGCGTCGCAGCAAGCTTATCGCCGTGGTTGTTCCGCAAATTAACAACAATATGTTTGTCGATACCATTCAGTCATTAAGCGATGAACTGGCCGAACGCGGATACCACATCTTGCTCTGCGTATCAGGTTACACGCCGCAAACAGAGGCTGAGCTGGTGGCGACGCTGCTTTCTCGCCGCCCGGATGGCGTCGTGCTCACCGGTATCCATCATACCGCCGGGATGAAAAAGGTGATTCTTAATGCGGCCATTCCGGTTGTGGAGATCTGGGATTTAACGCCAACCCCCATTGATATGCTGGTCGGGTTTTCGCACGAAAAAGTCGGTCAGGCGGTAGCAGACTACTTGCTGAAAAAAGGTTATCGCCGTCCTGGTTTGCTATGGACAGCCGATCGCCGGGCAGGCCAGCGTAAACAAGGGCTGTGCGATGCGCTGAGTCGTCATGGTATTGCGGCTGACGCACAGATAGATGTCCCGCTTCCGGCCTCTCTGGCATTGGGGCGCAGTGGATTAGCTCAGCTATTGGCTGAAGGTGCGTTCGATGTCATTGTCTGTAGCTCAGATACCTTAGCCCAGGGGGCGATTATGGAAGCCGAAAGCCGTGGTTTACGCGTGCCGCAGGAGCTAGCGGTAATCGGTTTTGGCGATCTTGATTTTGCCGCCAGTAACCGGCCTGCTATCACCACAATCAGCGTCGACCGACGGGCCATTGGACAACGCGCTGCCTCGCTGCTTGCCGATCGTATCGAACAAATTCCACGTGAAGACGATATTATTGATGTCGGATTTCGCCTGGTTGAACGAGAGTCCGCATAAGTTACCTGCATCCCAAAACAATAAGGAATCTGCTATGCCGCACGTCGATATCAAATGCTTTCCTCGCGCCCTTACCAACGAACAAAAAACCGCGCTGGCGGCGGATATTACCGAGGTCATTATTCGTCATTTGCAAAGCAAAGACAGCTCGGTCAGCGTGGCGCTGAATGAAATTGAGCCCGAGGCGTGGCAGGGCGTGTGGAATGCGGAAATCGCACCGCAGATGGACACATTGATTAAAAAACCCGGCTACAGCATGTGAACGAGAACGGGCGATTATTGCGCCCGTATTAATGCTGGCACAACTCTATAAAAACCGGAGACCAGTTACTCCACCCGGCTTAGCTACAGTAATCCAATGACAAAAACAATTGATTCATATAAACAATATCTATATAGCCTCAGCGTTCTTTTTGACTAATATTCCAAGAAGAACGCCGGATTTACATTGAAGTTATTCTTCTTTGTATACACGAGTCAGATTAATTACCCCATTACTTTTTTCAAGCGCGTAACAACTAAAGATTTTTATACCGGGTTCTTCCACCACAATATTTAATTTAGGGCACGTTATAATACCACCTTTGTCAAGGTAGAGATGGAGAATCTTAAAAGATTCTATTTGTTTTGCTGAGCTAGCTATGTCTTTATCGCCTAAGAATTTCCCACGTTGCTCAGGATTCATCAGTGCTGTCATTGGATCTGCCACCCAAGAATCATTTCCATCTGAACCATGAATGAGCATGAATGCATGATCTGCCTTAGCACCGCCAGTCGTATTCCCGCTAATTACAATGACTTCCACTTTTCCTTTATAACCAAAATCCATTAAAGCACGAGCCCCGATAGCACAAAGCTCCCCACAGTTGCCAGCTTTACAAAGGACTGAGTTATTAGTAATTTCGTATAGCTTCTCAAGCGTGAAATCTTTACTGTCATAGCCTGTTATATTACCACGAGCTTTTTTTATCCTATTATCGATATCGATAACTTGTGATACTGCCATTTTTTCGTCCATTGTCTCAATAACAGAGCTCCATAATATATGAGATGACACATACTGAGATGCAAAATTTGCAGCTTCTTCTGGAGAACAATCGATAAGATGATTGTCAGGGTAATCTGAAAAAGGAGTTACATCGCTCTTTTGGTGATTTAAATTATCAAGGTGATTGTTTTGTGTAAATTTAATTAATGAAGATGGTATCATAATTACTCCTTTATATATTTTATAATTTATTCCCTGCACTATTATTCATAATAGTGATATATTTATGAATGATCAAAAATTATCGTTAATGTTCAACAGAGCATCGCCCTGCTACTGAATCCCTTATCCTGAAAGGATGTAAAAAAAGTAAAGTACAGTCATGTGTAGCCATTTAGCTATTTCCTTCCCGTTTCGTTGCCGCCCCTGTAGGATATAAATTCAAAGAGTATAAAAAATAGCCTTAACGTACAATAATTTTCGATATCCAAACTGACTCCGTTTACGGACCGTAAGTAGAGAAGTCTGATGCAAATGTCAGATCGTATGCGCCTGTTAGGGCGCTGCTGGTATCAGAGCCTTATAGGCACATCAGAAAAACCTCCGGCTATGCCGGAGGATATTTATTCAGCCGCTGTTATACGTTTCCCGCTGGTGACAAACGTTCCGGCGCCAAGGTGGTGCAAGGTATTGAGTTTGCCATCATCAAACTGCCAGCGTCCTTGCACAAATACCCGCTCATCGGCAGCGGCAGAAACCACTTCGCCAAACAAGGTATCATATTTGTCCTGAGCCGCTGTGGCAGGAAGCAGGCGGCATTCCATCCAGGCGAGACACTTGGCTTCTATTAGCGGTAATCCCAGCACCGGACCTTTTACCACCGGAATACCGTAGCAGTTGAACTTATCTTCTATTCGACCAGAAACACTCCCCACGGCATAGGTCCAGTTGGTCGCGGCAACCCCTGGAATAACAATACCAAATTGCCCGCTACGCTCGATCAGTTCGCGTGACCAGGCGGTCTTGTCGACAACAATGGCCACCCTCGGCGGATCAAATTCCACGGGCATTGACCACGCGGCCGCCATCACATTACGCCGTTCTGTATTCGCGTCACGACTGGTTATCAAAATGGTGGGGCCGTGATTAAGCAGTCGGCTGGCGTGTTGTAATTCAACCGGACGAAAATGACTCATAGTGACTCCTCGGCAGAATAAAAATGACATCACAATAAACATAGATAGTAACGGGATTAGCGATTTTGTCGCCTCACCGGGGTGAACAGCGCACAAAAGCGACGGCGTAAAATTAAAAATGCGTTATAAGTACAACATTCAACAAACAGGAATCCCGTATGACGCCTTTTTTAAACGCTTATTTTGCCCGTATTGGCTGGTCAGATGCGCCCAACGCCGACATTGAAACGTTGAGAGCGCTACACTTACTGCATAACGGTGCCATACCCTTTGAAAATCTTGATGTGCTGCTGCCGCGTGAAATGCAGCTTGACGATCTGTCCCTTGAAGAGAAGTTGGTCACTGCCCGCCGCGGTGGCTATTGCTTTGAACAAAATGGTGTATTTGAACGGGCGCTACGCGACATCGGTTTTACCGTACGCAGTTTGCTGGGACGCGTGGTATTGGCAAATCCGTCAAGTCTGCCGCCGCGCACGCATCGCCTGTTACTGGTTGAATTACAGGGTGAACAGTGGATCGCTGACGTTGGCTTCGGCGGGCAAACGCTGACGGCGCCGATTCGTCTGCAGGCTGATCTTGAACAGCAAACGCCGCACGGCGACTATCGGTTGATTCAGGAGGGGGAAGACTGGATCCTGCAGTTCCGCCATCACGATCACTGGCAATCAATGTACCGTTTTGACCTGGTCGTTCAACATCACAGCGATTATCTGATGGGTAACTTCTGGTCCGCGCACTGGCCGCAGTCGCATTTCCGCCACCATCTGCTGATGTGTCGTCATTTACCTGACGGCGGCAAGCTGACGTTGACCAATTTCCACTTTACCCATTATCAGGACGGTCACGCGATAGAGCAGATTAATCTGCCTGACGTCGCCAGCCTGTATACGCTGTTGCAGGAACGGTTTGGACTGGGCGTGGATGACGCGAAGCATGGGTTTACCCTGGATGAGCTGGCGACAGTCATGGCGGCGTTTGATACACATCCGGAGGCGGGAAAATAGGGGCATCAGAATTAATGCCGGATGCGGCGTAATCGCCTTATCCGGCCTACCTGAAGATTTAAAAATCGATCGCCCATTCGGCGTGAAACAGGATCACAGCAGAGCCGGAAATCGTTACTTTCTCAGGCTGGTTATCACGGATAGTCACCGTCACATCAACAATACCGTCACGCCCGAGCGCGCGACCCTGGTGGCCCTGAACATGCAATGTTTTGCCATCATGAGCCATCAGGTTATGGTGTACCAGCCACGCGCCCATTGGACCATTCGCGTTGCCGGTGACCGGATCTTCCACAATACCAATAGCAGGCGAGAACATGCGGCCATCGGTGGCGTTTTCGTCCTTGCGAATTTGAAAAGGGAAGAACCCGTTACAGCCAATTTGCTGGCTGATAGCGGTCAGGGCAGGCAAATCAGGGGAAAGGGCGTCGAGGTCCACCTCAGGCTTCAGCGCAATCATCACTTTAGAGTGTCCGGTGGTGGCAACCTGAATGGGTAATCCGGTCAACATATCGTCTTCGCTCAGGCGCAGCGCATCGATTATCGCGGCACGTACAGCACCTTCCAGCGGAGCTTCGAATCCAGGTACGCCTTGTTCAAGACTGATGCGATAGTCATTGTCGCTCAATTCAATATCGACCCGATGACGACCGGCGAGCGAGGTTTGCCAGACGGTGCTGTTGCCCAGACCCAGCACCTTGGCCCGCACGTGATGTGCGGCGACGGTAGCATGCCCACAGATAGGAACTTCGACCGTCGGCGTGAAATAACGAATGCGAACATCGCTGTCGTCACTGGTCAGTAGAAAAGCCGTTTCCGAATGGCGCAGCTCGCGAGCAATGAGCTGCATCTGGGCGTCACTCAGTCCGTCAGCATGCAACACCACACCCGCTGAATTGCCGCGAAAGGGTACTGAGGTAAAGGCATCGACGTGATAAACCTGTGGTTTCATTAGCGTTCTCCTGGAATGGAGAAGCATCATAACGTACAAGAAGCGGGATAGCGATGTTGCCCGGTAAGCGCACGCGCTACCGGGCAGCAGAGGAAATTAGCGGCGCGAACGCACTATCTGATAACGGCGGGTAAAGTACTCAAACGGCGCACTCCACACGTGAACCAGGCGGGTGAACGGGAACAGCAGGAAAATGGTCATCCCCAGCACCAGATGCACACGGAAAATCCACGCCACGCCATCCAGATGCGCAGACGCACCGCCCTGGAAGGTCACCACCGACTGCGCCCAACCCACCAGTTTTAGCATTTCACTGCCGTCAGGATGCTGTGCAGAGAACGGGATAGTGGTTAAACCGAGGATGCATTGAATCAGCAGAACGCAGAGGATCAGAATATCGGCGGTCGAGGAGGTTGCGCGAATGCGCGGATTAGTCAGTCGGCGCACCAGCAGGCCCGCGCCACCTACCAGTGTCAGCACGCCACAAAGCCCGCCGGCAATCATCGCCATCTGCTGTTTTACCGCAATCGGCAGAAACCAGGCATACATCCAGTGCGGCGTTAACATGCCAAACAGGTGACCGAAAAATATCCCCAGAATGCCGATATGGAATAAGTTTGACCACAACACCATACCGCGTTTGTCCAGCATCTGGCTGGAAGAGGCGCGCCATGTGTATTGCCCGTAGTCGTAGCGTAGCCAACTGCCGAGGATAAACACCGTACCGCACAGGTACGGATAGATATCGTAAAAAAAGACGTTCAGGTACTGTATCATTTCGGGCCTCCCGCGCTGACGTCGACATACTGAGGTGCCACGTTCTGGCTAAAGCGTCGTTGATAGTTTTGTAACGGTGAACTGTCACAGGTGGTGGCGTTATCCTCGATAAACTTCACCTGTTCCTCCTCCCAGACTGCATCCAGCGCCTGACGGGTATCGTCGCGGGTTTCCGCGCCAACCTGTTTAGTGACACTGTCACTCGAAAGAGGACTTCCGGCAAGCTGCAACAGGGCATCAAACAGTTGATACCACGGCGTATCGCGCTGTTTTAAGCGCCCGCCAAGCAACGCCAGAATCGGTGCGACGTTCTGCAGTCCTTCTTTGGCCTCCGCTTCCGGTAACACGCTTAAGTACTCAAGATATAAAGGCAGGTGATCCGGCAGTTCGCGACAGTTTAGCTGCAGCCCGACCTTTTCATACTGCGCCAACAGATCGACCATCGCCTGACCACGGTCGCGGGACTCGGCGTGCACGTGTTCAAACAACAGCAGAGAGGTGGCCCGGCCCCGGTCAAAGGTTTCGCACCATTCAGCTTGTTTATCCAGTAACGGCGCATTGAGCAGTTCCTGGCTAAAATCGCTCAGCATTGGAGCATCGCTGGCCACAAGCGCCAGCGCGTCGTCTTTACACTCCCACAGCAGTTCGTCGGGATATTCCATCAGCAGACCGATAACCTTGAGGATTTGCATTATTGACCCTCCGCTTTATCGCGTACTTCGGTGATATCGATAGCGTCAATGCGGCTACTGTTAAACAGATTGAACTTAGTGTCCGAGCCGTGACAGCCGTCGCCGAAGGTAAAGCCGCAGCCGTTTTTCTCCGGGAAGGCATCACGCGCCATTTCACGATGGCTGGTTGGGATCACAAAGCGGTCTTCATAGTTGGCGATGGCCAGATAGCGGTACATCTCCTCAACCTGTTCAACGCTCAGACCCACTTCCTCAATCGCGCGAGTATCCGTAACACCTTCTACGGTTTGCGAACGCATATAGTGGCGCATCGCCATCATCCGTTTCAGGGCGCGCAGTACCGGGCCGGTATCGCCCGCGCTAAGCATATTGGCGAGGTACTGTACCGGAATGCGCAGCGACTCAACCGCAGGCAAAATGTTGCCATTGTGCGGCAGTCCGCCCGCGTCGGCGACTGACTGAATCGGTGACAACGGCGGCACGTACCAGACCATCGGCAGGGTGCGGTATTCCGGATGCAGTGGTAGCGCCAGCTTCCAGTCCATCGCCATTTTGTAAACCGGTGAACGTTGGGCCGCTTCGATGACGTTGTGCGGAATACCCTGTTTAAGCGCCTCTTCAATCACCGCCGGATCGTGCGGGTTAAGGAACACATCGCACTGACGCTCGTAGAGATCGGTTTCATGCTCGGTGCTCGCTGCTTCCTCGATACGGTCGGCGTCGTACAGCAATACCCCGAGATAACGGATACGCCCAACGCAGGTTTCTGAACACACCGTCGGCTGGCCGGACTCAATACGCGGGTAGCAGAAAATGCACTTCTCTGACTTACCGCTCTTCCAGTTAAAGTAGATTTTTTTATACGGACAACCGCTGATGCACAAACGCCAGCCGCGGCACTTATCCTGGTCGATCAGCACAATGCCGTCTTCTTCACGCTTGTAGATAGCACCGCTCGGGCAGGTGGCGACACAGCTTGGATTCAGACAGTGCTCGCACAGGCGCGGTAAATACATCATGAAGGTGTTTTCGAACTGTCCGTACATCTCCTTTTGCATCTTCTCGAAGTTACGGTCGCGGGCCCGTTTTGAGAATTCACCGCCAAGCAGTTCTTCCCAGTTTGGACCCCAGATAATCTTGTCCATCCGTTTCCCATCAATCAGCGAGCGCGGGCGCGCGGTGGGCTGATTCTTGCTCTCCGGCGCGCTATGCAGATGCTGATAATCGTAGGTAAACGGCTCATAGTAGTCATCGATTTGCGGGATCACCGGGTTGGCGAAAATTTTGGTGATCACCCCCATCTTGCCACCCAGACGCGGTCTGATCTTGCCGTTGACATCGCGAACCCAGCCGCCTTGCCACTCTTCCTGATCTTCCCAGTTTTTCGGGTAACCAATGCCCGGCTTGGTCTCGACATTGTTAAACCACGCATATTCCATCCCTTCACGCCCGGTCCAGACGTTTTTACAGGTGACGGAGCAGGTGTGGCAGCCGATGCACTTATCCAGATTCAGAACCATGCCTACCTGTGAGCGTATTTTCATTTTTTCGCCTCCTGTACCTGATCGCGACCTTCATCATCCAGCCAGTTAATGTTTTTCATTTTTCTAATCATGATGAACTCATCGCGGTTAGAGCCGACCGTCCCGTAATAGTTGAAGCTGTATGCCAGTTGCGCATAGCCGCCGATCATGTGCGTGGGTTTCGGGCAGACGCGGGTGACCGAGTTGTGGATCCCGCCACGCATCCCGGTGACTTCGGAGCCGGGGATGTTCATGATTCGCTCCTGAGCGTGATACATCATGGTCATTCCCGGCGGCACGCGTTGACTCACCACTGCACGCGCGGTGAGCGCGCCGTTGGCATTGAAAGCTTCGATCCAGTCGTTGTCTTCAATACCTAACTCCTTAGCATCAGTTTCACTGATCCAGACAATCGGCCCGCCACGCGACAGCGTCAGCATCAGCAGGTTTTCACTGTAGGTAGAGTGGATCCCCCATTTCTGGTGCGGCGTCAGGAAGTTGAGGGCTTTTTCCGGGAAGCCGTTAGGCGGAACCTCGCGCATTTCACTGACGCTGCGGGTATCGATAGGCGGACGATAAGCCACCAGACTTTCCCCGAACGCTCGCATCCACGCGTGATCCTGATACAGCTGTTGGCGACCGGACAGAGTGCGCCATGGGATCAGTTCGTGGACGTTGGTATAGCCTGCGTTATAGGAGACATGTTCGCTTTCAAGGCCGGACCAGGTCGGACTGGAGATGATTTTGCGCGGCTGCGCCTGGATATCACGAAAACGAATCTTTTCGTCTTCTTTGTTCAACGCCAGATGCGTATGGTCGCGACCGGTCATCGCCCCCAGCGCTTCCCACGCCTTCACCGCCACCTGACCGTTGGTTTCCGGCGCCAGGGCGAGGATCACCTCAGAGGCATCCAGCGCGGTATCAATCAGCGGTCGGCCTTTTGCCGGGCCTTCGCGTTTGGTGTAGTTCAGCTTGCCGAGGAAATCGACCTCCGCCTGGGTATTCCACGCAATGCCTTTCCCGCCGTTGCCGAGTTTGTCCATGAGTGGACCGAGCGAAGTGAAACGTTCCCAGGTGGCGGGGTAATCACGTTCCACAACGGCAATATTCGGCGCTGTTTTACCCGGCAGGAGATCGCATTCGCCTTTGCGCCAGTCCAGAATGTCAAACGGCTGCGCCAGCTCTGCCGGGGAGTCGTGTTGCAGCGGTTGTAATACAACATCCGTCTCTTGCCCAAGGTGCCCCACACATACCTCGGAGAACACTTTGGCGATGCCTTTATAAATTTCCCAGTCGCTTTTTGACTCCCAGGCAGGATCGACTGCAGCCGACAGCGGGTGAATAAACGGATGCATATCCGAGGTATTCATATCGTCTTTTTCATACCAGGTGGCGGTAGGTAACACGATATCGGAGAACAGACACGTACTGGACATACGGAAGTCGAGCGTCACCAGCAGATCGAGCTTGCCCTCAATCGCCGCCGACTGCCATTCAACCTCTTCTGGTTTAATACCGTCGCTTGAACCGAGCGCTTCTCCCTGGATCCCGCTTTCGGTACCCAGCAGATATTTGAGCATGTATTCATGCCCTTTACCGGAGGAGCCGAGCAGGTTAGAGCGCCAGACGAACAGGTTGCGTGGATGGTTTTTGCCGCTATCCGGCTGCTCGCAGGCAAAACGAATATCACCCGATTTCAGCGCTTGCGCGGTGTATTCCACCGGAGACATTCCCGCTTGTTCTGCCTTTGCTTTGACAGTCAGTGGGTTGAGATTTAGCTGCGGCGCGGACGGTAGCCAGCCCATCCGCTCGGCGCGGACGTTGAAGTCGATCAGATGCCCGGTGAACTTCGACGCGTCGGCCAGCGGAGAGAGGAGTTCCTGAGCGGTGAGTTTTTCATAGCGCCACTGGCTGGAGTGGTTGTAGAAAAACGAGGTGCTGTTCATCTGACGCGGTGGGCGGTTCCAGTCCAGCGCAAAGGCCAGCGGCAACCAGCCGGTTTGCGGACGCAGTTTCTCCTGACCCACATAGTGCGCCCAGCCGCCGCCGCTTTGTCCCACGCAACCACAGAACACGAGGATGTTAATCATCCCGCGGTAGTTCATGTCCATGTGATACCAGTGGTTAACGCCAGCCCCGAGGATGATCATCGAACGGCCATGCGTTTTGTGCGCGGTATCGGCAAACTCACGGGCGATTTGTTCGATATGACGGCGTGGCACGCCGGTAATTTGCTCACCCCAGGCCGGGGTGTAGGCTTTTACTTCGCTGTAATCTTGTGCGCTATGAACATCATCCAGACCACGGTCGAGGCCGTAATTCGCCAGCACCAGATCATAGACGCTCACCACCGGGCAACGGCTACCATCAGCGAGGGTAAGATGTTTTACCGGTAGTTGACGGATCAGCACCGGTTCTTGTTTTACACTGCGAAAATGTGGGTTTTCGTTGCCGCCAAAATAGGGGAATGCCACACCGGTCACGTCATCATGCTGACCGAGCAGCGAAAGTGAAAGTTCAGTTTCAGCACCAGCCGCCAGGGGTTCCAGGTTCCATTTGCCTTTCTCTCCCCAGCGAAAACCGATAGATCCGTTCGGGACAACCAGTTCGCCAGCGCTGTTAAAGGCTACCGTTTTCCACTCCGGATTGTTGCTTTCGCCGAGACCATCGACAAGGTCTGAGGCGCGTATCATGCGTCCAGGCACGTAGCTGCCATCTTCGCGGGCATCCAGTAAAACCAGCATCGGCATATCGGTATAGCGACGACAGTAATTGAGGAAATAATCGCTGGGATTGTCAAGATGGAACTCTTTCAGGATGACGTGGCCCATCGCCATTGCCAGCGCGCTGTCTGTCCCTTGTTTCGGTGCCAGCCACTGGTCGCACAGTTTGGCGACTTCCGAGTAGTCTGGCGTAATGGCAATCGTCTTGGTGCCTTTGTAGCGTACTTCAGTAAAAAAGTGCGCGTCCGGGGTACGGGTCTGCGGCACGTTAGAGCCCCAGGCGATGATATAGCTGGAGTTATACCAGTCGGCGGATTCAGGAACGTCGGTCTGCTCGCCCCAGGTCATCGGTGACGCGGGCGGTAAGTCGCAGTACCAGTCATAGAAGCTCAGACAGGTTCCGCCCAGTAGCGAGAGATAGCGCGTACCTGCGGCATAGGAGACCATCGACATTGCGGGGATGGGAGAGAATCCGGCCACACGATCCGGGCCGTAGGTTTTCACCGTCCAGACGTTGGCAGCAGCAATCAGTTGATTAAGTTCTTTCCAGTTGGAACGGATAAACCCACCGCGCCCGCGTACCTGCTTGTAGCTCTGGCATTTTTGCGGGTCGTTCATAATGGATTCCCAGGCCAGCACCGGATCGGGCTGGCGGGACAGGGCGTCGCGCCACAATTCGATTAAGCGTTTACGCACCAGTGGATATTTCAGGCGGTTAGCGCTGTAGAGATACCACGAGTAACTTGCGCCGCGTGGGCAGCCACGGGGCTCATGATTTGGCAGGTCAGGGCGGGTACGCGGGTAGTCGGTTTGCTGAGTTTCCCAGGTTACCAGCCCGTTTTTGACGTAGATTTTCCAGCTGCATGAGCCGGTACAGTTCACGCCGTGGGTAGAGCGCACAATTTTGTCGAACTGCCAGCGCTGACGATAGCTGTCTTCCCAGTCCCGGTTGGTGTGCATCACTTGCCCGTGCCCCTCGGCAAATGTCTCACCCTTTTGTTTAAAGTAGCGAAAGCGATCTAACAGTTTACTCATGACATAACTCCTGCTTCGAATAACGTTGCCTGCACAGGCCAAAAGATGACTATTTTTTTTGTGATTTCCGGCCGTATACCAGCCAGGTCACCAGTACGCAGACGATGTAGAACACAAGGAATATTTTCATGGCACCTACCGGAGACCCGGTCAGCGCCAGCGATGAACCAAACGCTTTCGGGATAAAGAAGCCCCCGACAGCGCCAATTGCGGAGATAAAACCCAGTGCGGCTGCGGTATCGGTTACCGCCTCACGCTGGGCCTGTTCTTCAGTACCACCGTGCAGCTTCACCCGGTAAATGGTGATTTTGCGAAAGATCACCGCAATCATCTGGAAGGTCGAACCGCTGCCCAGTCCTGCGGTCAGGAACAAGCCCATAAACACCAGATAGAAGGCAACAAAACTTCCTTCTCCGGAGCCGGGAAGGGTAAGAAACAGCAGGGCACTAAACAGCGCCATAAAGATGAAGTTGATTAACGTGACGCGCACGCCGCCGAACTTGTCAGAGATCACGCCGCCAGCTGAACGCGCAAGCGCGCCGATGAACGGGCCGAAGAACGCCAGTTGCAGAATGTTCACGTCAGGGAACTGTGTTTTCGCCAGCATGGCAAAGCCGGCCGAGAAACCGATAAATGAACCGAAGGTGGCGAGATACAGCAGGCTTAGCAGCCACAGATGAAAGCGTTTGAGGACCGGTAGTTGAGAGGCGATTGAGGCCTTCGAACTGGCGATGTCATTCATTCCCACGCCCGCAGCCAGCGTTGAGAGCAGCAGCAGCGGAACCCAAATCCATGCGGCGTTTGCCAGTGACAGTAAAGAACCGTCAGGCTGCGGCACGCCTTGTACCCCTAAAAAGGTAAATAGGGGCAGGAAAATGACTAACGGCGCGATTAACTGCATCACGCTGACACCAAGGTTACCGAGCCCGCCGTTAACACCTAGCGCACTGCCTTGCTTCGCTTTCGGGAAGAAAAAGCTGATATTACCCATGCTGGAGGCAAAGTTAGCGCCAGCAAAACCACACATCAGCGCAATAATAATAAATACGCCAAACGGAGTAGCGGTATTTTGCACGGCAAATCCGAGCCAGAGGCAGGGAATGACCAGAATAATGGTGCTAAAAATGGTCCAACGGCGTCCACCAAATATAGGTACCATAAAGGAGTAGGGGACTCGCAATATTGCGCCTGAAAGAGAAGGCAATGCGGTTAATAAAAACAGTTGGTCGGTGGTGAAATTAAAGCCAATTTTATTCAAATTGACGGCCACAGCACTGAACAACATCCAGACACAGAACGCCAGCAACAGACAACTCACTGATATACATAGGTTTCTTCGGGCAATGTGCTTACCTTTATTTTCCCAAAAGGCGGGGTTCTCCGGTTTCCAGTCAGTTAAAAGATAACGATTATTTTTCTCATTTGATGCTGACATATTATTCTCCATGCACATGCCGTTCATGAAAAAGAAATAAACGCATACAGCGCCGCGCGAGTTCTTTTAGAAACTATTGAAAAGTTTTGGGAATATTGACTGAAAGAATAGATAAAAAAGCGCAATAACGCGGCGCGTCAGAGGAATAACACGTTGCTTAAGTGTTACTAATTGTAAATTGAAAAGGTGTATTGTTAATTCATGTATAACATCAAGTAAATAACTCCAGCGTTATCATGCGATCCAGGTGGCGCTCGAACGCTGGATCGGCCATTTCCTCAATGCCTAATACATAGATACCATCCAGACCGCATACCAACGCAATTAAACGCCAGGCCACATCGGCGGCATCTGGGGTGGATGAAAACTCACCGGCCTTCTGTCCCTGAGTGATAATATTCGCGGTTTCCTCGTGCCACATCCGCATGGTCAGCAGGTAAGCGCTTTTGATTTCCGGATCTTTATCCGCCAGAACTTGTGCTTCACGCCACAGTTTTATATAGGGTTCGAACCCACCGTCTTCACTTCCCAACATGGCATGGAGTCGTTCACGGTAAGTTGCGTTTTCACTGACCAGTTCGGCATCGAGAAGGGTGCGAATCAGGCGGACAAAGGCCTGGGATTTAAGCTCACCGGCAGACGTAAAATGATGATGCAGTTGCCCGGTCGCTACCTGAGCCTCTGTGGCAATACGTCTAACCGTCATGGCGGAAAATCCTTCTTCAAGCGCCACGCGCATTGCCGCCTGCAGGATCACTTCCCGACGTTCATCCCGATTCATATAGCTCATGCTTCCTCCCTATATTCACATTATTGCCAGTTTAACAAAAAGTTGGACATGCGTTCAATTTTCCGTAGGATCGCTAAAGCTGGACATGTGTCCAGTTTCAGTTTTGTAGGGAGTTTTATGTTTCGTCAGTGGTTAACGTTAGTGATTATTGTGCTGGTCTACATCCCTGTTGCGATTGATGCAACGGTGCTGCACGTTGCCGCGCCCACGCTGAGTATGACGCTGGGTGCCAGTGGTAACGAGCTGCTGTGGATCATTGATATCTATTCTCTGGTAATGGCCGGTATGGTGTTACCGATGGGGGCGTTGGGCGATCGCATCGGTTTTAAGCGCTTACTGATACTGGGGGGCGGGCTATTTGGTCTGGCTTCGCTGGCTGCCGCGTTTGCTCACAGTGCCGGCTGGCTAATCGCGACCCGGGCCGTGTTGGCTATTGGTGCGGCGATGATCGTTCCGGCGACGCTGGCAGGTATTCGCGCCACCTTTGCCGAACAACGTCATCGTAATATGGCGCTCGGCGTTTGGGCTGCCGTCGGTTCAGGCGGTGCAGCATTTGGTCCCTTAGTCGGTGGTATGTTGCTGGAGCATTTCTACTGGGGCTCAGTGTTCTTAATCAATGTGCCCATTGTTCTGGTGGTGATGACATTGACCGCACGTTACGTGCCGCGCCAGACTGGACGCCGCGATCAGTCGTTAAATTTTGGCCATGCGATTATGTTGATCGTGGCGATTTTACTGCTGGTTTACAGTGCTAAAACGGCGCTAAAAGGGCATATGGCGACCGGGGTTATCGTATTGACGCTGTTAACAGGAGCAGTGCTGCTGTGGAAATTTGTTCGTATTCAGCTCGCGGCCTCACGTCCGATGATTGATATGCGGTTGTTCACCCATCGCATTATCTTAAGCGGCGTGGTAATGGCGATGACTGCGATGATCACCCTGGTGGGATTTGAGCTGTTGATGGCCCAGGAATTACAGTTTGTTCACGGTTTAACGCCGTATCAGGCGGGACTGTTTATGCTACCCGTCATGCTGGCGAGTGGCTTCAGCGGCCCGATTGCCGGTATGTTGGTTTCACGGCTGGGATTGCGCTGCGTGGCAACGGCAGGTATGGCGTTGAGTGCGGTCAGTTTCTACGGTCTGGCAATGACGGATTTCAGCACTCAGCAGATCCAGGCCTGGATATTAATGGCGTTACTGGGGTTCAGTGCCGCCAGTGCGCTACTGGCCTCAACGGCGGCCATTATGGCGGCAGCCCCGGCTGAAAAAGCCGCTGCGGCGGGGGCTATCGAAACCATGGCCTATGAATTGGGGGCCGGTCTTGGGATCGCGATTTTTGGTCTCTTGCTAAGCCGTAGTTTTTCCGCATCGATTCTACCGCCTGCCGGCCTCAGTGCGCAGGATCTGGAACGTGCTTCATCGTCAATGGGTGAAGCGGTGCAATTAGCTCATTCTCTTTCGCCGTCTCTTAGCGACGCGTTGCTTGCAGCTGCCAGAGAAGCATTTACCTGGTCGCACAGCGTGGCGTTGAGCAGCGCTGGCAGCATGCTTATCGTATTAGCGGTAGGGATGTGGTTCAGCCTGGCAAAAGTGAACCATCAATAACTAGTGAGCTAAATGACAGGGGTAATCCATCGCTTCGACTTCTTTTCCACTCAGGCGAGCGTATTGCCCCGTCAACCGCCAGAACGCAGGCTGTGTTTCGGTATAGATTTCAGCCGCCAGAATCAGACGGCGGCGATCCACCTCATTCAGCTCCAGCAATGTCCACGGAATAAAGTAGCGGTCGCTATCGGTCAGCGTAAACCACAAGGGGCATCCACAGCCGGAACAGAAGAAACGTTCTCCGCGCGTTGATGAGGGAAAGTGCGAAGGTTCTGCTGAATCAGGGGAAAGTAGTGGATGACCGCTGGCTTCCAGATACATGGCGACACCACCGGACCATTTCTGGCACAGCGTGCAGTGGCAGGCATAGACATCAAGCATTTCGACGTTTACGGTAAAATGACTCTGTCCGCAAAGACAACGACCAGTGAACGTCTGCACGGCATACTCCTTATGACCGAGTCTACATCAAGAGAAAAAGCCAGCCCTGGATGGACTGGCTTTGTATTCAACTTACAACAAAATTAGAACTGGTAGTTCAGACCAACTGCCACGATGTTGTCAGTGCTAACACGTGCGTCAGAAGTGAATTTGTTGTCGTCCAGCAGGTTGATTTTGTAATCAACGAAGGTAGACATGTTTTTGTTGAAGTAGTAGGTCGCACCCAGATCAACGTATTCAACCAGATCCTGGTCGCCGTAAACACCCAGATCTTTACCTTTGGATTTCAGGTAAGCGATGGACGGACGCAGACCGAAGTCGAACTGGTACTGAGCAACAACTTCAAAGTTCTGCGCTTTGTTAGCAATACCGTCTACTTTACCGAACTTGGTCATGTTGCGGGTTTCAGAGTAGGTAGTTGCCAGGTAGATGTTGTTCGCATCATATTTCAGGCCAGCAGCCCATACTTCTGCGTTTTTACCGGAAGCGTAGAATTCGTTGTTGCCATTACGCATCTGGTCATCAGTACGGTCAGATTTCGCATAGGTCGCACCGATGCCGAAGCCTTCGTATTCATAAGTAGAAGACAGACCGAAACCGTCACCGTTCGCTTCAACGTCGCTGCTACGGTCGTTTTTGCCCTGATACTGAGCAGCAAAGTTCAGACCTTCAACCAGACCGAAGAAGTCAGTGTTACGGTAAGTTGCAACGCCGGTAGCACGCTGAGTCATGAAGACGTCAGTCTGGGTCCAGGTATCACCGCCGAATTCCGGCAGGACGTCAGTCCATGCGCCGATGTCGTAGGCTACGCCATAGTTACGACCGTAGTCGAAAGAACCGTATTCAGCGAATTTCAGGCCAGCGAATGCCAGACGGGTTTTGTCTGCTTCGGAACCTTGATCTTCAGAACGGTTGCCTTTGAATTCATATTCCCACTGGCCGAAACCAACCAGTTGGTCGTTGATCTGAGTTTCGCCTTTGAAGCCCAGACGCGCGTAAGTTTTGTCACCATCGCTGCTGGTATCGTCAGAGAAGTAATGCTGAGCGTGAACTTTACCGTACAGATCCAGTTTGTTACCGTCTTTGTTATAAATCTCAGCTGCGTTTACCGCACCCGCTGCCAACAGGGTAGTCACTGCCACTGCAACTAATTTAAGTTTCATTCTAAATAATCCTTATAATTTTTTCTTGGTGTGTTTCCTAAACCATTGCTAAACGAGGCCGTTCATCAATGACGAACTATTTTTAAATGACGATGTGGTATTAGTTCAATAATAAGTTTCATAATATTGCGGAATATTTGAATTTGTGTGATCTAGATCTACATAATACAGCTGATTATATTAATATTAATATGTGACCTTTTGTTGGGATATATTTTCGGCGGGGACTATTGTGCTGGTTATGGTTTACTAATCGTTAGTAACCTATGTAAAATATATACAACCGGAGGGTTATAGGTAAACATATAATATTTTCGGCTGTTGATTAATTACCAGTTACTTAACATTTAATTAAACAAATAAAAACATAATACACAAGCGAAATGTACAATTATTATCCGTTAACTGACCAGAGTGTAGCCGGGTTCTATCTCTATGCCAGAAACCCGGCCTGACTTCTATATCCGACGTGTTGCCAGCCAGCACAGTAGTGAGCCAGCACAGACCATCAGTGCGCCTTGCCAGAACGAGAACGACAGCGGGGCGCTGAGCAATACAGCAGCCAGGGCAGAAGAAAGCACTGGGGTGAAATAAGACCCTACTGCCATGACAGTGACATTTCCGTGTAAAATTCCGATATTCCAGGCCGCATAGGCAAATCCTAGTGTTAATGCAGCCGTGAACATCTTAATGGTCACCGGTGTGCTGAAAACCATTTCTGGTTGTGGCGTCATAAAATAGTAGGCCCACAAACTTGCCGCCGTCAGTAAAACAAAAACGGTGATACCGTTAAACCCTTTCGCAAATTTATTAGTGACAGTGCAATACGTTGCCCAGATAAAAGCGCCCAAGAATGCGAGAAAATAACTCAGCGGGCTACTGGCAATGTTGCTGATAATTTCACCTGGATTTAGACCGTTCTCGCCACCTAAAACCCAGCAGACTCCGGTCAATGCGAGAATTAATCCTGGAATAATCATCCAGTTTGTTTTTTGACCATTAAATAATATAGCAAACAAAATCGTCAGACTTGGCCAGAGATAATTGACCATTCCTACTTCTATTGCCTGGTGTCGGGTAGCGGCATAACCTAATGCCAACGCCAGGCAAATTTCATAGCTGACAAAAAGCACGCTACCGGCGATTAAATAACGAACAGGTATTTTTCTAATATTTGGAAATCCGACGGTAAATATCAGCAGCAGGCCGCTTAGCGAGAAGATCATCGCTGCGCCGCCCGCTGGCCCGAGACCTTCGCTTACCCCACGAATCAACCCCACCATCGTGCTCCACAGCACAATGGCGATGAGCCCGATTAACGTTGCTTTTTGTTTTGTCATGCTGTTTGTCTGTCCGTCGTCCTGGCAAAAATGAAGCTGAAATTTATAGCACTTTTACGTCAGCACGGGCTAACTAATTAGCTTTTAGCTAACCCCTTGTGGGTAAACAGGTTACACAAACTGCACTATTTAGTAGCGGAACCGTTTCGTTATTGATTTGACGCAAAAAAAATATGGATATAGCTGTTAGTTTCGTCGCGAAGTTGTACATGTCATCTTTCAGACTGCCGCGCTGGCGCAAGGTGAAAGATGTCTTGTACGAACCCCTGTAAAAAAGAGGAAAGCAATGGACGTCAGCCGCAGACAATTCTTTAAAATCTGCGCGGGCGGTATGGCGGGAACAACAGTGGCCGCACTGGGTTTTGCACCCAAAATGGCACTGGCTCAGGCGCGAAACTACAAACTGTTACGCGCAAAAGAGATCCGAAACACCTGCACATACTGTTCCGTAGGTTGCGGGCTATTAATGTATAGCCTTGGTGATGGAGCAAAAAACGCCAAAGAGTCGATTTATCATATCGAAGGGGATCCGGATCATCCGGTGAGCCGTGGGGCACTTTGTCCTAAGGGCGCAGGATTACTGGATTACGTGCACAGCGAAAGCCGTTTACGCTACCCGGAATATCGCGCTCCCGGTTCCGACAAATGGCAACGCATCAGTTGGGATGAAGCTTTCTCCCGCATAGCAAAACTGATGAAAGCAGACCGTGACGCCAACTTTATTGAGAAGAATGAGCAGGGCGTGACGGTAAACCGCTGGCTTTCAACCGGGATGCTGTGTGCATCTGCGGCGAGTAATGAAACCGGCATGCTGACGCAAAAATTCGTGCGCTCACTCGGCATGCTGGCGGTAGACAACCAGGCACGCGTCTGACACGGACCAACGGTAGCAAGTCTTGCTCCAACATTTGGTCGCGGTGCGATGACCAACCACTGGGTTGATATCAAAAACGCTAACGTCGTAATGGTGATGGGCGGTAACGCCGCTGAAGCACATCCGGTGGGATTCCGCTGGGCGATGGAAGCTAAAAACAACAATGATGCTACGCTGATTGTTGTCGATCCCCGTTTTACACGTACAGCGTCGGTGGCGGATATCTATGCGCCGATTCGCTCCGGCACGGACATTACGTTCCTTTCCGGCGTATTGCTGTATCTGATTGAAAATAACAAAATCAATGCTGAATACGTTAAGCACTACACCAACGCCAGCCTGCTGGTGCGGGATGATTTTGCTTTTGAAGACGGTCTGTTCAGCGGTTACGACGCCAAAAAACGTCAATATGATAAGTCGTCCTGGAACTACCAGTTCGATGAAAATGGCTACGCAAAACGTGATGAAACTTTAAGCCATCCCCGTTGCGTGTGGAACCTGCTCAAACAGCACGTTTCCCGTTATACGCCGGATGTGGTGGAAAACATCTGCGGTACGCCGAAAGCCGACTTCCTGAAAGTGTGTGAAGTTCTGGCCTCCACCAGTGCTGCCGATCGTACCACGACCTTCCTGTACGCGCTGGGCTGGACACAACATACCGTTGGGGCGCAGAACATCCGCACCATGGCGATGATCCAGTTGCTGCTCGGTAACATGGGGATGGCCGGTGGCGGCGTAAACGCATTACGCGGTCACTCCAACATTCAGGGCTTAACCGACTTGGGTCTGTTATCAACCAGCCTGCCCGGTTATCTGACGCTGCCGTCAGAAAAGCAGACTGATCTGCAAACCTATCTGGCCGCCAATACACCCAAAGCGACGCTGGCCTCCCAGGTGAACTACTGGGGCAACTATCCGAAGTTCTTCGTCAGTTTGATGAAATCTTTCTACGGCGATGCGGCACAGAAAGAAAACGACTGGGGCTTTGAATGGCTGCCGAAGTGGGATCAGTCCTACGACGTCATCAAATATTTCAACATGATGGATAGCGGGAAAGTTACCGGCTACATCTGTCAGGGCTTTAACCCGGTTGCGTCCTTCCCGGACAAAAACAAAGTAGTACAGAGCCTCAGCAAACTGAAGTATCTGGTGGTTATTGATCCGCTGGTCACAGAAACGTCCACATTCTGGCAAAACCACGGCGAATCCAACGATGTCGATCCGGCGTCGATTCAGACTGAAGTTTTCCGTCTGCCATCCACCTGCTTTGCAGAAGAAGACGGCTCGATTGCTAACTCTGGCCGTTGGCTGCAGTGGCACTGGAAAGGTCAGGATGCACCAGGTGAAGCGCGTAATGACGGCGAAATTCTGGCCGGTATTTACCATCGTCTGCGCGACATGTATCGCACCGAAGGCGGTAAAGCTGTAGAGCCTGTGCTGAAAATGAGCTGGAACTATAAGGTACCGGACGAACCGCATTCCGAGGAAGTGGCCAAAGAGAACAACGGCTATGCGCTGGAAGATCTCTATGATGCCAATGGCGTGCTGGTGGCGAAAAAAGGTCAGTTGCTCAACAGCTTTGCGCTCCTGCGTGACGACGGTACAACGTCATCCTCCTGCTGGATTTATACCGGTAGCTGGACCGAGCAGGGCAACCAGATGGCTAACCGCGATAACGCCGACCCATCAGGTCTGGGTAATACGCTGGGTTGGGCATGGGCATGGCCACTGAACCGTCGAGTACTGTACAACCGCGCTTCGGCAGACCCGCAGGGTAAACCGTGGGATCCGAAACGGATGTTGATCCAGTGGAACGGTACTAAGTGGACCGGTAACGATATCCCTGACTTCAACAACGCCGCACCGGGTAGTGGCACCAATCCGTTTATCATGCAGCCGGAAGGGCTGGGGCGTCTGTTTGCTATCGATAAGCTGGCGGAAGGGCCGTTCCCGGAACACTACGAGCCGATGGAAACGCCGCTGGGTACGAACCCGCTGCACCCGAACGTGATCTCCAACCCGGCAGCGCGTCTGTACGAAGCGGATGCCTTGCGTATGGGGACGAAGCAGGACTTCCCATACGTCGGAACCACCTATCGTCTGACCGAGCATTTCCACACCTGGACCAAACACGCACTGTTAAATGCGATTGCCCAGCCAGAGCAGTTTGTGGAAATCAGCGAAACGCTGGCGTCAGCAAAAGGTATCGGCAACGGCGACTACGTGAAAGTCAGCAGCAAGCGTGGATTTATTCGCGCAGTTGCGGTGGTCACCCGTCGTCTGCAAACCCTGAACGTCAACGGTCAGAAGGTTGAAACCGTAGGGATCCCGATCCACTGGGGCTTTGAAGGAGTCGCGCGTAAAGGATTTATTGCCAACACCCTGACGCCGAACGTCGGTGATGCAAACTCGCAAACGCCGGAATACAAAGCGTTTTTAGTTAACATCGAGAAGGCGTAAGGGGGCGAATATATGTCTATGGAAACGCAGGACATCATCAAAAGGTCCGCAACAAACTCCATCACGCCGCCACCTCAGGCCCGTGATTACAAAGCCGAAGTCGCAAAATTGATCGACGTTTCCACCTGTATAGGCTGTAAAGCCTGTCAGGTGGCCTGCTCAGAGTGGAACGATATCCGCGATGAAGTGGGTCATTGCGTCGGGGTGTATGACAACCCCGCAGATCTCAGCGCCAAGTCCTGGACGGTGATGCGGTTTACCGAAACCGAACAGAACGGCAAGCTGGAATGGTTGATTCGTAAAGACGGCTGTATGCACTGTGAAGATCCGGGCTGCCTGAAGGCATGCCCGTCTGCCGGAGCAATCATCCAGTACGCGAACGGGATTGTTGATTTCCAGTCAGAGCATTGCATTGGTTGCGGGTACTGTATTGCCGGGTGTCCATTTAATATTCCGCGCCTCAATAAAGAGGATAACCGCGTGTATAAATGTACGCTGTGTGTGGATCGCGTCAGCGTCGGGCAGGAACCTGCCTGCGTGAAGACCTGTCCGACCGGGGCAATACATTTCGGCACCAAGCAGGAAATGCTGGAAATGGGCGAGCAGCGTGTGGCAAAACTGAAAGCACGTGGTTATGAACATGCCGGTCTCTACAACCCGGAAGGTGTGGGAGGCACGCACGTCATGTACGTTCTGCATCATGCCAACCAGCCGGAGCTGTATCACGGTCTGCCGAAAGAGCCTAAGATCGATACCTCTATCAATCTGTGGAAAGGGGCGCTGAAACCGCTGGCTGCTGCCGGATTTATCGCTACCTTCGCCGGGCTGATTTACCACTACATTGGTATCGGTCCGAATAAGGAAGTGGACGACGACGAGGAGGATCATCATGAGTAAGTCGAAAATGATTGTGCGCACGAAGTTTATCGACCGCGCCTGTCACTGGACGGTGGTGATCTGCTTCTTCCTGGTGGCGCTGTCGGGGATTTCGTTTTTCTTCCCGACTCTGCAATGGCTGACGCAAACCTTCGGTACGCCGCAGATGGGGCGTATTCTGCACCCGTTCTTCGGCATACTGATCTTCGTTGCGCTGATGTTCATGTTTGTGCGCTTTGTGCACCACAACATCCCGGATAAGAAAGACATCCCGTGGCTGAAAAACATTGTGGAAGTGCTGAAGGGCAATGAACACAAAGTGGCGGATGTGGGCAAATACAACGCCGGACAGAAAATGATGTTCTGGTCGATCATGAGCATGATTTTTGTGCTGCTGGTCACGGGCGTTATTATCTGGCGTCCATACTTTGCGCAGTATTTCCCGATGCAGGTAGTGCGTTACAGCCTGCTGATCCACGCTGCGGCGGGCATTATTCTGATGCACGCTATCCTCATTCATATGTATATGGCATTTTGGGTGAAAGGATCAATTAAAGGCATGGTTGAAGGGAAAGTGAGCCGTCGCTGGGCGAAGAAGCATCACCCGCGCTGGTATCGCGATGTTGAAAAGCTGGAAGCAAAGAAAGAGAGTGAAGAAGGGGTTAAGTAAACCTGACGCTTTCTGACAACAATGGCGCTGCGGATGTAGCGCCATTTTTTTGCCAAAAAAACGTCATGTTTCTGTCATTTGGTAAACGTAAGGTGTTGTCTTTCCAATAAGAGAAGAGTTAAAAGACAATGCATCTGGTGAAAAAACTACTCGCAGTCAGCGTGTTTCTCTGTGCGTCCGCTCAGGCGCAGAATATCCTCGAATTTCCGCAACCGGAGAATAACCCGGAAGAGTTTTATGCCGTGACTGAAATCCCGGCAGGCGGGATCATAAAATATGAAACCGACGCCAAAACCGGCTTTATCGTTGCCGATCGCTTCCAGTCAATGCCGGTTGCCTATCCGGCAAACTACGGCTCATTGACCCAGTCCCTGGCAGGTGACGGTGACCCGCTGGATGTGATTTTCTATACCCGGGCACCGCTGGCCCCGGGAACGCTGATCAAGTTGCGCGCGATTGGCGTGCTGAAGATGATTGATGGCGGGGAAAAGGACGATAAAATTGTCGCCGTGCCGGCCAGCAAAATTGACCCCACCTATGACGACATCAAAGAGTTGAGCGATTTGCCAAAGATCGAAGTGCAACGACTGGAGTCGTTTTTCCGCGTGTACAAAGAGTTGCCGGAAGGGCGTAAGAAGGTCGAATTAAACGGTTTCAACGACGCAGCTACGGCAAAGCAAGAGATCAAACAGGCCTGGGATGCCTGGAAAGAAAAACAGCCGAAACAGTAAATGAAATGCCGGATGGCAGGCCTACACGCGCATTTTGCTAATGTAGGCCGGATAGGCTTGCGCCATCCGGCAATAAAGATTACTCCAGTTGTGAATTCAGACGCTCAATCTCTTTACGCCATTGCGCCTGCAACAGCGGCTTTTGATGTTTCGGCTTGCGGGCGAGATCGTCGGCCAGACGTTGCTCCAGCTCGAGGAGTTGTTCCAGCAATTCATCGCTGTCACCGCGTATTTCGGCCCTCGCTTCGACCACCGTTTTGGGAATGCTCATCTCCTCAGACGTTTCCCGAATACGATCGTTGATCGCGTCCAGATCGTGCCATTCGCTAAGTTCACCATTATCGATAAACCAGAACCTATTACAGCTTTGGCTGATAAGCTGACGGTCATGGCTGACCAGCAGCACGCCGCCGCTGAAACTTTGTAGCGTCTGCGCCAGCGCTTCTTTACCTTCCATATCCAGATGGTTGGTTGGTTCATCGAGCATCAGCAGGCTGTAGCGCGCAAGCGTAAGCCCGACAAACAGTAGCCTCGAACGCTCTCCACCGCTTAAGGTATTGATCCGCTGCTGATGGCGGACCCACGGGAAGCCCGCACTAATCAGCGCCATCTTGCGAACATCAGGCTGCGGAGCAAACGGTTCGAGCGCATCAAACAACGTGTCGTCATCTGTGAGCTGGTGTAGCGTCTGATCGTAATACCCCAGTGTGACGCGAGAGTGCAACATCAGTGAGCACGATGCCATTTGCGACTGATATTGCTGCCAGATAAGCCGTAGCAGCGATGATTTCCCGCAACCGTTACGCCCGACAATCGCCACGCGATCGCCGCTTTTTAACCGGATACCGGCAATGGAAAACAGTGTATCTGCGTCGGGAGCAGGGGCTACAGACAGATTGGTCATCTCCAGCAAACGATCTGCACGCAGGGCATCACCCTGCAATGTTAGTGTCCACTGACTTCCTGCGGTCACTTCCGTCTGAACATCCTTCAGGCGCTGCACCTGCTTTTCCATCTGCTTTGCTTTGCGGGACAAATCTTCGTTGTCATAGACACGCCCCCAGGTTGCCAGTCGTTTGGCACTGGCGGTAACGCGATCAATCTCCTTTTGTTCCGCCTTATAGCGCAGTGCATCGCTGGCATCTCTCTCAACCAGAGCCTGACGAGCGGCGCTGCATGGAAGATCAAAAGCGTGCAGTGTGCGATCGCGCAGGATCCATGTTCCCTGCGTGACGGCATCAAGCAGTTGTGGATCATGGGACACCACCACGAAGCTGCCAGACCAGTTCTGTAAGAACTGCTCCAGCCATAGCAATGTCGGCAAATCCAGGTGGTTGCCAGGTTCGTCCAGTAGCATCAGGTCAGGGTTTCGCATTAGCGCACGCGCCAGCAGCAGGCGTGTGTGCTGTCCACCGCTCAGAGTTTGCGCAGTGAGATGCAAATTTTCCGGCGTAAAGCCCATTTCGGCAAGCAGTGCTTCAACCCGCCATTGTTGAGCCGCACGCTCATGCTCAGGAAGTTGAGCGAGAACGGCCTCCTGCAGCGTAAGCGGCAGTATATCGTCCGGCAAGTGCTGCTCCACACGGGCGAGGTGGCAGTAATTCGCCTGCGCGATTGCGCCACTGGTGGGGGCGATGGTGCCATCAAGCAGTTTTAACAGCGTGCTTTTTCCGCAGCCGTTGTAGCCGATTAGCCCAATGCGGTCGCCTTTTTTGAGGGTAAATGAGAGATCGTCGAACAGGGTGCCGAATGCCGTATCAACGTGTAAGGATTGTGCGGTTAGTAATGTGCTCATTGTTGCTTACTCAAGAGTTACAGGCGTAAAAACGCCTCGTCAAACATCGCTGACGATAACCCGGTAAGCCCGAGAGAAGGGGATTTAGATGTTAGCTTCGCTCAAGCAGAAGTTATCGCAGCACGATACCGATAACGCTTGAGCACTGGCGATCGCCAAAAGCATGTGAAACGATGAAACGTTCACAGTACAGCATAAGTATCCTCCTTTTATATTTCCGAATGTTAATCGATGGTGAAAGTGTAAACGCAAGCTACTGGATTGCGCAAGTGTTGAACACCCGGCGGCAGAGCACCGCC
>NZ_SZWR01000017.1:488687-491402 GCF_005280875.1 Citrobacter sp. wls827
AATAGAAGTACGACGGTAGTCGCGATATTCCGCCTGCCAGAAATTCTCGTCGATTGCCTGCTGCAGCGCTTCAGCGGAGGTTTTCACCGCCACGCCTTGCTGCTGGGCCATTTTACCGACGGCAAAGGCAATGGCGCGGGAAACGGTCTGAATATCTTTCAGTTCCGGTAACACCAGTCCTTCACCGTTCAGCACCAGCGGTGAGTACTGCGCCAGCGTTTCGCTGGCCGACATCAGCATTTCATCGGTGATGCGTTTGGCGCCAGAGGCTATCACGCCAAGGCCGATACCCGGGAAGATGTACGCGTTATTACACTGGGCAATCGGGTAGATTTTATCTTTCCAGGCGACCGGGGCGAACGGGCTGCCGGTGGCAACCAGCGCGTTACCTTCGGTCCAGGCGATAATATCCTGTGGCGTGGCTTCAACGCGCGAGGTCGGGTTAGACAGCGGCATAACGATCGGACGCGGACAATGCTTGTGCATTTCGCGAATGATCTCTTCAGTAAACAGGCCAACCTGTCCGGAAACCCCGATCAGGATGTCAGGTTTAACGTTGCGGACCACGTCAAGCAACGACAGCACATCTTCTTGTGTATCCCAGTGCTGAAGATTTTCGCGTTTTTGCACCAGTTTGGTCTGGAAGGAGAGCAGGTTCGGCATTTTGTCGGTTAACAGGCCGAAGCGATCGACCATGAACACGCGTTGACGCGCGGCTTCTTCGCTTAAACCTTCACGCTGGATTTGCGCGATGATCTGCTCGGCAATCCCGCAACCGGCGGAACCCGCCCCAAGGAAAACAATGTTCTGCTCGCTCAACTGGCTGCCGGCTGCACGGCTGGCCGCAATCAGCGTACCGACGGTAACCGCTGCGGTGCCCTGAATATCGTCGTTGAATGAGCAAATTTCATCGCGATAACGGGTCAGGAGCGGCATGGCGTTTTTCTGCGCGAAATCTTCAAACTGCAACAGCACATCAGGCCAGCGATGCTTCACGGCCTGGATGAATTCATCAACAAATTCGTAGTATTCATCATCAGTAATGCGCGGATTACGCCACCCCATGTACAGCGGATCGTTCAGCAATTGCTGGTTGTTGGTCCCGACGTCAAGTACCACCGGCAGAGTGTAAGCCGGACTAATCCCGCCACACGCGGTATACAGCGACAGCTTACCGATTGGAATACCCATCCCGCCGATCCCCTGATCGCCAAGACCAAGGATGCGTTCACCGTCGGTGACAACGATGACTTTGATATTGTGGTTCGGGACGTTTTGCAGAATATCGTCCATGTTGTGACGGTTCTGATACGAGATAAACACGCCGCGGGCGCGACGATAGATCTCAGAGAAACGCTCACAGGCCGCGCCTACCGTTGGGGTGTAGATAACCGGCATCATCTCATCAAGATGATTATGCACCAGTCGATAGAACAGGGTTTCGTTGGTATCCTGGATGTTGCGCAGGTAAATATGTTTATCGATTTCGGTTTTGAATCCCTGATATTGGATCCAGGCACGTTCAGCCTGTTCTTCAATCGTCTCGACCACTTCCGGCAGTAACCCCAGCAGGTTGAAGTTACGGCGTTCTTCCACACTGAAAGCGCTCCCTTTATTCAGTAAAGGGAATTCCAGCAGTACCGGGCCAGCGTAAGGGATGTAAAGGGAACGCAGTTTTTTAGTTTCGTTTTCCATGTCACTCACTCTTTTTTGAATAACCGTCCCTGGCACTCTTTATGATCGTATAGGGCCTGTCCGCCAGGGAAACGGGCGAAGTATAAAGCATTGTGAATGGGTTAAGGGGTTTTATAAGCAAAAACACCACTGCGGTTGCAATGGTGTTTATCTCTTTAATCAGTATGTCGTGCGGGAAACTATTTGCTGTCAGCGCGGCGTTTTCTTCCGGTAGGATTGTTGACCACGCTGGATTTGTCGCCTTCGGTCACGACTTTACGTTGATTGGAGATTTTGTGGTCCAGTCCAAGAATATGACGGGCCTGACGGTTCGATTTCATTCTAACTCCTTAATCCTGTTACTGGTTTCAAGGGCGAGCCCGCGTAAGAACGGACGAAATACAACCTGACAAAAAGCCGATGAGTAAACTAACGGCTCTCTGGATGGTCGGTCATTTTATCTGAAAGGTCAATGCTTAAGCAGGAAATGCAGAACTTTCCATTATGGTCATGCATTTTCCCATGAGGCCTATACTTGTTACTCCGATGACAACACAGGAGAGCGGTAATGACTATCCATAAGAAAGGTCAGGCCCACTGGGAAGGCGACATTAAACGCGGTAAAGGGACCGTGTCGACCGAAAGTGGCGTACTTAACCAGCAACCGTATGGATTTAATACACGTTTTGAAGGCGTCAAAGGCACTAACCCTGAAGAGTTGATTGGTGCAGCACATGCTGCCTGCTTCTCGATGGCACTGTCGTTGATGCTGGGCGAAGCAGGTTTTACGCCAGATGCCATTGATACGACTGCCGATGTTTCTCTGGATAAGGTGGATGCCGGTTTTGCTATCACCAAAGTGGCGTTACACAGCCAGGTGAGCGTTCCGGGGATAGACGCCGCTACGTTTGACGGCATTATTCAGAAAGCGAAAGCCGGATGCCCGGTGTCGCAGGTTCTGAAAGCGGAAATTACGCTGGATTATCAATTGCAATCTTAGTAATGGCGTGCCGGATGCGACCGCGTCTTATCCGGCACCCG
>NZ_SZWR01000017.1:491458-531764 GCF_005280875.1 Citrobacter sp. wls827
GCCACCCAGCCGCCATCCATATTCCACGCTACGCCGCGCACCTGCGCTGCGCCGTCTGAGCACAGAAATAGCGCCAGCTCACCCAACTGTTCCGGCGTGACAAATTCGCGTGACGGCTGCTTTTCCGCCAGCAGAGCGTCACGCGCCGCAGCGGGCTCTGCACCATCAGCAATACGTTTGTCGATCTGCTGTTGGACCAGCGGGGTCAACACCCAGCCGGGACACAGTGCATTGCAGGTGATTCCCGTCTGCGCGGTTTCAAGCGCAATGGTTTTGGTTAAACCCACCACGCCATGCTTCGCTGCCACATAAGCAGATTTGTCTTTTGAGGCCACCAGACCATGAACAGAGGCGATATTGATGATGCGTCCCCAGTTACGCGTACGCATGCCGGGAAGCGCCAGGCGCGTGGTATGAAAAACAGAAGAGAGGTTAATGGCGATAATCGCGTTCCACTTATCAACCGGAAAAGTCTCTACCGGTGAAACGTGCTGGATCCCGGCGTTGTTGACCAGAATATCCACACCACCGAATTCGCTTTCGGCATAACGCATCATGTCGGCAATTTGCGCTTCATCGCTTAAGTCCGCGCCATGATAGCCTGGCGTTTTGCCATATTGCGCAACGGCATCTTTGGCGGCATTGACATCACCAAATCCGTTGAGGATCAGCGTCGCGCCCGCCTGCGCCAGTACCTGCGCGATGCCTAATCCGATACCGCTGGTAGAGCCGGTAACCAGGGCAACTTTTCCCGTTAAGTTCATGATGATTCTCCTTAAACAATTCCGGTGGTGTAGAAAACGCCGATCACAAACAGCACGGCCAGGCTTTTGATTACGGTGATGGCAAAAATCCCGCCGTACGCCTGACGATGGCTGAGGCCGGTAATCGCCAGCAGGGTAATGACCGCGCCGTTATGTGGCAGAGTGTCCATGCCGCCGCTTGCCATCGATGCGACGCGGTGGAAGACTTCAAGTGGAATATTGGCGGCATGGGCGGCAGCAATGAACGTATCAGACATCGCCGCGAGCGCAATACTCATCCCGCCGGATGCCGAGCCGGTGATCCCGGCAAGCGTGGTAATGCTGATCGCTTCATTGAGCAACGGATCGGGAATCGCAGCCAGCGCTTTCGACAACACCAGAAATCCCGGCAGGGCGGCGATCACTGCGCCAAAACCGTATTCTGATGCGGTATTCATCGCGGCCAGGATAGCGCCGCCAACCGCCGTTCGGCTGCCTTCCGCCAGGCGACCTTTTATATTGCGATAGCCGAACACCACCACCAGCAGGATCCCCGATATCAATGCCGCTTCTACCGCCCAAATAGCCGTAATTTTCCCCACTTCAGTGGTAATAGGTTTGGCAAGCCCCGGGAGTTCCAATTGATGCGTTGCGCCATACCACTGCGGGATCCAGCGGGTAAACAGCAGGTTAAACACACCCACCAGGATCAGCGGAGAAATAGCAATAATCGGGTTTGGCAGGTTAATGTTATCCGGCGTCTCCGGCTCGTTTAACAGCTCAGTGCCATAGCCTTCATTTTTAGCCTGCGCTTTCCGACGCTGGCGCTCGAGGTACATCAGGCCAACAAAGATAATAAAGAGCGAGCCAATCAGCCCCAGCCACGGCGCGGCCCAGGCGTTAGTCCCAAAGAAGCTGGTTGGAATGATGTTCTGGATCTGCGGCGTCCCCGGCAGGGCATCCATCGTGAAAGAGAATGCCCCCAGCGCCACGGTTGCCGGGATCAGGCGCTTCGGAATATTACTTTGACGGAATAGTTCAGCCGCGAACGGATACACCGCAAAGGCCACTACGAACAGCGACACACCGCCGTAGGTCAGGAGAGCACATACCAGCACAATCACCGGAATGGCGTGACGACGTCCGAGAATGTTGATGGCAGCAGCAACGATTGAACGGGAAAAACCGGATAACTCGATTAACTTGCCAAACACCGCTCCCAGCAGGAACACCGGGAAGTAAAGCTTTACAAAACCGACCATTTTTTCCATAAACAGACCGGTGAAGGCGGGGCCGACGGCGCTCGGTTCCGTAAGCAGAACAGCACCTAATGCCGCGATGGGGGCAAACAGGATAACGCTGTATCCGCGATAGGCTGCCAGCATCAGCAAGCCCAGCGCTGCCAGGGCGATTAATACACTCATCATGACTCCTTATTATTATAGTGGGGTACAGAAAGAGACGTTATGGCTTCAGGGCAAAGCGCAGTTGATGTTCACGGCGTTGCTGGATGTATTCCTTGCGCGAATCATCCCAGCGATAAAACCCCTGACCACTGCGCAAGCCGGTGTCGCCGTTGGCAACCTTGTCAGCAACAAGTGACATCATGTCGCTGCCGGTGGCCAGCTCCGGGAGCAGATGCCGACAAATATCCTGCACCGTAGACAGCCCGGTCATATCAGCCGCCTCCAGCGGACCAACCATCGCATAGCGACGCCCGAGGGAGGCGCGCATCACCTGATCCACCACTTCCGCGCTGGCGATCCCGCTTTTGACGATATGCAGCGCTTCACGCAGCAGTGCGAATTGCAAACGGTTACCGACAAACCCCGGTGCGGCGCGATCGAGCACCACCGCTTCCAGTTGCATCGAGAGCAACAGACGTTGCAACTCGCTGAGATATTCTGGTTTCGTTGCTGAACCCGGCACAATTTCAACCAGCGGAATAAAGTGGGGGGGATGCCAGAAATGGGCGATCAGCAACCGTTCGGGGTGGGTGAGTTTTTCTGCCAGCGCATCCGGCGGCAGGCCACTGGTATTACTGGCGATCACCGCATCTGGGGCGATTAATGCTTCCAGTTGTGCATACAGTGCGTGTTTGAGCTCGAGTCGTTCCGGGATCGCTTCAATCAGTAATTGCGCGGTGGCGATATCCTGCAGCGAAGTCGTACCGTGCAAGCGACTCAGAACCGACGCTTTTTCCTCTGCGTGAAACTGGTCAGTCGCGATCAGCTCATCGAGAATGCTCCCGGCAACGGCGTTAATTTCAGCAATCCGGTCGCTATCGGTATCAAATAACCAGATATTATGGCCAAAACGGGCAAAATGGGTGGCAATGCCGACGCCCATTAAACCCGCGCCCAGGACGCTAAAGTGATTATTTTGCATGCTGTTCTCCTGTTGAACGCTCTACCGCCAGCGCGACGCCCTGACCGCCGCCTACGCACAGCGTAGCCAGCCCTTTGGTCGCGTTACTGCGCGCCATTTCATGTAACAGGGTCACCAGAATGCGGCAGCCAGAGGCACCAATCGGATGACCCAGCGCAATCGCACCGCCGTTTACGTTCACCCGGTCGCTGTCCCAGTTCAGGGATTCGCCAACCGCCAGCGCCTGTGCGGCGAAGGCTTCGTTGGCTTCAATGAGATCGACATCATTCAACGTCCAGCCCGCTCGCTTCAGGCACTGGAGTGACGCCTCTACCGGCCCAATGCCCATAATGGCCGGGTCGACACCGGAAACGGCGTAACCCGCCACCCGGGCAAGAACCGGCAGCTTAAGTTCTGTTGCTTTGGCGGCGCTCATCAGCATCACCGCCGCCGCGCCGTCGTTGATTGATGAGGCGTTCCCGGCGGTCACTGTGCCATTACCAGGACGAAAAGCCGGTTTCAGTTGTGCCAGTTTCTCCGCCTGAGTATCCGGGCGCGATTGTTCATCACGCTCAACCAAACGTGGTGGTTTTTTCCCTTGTGGAACACTGACCGGCGTGATTTCTGCATTGAATCGACCAGC
Organism: Citrobacter sp. wls827; assembly: GCF_005280875.1. NCBI lineage: Bacteria > Pseudomonadati > Pseudomonadota > Gammaproteobacteria > Enterobacterales > Enterobacteriaceae > Citrobacter > Citrobacter sp. wls827. Next base: position 495,212 of record NZ_SZWR01000017.1, read on the forward strand.
TTCAATTGCCGCCGCGGCTTTCTGCTGAGACTGCAGCGCAAAGGCATCCTGCTGCTCGCGACTGATAACGAATTTATCCGCCAGATTTTCTGCAGTAATGCCCATGTGGTAGTCGTTAAACGCATCCCACAACCCGTCGTGTACCACGCTGTCTTTCAGACTGGCATGCCCCAGACGCAGACCCGAGCGTGCGCCGTCGAGAAAATAGGGCGCATTGCTCATGCTTTCCTGGCCTCCGGCAATGATGATGTCCGCATCACCGCAGCGGATAGCCTGCACCGCCTGTTGCACCGCTTTCAGACCTGAACCACATACCAGATTGATGGTTAGCGCAGGGACCGTCACCGGCAAGCCAGCCCGTAATGCTGTCTGTCTGGCCGGATTCTGGCCGCTGCCCGCCGTCAGAACCTGCCCCAGGATCACCTCGTCAATTTGCTCCGGCGCGACGGCGGTTTTTTCCAACAGAGAGCTGATCACCACTGCCCCCAGTTCCACGGCACTGAGCGGTGCCAGCGCCCCGTGGAAACTGCCAATGGGTGTGCGCGTTGCGGCGACAATAACAACATCCTGCATGGTCAGCTCCTCAGCTAAATTGCATTTCGGGGACGTTTTCGGGAACGATCAGCTTGCCGGCTGTTCTGGCGACAATCTCATCCACACTGATGCCCGGCGCACGTTCGCGCAGAATGAACGCGCCATCGGCGATCTCCAGTAACGCCAGGTCGGTAAGCACGCGTTTAATGCAGGCCACGCCGGTTAATGGCAGGGTGCAGGCGGGGAGCAGCTTGGACTCACCGTTTTTGGACGCATGCGTCATCACCACAATGATGTTTTCAGCCCCGGCCACCAGGTCCATCGCGCCACCCATGCCTTTCACCATTTTTCTGGGGATCATCCATGAGGCGATATTGCCGTTAACATCCACTTCAAACGCGCCGAGCACCGTCAGGTCAACGTGACCGCCGCGGATCATGGCGAAAGATTGCGCCGAGTCGAAGATCGCCGCGCCTTTGCGCGCCGTCACGGTCTGTTTACCGGCGTTGATCATGTCAGCATCAATTTCGTCTTCGGTCGGAAACGGGCCCATCCCCAGCAGACCGTTCTCAGACTGGAGCATCACGTCCATACCATCGGGAATATAATTGGCCACTAAAGTTGGAATACCGATCCCAAGGTTGACGTAATAACCGTCGCGCAGTTCCCGGGCGACACGCATCGCCATTTGTTCACGTGTTAACATGTCAGGCTCCTTTCTGGCGCAGGGTGCGTTGTTCAATGCGTTTTTCAAACTGCCCCTGAATGATGCGGTTTACGAAAATTCCCGGGGTATGAATTGCGGCGGGGTCCAGCTCGCCGGGAGGGACAATTTCTTCGACTTCCACGACGGTAATACGCCCGGCGGCGGCCATCAGTGGATTAAAATTCTGTGCGGTGTGGCGATAAATAACGTTGCCGTACCAGTCGGCTTTCCAGCCTTTGACCAGCGCAAAATCACCGGTAATCGCCTGTTCCATAATGTAAGGACGGCCGTCAAATTCACGTACCTCTTTGCCTTCGGCAACAGGTGTACCGTATCCTGTGGCGGTGAAAAACGCCGGGATCCCTGCGCCGCCGGCACGTAACTGCTCAGCCAGCGTGCCCTGTGGGGTCAGAATGGCTTCCAGTTCACCGCTCAGTACCTGCTTTTCAAACAGCGCATTTTCGCCAACATAGGACGCTACCACTTTACGTACCTGACGTGTTTCCAGCAGCACACCGAGGCCAAAACCATCCACGCCGCAGTTGTTTGAAACGACGGTCAGTCCCTGAACCTCCCGACGGCGTACTTCGGCAATCAGGTTTTCAGGAATGCCGCATAAGCCAAAACCGCCCGCCAGCAGCGTCATATTGTCGGTCAGCCCTGCCAGCGCCTCCTGATACGTGGCGACACGTTTATCCAGTCCAGCCATACACTTGTCCCTCCAGTTGTCCTTGCCGACATCATTGGGGGTGAAAAATGATTTGTTAATTTTAAATTTGTGACTCACTCATTGGGTTTTTTTATCAATTTAATGTTAATTAAAGGTATTCAATAAGTTAAAGGAATGCGAAATGGGAATGAGCATCAAACAGTTACGCGCGTTTTTAGCGGTAGCTCACACTCTGAATTTTGCTCATGCCAGTGAAAGACTGAATATGTCGCAGCCCGCATTAAGCCTGGCGATTAAAGGACTTGAGGACTCGCTGGGCGGGGCGTTACTGTTGAGAACCACCCGCAAAGTGACCCTGACGCAGGAAGGAGAAACGCTGCTGAATATGGGGCGACAACTGCTGGCGGACTGGGAGAATACGGAAGAAGCAATGCGCCAGCGCTTTACACTGCAACGCGGTAAAATCTCCATTGCTGCCATGCCTTCGTTTGCGGCTAACGTCCTGCCACAGGTACTGAAAACCTTTCGGGATTGCTATTCCGGTATTAACGTGACGGTTCACGATGTGATCAACGAACAGGTCATTGAAATGGTGAGTGAAGGGCGGGTGGAGATGGGGATCGCCTTCGAGCCTGATTATTCAGGGCAACTGCACTTCACGCCGCTCGGTGTCGATCGTTTTGTGGCGATCGTCCCGCCAACATCCAGGCTGGCGGGGCGAGAGCGTATTGCGTGGCGCGAACTGCTGACGCTGGATTTTATTACGCTGCAACGCCCATCTGCCGTGCGCCTGATGCTGGAAGAACAACTGGTGCAAAGCGGACATACGCTGGACGTGGCGCTGGAAAGCCATCAACTGGTGACCGTTGGCCGTATGGTGGCAAACGGATTAGGCGGCAGCGCAGTTCCCGCACTGTGTCGAACACAAATGACGGAACTTGGCGCAACCTGTATAGAGCTTGACGGTCCCGTGATCCAGCGGCGGATCGGGGTGCTGCGTTCGGCACACCATAAATTATCAACCGCGTCGGGAATGCTGGTGGACGCGCTGAAAAAGGCGTATCTCGCATGAAAATGCGTAGTCAGCAGATGTCAATGGCCCGCCAACAACGAACTTCGCGTCCGGTTTCATTTTTCAGTAATGTCTGTTTTTTTTCACATCCGTGGGTTGCCAGCGGGCATCTGTCGCGGAAAAAACAGCCTTGCGGTAGCGTCCTGTTGCCGGGGAGTTCGGTTTTACGCAGGACCAGGTCTTCAGCCAGCGGCGTACCCGTTTTAGGCACCGAATCCAGCAACAGACGGGTGTAAGGATGCGCCGGATGCGAGAGAACCTGTTGCGCATCGCCCAGCTCAACAATTTGCCCAAGGTACATCACCGCCACGCGGTCGCTCATATGCCGTACGACCGATACGTTATGCGATATCAGCACAAAAGTCAGATTCCGGCGTGCCTGCAATGCAACCAGCAGATTGAGGATTTGCGCCTGTACCGAAATATCCAGTGCCGACGTCGGCTCATCAAGGACGATCACATCCGGCTCCGATGACAGCGCGCGGGCGATGGCAATACGCTGGCGCTGTCCGCCAGAAAAGGCATGCGGCAGGCGCTCGAGGTATTCCGGACGAATCCCTACCTGTCGAGCCAAATCCTCAGCCAGGGCGCGGCGTTCGCGTTCAGGGCTACGCTTTTGGATCCATACCGGTTCAGTGATTATTCGCCATACCGGCAAGCGCGGGTCCAGGGATGAAAGCGGGTCCTGAAAGACCATCTGCATACCGTTATGCTGTTTGCCACCGCCGCAAGAATAGTGCCCCTGGCTCGGTTTGAGCATCCCCATCAGCAGTTGTGCCAGCGTACTTTTACCGCAGCCGGATTCGCCAACAATCCCCAGCGTTTCCCCCTGGCGGATTTGTAAATCCAGACCGTTGAGTGCATGCACCCGCTCTGTTACTTTGCCGAGCCAGTTTTTTCGCGCGGGGAAGTTAATATGAACATCCTGCAGGTCCAGTAAAATATCAGACATGTGTCGTCTCCAGTTGTGGGTACCAGCAGGCGGATTGTTGATCCGCACCGCCCTGGCTGCATAAATCAGGTGTTTCTTCACAGCGAGGCCCCGCGGCAAAGCAGCGATCGCGGAACGCACATCCGACGGGTAAACAGGTTAAATTCGGTACGGTACCCGGAATCGCGGGGAGCAAAGCACGCGGTTCACCGTGCTCAGGCGCACACTTCAGGAGGCCAATAGAGTAGGGATGTGTGGGGTGCTGAATAACGGTTTGCGTCGGGCCGCTTTCAATCACGCTCCCGGCATACATAACGTATAACCGGTCACACAATTGCGAGACGACGGCCATATCATGGCTGATAAACAACACGGCGGTACCGCTGGCCCGCGCTTTACGCTTCAGTAATCGCAGCACCTGAAGCTGTACCGTGACATCCAGCGCGGTGGTGGGTTCATCGGCAATGATCAGGTCTGGCTCACAGGAAAACGCGAGCGCAATCATCACGCGCTGACGCATCCCCCCAGAAAGCTCAAACGGGAAGCGGGACATTACTTCCGGGGCATCCGGGATTTGCATTTCTTCCAGTAACGCAATGGCTTTCTGCCGGGCATCCGTGCGGCTCAATGCCTGATGGTGACGGATGACCTCCACCATTTGCTGGCCGATTCGTCGTGTTGGATTCAACGCCGTCATCGGCTCCTGGAAAATCATCGCCACGCGCTGGCCGCGCCACTGGCGCATTTGTTTTTCGCTGGCAGTTAAAACATCTTCACCCAACAGCGTAACGCGCCCCTGATGGATACGATAGCTTCCTTCGGGTAACAGACGCATGGCGAGCATGGCCGTGACGGATTTCCCTGAGCCAGACTCACCAACCACGCCGACAATTTCACCCCGGTTGATATGCAGCGACACATGATTCAGCGCATGCACATCCGCTTTATAACCGGGGAAGCTCAGATGTAAATTCTCGATCTCCAGGACAGGTTGTGTCATGACTGTTTTCCTCCGGCTTTCGGATCCAGCAGATCGCGAATACCATCACCAAAGAGATTAAAGCCCACGGCGGTAATCAGAATGGCGGCACCAGGAAATGCGCAATACCACCACTGGTCAAGCACGTAGTTTCTACCAATTGCCACCATTGCGCCCCATTCAGCGCTGGGTTGTTGGGCGCCGAGGCCAATAAATCCGAGCGTGGCGGCCATCAGGATCGCACTGCCAATATCCAGTGATGCCTGCACAATCAGCGGGGGAAGTGAATTGCGTAAAATATGCCAGCTGATCAGATGCCAGCGTGATGCACCATAGGTTCGCGCGGCCTGTACATAAGTAAACTGACGAACGACCAACGTTTGACCGCGGGCGAGGCGTACATAGAAAGGAATACGCACAATCGCAATCGCCAGCATGGCGTTGAACAGGCTTGGCCCTAATGCAGCGGCCAGTGCCATTGTCAGTACCAGCGAAGGAATGGACAGCATAACATCCATCATACGCATGATGATCGCATCGGCACGTCCGCCCATCACGCCAGACAGGCATCCCAACAGCGAGCCCAGCCCGCCAGCGATACCCACCACCACCAGACCGGCGACAATTGACTGCTGACTTCCGACCAGGACGCGGCTGAACAGATCACGACCCACTTCATCGGTGCCAAACCAGTGGCTGGCCGACGGTGGCAACAGGCGAGCGGTCAGATCGATGGCGTTAGGATCGTAAGGGGTGATCCACGGAGAGAGCACCATTAACAGTAGCATCAGTACAATAATGACGCCGCCAATCAGCGTCAGCGGGCTGCTTTTCATCATCCAGAACAATTTGGCCCAGTCCGTGCGACGGCGGACGGTCTGCGGGACCGCTGGTGTTTCTTGTGTGAGCATCATTGTGCGCCTCCACGTCCAATTCGAGGATCTACCCACAGATAGAGCAAATCCACCACCAGGTTAACCAGCACATAGGCGAAGGAGACCACCACGGCAAATCCCATCACGGCCGGGAAATCAAGCGCCTGAATAGAGGTCACAACCCAGGCGCCCATGCCCGGCCAGGCAAAGACCGTTTCGGTCAGTACCGCGCCATAGAGCAGATCGCCCAGGGCCAGACCCAGCACGGTTATTGACGGAATCAACGCATTCGGCAGTGCATAACACAAAATGATGTACCAACCCGGTAAACCACTGGCACGCGCGGTGCGGATATAATCTTCGCCCAGTTGTTCCAGCATGGCGGAGCGAATCTGTCGGGCAACGATCCCTAAGTGCACAAAGGCCAGCGTCAGCGACGGCAGGATCAGGTGCTGCAGCGCATTGAAAAAGACCTCGGCGTTGCCTTCCAGTAGCGCATCAACCAGATAAAAACCGGTGACGTGCGTGGGGGGATCGAGCCAGTCATCAAGCCGTCCGCCGCCGGGTAAAATCTGCAAATGGCCATAAAACAGCACGATAACGCCGAGGCCCAACCAGAATGCCGGGGTCGAAATACCGGTGATCGCCATCAGGCGGACGAGGTGGTCGAGCCAACGGTTGCGCCAGACAGCAGACAGAATACCCAGCGGGATACCGATGATCAGCGCCAGCAGCAGAGAGCAGAAGGCCAATTCAAGAGTGGCAGGGAAGAATACGCGCAGTTCATCCAGCACCGGACGGCCGGTGCGAATGGATGTGCCTAAATCACCCTGAAAAATATCGCTGACGTAACGGAAAAACTGAATATACAGCGGCTGATTCAGTCCCAGCTGTTGGCGAATATTTTCGACAATTTCATCACTGGCGCGATCGCCGGCCAGCAGTCGTGCAGGGTCGCCCGGGATCAGGTGTGAAATAATAAAAGTGATTACACAGACACCGGCAACCACCAGGATAAGTCCCCAGCATCGCTGGCGTAAAATGCTCCAGAAGGTCATTGGCTTCCCCTTGCGGAGCCAAATCGGCTCCGCATTAATGTGGTTTATTTACTCATGGTGGAGATATTGAAGACCTGTTCCAGCATGGGGTTGAAGACAAAACCTTTGACGTCTTTATTCATCGCCAGCTGGTAGTTTTTCTGGAATAAATAGACGTAAGCCGCTTCATCAATGACGATGGTTTGCGCCTGCTGGTAATCATTGGTTCTGGCGACCTGGTCGGTGGTGGCCAGCGCGCTGCGCAGCAACTTATCGACCTCACTGTTTTCATAGAATGAACGGTTACCCGGCAAGCCTTTCTTATCCGACTCGAACCAGTAGTTCATGAACATGTACGGGTCAGCAAAGTCCGGGCTCCAGTTACCGATGGCAATGTCATAGTCACCTTTACCGACGCGATCGCGCATGGTGGCATTCGCCAGTTTTTCCAGTTTCACCTTAATGCCTAACTTGCCGAGGCTGGCCTGAGTGGAGAGCGCAATTGGCTCCCAGTTAGGATCGTTATCGGAATACAGAAAGCTCAGGGTTTCGGGTTTGTTGGCAACGTTACCTAATGTTTCTTTTGCTTTCGCTTCATCAAAGCTGTACTGCATGGCCTTGTCATCAAAACCCCACATCCCCTCAGGAATAGGGCCACGCATCTGCTTGCCGTTACCGCTGAGGATCCCATTTACCATGCCTTTATAATCGGTGGCCCACGAGATGGCGCGGCGCAAATCCACCTGATTGAGCGGCGCTTTACTGTTATTCAGATACAGATAGGTGACGCGCAACGAGGGATAATCCGCCACGTTGACTTTACCTTCCTGTTTTAAGGCAGCAAGCTGGTCAACAGGAAGCGCATCGGCAATGTCGATATCGCCACGGGACAGTTGCAAACGACGGGAAGCGCTTTCTCCGATGATCTTGACCGATACGCGTTTAAACGTGGGTTTAGGGCCGGAATAATGTGGGTTGGGTACCAGTACCAGTTGTTGTCCTTTTTGCCAGCTCTTCAACATGAAGGGACCAGACCCAGCCGTATTTTGTGCCAGAAATCCACGGGCATCATCAGCGGCATGCTCTTTTAAAATCGCCGGGTTGATAATTGAGGCGCCGTCATTTGCCAGCGTATATAAGAACGGCGCGAATGGTTGGCTAAGGGTAAATTTCACCGTGTTGTTGTCGATGGCATCAACTTTCAGATCTTTCGGAAATGCCTCAGCCGGCCCTTGACCGATCTTGAGCAAGCGCTCAAAAGATTGTTTTACTGCATCAGCGGTCACTGGCGTGCCGTCGGCGAATTTTGCATCGCTTTTCAGGGTAAAGATCCATTCTTTTTGGTCATCAGACGCTTTCCAGCCGCTGGCCAAATCACCTTCAACTTCCGTGGAACCTTTGCCGCCCTCTGTTTTGTACTGAACCAAACGCTGATATGAGGGATAGGTCACCGTCCAGTCGTTGTTATCGATTGTTACTGCGGGGTCGAGCGTTTGTGGATCGGCGGCTTTACCGATAACCAGCATATCTTTAGGGACGGCGGCCTGTGCGGCAGGCAACGCGACCGCCAGCGCAACGGCTAACAGAGCGGGGCGAAAAAACGAGGTTAACGCAGGTGTAGTCTTCATAACCAGGCTCCAGAATTAAAGGGGATGTTGTGTTGTTATAGACGTGACAGTGTAACAAGCTATTTGATCGTCAAGCAGCGGGTAACGCGCGGCATTTGGCAGTTCGAAATGCCACCACTCGCTGTTGATGCCGACAAAACCGCCGCCGAACATGATGGCATTGAGCAGCAGTCGATTACGCTGCGCAGCCGGAGGAACTGAAGGGTGCCAGGCATGGGAACGGTCATGCATTTCATCAAAACCAGCCCCCATATCGAGCACATTACCGCGAGCGTCCATCAGCGTGACGTCAATGGCCGTACCCCGGCTGTGATTCGAACCGATCGCCACATCCACCACATACTGCGGATCCGGACAGGCATTCCACAGTATCGCCTGCGCCTGCTGTGGGCGGTAGGCGTCATACACCACCAATGACAAACCCGCCAGCTGCGCGATGCTGATGCTTTTAGCCAGTGCAGTGACGGCCTCGGAATGCAGCAGGCAGCGCGCTTCCTGGTAGATGGGCGCGCCGGTAATGTTATCGGCTGTAGCGTATTTCAGGTCGATATGCAGTGACGGGAAAATCACCGACAAATCGACCAGTTCTGGGGTATCTGACATAGCACGTTTCCTGTTTATTGTTCGAATTGACCAAATTGTTGTTGTAACTGGCGGTTAGTTTGCAGGCGTCCCGCGAGGGAGTCGCCCAGTTGCGCCACCACCGCGGAGAGTAATAAGTTGAACAGGCAACTTACCGGAGCAAGTGAATCCCAGAAGTGCCCGGTATCCGTTTTCACCTGAAGTAAATCAATGGCATAGTCTCTGGCCCAGGGGCACCATACATCCGTGATTAACGCGAGAGGAATGCCGCGCTCACTGGCAACGCGGCAATATTGTCGGGATGTCGCCGAGTAAGCGCGCGTATCGGTGATCACGACATAAGGTTGATTAAATCCCGAGTTCAGCGACTCAACCCAGCTACCGGAAAGCCCTTCGGAGTAACTCACTTTCGGGCGCAGATATTCCAGATGGCTAAAAAAGGCGTTAGCGATCCCGCGGGTGGACTGGATCCCAAGGATATAAACGGCTTCTGCCTGCGCCAATTGCTGCGCAATACGTAAAAATGTCTCGCTTTGCGCCAGTTGGTAGACGTGGGTGATAGCGTCAATCTCCAGCAACAGCGACTGTTGTGCGCGGTCAGGTAGATTTTGCTGCTGGTGCCAGGAGTCCAGGCGCTCGTTCATTCCCCAGGGCTGATAGGGAATAGCCGGTATTTCACGCAGGCTGGCTTTCGCATCTTCCAGGTTACGAAACCCGAGTTTACGCAGGTAGCGCCCGACGGTAATGCCACTGGTTCCTGCTGCTTTCGCGATGCCGTCTGCCGTTTCAAAAGGGATCTGTGCAGCGTGCGCTAACAACCAACCGGCAACGCGCTTTTCGCTGGGCGTTAGCTGGCTAAAGGTCCTTTCTATGCGGGCAAATAACTCAGGTTTTGATGTCATTACCATCTCGCTGTTAGTTGTTTGTCAGATACCGCGTCACTGTTACCGGATTAACAATGCAGGACGCGTGCCAGGTCGGCGACAGCGCTGCGTCGGGGTTCTTTGTTAAAAAACATCAATTTTCATTAACCAATGATCAACATTTGTGCAGCGTAGTTCAGTTTTGGTGCAAAGGTAGGATAAGTGAGGGATGAATCTGCTGATTTCGTCGTAACGATCACATTGTGTGCAACATTTCTTATCAGACATCAGAATCAGTAATGTGAAATATAAATTTCAGCCATATCGATGGCCGTAATATTTATTCTTCTGACGGTGGGAGTATTATTTTTTGCGAACTACATTAACGGTTTAAAGCGCAAGTGTAGATATTATCTGGATTATAAATGGAGTACTACAATGAATAAATTCTCCCTTTCTACAGCAGGCATCCTGGTCGCAGCGCTGTTAACCAGTGTAAGCGTCAATGCAGCAACTGATAACGCTAAAACTGAAGTCACTCCGAAAGGCATGAGCTGCCAGGAGTTTATTGATTTGAACCCGCAAACTATGGCTCCGGTTGCTTTCTGGGTGCTGAATGAAGACGAAGACTTCAAAGGCGGCGACTTCGTTGACTATAACGAAACCATCACTACAGCTGTGCCTCTGACCGTTGAACTTTGCAAAAAACATCCGCAAAGTGAATTAAGTAAAATAAAAGAAGAAATCAAAAAAGAATTATCTAAATAAGATTAGCGATGTATTAAAACCCAGCCTGAGTGCTGGGTTTTGCTATATGTGACAACGTCACTTATTTATTTCGTAAGACTTAAGAAAACGTTATAAAGATATAAACTCCTGTGCCGATACTGGGTAAAAGTTAGCCTTTTGCAGAAGGAGTTTGTATGGCCTGGTATCCTACTCGTATTTCAACGCGGTTAACCATTGGCGGCATCCTGCTGCTTGCGGTGACCACCCTTGTTATTGTTGCAATTATGCTCTGGCGTGGTCAGCCACGCGTCGTCGAAATCAATACCGCTCTGATAGAAGAAACAGGGCAAGGTTTAACCCGTCAACTGAGTACTGTGCTATCCCGAATCGAGGGCGAAACCGTCAGTCTGTCACGACTGGCCGAAGTACTGCCTAATGATGAGTCTTTGTATCAAAGCGTGGTTCCACACCTGATTGGCGAAGACAGCCACTCAATTATTACCGGCGGCGGGATCTGGCCAGAGCCAAACGCGTTTACCCCGGGAGTAGATAAACGTAGCTTTTTCTGGGCGCGCAATGCTGAGGGCAAGCTTGATTTTTCGAATGATTATAATGCCGAAGGATCTGCCGGTTATCACAATGAAAGTTGGTATCAGCATGCCAAAGGTCACTCACAGAACAGTTGCCTGTGGTCTGATGTTTACCAGGATGCCAGTTCCGGCGTGAACATGGTGACGTGCAGTATTCCGTATCAATTAGCCGGCAAGTTTGCCGGTGTGGCCACCACCGATATTCGTCTGGATAACGTAGCGACCTTTATGCAGCAGCAAGGCAACAGCACCGGCGGCTACGCATTTGTGGTTGATAAACAGGGGCAGGTCCTCTATTTCCCCCAGGCCGATCAGACAAAATACAAAACCTTTAGCGATCTGGCGCAAAGCGCACACTGGCTGGCTCCGGTAGAAGCCGGGCTGAAATCGCTGCGCGCGACTGATGGCGTGAAAACCATCACGCTGGAAAGCGATAACGTACTGAATGCTCCGTCACGCGTAATGTTGTTCCCGATGGCTGATACTGGCTGGGTCGTAGGGCTGGTGACACCGGAAACGCGCATCGTTGGCCTCGCCAAAGTCATGATGCAGGATGTGCTGGAAGTGCTGATCCCGATTATGACCGTGTTGCTGGTAGGATCATGGCTGGTGGTGCGTCGCTTGATCTCTCGTCTCGATGATACACGTCGCGCACTCGATGATATCGCACAGGGTGAAGGCGATCTTACCCGACGTCTGGATGTTAGAGGTAAAGATGAGATTTCAGATATCGCGGAAGCCTTTAACCTGTTCGTCGATAAAATTTCCGCCATTCTGATCACCGTCAGAAGCAGTAGCGTGGTGGTAGCCAATAACGCCGTCAGCCTGGCCGACAGTAACATGGAGCTTTCTTCACGGGTAACTCAGCAGGCGGCTGCACTGGAAGAGAGCTCGGCCGCGATGGAACAATTAAATGCGACCGTTCATCAAAATGCGAGCAACACGCAACTGGCAGATGAACTTTCCGACAACACTGCGCAAACGGCGAATCGCTGTGGCGACGTGATGCAAGGTGTGATCTCGACAATGGATAACGTCAGTGCCTCGTCCGGTAGAATGGTGGAAATTGTAGCGGTCATCGACAGTATTGCATTCCAGACCAATATCCTGGCGCTGAATGCCGCCGTTGAAGCCGCCAGAGCAGGGGATGCAGGCAGAGGATTTGCGGTTGTTGCCTCTGAAGTTCGTACCCTGGCACAGCGCAGTGCCACTGCAGCCCAGGAAATCAAAGCGTTGATTGATGAGTCCGTTTCGCATGTTGGCAGCAGCAGCCAGCAAATCCACAATGCAGGTGAGCGCCTGGAAGAGCTGGTCAACAACGTGCGTCAGGTTAGCCAACTGATGGGGGAAATCCGTGTCGCGGGTGACGAGCAACGTAAGGGCGTTTCCGAAGTCACGCTCGCCGTCACCGAAATGGACAGCACTGTGCAGCAAAACGCATCGTTGATTGATGATGCCGCCACGCGAACCCAGGTACTGAAAGAAGAGGCGGAACAATTAGCGTTACTGGTTTCCTCCTTCAAATTGCCGGAGCCTTCAGCGGCCTGACCCCCACGTAAAGTATCCGGGGGCATCGTCTGCACCCGGATAACTCCAGGCTACACTTAACGTAGTTAACACGTCGGGAGCCGGAGTATGGCTGAGTTTGTCGTAGCGATGCTGGTGCACACACCGGTGTGGGTGTATGTCTTGTTGGTCTTCCTGTTATTTCGGGGGATTAAAGCCAGGGTACCCGCTACCGTTACGCTGGAAAAGCTGGCACTGATCCCGGCGCTCTTTCTTTTTTGGGATATTTACGATTTAGTCACTTACCGCAATCAGTCCATCAGTACGTATCTACAGTGGATGGTTGGTATTATTAGCGGCGCGATAGTGGGCTATATGTTGATAAACCCCGGTCGTCTGACACGCAGTAGCGCACCACGCAGCATTCATCGCCCGGCAGATTACTCTGCATTACCGTTCATGATGTTGGCCTTTGGCATCAAATATGTACAAGGTGTATTGAATGCTATCGCTCCCGATATTTTACGCCAGCCGGTAATGAGCGCGTTGGCAATTATTACCGGTGGCGTGCTCGCCGGGGTGTTTATCGGGAAATTTATCCGCTACGTCAGCGTTTATCTCCGGTCACCAGCCCCCGGCAATACTTAGCGTCCCCAACGGTCACGAATATAGGTCACGGCTTCCTGGGTTTGCGGTTGGTTAAGATAGTCCTCTCGAAACAAGATAGTGCCATTAATATTCGGTTCAGACTCGTTCAGATCGAGTTGTTTTTTAAGCTCCGGCACACCGCCTTGTATCGTCCAGTCCGGTTCTTTTCGCGACGGCTCACCCACTTTATACAGCGCCACGCCAATATACAGGCGGGTATTGGTGGATTTCACCACGCCAGCCCACCATTTTGCCAGTACATCATAACGCGCCGCATCACGGGCGAAAGGCCAGTACAGCTGTGGTGCGATGTAATCCAACAGACCTAATTGCACCCAGCGCCGGGTATCGGCATACGATTCATCATACGCTGCCGCACCACGGGTGTCGGAGCCTGCCGGATCGTGGGAGCGATTACGCCACACGCCTGCAGGACTGACGCCAAACTCCACGTCAGGCTTAAGCTTTTTGATGGTCTGTGAAACCTGTTCGATCAGCCGTTGCGTGTTATGACGTCGCCAGTCCGCTTTTGAATCAAAACCCTGGCCATACCGTCTGAAAGTCTGGCTGTCGTTAAGCGCCGAACCCGGCGATTCGGTATAGAAGTAGTCGTCAAACTGCACGCCATCCACCGGATAATTCTCAACGACTTCCGCCACGATGCTGGTTATCCAGTCGCGCACGTCAGGAATACCCGGGTCCAGTACAAAACGGTCACCCGATGTACGGATCCAGTCCCGATGCAGAACATAAACGCTGGACGGGTTCTGCGACAGCGTGCGGTTTAATTCTGCGACCGTTGAAGGCTTCGTATTGACGGAGACACGGTAGGGGTTAAACCAGGCATGAACTTTCATCCCGCGTTTGTGCGCCTCATCGAGCATAAATTGCAACGGATCGTAACCAGGATCCTGGCCAATGGTGCCGGTCAGAGTGTCTGACCAGGGGAGAATTTTGGATTGCCACAGCGCAGTGCCGTCCGGTTTCACCTGGAAAAAAACGGTATTGATCCCAAGACGTTTCAGATTATCCAGCTTATCCGTCAGCGCTTTTTGCTGCTGGCTGATGCGGATGGCGGGCGAACTGATGTTTACGGATGAGACTGGCGGCCAGTCCAGACGGGAAACCGTTGCCAGCCAGATACCACGAACCGGTTCTTTGCTCTGTTGCGGCGTTGTGACCGGGGGGTGAGGGTTAACCTTCGGCCCCGGCGGTTGTGAAGAGCAACTGCCAAGTAACAGCATACTGCCAACCAGTGCAGCGAACCATTTCACGTTGGTTAGCGGTAGCGAGTTGCGGGAACGGGCGAGCAGAGTCGCCAGTTTTTTCTGATAATGACCTGAAAAAAAACCGGATGCTGACATCGAATTTTGCTCTTATTTTTTCTTGTTGCGGCTGTTAGCCCAGGGATCAATAGCAGGAGCAGTGGGTTCTGGTGCAACGTCATACAGAGAATCAAGATACAGTGCTTCAACTTCTGCTCGCGCCCACGGCGTACGACGCAGAAACTTCAAACTGGATTTAACGCTCGGTTCATTTTTAAAACAGTTGATGTTTATCCGTTGGCCAAGTTCAGCCCAACCATAACGATTAACCAGGGCATTGACCTGCATTTCAAGCGTCACGCCATGTAAGGGGTCTTTAGAAATGTGAGCATTCATATGAAGTCCAGTTCGGTGGTTCCAGATTTTGTCAGTTGCACGAGCGCAAGGTTACAAGAAAGCAAGGCGACCAGCAATGGTATAAACCGGCATAGCACGGTGAATGAGCACCAGGCCAGCAATGTGCGCGCAGTACTTGAAACAGGCGAAAGAGAAGGGCGAAGTGACTATTCCCGGCGGCCAGGCTAATGATGTCTGTACGCAAGGTCATAGTTTTGGAAAATGGCTGCTTAATGATGTTGTATTGCGCATTTCTAACTTAGCTGATCAAGTGGGTATCAAGGCCATCATGGTGCATGCCATTGATGACAAGGCCCGGACCTTCTATGAGTATTTTGTAATGGGGGGAACCCGTAGAGGGTTATGAGTCAGGTACGCATTGATTTGATTTAACATAATATACATTATGCGCACTTAGATAGAGAGAAGTGAAATCTGCCATACTGGGTTCATCATTGTGCTGGTCATTGATAACGCCTGACAGCGTTGTTCCTGGATTCAGGCTGTTCACCGACTACCATTCAAACCATATACTTTACGCATACGTCAAATCGCTGACGTTGCAATTGCTCACTCAGTCCTTTTCGCGTACAACCACAAGGTACGACACAAACCTGTGCCCTGGAATTTCACAGCAACGGACCCTACAGCCAATGCAAAGAACTATCCATGTTCATCAAAATGACAACGCTATCTTACGTGTCACGTTTCTATTGGTTCTTTCATTCACACTGACCGGTTGTGCGTTGACCCGCGTCTCTGCCAGCTCACATGACAAAGACGTCGATGAGCTAAATGTTATTGGCTTGAATCTGGATGCTGCAAGGCAAAAAGCAATCGTGGATGGTTTTGTGTGCAGTAAGGATGCAAACCTCAATCAGGTACAAACCGAAAGTGGCAGTCATAAATGGTTACAAACGGAATGCAGTAAAAAAAGCCTGGAACTGTTCTGCCCACAAATGCGGTTTATAGTATTCAATGTTGACCCCGATACAAATAAAGTTGTTGATGTGGGGAAATATATTAATCAGCATACTTGTTTCTGAATATGACATCGGCACCAGTAGGGCCTATGTCATATCGATATCCCCCTTCTGTCTCCACTTCTATTCAAGAGTACCGGATTGTATTGATCCTATGAAAATAATATAATACCTGCATATTTTTAATGATAATCGTTACTGTTTAGCGGACAGTCGACTGCCAAATAAAGATTAGCCTAACCCAAAGTTTTATTTACATTAATCACGTGGAGTTATGATGAATGATTTAAATCGTTTTTACTTTGACTTACCACAATGGCTAGGTAAGAGTGAAGGCATTCATCGACAATTTATTGGTAACTTTATATCTTGTCTCCATGATGAACAATTACAAGTAGTACTGAATCCAGTTAGTTTTCCCTGTTATGGTCTTAAAAGACTGGCAATTAAAGAATCTATTACATTCTCCTTTCACTCATATAATAATGACAAAAATGTTTTCTCGATAAAAGAATCACCTATATATGGACTGTACTCTGTAGATAAAAATGGATATTCGGGGTGGGCAGATATTTGTGTCAACTTCAGTTCATATATCGATAAAATAAATAAAATAGATCACGACAGTGCCAAAAGTATCATTGGCGAGAAGCGGGAATTTTTCAGGGAGACAAAACTCTCCAAGCATCAACAACCACATAACCACGTTGATCTCCCCTCGAATTACCTTTTTTTCCCCATGCAGGTCAACTCTGATTCGGTTACCGATCATGAGAACATCAGCGCCATGGAGGCATTAGACTATGTTGCAGCATTGGCTAAAAAGACAAATCGAAAGTTGGTAATCAAACGCCACCCGATGTGTAAATCCAGAGGTGTTGATGCCAAGATTGCGTATCTATTAGCAACCAACGAGAATGTTTTGTCTGTTGATGCTAATATCCACGAATTAATTGAAGGGAGCTCTGCCGTTATCGCATGTAATTCTGGCACAAGCATTGAAGCCTTGATTTTCGGTAAACCAGTTTATTGCTTTGGGCGAAGCGAATGGTACGAAGCTACACATAAAATTGAAGCCTTAGAAGATTTCGATGCGATATTTTTGAATGATACACACAGTACCATGTCTGTTTTCCAGGAGAAGTTGATAGCATATTTGTTATCTGAATATTGGATTCAATTTGATGACATTGAGTCTATTAAGGAAAAAATAAAATACTGCATAAGCCTCTATGAGAGCAACTACGGTGATGACTTTATCGACAACCATAATAATGGTGAATGTTATGTCAGAAGTTTTTTGAATGCCCAAAGAGAGATCGCGATCCTGAAGAGAAAGCAAAAGAAGTATAAGAAAGATTATGAATTATTATCTTTTGTAATACGATTTGTCCTATTTTTACCCTTTAAAGCTACACTTACTATGCTGGGAAGGAACAAGAATCATTGATTCTGAGGGCGTGATGGAAATTGCTGGCTCAGAATCATACTATTTCATCGCATACAGGATACAGAAACATGGCTGACTGGAACCCTTCGCTCTATCTGCAATATGAAACCGAACGTTCGCGACCCGCAGCTGAATTACTCAGCAGAGTCGCGCTGGAGAATGTCCGCTCAGTCGTCGATCTCGGCTGCGGCCCGGGTAACAGCACCGCATTGCTACATCAACGTTGGCCATCAGCGCAAATATCAGGCGTGGATTCTTCGCCGGCAATGCTGAGCGAAGCGCGTAACGCGTTGCCTGGCTGTCATTTTATCGAAGCGGATATTAGCGCATTTCAGACAGAAGAGCCCGTAGATCTGTTGTATGCAAACGCATCTTTGCAATGGGTTCCCGATCACTATCAGCTGTTCCCCCACCTGGTCTCTCTGCTGGGGAAAGATGGCGTATTGGCTGTACAAATGCCAGATAACTGGCTGGAGCCAACGCATGTTCTGATGCGTGAAGTTGCCTATGAACTGGGTTACCCCGATCGCGGCCGTGCGCCTCTTCCCGGAGTGCATGCGTACTATGATATTTTGACTGACATGGGTTGCGATGTTGATATCTGGCGTACAACCTACTATCACGTTATGGATTCACACCAGTCAATTATCGACTGGGTGAGTTCGACGGGGTTGCGTCCCTGGTTGCAGGAGCTGAGTGAAAGCGAACAACATCGCTATCTGGCGCGTTATCATGCATTGCTGCAGGAGCAATATCCACTGCAAGAGAATGGGAAAATACTGCTGGCGTTTCCGCGGTTGTTTATCGTTGCTAAACACAATTCTTAAGCACTGACCTCCTGGTATCAGCCTCTTTATACCAGGGGCTGATAATTATTGTGAATTCCCCATGCGCGCCCTCGCCTTTTTACGATGAGGATCTAGTGATGAAGCCAGTCATCTGCTAGTGTCTGAGAACGTTTACTGACGGGGGGTTGTCATGTCTAAAATCTACATTGGCGGTTGTCTGTGTGGCTCTGTTCGCTTTACCGCGACGAGCCCTAATAATTCGCATACCTGCTCGTGCGATATTTGCCGCAAGCATACCGGTGCACCAACCGTCGTCTGGATTGAATTTAATGCTGAAAATGTAGAATGGACGGGAAAAGCGGGTAAACCGACTACCTGGCGTTCTTCAGAAACCTCCAGTCGCGCTTTTTGCCCTCAATGCGGAAGTTCAGTTGGTGCCATTGATGATGCTCCGGTAATAGCGCTATTAGCGGGCGTTTTTGATGATCCCAATGATGAAGATCTGGCCCCCGAGTTTCATTCATTTACCGATATGCAGCCTGCGTGGTGGCAAAGAGAATTCGGCTAAAACCGCACTCACCGGCGCATCAAGTCTTACCTATTCCTTCCGTGAAACAATAAGAGCTGGTCGTGTTACCAGCTCTACCGGATGCTATGTCAGCTGGTAATGCTTATCTGGCATATGTTTCGCCGGCACAACGGTTTCATCATTCATCTGCAGCAAATCGATTTCAATCGCGTTACAAATCGCATCGAGTGGCAGATCATTATTCTCTGTACCAAACGGATCTTCGAGTTCTTCGGCTAGCGTATCGAGCGAGATAAAAGTATAGGAAATAAGCACCGAGATGAACGGTGTCATATAGTGTAAATCCACCACTAACGCGAATGGCAACATGATGCAAAACAGATATACCGTGCGATGCAGGATTAAGGTGTAAGCAAACGGAACGGGTGTGTTCGCGATACGCTCACAACCTGCCAGCACTGCTGACATATCATTTAACCTGTTGTTTAAACTGTGAAATAATATATCAGATAGCTGCCCATTTCGCCTGCGAACGGCCAGCCACTCCCCCATCATCAGCAGAATGCGGTTGGCCGGTGATTGAGCCGCAAAAACGGTCTGTAAATCGCTCTCGCTGAGATATTTCGCCAGGGGTTCCGCCTGCGGTTGTCGACGTAAAGTCATACGCAGGCAATGGGCAAATGCGATTTGCAAACGAACGAACTGTCCCAGTTCAGCATCGTCTGGTAAGGTCGTTTTCACCTCACGCAGAAGCGAACGGGAAGCAATCATCAACTGCCCCCATAAATGTCGGGCTTCAACATAGCGCGAATAACAGGCGTTGTTACGAAAGCCTAAGAAGATTGCAATTGCGACACCAAGAATGCTGAACGGTGCCAAAGTAAATTTGATACCCAGCATCGTATACCATGGCAGCATGATGATAACGGCAATGGAGAGCAGGAAATTCAGCAGCAAGCGTGAAAAGATTTTGGATAATACTGAGCCATGCCAGACGAATATCAGGCGTAGCCAGTGTTGTTGGGGGCGAACGATCATGGTTATCTTCGGAAAATGTGAAAGCCGGGACATTAAACGTGATCGCGATCAATGTTGCAAGCTTATAGCAACATTATCTAAACATCTTTTCCTGCTGACCATAGTGGGCATTGAAGCTTCAGGTGTGCTCCATTTTTAGAAGTTATATTGTATGTTGTAACTAAATAAGGACGATAAAAAAACCCGGCCTGAACCGGGTTAACGTATTAGCACAGTGGCTTAACCGCTTCGCGCATGCCTTTCGCCAGGATAGAATCCAGGTCGGCAGAAACCTGTTCGACCAGCCCGGGAACCTGTGTCAGATCCTGTTCCCAGTGATCTTTTACGGCCAATACCGCGTTGACCAGCGCTGCGGTAGTAATCTGGCGGTCACGATGCTGAGCCCACAACACCTGGAAACGCTCCATCCAATGCGCATCATCCTGAACCGGATAAGATTCACCGTTACGCTCACCACGGTAGAAAGCAATCAAGGCTGCCAGGGCAAATGTCAGACGCAGCGGCAGTTGGCCGCTGGCCTTCTGCCCTGCCAACAACTGCGGCAGAATACGGGTGCGGAATTTGGTCATGCCATTAAGCGCAATCGACAATAGTTGATGCTTAATGTACGGGTTGCAGAATCGGCCGGTCACCGCGCTGGCAAATGAAGCCAATTCATCACGCGGCAGATCCAGCACCGGAATAATCTCTTCATAGATAGCTTTCTCAACGAAGGCGCGAATCTCAGCATCATTCATTGCCTCACCCACGGTATCAAGCCCTGCCTGCCAGGCGACCGGTACCAGGGCTGTGTGCGCACCGTTGAGAATGGCGACTTTACGCTCTTTATACGGCTTGATGTCATCAACAATCAGAACATTCAACGGGTATTTATCGAGGCGAAGTTCAGTGGCTAATGATTTTGGCCCCTGAATAACAAACAGATAAAAGTGTTCTGCGGTATCAAGAAACGCATCATGATAACCCAGTTCAGCTTCAAGCTTCGCAACTTCGTCACGTGGGTAACCGGTAACAATACGGTCCACCAGCGTAGAACAAAATGCGTTTGCCTGGTCCAGCCACTGTACGAATGCTTCCGGCAACGCCCATTCCTGAGCATAACGCAAAACCAGTTCATGCAGCGCTTCACCATTGTAATCAATCAGCTCGCAAGGAATGATAATCCAGCCTTTATCAAGCGCACCGTTGAAATGGCTATAGCGTTCGAACAGCAGTCGGGTCAGTTTTGCCGGATAACTCACAGCCGGCGCATCATCAAACTTATCACCCGCGTGGTAGCTAATACCCGCTTCCGTGGTGTTAGAGAAAACAAAACGCATTTCAGGATTATGCGCCAGCTTCAGGAACTCATCGTATTCGCTATAGACGCTGATTTCGCGGTTAACCGAACGAATTAAACGGGCATCGCTGACGGCCTCGCCCTTTTCATTCAAACCACGAATGATGGTGGTATAGAGACCATCCTGGGTACTCAGTGACGGCGGAAAAGTACTTTCGATAGGACGAACAATGACCACACCAGCGTTCAGATCGGTATGTTCATTCAGCAGATCAACTTGCCAGTCAACAAAGGCGCGCAGGAAGTTTCCTTCACCAAACTGAATAATGCGTTCAGGATAGTGAGCACCGGGAAAATCGCGACGATTTAGTGTTTGCACAATGGGTTCCCTTTTTGATTAGTCATACAACCTGATTGAATTGGTCCAATAGGTTAGCAAACTTTAATACAATGAAACCCTGTTTTGATCAATCCCCGGTGACAAATTAGAGCGTTTTATAAAAAAGTGTGGTCCCGGCCACTGTTCCATCAGGCATTTTTGCATAGTCAGGGATTACCCCTGCTTTTTGCCATCCACAATTGTGGTAGAACAACTCGGCGGCGCTGCCTGTAGACGTATCAAGAACCAGGAGGGTTTTCCCTTCATGATGGGCGCAAATTTCCAGTGTATTCATCAATTCCCGGGCTATCCCACACCGCCGTGCAGAGGTATGAACCAGGAGTTTGGCAACGTCTGCACGATGAGGCTGGTTTTCGGGTTGATCAATAATGAGCTGAACGGTCCCAACAAGGGTCCCTTGCGCATTTTCAGCCCCCAGAACAATGCGTTCTCCACAAGAGACACTTTGTGCAACACGTGTCCAAAAAGGCCGCGACTTATCGCGGTTAAAAGGGAGCATAAAACTGACAGATGCGCCATCGTTCACGCACTGTTCAAGGACATCACTAAGCTCGTCGATTCTCGACAGGATCTGTTCCGCGCTCAGTATAAAGCAGGGGGTGTGGGTAGCCATTTAGTCTCCTTAGATTGACCCCTTCATACTGCAATTAACAATTACATAACACAAGGAGTCGAATCATAGGATTATGTTATCTATGGCTTATTCATTTGCAGCACTAACCAGTGGTAGATAACAGTGACAACGTAACGTTGCTGTTGCTCGCTCAACGGTTGCCCCTGAGGTATATCATGCCATTTGGCCAGACATCCCCTACAGCAGGTCGCCGTGGCATGTTGAGCGATAAACACCGGATGTCCACGCATCGGCGTTTGCTTTCCGTCATTGGTCGGGAGCGCGGGAGCCAGGCGCTTAGCAATAAAATCGGCCGCATGTTGTTCAATGACCGGCGCACCTTTTTCCAGACAATATTGTCTTTCTTTCTGACCGAGACGAAACCGCGATCGAAAAGTCGATTTCGCCAGTCGGGCAAAAAGCGAGTCGAGCGTGTTCATCAGTAAACCGAGCGCCCTAACTGTTGAGTTAATTGTTCCAGTACCGCAATACCCGCCAGCGAGTTCCCTGCGGGATCCAGTTCCGGACTCCAGACCGCAATCGCCATCTCATGCGGCACGATCGCCACAATACCGCCACCGACACCCGATTTCGCCGGCAAACCTACCCGCCAGGCAAACTCCCCGGCATTTTGATACATACCGCTGGTCGCCATTAGCGCGTTAATCTGCCGCGCCTGCATCGGCGTGACCACGGGCTCCGCAAGATGAAAGGCATGCCCCTGATTCGCCAGAAAGACGAACGTGCGCGCCAGCTCCACACAGCTCATTTTCAGCGCGCAGTAGTGAAAATAATTTTGCAGAACGGTCGTCACATCGTGATGAAAATTACCAAAGGATTTCATCAGCCAGGCAATTGCCGCGTTGCGGGCTGAGTGCTCAAACTCAGAGCGTGCCACCGTCGTATCATAAGCAATATCTGAAACGCCACTTAATGCACGTACCACTTCCAGCATTCGTTGCCGTGGCGCACTCAGGCGACCTTGCAGCATATCGCAAACCACCAATGCCCCGGCATTGATAAAGGGATTACGCGGTATACCCTGCTCCATTTCCAGCTGCACCAGCGAGTTAAACGGGTGACCGGAAGGATCTTTGCCAACACGTTGCCAGATCTCGTCTTCCTGGTAATGACGCATTGCGACAACCAGGCTAAGCACCTTTGAAATCGACTGAATAGAAAAACGTTCTTGCGCATCCCCCGCCTGATAGTGCTGACCATCAACGGTGCAAATGGCAATACCCAGTTTTGAGCCATCGACAGAGGCTAATGCAGGAATATAATCGGCAACTTTTCCCTGACCAATCAGCGGACGAACCTGCTGCACAATGGTCTCTAAAATTGAATTGTCCATGGCCCTGGCCACAACATGCTCCTTGCTCGCAGGTATGAAAGGCCTGCGAGTATAACAGAGCTGAATACACAGCGTCAGGCCGGAAGACGGAATCTGGCAACGGCCTGCATAAGCTGATGAGATTCATGATGTAACTGTAAGGAGGAATCAGACGCAGCGTTCACCAGATCGCTGGTCTGTCGGGCTTCGTTATTCAGAGCCTGAAGCTGACTGGTCAACTCGTGAATACGGGTTCCTTGATTCATCGTCGCAGCAGAAATATCATTCAGTAAGGCGCCAAGATTTTCCACCAGCGATATAACCTGCTGTAAGTTGTCATCCAGTCCGTTCACCGCATGAAATCCTTCGTCAATACCCGCTAAGGAATGATGAATCAGCGCCTGAATATTCTGCGTGGACTGACTGCTTTTTCTCGCCAACAACCCAACTTCTTTTGCAACAACCGCAAATCCACGCCCTTGTTCACCAGCATGCGCAGCTTCAATCGCCGCATTTAACGCCAGAATATTGGTCTGAAACGCGATGCTGTCAATCAGTGAGATGATTCCGCGCATCTCGGATGAACGGGCAACAATTGCCTGCATCGACGCATTTACCGTTGCCATCATCCGGTTGCCACCCGCAGCAATATCCCGCGCCTGCACGGCGCGTTGATTCGCCAGTTGAGCAAACCCACTGTTATCCTCAACATGTGTTTCCAGAAACGAAATATGTGATGTCACCGTATTTAGCTCATCGCTCTGTTTCGCGGATTGCTGATATAACTGTTTATTGCTTTGCGTAAGCTGAGTGATATTTCCCACCATTGAGGTCGTAGCGTCATTCACCTGTTGCACCAGCATCCGTAGCCCCTGCTGCATCGCGTCGATACGTGAGCTCAGTTGTGTCACTTCACGATTAAACTGGCTCACCTGGGGGGCTGGACGGGAAAGATCGCCAGCCGCTAACACATCAATATGATCGATCAGTCGTCTCAGTGGCGCGATTACCCAGCGGGACATACTGCGCCAGACCAGTACCGCAATCACCACCAGCACAAGAGGAATAAATAAAAAGAGGTGCTGTAAACGTTCAAGACTGGTCAACAGCTGCTCTCGCCCTTTTTCCGTCTGCTGGAAACTGTCTTGCTGAAAACGTGCATAATTTTCATTAAAGTCTGTCTGAAACGCCTGAACAGGCACGGCAAAAAACGCATCAATGCTATTGGATTGCATTAATCCATCGGCCTGCTCCTGAATACCGCTATAAAAACGCTGATAGCTCTCCATCAAGTCGGGAGGCTGATGCGGATCCATTGCAAGCCAGGCATCCCATGCCGTTTTTGACTGCGTTAACGCATGCTGGGCCTCTTCCATTAACGGGCGCCAGCTCCCTTCCGAGCCGGTAGCCGCATCCTGCATAAAGTAAACGCCAGCACGATTAAGTAAGTCGCTGGCAGATAACAACGCCACCCTTGCTTCATCGATCTTCGACTGTTGCAAAAGCACCTGCTGATTATGCTGTTCATTAATCTGCGCGTCCCTGACAGAGGCTGAGAGCATAAGCGAGGATGCAATCTGCAAAACAGAGAACAGTGCAATAATACAAATGATACCGGTTAACAGACCAAACTGACGGGGAGTCAGGCGACGAAAAATTTGCGTTATGTTCATATTACTCTTCTGTATCAAAGCGTTAGGCGCGAGTGTACGCAGAGTAAATGACAAATTTATTGCAGAAATAAGACGGGTGCCCCTGCAGAGGCACCCGGGCTATCAGAGACGGTTTTTCCAGACGGTTTGCACATTGCAAAACTCATGCAGACCAAAGTGAGAAAGCTCACGACCAAAACCGCTTTTCTTCACGCCGCCAAAAGCAACGCGAGCATCACTGGCACTGTAACCATTAATAAACACGCCACCACACTCCAGACGGGCCGCCATAGTTTGCGCCAGTGCCTCATCCGCGGTAAACAACGTCGCCGACAAGCCGAACTCGCTGTCATTAGCCAGTGCTAATGCGTGCTCAGCATCCTTCGCGACGGTAATCGCCGCAACCGGGCCAAACAGCTCCTGACGAAACGCCGTCATTTCCGGCGTAACATCACCCAGTACCGTCACGGCATAGTAATTACCCTGACCAGCTATTTTTTCCCCACCGAGGAGTAAGCGCGCCCCTTGAGCCAGTGAATCTTCAACCTGCTGATGCAGTTCATCCCGCAGATCAAAACGTGCCATTGGGCCGAGATCGTTCTCTTCATTTAGCGGATCGCCCATTTTCAGTGCACTGGCTGCCGCAACAAAACGGTGGGTGAATTCTGCCGCAATCCCTTCTTCAATAATAAAGCGTTTCGCTGCGGCACAAACCTGCCCGGTATTCTGATAACGCCCTGCCACTGCGGCTTTAACCGCTAAATCAAGGTCTGCATCATTAAGCACGATAAACGGATCGGAACCGCCTAACTCAAGCACGCATTTCTTCAGCGCTGCACCAGCCTGAGCGCCAATCGCAGCACCAGCACGAACGCTGCCCGTCACCGTTACCGCCGCGATACGCGGGTCATTGATCATCTGACTCACCCCGGCGTTATCGGCATTCACCCAGCCATATACCCCAGCGGGTATTTCCGCATCGGTAAAGACCTGGGCGATAATCGCGGCACAACCGGTGACATTCGGTGCATGCTTTAACAGATAGCCATTTCCGGCCAGCAAAATCGGCACGGCGCCGCGCATAACCTGCCAGAGCGGAAAGTTCCACGGCATGATCGCCAGAATAGTCCCCAGGGGACGGTACTCAATCACGGCCTGGTGATTCTCAACCTGCGTGGCCTCGGTACTGAGCATCGCTGGCCCATGTTCGGCGTACCAGTCACATAATGCCGCAGACTTTGCCACTTCCGCACGTGCCTGCCTGACGGGCTTACCCATTTCACGCGAGATACACTGCGCCATCTCTTCGGCGCGTTCACGCAGCGCTTGTCCGACCCGGCGCAACATCTGTGCGCGATGGGTGACGGTCGTGTGTTTCCATGCGTTGAATCCCGTCGCCGCCAGATTCAGCGCGTGGGTAATCTCATCGGCGCTGGCCCACGGCATTGCCGTCAGCATTTCGCCACAGGTCGGGTCAACGGAAATAGCATGTGTTGCTGCTGTGATGGTCATAAGTGCCTCTCTTTCTCGCAAGGTATGGTTATATCATGCGCAGGTTTACTCTTTCTGAAAAATGAATAATATTAACCATACCATTCACGAACAGAGAAAATTATGGACCTGACGCAACTTGAAATGTTCAATGCCGTCGCAGAGACCGGCAGCATCACGCAGGCTGCGGCGAAGGTGCATCGCGTGCCGTCCAATCTCACCACGCGTATTCGCCAGCTTGAAGCGGACCTTGGCGTCGATCTGTTTATTCGTGAAAATCAACGTCTGCGGCTTTCTCCCTCCGGGCACAATTTTTTGCGTTACAGCCAGCGGATCCTGGCGCTGGTAGAAGAAGCGAGGATGGTGGTCGCAGGTGATGAACCACAAGGATTGTTCTCTCTGGGATCGCTGGAAAGTACAGCCGCCGTGCGTATTCCGGCCACACTTGCCGAATATAATCAGCGCTACCCTAAAATCCAGTTTGCACTGGCAACAGGACCGTCCGGTACCATGCTGGACGGTGTGCTCGACGGTACGCTGAACGCCGCTTTTGCTGATGGCCCTATTACCCATCCAGGTCTTGAAGGAATGCCGGTGTACCGTGAAGAGATGATGATTGTCACCCCACACGGCCACCCCCCCATCAAACGGGCCAGCGATGTGAATGGTTACAATATCTATGCCTTTCGCGCCAACTGTTCCTATCGCCGCCACTTTGAAAGCTGGTTTCACGCCGATCGCGCCATGCCAGGCACGATCCATGAAATGGAGTCCTACCACGGCATGCTGGCCTGTGTGATTGCCGGCGCGGGAATCGCGCTGATTCCACGTTCTATGCTGGAAAGCATGCCAGGCCACCATCAGGTCAATGCCTGGCCGCTGAGTGAAAACTGGCGTTGGTTAAATACGTGGCTGGTCTGGCGTCGGGGAGCGATGACGCGACAGCTGGAAGCATTTATTGAGGTACTGGAACCTCAGCTGTCGCAAAATGCAGATTAACTGGCGAACGTCAGATGGCAAGGCAGTTGCTCAAGCTGCTGCCGCACCTCTTCATTGAGTCGCGCATCGGTCACGATATCCGTCAACGCATCCAGATGTGTGACGTTGAAAAGTGACCATGCACCGTATTTTGAACTGTCTGCCAGCAGTACGCGACGTTTGGCGTTTGCAATCAGGTCGCGCTTCAGACCGGCCTTTTCTTCCGTCGGTGCGGTGATCCCGCGGGTCAGATCCCAGCCGTTACAGCTTAGAAACGCGATATCCGGCCACACGTTTTGCAGCAGTTTACGCCCGTGCTCGCCGATACAGGACTGGCTGGAGTCATCAATACGCCCGCCAATGATCGTCACTTCAATTTGCTTGAACTCAGAAAGAAATAGCGCAATGTGCAGATCGCTGGTGATGACGCGCAACGGCAGATGGGTAAGCTGGCGCGCCAGTTCAATCATCGTCGTTCCCGCATCCAGGATAATGGCGTCCCCGGCTTTCACCAGGCTTGCCGCCGCGCAGGCAATAGCCTGTTTTTCCATCAGGCTGCGCTGCATTTTTTCATGTGTGGTTGGTTGTGAAGGGATAAACCGGTTAAGCGTCACGCCGCCGTGAGTACGGCTGATAACACCTTCCTGATCGAGTTTAATCAGGTCGCGGCGAATGGTCGCCGGAGAGGCCTGAGTCACAGCGACAAGCTGTTCAACTGTCGCCAGATTATGCCCTTTCAGATAATCCATAATCTGTTCTAACCGATTATATCCCTTCATTTTAATCCCGCGTAATTTGCATTGCTAACTGGATGGACACGGCCATGCTCTCAGACTTGGCTTTACCTGTCCAGGCAATATCAAACGCCGTGCCGTGGTCTGCAGAAGTGCGAATAAATGGCAATCCGGCGGTGATATTCACCCCATCATAGAATCCCAGCAATTTTAGCGGAATATGGCCCTGATCGTGATACATTGCCACCACCATGTCATACATACCTTCGTGGCACTGCATAAAGACAGTATCTGGTGGACATGGTCCCGTAACATTTAACCCTTTCGCTTGCATTGCCTGCACCGCGGGTCCGACAATCGTTATCTCTTCCTCGCCAAACAGGCCATTTTCGCCGGCATGGGGGTTGACGCCTGCGACCGCAATACGTGGATTATCAAACCCGACACGACGCAGGAAATCATCTGCGACCTGAATGACTGTTTTTACACGCTGTTCACTGAGCGTATCAAGGAATTTACGTAGTGCAATATGCGTGGTGACATGAATCACTTTAAGCTGTTCGGTATACAGCACCATCGCATAGTCTTTGCTGTTGGTCAGTTGCGCCAGCAGTTCGGTATGGCCGGGATAATGATGTCCCGCCATGTGCAGTGCTTCTTTATTCAGCGGCGCAGTGGCAATGGCCTTAACTTCACCACTTAGCGCCAGTGCTGTAGCGCGTTTAATACAGCGATAGGCCAAATCACCCGCCTGCGCTTGCACCACCCCCGGTTCAAGCGCCGCAGGATCGGCAAGGGGTTCGTCAATCACGTTGATAACACCGGGGGCGAATTGCGCCTGGGTTACGCTGTCGATAACCCGGAGTTCCGCTGGCGGCGTGACATTTAATGACTGGATACGACGCAGCGTTTGGGCACATCCCACAACCACAACCGGCGCGCCAGACAGTTCTCCCTCCACCAGCGATTTAATAATAATCTCAGGTCCAATACCTGCAGGGTCGCCCATAGTTACTGCAATAATGTTATTCACTCATGTTCTCCTCGATAAAATTTAAAACCTGACGCAACGTCGTTTCGTCACCGAATCCCCCTGCCTTTGTCATAACCGGGCGTTGCCAGTCGCCACCGACAAAATGACCGTACGGCACACACTGGGCCACACGGTCAGTAATACGAAATCCTGTTGCCTTAAGGGCGTCTGCAACCGCCATCGCCACATCACCACCAGAGAGATACAGCGCGCCTGGCGATACCTCCTGCAAAACCTGCCGGATAAGCTGTCCAAGAAACTGGCAGATTTTTTCACCGAGCTGAGCGCGATTCATCCCCATACGCACGCACAGCTGCGGAATATGATGGCGTGCTTCACTGTCGGGACTTGTGTGAACAATGCAGTGCCTACCAGAGGAGAGGATCCTAACGATGTGCTGCGCGTACTCTGTCGAGCTACCGCTGAAGATATTTTCGATATCAATGAATACAGTCCCCACCTGCGGGTCCTGGTACACAGCGGCAATCTGCTGTTGAGCGATTTCACTCATTGAACCCACTACCGCCAGTAAACACTGTGAGGACGGTGTCCGGACATGACGGGCAAGCGCGTCACAGATCCCGGCAGACCCCACCAGCAGCGGCAGCTCATCCTGCATCAGCGCATCAGTAACAATCACATCAAGGTCAGCGTCAGTCCGGGCATCCACAACCCAAATCTGCGGCGTCTCAACAGCAGGCTCGCGCAGGTGCTGCATGTAGTCATTCAGTGACATCGCTCGACACGCAATGGTGGTTTGTGCCTGTATCACCTCACAAATATCGGCACTCATCACCGGTGTTTTCGGATCGCTGGCAAATTCGGTCTGCGTTACCGGAATACCGTTAACGAGGCACTGCCCCTGCTCGGTGGTTCGCCCGACTGAGGGACAAGCCAGTGCCACGATGGCCCGCTTTTTACCTGTAATCCGCATTAACGCGTCCAGTTCGGCCCCCGGGTTTCCGCGCAATGTTGAATCTATTTTCTTCAGCCACTGCGTCTGAGGACCAGCCTGACTCGTCAGAGCCAGCTCACTTACTCTGGCGGCGGCCTGCTCTTCCTCCAGCGCACGACTATCCGTGTTGATGACCAGCACATCTGCATCATCGGCACAGGGCAATGTGAAAGCGACATTTACCGTCATTCCCGTCAGCGCCAGACTCACCCCCGCATCATTCCCCCCCGTAAAGTCATCAGCAATGACAAGGATCTGGGGTCTTACAACATGTCTACTCATCCATGCTCCGGGTTGTTGTATGTTGATAATGATTATATTCAATCACATTTGATTAAATGTGAGCAAGCTCAAGTTATTCATCTCCGAGATAAATTATAAATTTAGCCCATGATGCAATCGTTCCTGAATCTCAGTGAGCGAATTCAATCACTCGAACAACAGGAGAATGCTGTGGCAACAATCAATAGCACCGTCATCAGCGGTTCGAATGCTATCCCCGCACTGGAGCCGTTACTGGCAGGTAAACGCCAGCTGTTACTGGTGACGGATAGCAATATTGTCGGACTGGGCGCGGTAACACAGATCCGCAACTTACTGACCAACGATGGACGTCATGTGGCTCTGATTGACAATGTGCCTGCAGAACCCGGGCATCACGATGTCAGCGCACTATTAAAAAACGTACAAGGTCTCAACGTAGAAATGGTGATCGGTATCGGCGGTGGTAGCGTACTGGATGTGGCGAAACTGCTCTCCGTCTTATGCCATCCTGAATCTCCGACGCTTGACGCCATGCTGGCGGGAGAAAAACCGCTGCAACGCGTTGCTTCTGTGCTGATCCCCGCCACAGCAGGTACGGGTTCTGAAGCGACTCCCAATGCGATTCTGGCGATCCCGGAACAAAACACCAAAGTCGGCATCATTTCTCCGGTGCTATTACCGGATTACGTGGCCCTGTTGCCAGAACTCACCACCAGCATGCCAGCGCATATTGCCTCGTCCACTGGCATCGACGCGCTATGTCATCTGATCGAATGCTTTACCGCTACCGTCGCCAATCCGGTAAGTGATAACGCTTCGCTCATTGGCCTGCGTAAGCTACTCAACCATATCGAAATCTCCGTCAATGAGCCGGAAAATCTGCTGGCCAAACTGGAGATGCTGTGGGCATCGCATTACGGCGGTGTGGCGATTAATCATGCTGGTACTCACCTGGTCCACGCGCTCTCTTACCCGCTCGGCGGTCGATACCATCTCCCACATGGCGTCGCTAACGCCATTCTGTTAGCACCCTGCATGAAAGTGATTCGCCCATTTGTGGTCGACAAGTTTGCCCTGGTGTGGGATCTGCTGCCTGACGCTGACTCAACACTCAGTGCCGAAGAAAAATCCCGCGCCCTGGTGGAGTACTTCGCCACACTCGTGAAACGACTGAACCTGCCCGATAACCTGGCAACGCTTGGTGTACCGTCTACTGATATTCCCGCACTGGCCGATGCCGCACTGAACGTAAAACGCCTGATGAATAATGCTCCCTGCGAGGTGAGTCATGAGGATATTCAGGCCATTTATCAAACTCTGTTTCCAGAACTGAATACCAAAGGAGTGAATCATGAGTAAGAAAATCTGTGGTGTACTGACGGCAATCGTTACCCCGTTCGACCACGACGGCGGGCTTAACCTTAAAGAACTGAGAAACCAGGTAAACCGCCAGTTAAATGCCGGAAACGGTATTTTCTGCGGCGGCACAAACGGTGAGTTTTTTGTGCTCAACGAGGAAGAAAAAATAGCAGTGACCCGCACCTGCGTTGAGGAAGTTGCTGGGCGGGCGAACGTAGTGGCGCATATTGGTGAAATCTCTACCCGTGAAACCATTCGTCTGGGCAAGCAAATAGAAAAACTGGGCGTCGATGCCGTATCGGTGATTACCCCGTATTTTGTTCCGCTCAAACAGCAGGAACTGATAGATCACTATACCGCGATTGCCGACGCGCTATCGGTACCGGTATTTCTCTACAACATTCCGGCACGTACGGGAAATACCATTGAACCGGAAACAGCCAGAGTGCTGGCGGCACACCCGAACATAATCGGGATCAAAGACAGTGCCGGCAGTTATGAAAGTCTTAGCAGCTTCCTGGATGCAGTTAAAGATATCGAGGGATTTGATGTGCTGA
Source organism: Citrobacter sp. wls827 (assembly GCF_005280875.1). Classification (NCBI taxonomy): domain Bacteria; kingdom Pseudomonadati; phylum Pseudomonadota; class Gammaproteobacteria; order Enterobacterales; family Enterobacteriaceae; genus Citrobacter; species Citrobacter sp. wls827. The sequence continues at coordinate 527,659 of NZ_SZWR01000017.1, forward strand.
ATGGTCCAGATTCACTCATTCATCAGGGATTTGTTGATGGCTGTTCAGCCTGTATTTCCGGTTTGGCGAACGTAGCGCCAAAAGAAATTAACGCTATCTGGGCGCGATTCAAGGCCGGTGATGTTGTCGGATCGCATGAAGCACAGGAAAGCGTCACAGGTTTGCGAACCGAGCTCTATAAAGTTGCGTTCTCGCCCGCCGCTGTCAAAAAAGCATTGCAAATCATGGGGCACGAGGTAGGCGCAAGCCGTTACGCTGTCACGTTTGATGCTCATCAGGAACGCCAGATCCAGCAAATTATCAATAACTATTTACGATAGACACTTTTACAGCGGCGGCAACGCCGCTTAACTAACAGGATTGTATTATGAAAGTCATCTGTACATCACCTTCATTTGCCAAATACGATCAGCAACCGATCAAACTGCTTAACGACGCCGGACTTGAGTTAATCATGCTACCTGCAGATGCCGGTTTAGAAGCGCTTGCACCTCATCTGGAACAGACAGTGGCAATGATCGTCGCTTTTACCGATGTTAATGCCGGACTAATAGCTGCGGCACCGAATCTGAAAATCGTCTGCAAACACGGCGTGGGCGTCGATAATATCGACCTCAATGCCACGCGTGAAAAAGGTATTTTTGTTACCAATGTGCCGGATGCCAATAAGCATGCCGTCGCAGACTTTGCGTTTTCCCTGATCCTTAACTGTGCGCGTCAACTCCCCTACGCGATTGAACAAACCCGCGCGGGAAACTGGCCACGGATCTTCGCCTCCGATGTATATGGAAAAACGATTGGCATTATTGGGTTAGGTAATATCGGTAAACAGGTTGCACTGCGAGCCCGCGGCTTTAATATGCGCGTGCTGGCTCACGACGCATGGCAGGATGCACAGTTCGCCGCAGATAATCACATTGAATACGTTTCGCTCGATGAACTAACAGAACAAAGTGATTTCATCACGTTACACACTCCGCTGACGCCTGAAACCAAAAATCTCTTTGATTTAGCGCAGATGAAAAAAATGAAGAGCACTAGTTATCTCATAAACGTTTCACGCGGTGGTGTCGTTAATGAAGAGGATCTCTTTCTGGCTCTCACGCAGGGTGTCATTAAGGGCGCTGCCGCCGATGTCTTTTTACAAGAGCCGTGCAATTCACACCCCTTATTTGCGCTCGATAATTTCATCCCTACGGCACATATTGCAGGATATACCGAGGGTGCGATCAGCAATATAGGCGAGCAATGTGTTTATAACATCATTGAACATGTCATTCATCAGCGTAAGCCTAAAAATATAATGAACGGATTATAACATTGTGGAGATAACCCTACCCTTTCCACAATAATAAAAATGAACATCTACCATGGGCCAGATATATGAATAATTTTGCAGAAAAATCCCGAATTCGTTGGTGGATTGCGGGATTAATGTGGCTTGCTATTGCAATTAACTATATTGACCGGACGGTATTATCTGCTGCAGCACCTCACCTCATTGATGAGCTAAAACTCGATCCTGAAATGATGGGGTTTATCATGGCGGCGTTCTTCTGGTCATATTCTTTACTGCAAATACCGGCAGGTTGGTTTGCTGACCGTTTTGGTCAGAAAAAAGGTCTGGGTTTTGCCGTCGCGTGGTGGTCAATCGCCACCTCAATGATGGGTTTAGCCACTGGATTTAAATCTCTACTCGCATTGAGACTCGCTCTGGGCGTCGGTGAAGCCGCCGCCTATCCAAGCAATGCAGGGATCGCTGCGCGCTGGTTCCCGGATCGGGAGCGGGCCACCGTCTCAGGATTGTTTGACAGTGCCTCTAAATTTGGCGGTGCCGTCGCGATGCCGCTTATTGTCTGGATGATCTACCAGTTTGACTGGCGGATGACATTTCTGATTATTGGTGGTGTAGGCATTTTTTGGGTCATTGCCTGGTATTTTATTTATACAGAAAACCCGGAGGACCACAAAAGGATCAGTACAAGCGAAATTAAACATATTCGCGAAGGGCAAAAGCAAAAACACGGCGACAAATCCGTATTACCGATGCGTTGGTATAAACTGTTGCGCTACCGTAACATTTGGGCAATGTGTATCGGTTTCTTTACCATCAACTATACATCCTATTTCTTTATTACCTGGCTACCCACTTATCTGGTAAAAGACAAAGGAATGGATTTTATCAAAATGGGGATGGTTGCCGCCCTGCCATTATTATGTGGGATGGTGATCGAAGTCTTTGCCGGCTGGGCCTCTGACCGTATGGTACATAAGCGGATCCTGTCGCTGACTGCCACAAGAAAATTATTCCTGACAATCGGTCTGTTAATGGCTTTATGTATTGGTTTTGCCCCTTTTACTGATTCCGTGTTTATGACCGTGTTTTTACTGTGTGTGGCGAAATCAGGCACCACGGTTGCCGCCTCGCAGGTCTGGGCACTACCGGGTGACGTTGCGCCTAAAAACAGCGTATCGATTGTTGCAGGGTTACAGAATACTGTCTCCAATATGGGAGGCGCGGTAGGACCAATTATTACCGGAGCCATTGTTGCAGCCACTGGCTCCTTTACCTGGGCGCTGGTGTTCTCTGCCGCACTGGTGGTTCTGGGAATTTTGAACTATCTGTTTTTGATGGGTAAAGTTGAGCCAATCATCGACAGTGAGCATGAAGCGTTGTGCATGAAAGAAGCGCAACTGCACTAAACTCGCTCAGGTAACGGTATTCTCCGGTCAGTCAGTAGTACTGACCGGCTTTATTTTTTCTCGTAATGCACCGCATTATCACCCGCAAAGCAGCGTGATCTTAATCACGAAATGATTGTATTTTCACCAGTAAACGTTTTAAGATCGCCACCTCTCCTTTTTGCAGCTAACCCGATTTATACATATGACAACAAACACTGTTTCCCGCAAGGTCGCGTGGCTACGGGTAGTTACGCTTGCTGTTGCCGGTTTTATTTTCAATACCACTGAGTTTGTCCCGGTCGGGTTGCTGTCCGACATTGCGCAAAGTTTTAATATGCAGACCGCGCAGGTTGGGATCATGTTGACGATCTACGCCTGGGTGGTGGCCCTGATGTCGCTGCCCTTCATGCTGCTCACCAGTCAGGTAGAACGCCGCAAGCTGCTGATCTGCCTGTTTGTCGTGTTTATCGCCAGCCACGTACTCTCTTTCCTGGCATGGAATTTTACCGTGCTGGTGATTAGCCGTATTGGTATTGCTTTCGCACACGCCATTTTCTGGTCGATCACTGCATCGCTGGCGATACGCCTTGCTCCGGCCGGGAAACGCGCGCAGGCACTCAGCCTGATTGCGACCGGCACCGCGCTGGCGATGGTATTAGGCCTGCCTATCGGACGCATCGTCGGCCAGTATTTTGGCTGGCGCACTACCTTCTTCGCCATCGGTATGGGCGCGCTAATTACCCTGCTTTGCCTGATTAAGCTTCTGCCCAAATTACCCAGTGAGCATTCCGGTTCATTAAAAAGCCTGCCGGTGTTATTCCGCCGTCCGGCGTTAATGAGCCTGTATCTGCTGACGGTGATTGTGGTCACCGCGCATTATACGGCTTATAGCTATATCGAACCCTTTGTGCAGACCGTCGCCGGGCTGAGCGCTAACTTTGCCACTGTGCTGCTTCTGGTTCTCGGTGGCGCGGGTATTATTGGCAGCGTAATTTTTGGCAAGCTGGGTAATCAGTATGCCTCGGTGTTGATAAGCGCGGCTATCGCCCTGTTGACCCTGTGCCTGGTGCTGCTATTGCCTGCTGCTGATAGCGAAATGCACCTGGCTGTCCTGAGTATTTTCTGGGGCATTGCCATTATGGTGATCGGCCTGGGAATGCAGGTGAAAGTACTGGCACTGGCTCCGGATGCCACTGACGTCGCAATGGCGCTGTTCTCCGGTATCTTTAATATTGGTATTGGCGCGGGAGCGCTGGTGGGAAATCAGGTAAGTCTGCACTGGTCGATGTCGACGATTGGTTACGTCGGTGCACTTCCTGCCGTTGCCGCGCTGATCTGGTCAGTGATTATCTTCCGCAAATGGCCGGTAACACTGGAAGAACAACCACAGCAGCAATAAGAAAAAGGCCCGGTAGATATAC
>NZ_SZWR01000017.1:531851-536177 GCF_005280875.1 Citrobacter sp. wls827
GTTAATAATAAACTGCACACCCATACACACCAGCAGGAAGCCCATCAGACGGGAAATAGCTTCGATCCCGCCTTTCCCCACCAGCCGCATAATTCCGCCAGAACTGCGCAGACATCCCCACAAGATAATCCCGACGACGGCAAAAATAATGGGCGGCGCAACCATGATCACCCAGTCCGGGAATTCGGAACCGTGCCGCACGGTAGAGGCCGAACTGATGATCATTGCAATCGTCCCCGGGCCGGCAGTACTCGGCATGGCCAGCGGAACAAAGGCAATATTGGCCGTCGGTTCGTCCTCCAGTTCTTCGGATTTGCTTCTCGCTTCCGGAGAATCATGCGCTTTCTGCTGAGGGAACAGCATACGAAAGCCGATAAACGCAACGATTAACCCGCCCGCAATACGCAACCCGGGAATCGAAATCCCAAACGTATTCATTACCACCTGCCCGGCGTAGTACGCGACCATCATAATGGCAAATACATAGACAGATGCCATTAATGACTGACGGTTACGCTCTGCGCTGTTCATGTTGCCAGCAAGGCCGAGAAACAGCGCCACGGTGGTTAACGGGTTTGCCAGCGGTAACAGGACTACCAGCCCCAGTCCTATTGCTTTAAACAAGTCCATCATAATGTCATCTTTCCTGTGCGTTTTTCGTCAACGGCAAGTATAAGGGCAAACTCCAAGGTTAAGCCATGTTGTCGATGTAAGGATTCATTAGTTCTCTTTACGCATAAACCCTACGGATCAGAACGTTAAAAACGCGCTATGCGTAGCGCGTTCCTGATGTTTTAGCAAAACGTGGCATGCGGCCACTCATTCATTTGACTTATATTTGCCTAAGCAATAATATCAGCCGTGACTAACTACTTGCCAGGGCAACCATTGTGAAAAGCACCAGTGATCTGTTCAATGAAATCATCCCACTGGGTCGTTTGATCTACATGGTTAATCAGAAAAAAGATCGTTTATTAAACGACTATTTGTCACCGCTGGATATCACAGCATCGCAGTTTAAGGTGCTCTGCTCCATCCGTTGTGCGGTGTGCATTACCCCTGTCGAATTGAAAAAAGTGCTGTCTGTCGATCTTGGCGCCCTGACGCGGATGCTGGACAGACTGGCCTGTAAAGGCTGGATAGAAAGGCTTCCGAATCCACATGACAAGCGCGGTGTACTGGTGAAACTCACCGAGCACGGCGCAGCAATTTGCGAGCAGTGTCATCAATTAGTAGGGCAAGACCTGCACCAGGAACTAACAAAAAACTTAACGGCGGAAGAAGTAGCAACACTTGAGCATTTGCTTAAGAGGATCCTGCCGTAAACAGAAAGAGGTATGACGATGTCCAGACGCAATACTGACACAATCACTATTCATAGCATTTTGGACTGGATCGAAAATAACCTTGAATCGCCACTCTCGCTGGAAAAAGTGTCTGAGCGTTCAGGTTACTCCAAATGGCACCTGCAGCGGATGTTCAAAAAAGAAACCGGTCATTCATTAGGTCAATACATCCGTAGCCGCAAAATGACTGAAATAGCGCAAAAATTGAAAGAGAGTAACGAACCGATCCTCTATCTTGCAGAGCGTTACGGTTTTGAGTCTCAGCAAACGCTGACCCGGACCTTCAAGAACTATTTTGATGTACCGCCGCATAAATATCGGGTGACGAATATGCATGGCGAATCCCGGTATTTGCTCCCGCTCAATCAATGCAATTGCTAATCGCCAGTTAACGACGTAACCGAGGAAATCATGAAACTTCTGTCTTATGCGATGCTGGCCCTGCTGCTTGTTGCGTCGGGCCAGAGCATGGCGGAACAGACCCCGCAACCGACAACGCAAAATAATCGCGACGCGATGATTATGCCCCCTGCGCACGATCAGTCCCCGTTCGATTTTAATCATATGGGTGCCGGCAGCGATAAATCCGATGAGTTAGGCGTGCCTTATTACAATATGCACAGCCTGTAATTATTTAGCCCCGTCACTGCGGGGCTTTTTTTTAACCCTTCACCTGCACAATCTTGCGCAAGCGAAAACCGAACACGTTGATATACAACCCCGCCATGATCAACAACGCACCAAGCAGTTGCAGCCCGGTTAACGTTTCATCCAGCAGCACAGCGGCACTGGCCAACCCTACCACGGGTACCAGCAACGACAATGGCGCAACACGCCAGGTTTCATAGCGCCCCAGCAGAGAACCCCAAATGCCATAGCCCACAATGGTCGCCACAAAGGCCAGATACACCAGGGACAAGATGGTAGTCATATCGATCGCCACAAGGCTCTGCACGATTTGCGCTGGGCCATCAAGCAATGCCGATGCCAGAAAAAACGGTACGACAGGAATTAATGCGCTCCACACCACCAGCGACATGACCGCTGGACGCGAAGTATGCTGCATAATTTTCTTGTTAAAGATATTGCCGCAGGCCCAGCTCAGTGCCGCCGCCAGCGTCAGCATAAAGCCAAGCATACCAACATGTTGTCCATTGAGACTCGCCTCAATCAATACCAGCACACCGAACACCGCCAGCGCGATACCGACCAGTTGCTTCCCCTGTAAACGCTCGCCAAAGGCGAACGCGCCCAGCACGATAGTGAAAAAAGCTTGCGCCTGTAAAACCAGCGATGCCAGACCGGCAGGCATCCCAAACTTGATGGCGCTAAACAGAAAAGCGAACTGACCGAAGCTGATGGTCAGGCCATAGCCAAGTAACAGCGAGAGCGGGATCTTCGGGCGGGCAACAAAAAAGATTGCGGGAAACGCCACCAGTAAAAAGCGCAAGCCTGCCAGCATCAACGGCGGCATATTGTGTAGCCCCACCTTAATGACAACAAAGTTCAGCCCCCAAACTACGACAACCAGTAACGCCAGCAACCCATCTTTACGCGACATACCACCGCCCCTGCAAATATTAAATTTTTGTAAACAAGTTAAGGTAACGGAAATCGTTGTACCGTAACAGATCATTAATTCAGGTAGGCCACACAGGGCATTTTCAGACAACTTATTGAGTGTACATCACACTTTTAGCATGCTATTTGTTTCTGATATCTAAAAAAAACATAACAACATGCATTGTCGGGCAGAAAAATGAATATCTCACTGAGAAGGTCCACTCTCGCGTTACTCGCGTCATCTTTGTTATTAACCATTGGACGCGGAGCCACGCTACCATTCATGACGATTTACCTCAGTCGTCAGTATGGCCTGGGTGTCGATCTGATCGGTTATGCAATGACAGTAGCACTGACTATTGGCGTCGTTTTCAGTCTTGGATTCGGCATCCTGGCCGATAAATTTGAAAAAAAACGCTTTATGCTACTGGCGATCGCGGGCTTTGCTTGCGGCTTTATAGCGATTCCTCTGGTGCATAACGTGGTGGTGGTGGTTCTGCTCTTCGCGCTGATCAACTGTGCCTACTCCGTGTTTGCCACGGTGCTGAAAGCCTGGTTTGCCGATAACCTCTCAGCCACCACTAAAACAAAGATTTTCTCACTTAACTACACCGTGCTGAACATCGGCTGGACCGTTGGCCCGCCGTTGGGCACGCTACTGGTCATGCAAAGCATTAACCTGCCGTTCTGGTTGGCGGCCATATGTTCAGCCTTCCCGCTGGTGTTTATCCAGACATGGGTAAAACGCTCCGCAATTCCCTCTGAAGGTTTGAACGCGACAGTCTGGTCACCCTCAGTTTTGCTGCGCGATAAAGCATTATGCTGGTTTACGTTGTCTGCTTTTCTGGCCTCGTTTGTCGGTGGCGCATTTGCATCCTGTATTTCTCAGTACGTGATGGTGGTTGCCGATGGTGATTTTGCTGAGAAAGTGGTGGCGGTCGTCCTGCCCGTCAACGCAGCAATTGTGGTATCGCTGCAATATGCTGTCGGACGCAGACTGACGTCTGCAAACATTCGCCCGCTGATGGCTGCGGGTACACTTTTTTTTGTTATCGGTCTGGTCGGTTTTACCTTCTCTGGCAACAGCCTGCTGTTCTGGGGGATTTCAGCCGCCTTTTTCACCATTGGCGAGGTCATCTACGCGCCGGGTGAATACATGCTGATCGACAACATCGCACCGGCAGGTATGAAAGCCAGTTACTTTTCCGCCCAGTCACTGGGCTGGCTTGGCGCGGCGGTAAACCCATTAGTCAGCGGGGTCATCCTGACCACACTGCCCCCATGGTCGCTGTTTGTCGCACTAATGGTGGCGATTGTCCTGGCCTGGGCGTTAATGATAAAAGGCATGCGCGCCAAACCCTGGAGCCAGCCGGCAGTCTGCTGAAAATTACTGCGACAGTGCCAAAACGGCACTGTC
>NZ_SZWR01000017.1:536236-536888 GCF_005280875.1 Citrobacter sp. wls827
ACCCACGCACACCTTCTGCTGCCATATTTTCACCTGATCCACGTTGAATAATGCTGCCTCGCGACATTAACAGGTATTTGTCTGCAAGCTGTTCGGCAAAGTCATAAAACTGCTCCACCAGCAATATAGCCATATCACCACGATGGGCCAGTTGGCTAATAACTAGGCCAATCTCCTTAATCACCGAAGGCTGGATCCCCTCTGTTGGTTCATCGAGGATCAACAACTGCGGGCGACTGGCCAGCGCCCGGCCAATAGCTAACTGTTGCTGTTGCCCGCCCGACAAATCACCGCCCCGCCGGTATTTCATCTCCTGTAATACCGGAAACAACGCATAAATTTCATCCGGTACACGTTTTGCCTCTTGCGCTGAAAACCGGGAGAGTCCCAGCAACAGATTCTCTTCAACCGTCAGGCGAGGAAAAATATCGCGGCCCTGCGGCACATACGCTACCCCCGCCAGCACCCGCTGATGTGGCTTACGGAGAGTAATGTTTTTACCCTGCCAGATAACACTGCCGCTGCGGGTTGGAATCAGACCCATCAGGCACTTCAGCAGTGTCGTTTTGCCAACCCCATTACGCCCCAGCAGACATGTTACTTCACCTATACGCGCCTCAAAACTCACGCCACGCAGGATATGGCTGCCGCC
>NZ_SZWR01000017.1:536952-546781 GCF_005280875.1 Citrobacter sp. wls827
TTTACCTGTAGCATCAGCACTCCTTAGCGTCCGAGATACACTTCAATCACCTGCTCATTGGCCTGAACATCGCGCAGGCTCCCCTCGGCCAGTACCCGCCCCTGGTGCAATACCGTGACGTGATCAGCAATGCTCTCAACAAACCCCATATCGTGCTCAACCACCATCAGAGAATGTTTTCCGGCAAGCTGGCGAAACAGTTCAGCGGTGTATTCCGTCTCAGCATCCGTCATCCCGGCAGCTGGCTCATCCAGTAGCAACAAATGCGGCTCCTGCACCAGCAACATACCAATCTCCAGAAATTGTTTCTGTCCATGGGAAAGGCGTCCGGCACGACGGGCGCGTTCGTTACTCAGTCGCAACAGCGTCAACATGTCATCGATGCGATCCCGCTGTTCTCCCGATAAACACGCCCGTAATGACCCCCAAACGGATTTATCATTTTTCATCGCCAACTCGAGGTTCTCTTCCACCGTCAACGCTTCAAAAACGGTCGGTTTCTGAAATTTGCGACCAATGCCCTGGCGAGCAATGGCGATGGCGTCGAGTGATGTTAAATCAATGGATTGATCGTAAATCGCCCGCCCACTTTGCGGCTTCGTTTTACCGGTGATGACATCCATCAACGTGGTTTTTCCCGCGCCATTGGGTCCAATAACGCAGCGTAACTCGCCAACCCCAATATTGAGCGTCAAATCCGTTAGCGCCTGGAAACCATCAAAGTTAACGTTTATTTTTTCCAGTTGGAGCACCGGATCTGTTTGATTGCGAAAACGATCGCCCGGCATCTGGCGGGTAAAAAGCCCTTCATCTGGCTGCATTATTTGTCTCCCTTGCGAAACAGACCAATTACGCCTCGAGGCAAAAACAGCGTAACGCCAATAAAAATCAGGCCGAGAAACAGTTGCCAGTATTCAGGCATGATGACGGTAAACCAACTTTTAGCGCCGTTCACGAGCACCGCGCCAAACACCGGGCCAATCAACGTACCGCGCCCACCCAGTGCGACCCAAATCGCGGCTTCAATTGAGTTGGTGGGTGACATTTCACTGGGGTTAATGATCCCCACCTGCGGAACATACAGCGCCCCCGCCAGCCCGCACAGGACGGCAGAGAGTGTCCATACCAGTAGTTTGAAACCCTTTGGGTCATACCCGCAGAACATCAACCGATTTTCAGCGTCGCGAACGGCTGTCAAGATACGGCCAAATTTACTGCGAGCCAGCGCCCATCCGAGCCACAGCGCCAGAATCAGCAGCACAACGGTCGCCAGGAACAACGCGATACGTGTCGTGGTCGCCGTCACCGAAAATCCCAGAATGGTGGTAAAACCGGTAAATCCGTTATTGCCGCCAAACCCGGTTTCGTTACGGAAGAACAACAGCATGCCGGCAAAGGTCAGCGCCTGCGTCATGATGGAGAAATAGACCCCTTTGATTTTTGAACGGAAGGCAAACCAGCCAAACACCAACGCCAGCAAGCCAGGCACCATAACAACCAACATCATCGCCCAAAGAAAATGCTGCGTTCCCCACCAGAACCACGGAAGTTCAGTCCACGACAGGAACGACATAAAAGCTGGCACCCCTTCACCAGATGCCTGGCGCATCAGGTACATCCCCATCGCATAACCGCCCAGCGCAAAGAAAATACCGTGGCCCAGCGACAGCATTCCGGCATATCCCCACACCAGATCCAGGGCAACTGCCACAATGGCATAACAGAGAATTTTCCCAACCAGTGTCAGTGTCCAGACAGATATCGCCAGCGGATGATCCGTAGGCAGCAGCGCGAGAAATGGCAGAATAATCAGTGCCAGCAGTAAAGCCAGCCCCAGCACACAGGTAATATGCGGCGCTTTGCGCGCCAGCGTTAATGTCATTGGCATCGTCATCAGTCAATGACCCTCCCTTTTAGCGCAAACAGCCCCTGCGGACGTTTTTGAATAAACAGAATAATCAGCACCAGAATCATAATTTTGCCGAGGACGGCCCCAACCTGCGGTTCGAGAATCTTGTTGAAAATCCCCAAACCAAACGCCGCCGCGACGCTCCCGGCAAGCTGTCCAACGCCACCCAGCACCACCACCAAAAATGAATCAATGATGTAGCTTTGCCCCAGTTCTGGTCCAACGTTGCCCAACTGCGATAGCGCCACGCCCCCAAGTCCGGCAATGCCGGAGCCGAGACCAAATGCCAACATATCCACGCGCCCCGTGGGAACGCCGCAGCAATCTGCCATGTTGCGGTTTTGTGTCACTGCACGCACGCGCATACCCAGACGGGTTTTATTCAGCAACAACCAGGTGAAGGACAGCACCAGAATGGCAAATCCCAGCACCACAATCCGGTTCCACGGCAAAATCAGATTGGCATAGACCTGAATACCGCCCGACAGCCATGCCGGGTTAGCTACCTCAAGGTTTTGCGCACCAAAGGTCATGCGCACCAACTGGATCAGCATCAGGCTAATCCCCCAGGTTGCCAGTAGCGTTTCAAGTGGGCGTCCGTACAAATGGCGGATCACTGTGCGTTCCAGCAGCATTCCCATAGCGGCGGTCAGCAGGAAGGCAACCGGCAGCGCAATCAGCGGATAAAAGGCTAACCACTGCGGGAAAAACTGGCTCATCAGCTGTTGCACTATCCAGGTACAATAAGCACCAAGCATCAGCATTTCACCGTGCGCCATATTAATGACGCCGAGTAGTCCGTAGGTGATGGCCAGCCCCAGCGCCGCCAGCAATAAAATAGACCCGAGCGATAATCCCATAAACGCCTGGCCAAGCAACTCTCCAACCTTCATTCGATGTTCAATGGTATTCAGGCTTTCGCTGGCGGCAGCGCGTACACGCGCATCGGGTTCATGTTCCAGTTGGGTGAAAGGCTGTAATCGCGCTTGTGTTTCAGGATCATTGGATGCGCCCAGCAATTCGATGGCCCGGTGCCTGACATCGGGCGAACTACTGTTCAGTTGCAGGTTTGCCAGAGCAGCCGCCAGGGTGGATTTCACGCCAGCATCCGTCTCCTGCAGCAGCCTTTGCTGCAAAAATGGCAGCATCACTGGCAGTGCTTCACGTTGTAATGTTCGGGCAGCAGCCATTCTAAAAGTGACATTGTCACTTAATAACTGATGAACAGACAATGTGCCAGCCACCAGGTTACGCAGGCGGTTAGTCAGGCGGATTTTTTTTAATTCACCACTGGGTGTGCTGGCCGCCCCCAGAGATTGCACACGCGAACCGTTCATCGTGAATGCATTTTTAACGTCGTCGGTCAGCAGGTTTTCGCCACTCAGGGCATTAAGCAAAGGTAAACGCTGAACATCGGGGTTAATCGCCCATTGTTCCAGTAATGTCGCCTGCTGTGTCCGACTGGCCGCGGCGAAGGTATCGGCATCTGTTGCCTGCGCTATCCACGGCAAAAGCCACGTCAGCAACAACACGCCACGAATAAAGCGCATGGCTTTCATGATAGCGTTCTCCAAAATTGGGCCCTCCAACAGGAGGGCGTAAGATCAGTTGCTGGCGGTTTTGACGGGCTGCTCAGATTTTTTATCATTCCCGGCGATATACGGACTCCACGGTTGGGCACGGACCGGGGCATCCGTTTGCCATACCACGTTAAACTGACCGTTACTTTCAATTTCGCCAATCATGACGGGTTTATGCAGGTGATGGTTCGTTGCATCCATTGTCAGCGTAAAGCCAGAAGGTGCAGAGAATGATTGCCCCGCCATGGCCGCACGGACTTTATCGACATCCGTCGTTCCGGCTTTTTCAACCGCCTGCGCCCACATGTGCAGGCCAACATACGTGGCTTCCATCGGATCGTTCGTGACCACAGAATCAGCATTCGGCAGTTTGTGCGCTTTCGCATAGGCGCGGTAATCAGCGATAAATTGCTTATTGGTGGCATTATCAACGGATTCAAAATAGTTCCAGGCCGCAAGATTGCCTACCAGGGGTTTGGTATCAATACCGCGCAACTCCTCTTCTCCAACAGAGAACGCAACAACCGGAACATCGGTCGCTTTCAGACCCTGGTTTGCCAGCTCTTTATAGAACGGAACGTTAGAGTCGCCATTAATGGTTGATACCACCGCCGTTTTTCCCCCGGCGGAGAATTTTTTGATGCTGGCGACGATGGTCTGGTAATCGCTGTGGCCAAACGGGGTATAAACCTCTTCAATGTCTTTATCCGCAATGCCTTTTGAATGCAGCCAGGCACGGAGAATTTTGTTAGTTGTTCGCGGATAGACGTAATCGGTGCCCAGCAGGAAGAAACGTTTTGCACTGCCACCGTCTTCACTCATCAGATACTCAACCGCGGGAATGGCCTGCTGATTGGGCGCAGCGCCGGTATAGAAAACGTTAGGTGACATCTCTTCACCTTCATATTGCACGGGATAAAACAACAGGCCGTTTAACTCTTCAAATACCGGCAGTACAGATTTGCGCGAAACCGATGTCCAGCAACCGAAAACCACCGCCACTTTGTCCTGGCTTAGCAGCTGACGGGCTTTTTCGGCAAACAGCGGCCAGTTTGACGCCGGATCAACCACTACCGGCTCCAGTTTTTTCCCCAGTACACCGCCTTTGGCGTTGATCTCATCAATGGTCATCAACGCCACATCCTTCAGCGGTGTTTCAGAAATAGCCATTGTCCCGGACAACGAATGCATGATGCCAACTTTAATGGTGTCGGCAGCCTGAACGCTAAAACTCATCCCCATAGCCACAACAGAGGCCGAAAGAGCAAAGGCTTTTAATAATGTACGACGCTGCATAGTTTCACTCCTGAAAGTAGACTTGCTGAAAGCTCCGGTGCAGCCGGAAAGGCAAAACGGTGCAAATTAAGGGTGTTCAGAAGGAATAAGGCAAAAACAGTGCCAGATATGAAAAAGGCATATAATTCAATAAATTATAAATATCATCAATGAAATGCAGATAAAAAGAATGCGTCGCCATGACGGCAAGAGAGAAGAATTGAACCACCATGACACAGTGTTGCATTATAAACGTGCAACATCTTGTGTCCGGACAACCCGGTAGCTACGGCGGATTACAAGATAACATTATGATTATTTGCAGATGGGGGCGCCTGTTTCGTCACGATTATTTATTTTCTTCGACGAGAAAAAGCCAAAACCTTACATTTCAGACGAAATATTCACACAGTTCACTCTTTGTTTAAGTTCGAATTGCTACTATAGTCATTAACGAGGTGAAATTAAGGTAAGAGAGGAAACTCAATAGATAAAGGAGCATTTACTATGCTGGGTAATATGAATATTTTTATGGTTGTTCTGGGAATTATTTTATTTTCCGGTTTCCTGGCCGCGTATTTTAGCCACAGATGGGATGATTGATGAACGGAGATAATCCTGCACCGAACCGGCCCCTTGTCGCATAACTGCACAAGGGGCCATTTTTTTACCTGCTTCCCTTCCCTGAATCATTTCTCAGAATTACAGATAAAAAAAACCGCCGGAGAAACCAGCGGTAAATGCTTGCATGGATAGATTTGTGTTTTGCTTTATACGTTATCTGGCAATTCCCTGCGAAGATAACGAATAGTCGGCTAACATATCATCGACAACCACAATGGAAGCTAAACGAAACGTAACTACAGCCGGTCTACACTGATAAAATTCACGCTCTGACGCGCGGTGTCAGTTGATCATTAGTGCCAACTAGCGTGATTTTCTCTTTTTCATCCATAAACATGCAGCGATTCCTGCCGGTTTGTTTCCCTTCATACATGGCTCTGTCAGCACGTCCAAGACCGTTGTCCAGCGTTTCACCCTGTTGAACTCTGGTAATGCCAGCCGTTACCGTTATGCCGATTTCGCCTTCTGGATAAGGGATTTTTTTCTGGCCAATCAGATGACAAAGACGCAACCCTGCCTGGCATGCCTGCTCGTCCGTTTTGGTTCGGATGATGACAATAAACTCCTCACCACCATAGCGATAAGCAACCTCATCGTATCGAGTCCATGCTAATAAATTTGACGCCAGACTGCGCAACACCATGTCACCAACCAGATGTCCGTAGGTATCATTAACATGTTTAAAACGGTCGATATCCAGCAACAATATGTACAGGTTAAGCGGCTCAGCATCGAGTAACTGCTGGTCAAACGACTCATCAAGCATTCTTCTGCCAGGCAAACCTGTTAACACATCAATATTACTGCGGATAGTCAGTAAATATATTTTGTAGTCCATGACCGCAGACGTAAATCCCAGTAACGCATCCTGGAAACTGTCGAAATGCCATGAATGGCTACGCTCTTCCACGATTGCCAATAGCAATTCCTTGCCTAACAAATGCATTTTCTCATGTGTCGCGTGAATATTGCTGACATAACTGCATTCATCATCATCGTGCTGTGGATGGTCTTTGAGCCACTGCCCAAATTGACAAACAGCGTGAGAGTCATCGCCCGAAATATCAGGCTGAGTAACATCTGATGACACCACACAGCGGAACATTTTCACTAGCCACTTATAATGAGCATCAATTGATTTGTTAAGTTCGATTAAAATTACATCTATTTCCTGCGTTCTTCTGATCATCACGGTTTCCTTCCCTGTATGAACATTTAGACATGGGCATTTTAGCGCCAAAAAGGAAAACTTATGTAAATTTTTTAATAGTAATTAATATTAAGGAAAGAAAACAAAGATTACTTCGAATGATAATAAATTAACTTGAAATTAAAATAATCATGGTAATCAATGCGATAGATTTCATTCTATTTTCCTTGTTTTATATTTAATGGAACCGAACACCCATGAGTTAAATCGCAAAAATGACGATAATATTAACCGCATGAAATGTGATATTTGAAAACGATTTCCTCAATGAACGGCTTCGTGGTAAAGAATCTGCCCGCCCATACCTGAAATCAGCTTATCTACCTGTTGCGTACTTATTTCTTAGGTACACGCGCCAGGCCATGAACACGCCTGGCAGAAAGGCAACTCCAACAATAACTGACTTATAAAGCACCCTGTCAAAGAGGTATGTGTCATGAGTGATTTTGTCTGCCCATACACACCAAATAACCCAGGTAACAGCAAAGCAGAATGAAATCAGTTCTACCTTTGTTGGCAACCTCATCGTCATTCATCCATCTCACATTTTGGGGAAGAAAAAATCACGCTAAAAACCGGGCATCGCGCCCGGTTCAATTTTTTGGCAGACAATGCCTTAGGCGCTCAAACCACGATGTTTGAGCATTGGCTCCATTTTTGGATCTCGGCCGCTCCATTGGCAATAAAGCTCAGCTAAGTCAGTGCTGTTACCACGGGACAAAATCGCTTCGCGGAATTTCTGCCCGTTTTCACGGGTCAATCCGCCCTGCTCTACAAACCACTGATAGCCGTCATCGGCCAACATTTGCGTCCATAAATAGGCATAATACCCTGCGGCATAGCCACCACCGAAGATATGGGCAAAATAGCTGCTGCGATAACGCGGCGGTACAGCCTGCAGATCCAATCCTTCCGCAGCCAGGGCCTGCTGCTCAAATTCATCAACTGACAGCGATGACACACACTGCTCCAGGCTGTGCCAGCGCATATCCAGCAATGCAGCACTGAGAAGCTCCGTCATATCATAGCCTTTGTTAAACAAGCTGGCCCGTTGCATCTTCTCCAGCAATGGCTGGGGCATTTTTTCACCCGTTTCAACATGGCGAGCATAACGCGCGAAAACCTGCGGATCACTCGCCCAGTGTTCGTTTATCTGCGACGGGAATTCGACGAAATCACGCGGGGTATTCGTGCCCGACAGCGTCGCATACCGTTGGCTGGCAAACAGACCATGTAACGTGTGTCCGAACTCATGGAACAACGTGATGACATCATCCCACAGCAGCAAGGCGGGTTGGCCCTGAGCAGGTTTCTGATAATTGCAGACGTTGTAAATTACCGGCCTGGTTTCATTTTGCAGAGATTGCTCAACAAAATTTCCCATCCAGGCACCACCGCTTTTTGATTCACGGGCAAAGAAATCACCATAAAATAGCGCCAGTCCTACGCCATCATGATCGAAAATCTCCCAAACCCGTACATCCGGATGATAAACAGGGATGTCAAAGCGCTCGATGAATTTAATGCCAAATAGCTGGTTTGCTGTCCAGAAAACACCTTCATTCAGCACCGTATCCAGGGCAAAGTAAGGTTTAAGCAGAGCTTCATCAAGAGCATATTTTTCACGACGCACCTGCTCGGCATAAAATGCCCAGTCCCAGGCCTCAACCTCGAATTGTCCCTGTTGCTGATTAATCGCTTTCTGAATTTCAGCCTGCTCATTCAGCGCGCGTTGACGTGCTGCGGGCACGATCGCCCGCATAAAAGAAAGTGCCGCTTCTGGCGTTTTCGCCATCTGGTCGGCAATTTTCCAGGCAGCAAAATTCGCAAAACCCAGTAATGTTGCCTGCTCTCTGCGGATCTCCACCAGCCGTTTAATGATAGCGCGAGTATCGTTGGCATCATTTTTTTCCGCCCGCGTCCATGCCTGGGTAAACAGGTTTTCTCGTGTCTGTCGATCGCGTAACGCAGCAAGTGCCGGTTGTTGTGTGGTGTTCAATAGTGGGATAACCCAGCGAACCTCAAGTCCTTTGTCGCTGGCGGCTTGCGCCGCAACGGCAATTTCTTCTGCGCTGAGTCCGTCAAGCTGCCGGACATCATCCACGATCAGTGCACCCGCTTTGTTCGCCGCCAGCAGACGCTGATTGAACTGGCTGGTTAACGTCGCCGACTCCGTATTTAGCGCTTTCAGGCGTGCTTTATCGGCATCATTAAGACATGCACCAGCCAACACAAAGCGTTGGTGAACCACCTCCAACAGACGCAATGATTCACCTTCCAGCGCTAGCGAAGAGCGTTGCTGCCAGACGGCATCTATACGCGCAAAAAGTGCGTCATTGAGATAGACATCATTGGCCAGCGCGGCCAGTTCGGCGGAGAACTCCTCGTCAAGACGCTGCAGCTCATCGTTGGTATGCGCTGCCGTCATCGCAAAGAAAACGCTGGTGACGCGCGTCAACAACGCCCCACTTTGCTCAAGCGCCAGCAACGTATTTGTGAAATCAGGAGCCTGTTGGTTTTGCACAATCGCCGCTATTTCAGCGCGTTTTTGTTTCACACCTTCATCAAACGCGGGCCGATAATGGCAATCTTCAATCTGATCAAATTGCGGTGCCTGGTAAGGTAATGTGCTGTGGTGCAAAAAAGGATTTGTTAACGACATCTTTTCCTCCTGAAAACGATTTGTTTACTAGAGTAGGCCTCCCAGGATTTGACCGCAATCTCGTTAAGCAGGAATAGCTCTGAACAGAAATGACGTGCTATGGTAGTACTACATAAAAAGCGTTGAGGAACAGTGAGATGATCGTTTTAGTAACCGGAGCAACAGCAGGTTTTGGTGAGTGCATTACGCGTCGTTTTATTGAGAATGGGCATAAAGTTATTGCCACCGGACGCCGCCAGGAACGTCTGCAGGAACTGAAAGATGAACTGGGTAATAATCTGTATATCGCCCAGCTTGACGTACGCAATCGCGCATCCATTGAAGAGATGCTGGACGCCCTGCCTGCCGAATGGCGCAATATCGATATCCTGGTCAACAATGCCGGTCTGGCGCTGGGTCTTGAGCCAGCCCACAAAGCGAATGTCGATGACTGGGAAACCATGATCGATACCAACAACAAAGGCCTGATTTATATGACTCGTGCCGTTCTGCCTGGCATGGTCGAGCGTAACCGCGGACACATAATTAATATCGGCTCTACCGCCGGTAGCTGGCCGTACGCTGGCGGG
>NZ_SZWR01000017.1:546833-558436 GCF_005280875.1 Citrobacter sp. wls827
TGGTGCAACCAAAGCGTTTGTTCGTCAGTTTAGTCTGAACCTGCGTACAGACTTACACGGCACGGCGATCCGCGTTACCGACATTGAACCCGGACTGGTTGGCGGTACCGAGTTCTCTAATGTGCGTTTCAAAGGCGACGATGATAAAGCAGGTAAAACCTACGAAAATACCACTGCACTGACTCCGCAGGATGTCACTGAAGCTGTATGGTGGGTTGCTTCGTTACCGGCTCATGTCAACATCAATACCCTTGAGATGATGCCAGTCACCCAGTCTTTTGCCGGGCTTAGCGTGCATCGAAGCTAAATGAGATACCCGGCCTTGTGCCGGGTATAGAAAGCGCTCGATAAGTGATAAAATAGCCGGGTTAACTCTCTAATAAGTAAGAATGAATGACCGTAGAAACGCAGCTCAACCCTACACAGCCGGTAAATCAACAGATTTACCGTATTCTTCGCAGCGATATCGTGCATTGTCTGATTGCACCTGGTACGCCATTGTCGGAGAAAGAGGTTTCCGTACGCTTTAACGTGTCTCGCCAGCCGGTACGAGAAGCATTCATCAAACTGGCAGAAAACGGTTTGATTCAGATCCGTCCACAACGTGGCAGTTACGTGAATAAGATCTCGCTGTCGCAGGTGCAAAATGGCTGTTTTGTACGTCAGGCCATTGAGTGTGCCGTAGCCCGCCGCGCCGCCTCGATGATCACCGATAACCAGTGCTATCAACTGGAACAGAATCTGCACCAGCAACGCATTGCCATCGACCGTAAGCAGCTCAACGATTTCTTCCAGCTTGATGATGAGTTTCATCAGAAGCTGGCATTAATCGCTGATTGCCAGCTTGCCTGGGACACCGTCGAGAATATTAAAGCCACGATTGACCGTGTGCGCTATATGAGTCTGGATCATGTCTCCCCACCTGAAATGCTACTTCGTCAGCACCATGATATCTTTGCAGCGCTGGTAAAACATGATGGCGATGCCGTCGAGCATGCAATGATGCTGCATCTACAGGAAATTAGCGAATCTGTTCAGCTTATTCGTCAGGAAAATAGCGACTGGTTTAGCGAAGACTAATACGTAGCTCACCTCTCACTGAGGTGAGTTTCCCCGAACAATTCCCTCTCCTGCATATCCCCATAAAAAAAGCTGTGATTTTGATCGAAAACAAAAAAAATCATTAACGAGAAGCGTATTTATATTGCGCCCGTTACGTGGGACTAAAAGCCCACGGGCTTTGACAGTAAGTTGGAAAGGAGAAAACACCATGAAAACATACGATCGTAACCGCAACGCAATCACCACTGGCAGCCGTGTCATGATTAGTGACACCGGACTCACCGGCCGTATTACAGCCATTGACACCGATGGCCTGACCGCTGAGCAAATCCGCCGCGGTAAAACAGTGGAAATCGAAGGATGTGAAGGCAAATATGCCCCCCTCGAACTGATTCGTTTAGGCATGAACTAATTGGTGTGAATGCCAAAAACAATGCGCCATCTGGCTGTCGTTAAAGCCGGATGGCGACATAAAGCGTTATCTTACTGACAGTAATTTCGCAGCATATTTTGCAACCGTTGCCTTCGCGCCTTCCGCCAGCAAAGTCAGGTACGCTTCTGTAACCCGCTTTTTAAACCGTTCAACCTGTGGCAGTTCGTCACCAAAAATAGCGTCAATAGCCAATAGCGCCTGCACACGATCTTCACCTTCGTGACTGTTCTGTACCGCTTTCTGGATCACTGGCAACAGCGGATCGCTAATTTCAATGGCTTGTCCCTGCTCATCCACGCCCCCGACATAGCGCATCCAACCCGCCACACCGAGTGCAAGCAGATCAAAACCACTGCCGTGCACGATATGCCAACGCACAGAGTCAAGCATACGTTGCGGCAGTTTCTGACTACCGTCCATGGCAATCTGCCAGGTACGGTGGCGTAACGCCGGGTTGCTATATCGGTCAATCAGTAAGTCGGCATAATGCTGAAGATCCACCCCTTTCACTTTTAATGTTGGCGCTTGCTCCTGCAGCATCAACGCGCGGGCGGCGACACGATAGTTCTCATCACCCATGCAGTCGTTGATGTGTTGATATCCTGCCAGGTAGCCGAGGTAAGCAAGGAAAGAGTGGCTGCCGTTAAGCATACGCAACTTCATCTCTTCGAACGGGATAACATCTGCCACCAGTTCAGCCCCGGCTTTTTCCCACTCTGGACGCCCTGCGACAAAGTTATCTTCAATGACCCACTGACGGAACGGTTCGCATGCCACACCCGCCGGATCGCGTACCCCGGTAAGTTGTTCAATTTTGTCCAGCGTATCTGCGGTTACCGCCGGGACAATACGGTCAACCATTGTTGACGGGAACGTCACATGTTGTTCGATCCATGCAGCCAGCTCAGCATCCACCGCGCGGGCATACGCAGTGACAACATTGCGCATCACATGGCCGTTTTCAGGCATGTTGTCGCAGGACATCACGGTAAACGCACCTAAACCTGCGGCTTTACGGCGTGCAAGTGCTTCAACCACCACACCCGGTGCCGTCTTCGGCTGTTTTGGGTTTTGCAGGTCGGCGACAATCATCGGGTTATCCAGCATCAATTGCCCGGTAGCCGGAGAATGGCAATACCCCTTCTCAGTTATGGTCAGGGAAACGATCGCAACCTGCGGTTCGCACAGCGCAGCCAGTACAGCTTCCAGACCATCAACCTGCGCATGCAACGCCTTTTTAACCACGCCAACAACTCTTGCGGTCCAGGCATCCGCAGACATTTCCGCAACGGTGTACAGGTTATCTTGCTGTTTCAAATCAGCAATCTGCTGCTCTCCGCCAATCAGGTTTACTTCGCAGTATCCCCAGTCACTATTGTGATCTGCTGCCAGGATGTCAGCGTATACCCCCTGGTGTGCACGGTGGAAAGCACCGAACCCCAGATGAACAATACGCGGAACCAGTTTTGTACGATCGTAGCCAGGAAGTGCAGCCTTTGCCGCTAAGAGCTTGTTTTGCATTGTATGACCTACTTATCAATGAAATCAGGACTGTCTCAGAGTAACGCCTGTATGGTTGTATGTTTTGATTTGCATTAAGCTTTCTATGATTGGTATGACATCATTTATTGAGTTATATACCAAGATCGGTGAATTTGGCGGCATACTGCCGCCAACGAATATTAATGTTTCTGCCACTGCTGGTATTCACGCTTAAGTCTTTGCGGAGCGGTTTCCGGCATCATCAGCAAACCAATAACTGAGATAACTCCAAGTACAATCACATAGGTTGCAAGTCCATAGTAATGTCCACCTGTTACTTGCAGAATTTTTACTGCAACTAAGCCAAGAATCCCACTGCCTATTAGCGACCCCAGTTGCCAAATTAATGCTATTCCGCTACAGCGAATATGCGTTGGGAAAAGCTCCGGAAAGTATGAAGCCTGAGGTGCATAACACATACTATGTCCAATACTCAGCACCATGATCATTACTATTTGTGTAAGCCAGAAACTATCCTGATTAATCGCAAGGAAGAAAGGAATAATCATAACGACCTGCAGCAACGCACCGATAATATAGACTGGTTTACGTCCAATTTTATCGCATAGCGACCCCATCAACGGTATGGCAATGATTTCTATTATCACCGCAACTATCATTGTCTCCATCAAAATATTAGCATCAAGATTATTTGCCTTACCGTAAGCCAAAACAATCACGGTGAACATTGCAAATGTGCAAGCTTCAATCAGTTTCGCACAGACTCCCTTGACAACAATGCTAGGAAAATCGCGGATAACTTCAACGAGTGGACGTGATTCTTCTGCTTTTGTCTCCCTAATCTGAGCAAAGACAGGTGACTCATCAATTTTTAAGCGGATAAACAGCCCAACAATAACCAGTAACAGACTCAACAGGAACGGTATTCGCCACCCGTAATCCATCATTGCCTCTGGAGAAAGTGTGGCATTTAACAACGCAAAGAGTGCTAACGGCAGTAGGAAACCAACCGGGGCACCAATTTGAACCCAACTGGAAAAAAATCCACGATGTTTGGGTTCAGAATATTCAGCAGTCATCAGTACTGCACCGGCTTGCTCTCCTCCAACCCCAAATCCCTGTAATACACGAATAAAAATAAGTAAAGCTGGAGCCCATACACCTATTTTCTCATATGTAGGTAATAACCCGATACAGAACGTCCCCAAACCAACAATTAATATGGTAATAACCAGTGCTTTTTTACGCCCGACCTTATCGCCAATATGGCCAAAGACAATTCCTCCTAATGGTCTTGCGAGGAAACCAACAGCATAGGTAGCAAAAGCCGCGAGAGTACTTATTAACGGATCGTCACTTGGGAAAAATAAATGACCAAAAAAGAGTACAGCAGCTGTCCCGTATGCAAAAAAATCATAATACTCAGCAGCAGTACCAATTGCGGATGCTGAAGCCACTCGACGAATAATGGGCTTATTATCTACGTTATTTTTAATATCGACTGAACTAACCATAAGTTTAACCTTCTGTAGGGTATTGGGTTAATCAACATCTTTCGTACGTAAAATTTACATTTACCAGTTCCATAACGTGCCATCTTCAAGACGGGCGACCGGCAGATATGCGGGATCGTACGGATATTTCGCTGCAAGTTTTTCGTCAAACTCAATACCGAGCCCTGGTTTGTCACCTGGATGCATGTAGCCGTTATCAAAGGTCCAGTTATGCGGGAACACTTCCAACATCTGTTCTGAGTACCCCATATATTCCTGCACCCCGAAATTGGGTACCCACAGATCGAAATGCAGCGCAGCGGCCATGCAGACTGGCGACAAATCGGAAGGTCCATGAGAACCCGTGCGTACCTGATAAAGTGAGGCAAAATCAGCAATACGACGCATACCGGTGATACCGCCTGCGTGGGTAATAGTGGTGCGAATATAGTCGATCAGCTGTTCTTCAATAAGCTGCTTGCAGTCCCAGATACTGTTGAACACTTCCCCTACCGCAATCGGCGTGACCGTATGCTGGCGAATCAGGCGGAAGCACTCTTGGTTTTCAGCGGGGGTAGGGTCTTCCATCCAGAACAAACGGTATTGTTCAATGCTCTTACCAAAACGAGCCGCTTCAATTGGCGTCAGACGGTGATGCATGTCATGCAGAAGATGTTCATCAAAACCAAATTTGTTGCGGACGGCTTCAAACAATTTCGGTGTGAAATCGAGATATTTCTCCGTCGACCACAGCTGCTCTTCCGGCCACTGGCCTTTGGTCGCAGGTTCGTAGGCCAGGCCTTTACCTTTAGACATTCCGTAGGTGGTCTTCATTCCCGGTACACCACACTGTACACGGATCGCTTTAAATCCCATCTCTTTATGACGTGCGTAATCCTCCAGCACATCATCAATGGAATGACCCGTTGTGTGACAGTACACCATGACGCCTTCGCGTGATGCGCCCCCCAGCAACTGGTACAACGGCATATTCGCCGCCTTCGCTTTGATATCCCACAGGGCCATATCCACCGCAGAAATCGCCGACATCGTTACCGGGCCGCGGCGCCAGTAAGCCCCCTTGTAGAAAAACTGCCAGATATCCTCAATTCGATGCGCATCACGTCCAATTAGCTGTGGACACACATGATCTTTCAGGTAGGACGCCACGGATAATTCACGCCCGTTAAGCGTGGCATCCCCTAATCCAGTGATCCCATCGTCTGTCGTGATTTTCAGCGTGACAAAATTACGTCCTGGACAGGTAACAAAAACTTCAGCCCCGACAATCTTCATTTTTTAATCCTTACATCTCTTCTTGTGATGCAGGAAATTTACCCAACTAAACTACTACCATACAAGTATGAAGATCAAAAAAACGCTCACTGATCACAAAAAAGGCGCTATGCGCGCCCCCATCCGGCAACGATGATCAACATCCCGCACAGTGCTACTAACGCGCCGGACCAGTCGTACAGGCTCAGTTTTATGCCATCGACAATGCGTAACCAGAGCAGTGCAGTCACCACGTAGACACCACCATACGCGGCATATACCCGCCCGCTCGCCGCCGGATGTAGCGTCAGCAACCAGACGAACAGCGCTAATGACACCCCAGCGGGAACCAGCAACCAGGCCGTCGCCCCACGCTTAAGCCAGAACCAGGGTAAAAAGCAGCCAATGATTTCGCATAACGCGGTGACGAAGAAAAGTAATGTTGTCTTAAGCATTGAAGTAATTCAGTTACCTTCGGTTTAACCATGATACGACAGAATATGTCCAACGTATCCATATGCGCCCAGTGGGTATGCCCTGGCGCAGGAATAGTGTAGAATTTAACCCTGTTTTATCGTTTTTTTCCCTTTCTCATTAAAGGAATTCGCCATGAAAATTACACTGACCAAACGCCTGTGTCTGACGGCCATGCTGACGCTGGCGGCGGCCGTGTACACCTCTTCCGTATTTGCTGAAACCAGTAAACTGGTCATAGAGTCCGGGGACAGTGCGCAAAGTCGTCAACAGGCTGCAATGGAAAAGGAACAGTGGAACGATACGCGTCAGTTGCGTCAGAAAGTCAACAAGCGTACAGAGAAAGAGTGGGACAAAGCCGACGCTGCTTTTGATAGCCGTGATAAATGCGAACAAAGCGCGAACCTGAATGCGTATTGGGAGCCTAACACCCTGCGTTGTCTCGATCGCCGCACTGGCCGCACCGTTGCCCCATAATCATTGTGCTCATTAGAAGATATTGAAAGGATACGATATGGCAAGCGCCCTCAGTGTAAAGCTGCGCCCGCTGGAGCGTGAAGATTTACGTTTCGTCCATCAGCTTGATAACAACGCCAGCGTCATGCGCTACTGGTTTGAAGAACCTTACGAAGCGTTTGTTGAGCTGTCAGACCTGTATGACAAACACATTCACGACCAAAGTGAACGCCGTTTTGTGGTCGAGTGTGACGGTGAGAAAGCCGGGCTGGTGGAGCTGGTTGAAATAAACCATGTGCACCGCCGGGCTGAATTTCAGATCATCATTTCCCCGGATTACCAGGGCAAAGGTCTGGCAACGCGCGCGGCAAAGCTGGCGATGGATTACGGTTTTACCGTGCTTAATTTATATAAGCTGTATCTGATCGTTGATAAAGAGAACGAAAAAGCCATTCACATCTACCGCAAACTTGGCTTTATGGTCGAAGGTGAATTGATTCATGAGTTCTTTATTAACGGCCAATATCGTAACACCATTCGCATGTGTATCTTCCAACAGCAATATCTGGCCGATCACAAAACACCGGGTTCCAACCTGTTACAACCTACCGCTCAGTAAAAACGGTTAGTAGTAATCAATGGTGTTTTCAATCGAGTAATGATGCTCAACTGCCGGCTTTACGCTTTCGTCAACGATAACCAGCTGGCAGTTGACCGGATTAGCATACGAATCATACTCACAGGTTTGTTTGACGTTACCTAAAGGATGATCGTTCAGCATGCTTACTGCCGTGTAATCCAGTTTTTTCAATGGATCGGCTGACGGTTTAGCCTCAACCTGCAGCGTATTGTCCTTACTGACGGTGGTTTTGCCGAGCGGGTAGCCTTCCGCATCATACCGGTACTGCACCTTCATTTCTTTTCCCGTGGCGGACACAACAAAACCGTTATCGTCGGTATCCCACACTACGCCCGCAGAAGGCAGTTCCGCCAGTTGGCATTTCCCCTGTAAACGGATCCGTTTTTCCATCGTTTCGGCATCCCGATAGAAGTTCGCATCCAGCACTAACGCCATACCCGTATTATTTTCGACATCATGCAATTCCAGCGTATCAAAACAACCTTCCTGCGAGAGTGTACCTGTGACGCGCTTAGTCACTTCGCCTTTGTCGTTGAGCAGCGTCTGACTAAAATCTTTCACCGGGCCGCGCAGCGGATCAAAATCAAATTCATTGGAGAAGCTGGCCATTTCCGGCGTAAAGGACACCAGCCCTTTGGCGTTATCACACCCAACCAACACGATACACAGGAAACCTAACAGGGTCTGTTTCTTCACATTTTTCACCGGGATAAGAAGATAATTCTCAATCATATTAGCAAATACAGTTATTTACACCAGAAATGCTAATCTTAGTTTATGTCGATCACGAAAGGAGTTGATGATGAAATACATAGCAGGAATTGCCGCGAGCTTATTACTGGTCGCTTCCCCGCAGATCCTGGCTGCACCCGCGTCATGTGAGCGCGTGAAGAGTGATATCGAGCAGCGCATTATTAATAATGGTGTCGCGGAATCCAGTTTCACGTTGAATATTGTTCCTAATGACCAGGCCGATCAGCCTGATTCACTGGTGGTCGGTCATTGTGCCAATGATACGCACAAGATCCTCTATACCCGAACTAACAGCGGTAACGCACCCGCAAACAGTAGCCCTTCTCAGGACGGTCACGTGGCTGAACCGCAATAAATTTTTACCCTCCGTTCGCGGAGGGTCACTCCTGTTTGATATGCATTAATAAGATTTACCTATAAATAGGTAGACTCAACTCCATTGTTAGCAAGCTAGTTATTTCGTTATAAAACAATGTATATAACGACAATTACAATGGAGTGGGTTATGTCTGAAGATGAGCAATATGGAGGTATTAGCCGCAGGACGTTAGTGAAATCCTCGGCTATAGGTTCACTGGCACTTGCTGCCGGAGGCCTGTCACTACCCTTTGGTATTCGTGCCGCTGCTGCTGCAGTACAGCAATCAGTGCAACCTGTTGAAGATAAAGCTGTCTGGAGTTCCTGTACGGTTAACTGCGGCAGCCGTTGCCTTTTACGTCTGCATGTGAAAGATGATGCAGTCTACTGGGTTGAATCTGACACGACCGGCGATGATACCTACGGTAACCACCAGGTTCGCGCCTGCTTGCGTGGTCGTTCGATTCGCCGTCGTATGAACCACCCTGACCGCCTCAAATACCCGATGAAACGCGTTGGCAAACGCGGTGAAGGTAAATTTGAGCGTATCAGTTGGGATGAAGCGCTGGATACCGTAGCCGGAAATCTGAAACGTATTTTGCATGATTACGGTAATGAAGCCGTTCACGTTCTTTACGGTACCGGTGTGGATGGCGGTAATATCACGAACTCCAACGTCCCCTACCGTTTGATGAATTCCTGTGGTGGCTATCTAAGCCGTTACGGGAGTTACAGCACCGCACAAATCAGCGCCGCCATGGGATACATGTTTGGTGCTAACGACGGTAACAGCCCCGACGATATCGCCAACACAAAACTGGTTGTGATGTTTGGTAATAACCCAGCCGAAACGCGTATGAGCGGCGGTGGCGTAACCTGGTATGTCGAGCAGGCACGTGAGCGGTCAAATGCCAGAATGATCGTTATCGATCCACGCTACAACGACACCGCCGCAGGTCGTGAAGATGAATGGTTGCCTATTCGCCCTGGGACGGATGCTGCACTGGCCGCCGCTATCGCCTGGGTGCTGATCACAGAAGATCTGATTGATAAACCTTTCCTTGATAAATACTGCATCGGCTACGATGAAACCACTCTCCCCGCCAGCGCACCGCGTAATGCGCACTACAAGGCCTATATATTAGGTGACGGTCCGGACGGAATTGCCAAAACACCGCAATGGGCATCTCAGATTACCAGCATCCCTGCAGACAAAATCATCCAGTTAGCGCGTGAAATAGGTTCGGCAAAACCAGCTTACATCTGTCAGGGCTGGGGACCGCAACGCCATTCCAACGGTGAACAGACAGCCCGAGCAATCACCATGCTCTCTGTTTTGACAGGAAACGTGGGAATTAACGGCGGTAACTCCGGTATGCGTGAGGGGACCTGGGATCTGGGCGTTGAATGGTTCTCCATGTTAGAGAACCCGGTCAAAACACAGATATCGGTGTTCACCTGGACGGATGCTATCGATCATGGCGCTGAAATGACAGCCACCCGCGACGGTGTACGTGGCAAAGATAAACTGGATGTGCCTATCAAGTTTATCTGGTGCTATGCCAGTAACACGCTCATCAACCAGCATGGCAATATTGCTCATACTCATGACGTTTTACAGGATGACAGTAAGTGCGAAATGATTGTCGGCATTGAGCACTTTATGACCGCATCGGCGAAGTACTGCGACATCCTGCTGCCGGATCTGATGCCTACTGAACAGGAAGATCTCATCTCACATGAGTCCGCCGGGAATATGGGCTATGTGATCCTCGGACAACCCGCTACCACACCTAAATTTGAACGAAAACCCATCTACTGGATGTTAAGTGAAGTCGCTAAACGCCTGGGCCCGGACGTCTATCAAAAATTCACGGAAGGCCGCACCCAACACGAGTGGGTGAAATATCTGCATGCCAAAACCAAAGAACGTAACCCGGAAATGCCGGATTACGAAGAGATGAAAACGACCGGTATTTTCAAGAAAAAATGCCCGGAAGAACACTATGTTGCCTTCCGTTCATTCCGCGAAGATCCTGCGGCAAACCCGTTGAAAACGCCATCAGGGAAAATTGAGATTTACTCTGAAAGACTGGCCACCATTGCCGAGACATGGGAACTCAAGCAAGACGAGATTGTGCATCCGCTACCGGCTTATGCGCCAGGCTTTGACGGCTGGGACGACCCCAAACGCAAAACGTATCCGCTACAGCTCACCGGGTTCCACTATAAGGCGCGAACTCACTCAAGCTACGGCAACATTGATGTTTTACAACAGGCATGCCCGCAGGAAATCTGGATTAACCCCGTCGATGCTCGTTCACGTGGTATTCATCACGGCGATACGGTACGGGTGTTTAACAGCAATGGTCAGATGCTGATCGCTGCGAAAGTCACACCGCGTATTTTGCCCGGCGTGACAGCCATCGGCCAAGGCGCATGGCTCAATGCTGATATGTTTGGTGACCAGATCGATCACGGTGGTTCTATTAACATTCTCACGTCACATCGTCCTTCTCCGTTAGCGAAGGGGAATCCATCCCACAGTAATCTCGTTCAGGTTGAAAAGGCGTAAGGTGTAACCCATGACGACTCAATACGGATTTTTTATCGACTCCGCCCGTTGCACCGGTTGCAAAACTTGCGAACTGGCCTGCAAAGACTTCAAAAATTTAACGCCTGACGTCAGTTTCCGCCGTATTTACGAATACGCTGGCGGTGACTGGCAGGAAGATAACGGTGTCTGGCACCAGAACGTTTTCGCCTACTACCTCTCCATTGCGTGCAACCACTGTGAAGACCCGGCCTGTACCAAGGTGTGTCCAAGCGGCGCGATGCACAAACGTGAAGATGGTTTTGTGGTCGTGGATGAAGATGTGTGCATTGGCTGTCGCTATTGCCACATGGCCTGCCCGTATGGCGCGCCGCAATACAATGCCGCCAAAGGACACATGACCAAGTGCGATGGCTGTCATGAACGCGTTGCTGAGGGTAAGAAACCCATCTGTGTCGAATCCTGCCCGCTGCGTGCGCTGGACTTCGGCCCGATAGAGGAACTGCGTAAAAAACACGGCACCCTGGCCGCGGTAGCGCCGCTCCCTGGCGCGCACTTTACCAAACCGAGCATCGTCATCAAACCAAATGCCAATAGCCGCCC
>NZ_SZWR01000011.1:0-201 GCF_005280875.1 Citrobacter sp. wls827
GGGGTCTCCCCATGCGAGAGTAGGGAACTGCCAGGCATCAAATTTAGTGTGCTGATATGGCTCAGTTGGTAGAGCGCACCCTTGGTAAGGGTGAGGTCCCCAGTTCGACTCTGGGTATCAGCACCAGTTTTTCGGGTTAAAGTTTGGCACTTAGTAAAGAATTTGCCTGGCGGCTGTAGCGCGGTGGTCCCACCTGACCCC
>NZ_SZWR01000011.1:363-3583 GCF_005280875.1 Citrobacter sp. wls827
TTTTTGCGTCTTTAACGTATCACGGAAAAGAGGCCGGATACGCGTAAACGCTTTACCCGGCCCACGAGGTTGATATTTCTGTCGGTCTGATACGTGCAGGCAATTGGGCGTTAATGTATAACCTGCGATAAAAAGGCACGGGTTCGTTCGGATTTAGGATGGGCAAAAAATTCATCTGGAGGCGCCTGTTCGACAATCTCTCCAAGATCCATAAAGATCACCCGATCCGCTACCGTGCGGGCGAACCCCATTTCATGTGTTACACACAGCATTGTCATTCCCGATTGCGCCAGGCCAATCATCGTATCCAGCACTTCCTTTACCATTTCGGGATCTAACGCTGACGTGGGTTCGTCAAACAGCATGATTTTGGGTTTCATACACAGCGAGCGCGCAATAGCGACACGCTGTTGCTGACCACCGGAAATTTGCCCGGGATATTTATGTGCATGTTCAGCAATGCGGACCCGCTCAAGGTAGTGCATTGCCAGCACTTCGGCTTCTTTCTTCGGCATCTTTTGCACCCAAATAGGAGCCAGTGTGCAGTTTTGCAGAACCGTTAAATGAGGGAAAAGATTAAAGTGCTGAAAGACCATGCCAACTTCCTGTCTGACACGTTCGATATTGCGGATATCTTCGTTGAGCTCGATTCCATCCACGACAATACGCCCTTGCTGATGTTCTTCCAGATGGTTAATACAGCGAATAGTCGTCGATTTTCCGGAACCAGAAGGCCCGCACAATACGATACGTTCTCCCTGTTTTACCTGCAGGTTGATATTTTTCAGGACATGAAACTGCCCATACCATTTGTTGACGTTTTCCAGCGTAATCATCGCGTCAGTGGACGGCATTACTATTTGGCTCATAAATTCCTCAGTGCGGTGTACGCCCGGTGTTAAAACGTTTTTCCAGATGCTGGCTATAACGCGACATGCTGAAACAGAAAACCCAGTAAATCAGTGCAGCGAAAACATATCCTTCTGTCGACATTCCCAGCCAGGCCGGGTCGACAGTTGCTTGCTGGACGCTGCTAAAGAGATCAAACAGGCCGATGATAATGACCAGGCTGGTATCCTTGAATAGCGCGATGATGGTATTGACCAGGCCGGGAATGACCAGCTTCAGCGCCTGGGGAAGAATAACCAACCCCTGCGTTTTCCAGTACCCAAGCGCCAGTGATTCAGCCGCTTCATATTGACCTTTTGGTAAGGCCTGTAATCCTCCGCGTACCACTTCAGCAACATAGGCTGACTGGAAGAGAATGACACCAACCAGTGCCCGAATAAGTTTGTCGATAGTTGTACCCTCCGACATAAATAGCGGGAGCATGACTGAGGACATAAACAGGACGGTTATAAGCGGCACACCACGCCAGAACTCAATGAAAATGACCGATAAAACACGCACGATCGGCATATGAGAACGGCGGCCTAACGCCAGTAAAATGCCCCACGGAAGCGCGCCTGCAATACCCACGGATGCGATGATAAGCGTCAGTGTTAATCCACCCCACTGGCGAGTTTCTACGCGCTCAAGCCCGAAAAAACCCCCGTACATCAGCCACCAAACCACCACTGGATAAATGACGGCCCAGACGGCGATATAGCGGCCACGGTGGGGGATGATTTTCAAGAACATCGGGATGAAGGAAAGCAGACCAATAATCAGAGCCAGATTGACGCGCCAGCGTTGATCGTGTGGATACAGTCCATACATAAATTGCCCGAAGCGTTCATGGATGAAAACCCAGCAAGCCCCTGCTTTTGTACAATCGGCCCGGCTAGAACCGACCCAGTTGGCCTGCAGGAATGCCCAGTTCAACAGCGGGGGAAGGAACGACCAAATAAGCCACACGCATAGCAATGTGAGCAGGCTGTTTGACCAACTAGAGAACAGGTTTTTACGTACCCAAAATAGAATGCGACTTGCCTGGTTACTGCTCGGGCGCGCGGGGCGAGACAGCAGTGCTTTTGTCATCATGGCTCCTTAGCGCTCAATCAGTGCGATGCGGCGGTTATAAATATTCATCAACAGAGAAATGCTCAGGCTGATGATCAGGTACACCGACATGGTGATGGCGATAGTTTCGATGGCCTGTCCTGTTTGATTGAGCACAGTACCGGCAAACAATGACACCATATCCGGATAGCCAATGGCGGCTGCGAGAGAGGAGTTCTTGACGATATTCAGATACTGGCTGGTCAATGGGGGAATGATGACGCGCAGCGCCTGTGGGATGATCACCTGGCGCAGCGTTACCGGATTTGGCAGGCCCAGCGAGCGTGCTGCTTCATGTTGGCCATAAGGAACAGCCTGAATCCCCGCCCGGATAATTTCAGCAATAAACGCTGAGGTATACACCGAAAGCGCCAGCGTCAGGGCAGCCAGTTCGGGAATAAGCACCATACCGCCACGGAAGTTAAACCCGCGCAGTTCAGGGATATCCCAGTGCAGCGCCGCACCGAAAATCCAATGTGAAATCATCGGTAGAAACACGATTAGCATCAGGGCTGTTGGCCATGTTCGGCGCAACTGGCCTGTTTTGGTCTGGTGCATTTTGTTGAAGCGAAATAACCCAATGGTGATGATGACGGCAAGCATGATTGCGGCACAGAAGGTAATCAGACCTTCTCCCATCTGTGGTGCCGGAATGTAGAGCCCGCGATTGCTCAGAAAGACCAGATCCAGGGTACTAACAGCCTGCCGCGGTCCGGGCAAATTCCGCAATACGGCAAAATACCAAAAGAAGATCTGCAGCAATGGCGGGATATTGCGGAACGTTTCGATATAAATCGTAGAGAGCTTTCGTAGTAACCAGTTATCCGACAGCCGTGCCAGCCCGAGAAAAAAGCCGAGAAATGATGCGAAAACAATGCACAACGCAGAGACTAATAGCGTATTAAGCAGACCGACGATAAAGACGCGGCCATATGTATCGCCTTGCTCGTAATCAATCAGATGCTGGACGATACCAAATCCGGCACTGCGTTCGAGAAAAGAAAATCCCGAGGTAATACCGCGACTGCTCAGGTTATTAATGGTGTTATGAATGAGATAGATCGCAATGCTAACGACCGCAATCACAGCGAGTATTTGAAATAACCAGGCGCGGACCGCAGGGTTAGAAAAGGATAACGATCCTTTTACGTTTGAGCGGCGATGGGACATAAGAAAACCTCGGTAACTATGACTCTGGGCTGAGCGCCGCCGTTGCGGC
>NZ_SZWR01000012.1:0-18362 GCF_005280875.1 Citrobacter sp. wls827
CCGTCCGTCCCGTCACGCTAAATCCCATCTTCTTATAGAATCCAGATGTCTGCTTGAACACGGGTACGGCTAATCGTTCGTGCGGATTTTGTGAGGGGGTGTGCTGTATGGATATTGAGGGATGAGCGATTGGAAAGTATCAGAACCACAAAAGCAAAAAACCAGCCCGTAGGCTGGTTCTTCTAAATAGTGGTGCCCGGACTCGGAATCGAACCAAGGACACGGGGATTTTCAATCCCCTGCTCTACCGACTGAGCTATCCGGGCAACGGGGCGCATTAAACCGTATTCACGTCGGTCAGTCAATTAAATTTCGGGGAAAACCGTTCAACCGCTTAATATTGCGGCAATCTACG
This sequence comes from Citrobacter sp. wls827, assembly GCF_005280875.1. Classification (NCBI taxonomy): domain Bacteria; kingdom Pseudomonadati; phylum Pseudomonadota; class Gammaproteobacteria; order Enterobacterales; family Enterobacteriaceae; genus Citrobacter; species Citrobacter sp. wls827. The sequence continues at coordinate 356 of NZ_SZWR01000012.1, forward strand.
CATTTGTGCCTGAAGATTGAACAAAATAGGGAGGTGCCCCAGTCTCGCGCTCTCCAATAAGCATTGTGCGCTTAGGTCAGCGCCCCGCCCATACGACACTGAGCAAAACGCAGGATATCTTCGGCCAGACGATGTGCTGTTTCTACATCAGCATGGCTGCGATTAACCAGCATGCGACTCAGGCAGCCCTCCAGCACCAGTTCCATCTGTTTGGCGACCATTGCCGGGTCATCAACTTCCAGCGTCGTCAGCAGCTCATGGGTGAAGTCATGTGCAGCCTTTTTCTGTTGATCGGCCAACTGATGGACAGGATGGCCTGGATCGGGGTAAAACGTGCAGGCAGCGATGAACAGGCAGCCTGGATAGCGATTATTACTCACGCATTCGGACAGCGCGTTATAGCGTGCCAGTAGTTTCTGCTCAGCGCTCAGCGTGTCATCCAGCAAAAGCTGACGCCGCCAGATATCCACCCGTTGACTGAGGTAACGCAAGGCATCGTACAGAATGGCCTCTTTATCAGGCCAGAAGCGTTGCAGTTCATCAAGTGGATAATTGACATGCTCTGCCACCATTTCCAGTGTGGTATTGGCTATCCCTTGAACCTCAAGTAATTTCAGGGCTTCTCCCAGGACATCTTCACGTTGCACGGTATTCTCCTCCGTATTTCCTGTTGCAAGTGTCGCTCACGGTTGGCGATCGCGCAAATGTGCGCTGAAGGTCGCGGCATCCATAAAACCCGTTACCCGGGCCTCCGGATGCTCTTTTCCCTCGGCATCAAAGAACAAGATAGTCGGCAAACCTAAAACCTGTAGGTGTTTCAGCAGAGCGACATCCTGGGCATTGTTTGCTGTCACATCAGCTTGCAACAGCACCGTGTTGCCTAGCGCTTGCTGAACCTGCGGATTACTGAACGTGTACTTTTCAAATTCCTTACAGGCTACACACCAGTCGGCATACAGATCCAGCATGACTGGCCTGCCTTTAGCTTGCTCCAGCGCTTGATTTAACGCATCTACCGATGCCACCGGCGTGAAGTTAAGGTGTGCCTGGGTTTGAGTATGCGGCGCGCCGAACGCCCAGTCTTGCAGTGGACGCACGCATACCAGTGCTGCGGCTAACAGGACAATCTGCACGATACGCATCCAGGCGTGCTTTGCCTGCAGGCTGGTGATGAACGCCCAGCCAAAGAACGCGACGCCTAACAGTGACCATAAGCGAATGCCCCATTCGTCGCCAATAATGCGTTCGAGTAAAAAGACGGGAAGCGCAAGGATGACGAAACCAAAAGCGGTTTTGACATGTTCCATCCATGGGCCACTTTTAGGCAGCAGGCGGTTACCAAATACGGTAATCAGCATCAGGGGTAATCCCATCCCCAGTGCGTACAGATACAGCGTGCCGCCTCCCAGCCACATGTTCCCGCTCTGAGCGATATACAGCAAAATCGCGCTTAGCGGGGCTGTGGTGCAAGGGGAACAGATGAGGCCGGCAATCGCCCCCATCGCAAAGACGCTACCAGGAGAGCCGCCTTGCTGGCGGTTACTCATCAATGTGAGACGCGTCTGCAGCGATGAAGGGAGCTGCAGCGTGAACAGGCCAAACATCGACAGAGCCAGCAGCGTAAAGACAATGGCAAGCCCAATCAATACATAGGGATGCTGTAGCGCGGCCTGAAACTGTAGCCCGGCAGCCGCAACGACCAGACCCAGCGCGGTATAGGTGAGCGCCATTCCCTGTATGTAGATAAAGGTCAGCAGCAGAGCCCGCCCGGTTGATAAGCGTTGTTTACCGCCGAGTACGATCCCGGAAATCAGTGGATACATCGGCAATACACAGGGGGTAAAGGCAATGCCAATCCCGATCAGCAATGCCCACAGTGCGGAAAAGGGGAGTTGGGCGGCTGGCTGTGATTGTTTTTCCGGGGCGACTGTATCAGGCGTTGGTGTAGGCGTCGCATCTGTACGAGCCATGACTTCACTGAGTGGAACGGTTTTGGTTTCCGGCGGATAGCAAAATCCGGCATCGGCACAGCCCTGGTAAGTAACGGTCAGCGTTGCACCAGATGCGGCCTGATTGATCGTTACCGGAACGTTCAACTGCTTACGGTAAATTTCACTTTTGCCGTAAAACTCATCTTCATGCCAGACGCCTGGCGGTAGCTTTACCTCGGCAATATCAGCCTGAGACGGTGTAATGCTTATCTGTTTGCGGTACAGGTAGTAGCCGTCTTTTACCTGCCATGAGAAGTTCAGGTCATGTTGGTTTTGCTGAAAATCAAAAATAAATGCCCGGTCGGCAGGGACAAACTGCGAGCGGCCAGGCGAATCAAATAATCCGGCAAAAGTGGATGTGCTGCATAGCAGCAGGATCAGCGTAAGGATGCGTTGAGCCATGAGCGGTAATCAAAGTCTCCGTGAGTGACGGGTAAAACCAGAAGTTCAGGGGTTTGATATGGATGATGAGACTTCAGGCAATCGAGAAGCGCTTGCTGGTGCGTGACGGTAGTTTTTAAAATCATCTGGACTTCATATTCCTGCTCCAGCTTACCCTCCCAATAATAGAGAGACGTTGCACCGGGCAGCAGCGTCACGCAGGCGGCCAGTTTTTCTGCCAGTACTTTTGCAGCCAGATCCTGGGCGGTTGCTTCATCCGGGGCGGTACAGAGCACCACAACGGTATCGGGGATGGAGATATCCTGACTCTTAACATCAAGCATAAACACCTCGAAAGAACAGAGTAACCAGCAAGAGAACGGTAACTATACAACGGACGAGGGAAGGATGTTAGTTAAAGCGAGGCGGGGAGGTACTGCGGGATGCCTAAGCACCCCGCAGGTAAAACTTACAGCATGAAGCTACCCAGCAAGAAGCCGAAGCAGACAGCCAGAACCACACCCAGAGTACCCGGGATGAAGAACGGATGGTTAAAGACGAATTTACCGATACGGGTAGTACCGGTGTCATCCATCTGAACCGCCGCAACCAGAGTTGGGTAGGTAGGCAGAATGAACAGGCCAGAAACCGCAGCGAAAGACGCTACAGCGGTCAGTGGAGAAACGTTCAGTGCCAGAGCCATCGGCATCAGTGCTTTAGCCGTTGCAGCCTGAGAATACAGCAGAGCAGAAGCAAAGAAGAAGATGACAGCCAGCAGCCACGGATGACCCTGAATTACGCTACCTGCAGTATCTTTGATCCAGTCAATGTTGTGAGATACGAAGGTATCACCCAGCCATGCAACACCCAGGATACAAATACAGGCGCTCATACCGGCTTTGAAGGTGCTGGAGTTCAGGATGGAGTCAGTTTCAACGCGGCAGATGATTGTCGTCAGCGTCGCGATGCTCAACATGATGATCAGAATGGCATTGGTGGTGTTCATCAGCGGTTTAGCGACCAGGCCAAGGCTTGGGCTGTTGACGATGGCGTAAACGACAACACAAACTACGCCCAGCAGGAACAACCAAACGGAGGTTTTTGCGCCAGCTTTGATTTCAACTTGTCTTTCACCGCGCAATTCAACCAGACCTTCTTCCAGACGCTTACGATAAATCGGGTCGTCAGACAGTTTGGAGTTGAACAGTGCGGTGACCAGGAAGGACATCACCAGAACGGCCAGCAGGGTAGACGGAATGACCACTGACAGCAGGTGAATGTAGCTGATACCATGACCTTCCATGACGGAAGACATGTAAACCACGGCCGCTGAGATAGGTGATGCGGTAATCGCAATCTGTGCAGAAACCACTGCGGTAGAGAGCGGACGGCAAGGTTTGATCCCTTGCTCCTTCGCGACTTCAGCGATAACTGGCAGCGTTGCCAGAGAGATGTTGCCGGTACCGGCAAAGATAGTCAGGAAATAGGTCACGATCGGTGCAAGGATTGTGATGTATTTCGGGTTCTTACGCAGCAGTTTTTCAGTTTGATGGACCAGATAGTCCAGACCACCGGCAATCTGCATGGCGGAGATAGCAGCGATAACCGCCATGATAATGGAAATAACATCGAACGGAATATTACCCGGTTTTACGCCAATAGCGGCGAGAACCAGAACACCCAGCCCACCTGCAAATCCAATACCGATACCCCCAAGTCTGGCACCCAAAAAGATTGCCAGCAAAACGATGATAAGTTCTAAAACTATCATATTAGCCTTCCTTGTTGTTTAACAAGTTGATATTAAATTGTTGTTTTTAAGTAACTTGGTGCAAGAAAAAAGGCACGTCATCATGACGTGCCCTCTCTGGTACTACCCTACACGATTACTGTTCGCTTTCATCAGTATAACGTTTTGCTTTATAAGCCGGGTGCATCAGGTTCTGTGCAGAGAAGATATCGTCCAGTTCTGCCTCGGTCAACAGACCGCGCTCCAGGACAACTTCACGCACGCTCTTACCGGTTTCGGCACAAATTTTACCGACGATATCGCCGTTGTGGTGACCGATGAACGGGTTGAGGTAGGTGACGATACCGATGGAGTTATAAACGAATGCTTCACACACTTCTTTGTTAGCAGTGATGCCGCTAACGCATTTTTCCAGCAGGTTGTAGCAAGCATTGCTCAGAATGTGGATAGATTCGAACATTGCCTGGCCGATAACAGGTTCCATTACGTTCAGCTGCAGCTGACCTGCTTCAGATGCCATGGTAACAGTGACGTCGTTACCGATGACTTTAAAGCACACCTGGTTTACAACTTCTGGAACAACCGGGTTCACTTTTGCTGGCATGATGGAAGAGCCCGCCTGCAGTTCCGGCAGGTTGATCTCATTCAGGCCGGCACGTGGGCCAGAGGAGAGCAAACGCAGGTCGTTACAGATTTTGGACATTTTCACAGCCAGACGTTTCAGTGCACCGTGCACCATAACGTATGCGCCGCAGTCGGAGGTGGCTTCAATCAGGTCTTCTGCAGGAACGCAGGCGAAACCGGTCACTTCAGCCAGTTTTTGCACTGCCAGCGGAGAGTACTCTTTCGGTGTGTTCAGACCCGTACCGATTGCAGTTGCGCCGAGGTTAACCTCCAGCAGCAGCTCAGCGGTACGGCCAATGTTTTTCACTTCTTCTTTCAACAGTACGCTGAAAGCACGGAATTCCTGACCGAGGGTCATCGGTACAGCATCCTGCAGCTGGGTACGACCCATTTTCAGGATGTCCTGGAATTCAACAGCTTTTTGCTCGAAGCCTTCACGCAGCTGGTTCAGAGCATCAATCAGTTTGATGATGGATGCGTAAACAGCGATACGGAAACCGGTCGGGTAAGCGTCGTTGGTAGACTGACATTTGTTGACGTGGTCGTTCGGGTTCAGGTACTGATATTCACCTTTCTGGTGACCCATCAGTTCCAGACCGATATTGGCCAGCACTTCGTTGGTGTTCATGTTGACGGAGGTACCCGCACCACCCTGGTAAACATCTACCGGGAACTGATCCATGCATTTTCCGTTATTCAGGACTTCATCACACGCCGCGATGATGGCATTTGCCACGCTCTTAGGAATAGTTTGCAGCTCTTTGTTGGCCAGTGCCGCTGCCTTTTTAACCATTACCATGCCGCGAACAAATTCAGGAATGTCACTGATTTTGTTGTTGCTAATGTAGAAGTTTTCAATCGCTCTCAGAGTGTGGACACCATAGTAAGCGTCCGCTGGAACTTCCCTGGTACCCAACAAGTCTTCTTCGATACGAATGTTGTTTAACATGTGAACCTTCTTTTTCAAGCTGCCAATGATTTGACTAAACACACAGGATATATGTGATTTCGATTGTTTCTCGACCGACGATTATCCCCTGCATCGGTCTGATACCCGAGATCATATGCTGGTTCAGGATTTCTACCGTAATCTGGATCACTTAAAGCGTGGAATTTACCCCTTATTTATTATTCTGTGAAATAGATCACCCCTTTAGGATTAACACCAAATATTAGTGTACAAGCAGCTTGAAATTTTGCTAATCACCCCAATATTAGAGTGATGCAAGTCACACAATTTTCGAGCAGTTGTTGGTGAAAACGACTGTTTTCAACAGGAGAGCCCTTTGCGCTGGATACCATTACTTGCCATTTTTCTCTACGTTTACATAGAGATATCTATTTTTATCCAGGTTGCCCATGTGCTGGGTGTCCTGATGACCCTGATTTTGGTTATTTTTACCTCGGTTATCGGTATGTCTCTGGTTCGTAACCAGGGGTTTAAGAACTTTTTACTGATGCAACAGAAAATGGCGGCAGGTGAAAGTCCGGCTGCAGAAATGATCAAGAGCGTGTCGCTGATTATCGCCGGCTTGCTGTTGGTGTTGCCTGGTTTCTTCACCGATTTCCTCGGTCTTCTTCTTTTATTACCTCCGGTGCAGAAACATTTGACCATGAAGTTGCTGCCACATTTGCGTTTTTCGCGTATGCCAGGTGGTGGATTTAGTGCCGGAACCGGTGGCGGTGAGACCTTCGACGGTGAATTTCAGCGTAAAGATGATGAGCGCAACCGTCTTGATCATAAAGACGACGATCGTCGCGACTGACCCTGCAGGCCCGGTAAGTGCTACCGGGCTTTCTTATTGCTTATTTGGCCTCAGCCATTTTCCGGCTCGGTAAAAACAGCCACAGCCCTGCCAGCATAATCAGCGCATACAGGCTCTTCCAGCCTACCATCGCTAACAGCAGCAGACACAGAAGACCGCCAATGACCGCCAGTGCGCGGTAATGTCCTTTCAGTAATCGACAACCCGCCAACATGCACAGCAAATAAATCATAATAAAGATGCCGTTGGCGTAGACGATTAACGCATCGAGATTGATTTGCAGCATATAGATGCACAGAGTACTGACTACGCAGCAGCCCAATACGGCGTTTAGCGCATTGCCCGGAAGGTGGCGGGGGGACAGACGAGCCAGATAACTCTCAGGCTTATACTGCGCTTGCGACCAGACCAGTCGAGCGAAACTTTGAATATAAATGTTGAGGCTGGCAAAACAGGCCAAAAAACCAATGATGCAGGCGACCCACAGTGCCTGTACACCAAACAGTTGCACGACGATTTCTGGCAGCGACGCTGCGGCGGCCATTTGCTCGCCGTAGGCACCAAAATGGAGAACGACGACGGTGCATGCCCAATAAACAGACCCAGCCAGCAGCAGGCCGATCATCAGCGCGCGTGGGAAGTCTCGTTCCGGATTTTTGAATTCAGACGCCAGGTGAGCAAACGCTTCGAGGCCAACAAAACACCAGAACATCACCGACAGCGCGGCGAACAGACCGGGGAGTTCAATATCGCTAATTGCAGGGAAGGGGATTTCGCCTGGTTTCAGATCGCCCGCCCACCAGATAGCAACAATGAGGGCAACAATCAGTCCGGCAATGACCGTTTGCAGGTTTGCGCTGGAGCTGGCACCCCGCGAACCGATGTACCAGACCAATACCAGCGTGCCGAGCTCTGCTAACAGAAGCTGCCAACCATGCCAGCCAAACATTGCCTGGCCGAATCCGGCGGCAATGTGCAATGCCGCAGGTAACCCCACTGGAATTACCGATAAAAAAAGCCACCCGGTAACGCGCTCAAGCCGTGAGCCAAAGGCCATGCCGACAAAATGCGCCACGCCGCCTGCGCTGGGAAAATGGCGACCGAGTACGGCAAAGACAATCGCCACCGGAAAGACTAAAACGATCAGCACCGGCCATGCCCACAGGCTGTTGTTGCCAGCAACCAGCGCGGCAAGTGCGGGGACGGCGAAAACGCCTGTACCTAACAATGATGTCGACAACAGGCCAACGCCTTGAGCCAGTCCCAGCTCTTGTTTTAATCCGCTCATAAGTTGTTATCCGGTTATGCCCATGTACCGGGCTACAGCGCAGATTTTCGATGGTATCACAATCGGATTTGCTTATGACGACGTAGCTGAAATCGTTATGAAATGTGAGGCGTGTCGGTGTTTTGACGGGATTTTCTGCTGATAAAAATTTTTTTTCGCTTGCCCCCTTGAAGGCACAAAAGCCCATCCCCATCTCTCTGGTCACTAGCCGGGATACCGTTTACGGGCCGGCGTCACCCATAACTGATAAAGACTTTCTCAAAGGAGAGCTATCAATGAGTATTCGTCCGTTACATGATCGTGTGATCGTCAAACGTAAAGAAGTTGAATCCAAATCTGCTGGTGGCATCGTACTGACCGGTTCCGCTGCAGGTAAATCAACTCGTGGCGAAATCATCGCTGTCGGTAAGGGTCGCATCCTGGACAACGGTTCTGTACAGCCGCTGGACGTGAAAGTCGGCGATATCGTCATTTTCAACGATGGCTACGGTGTTAAATCTGAGAAGATCGACAATGAAGAAGTGTTGATCATGTCCGAAAGCGACATCCTGGCAATCGTTGAAGCCTAATCCGCGAACGACACTGAACATACGAATTTAAGGGAAAGAGAAAATGGCAGCTAAAGACGTAAAATTCGGTAACGACGCTCGTGTGAAAATGCTGCGCGGCGTGAATGTACTGGCAGATGCAGTGAAAGTTACCCTCGGTCCAAAAGGCCGTAACGTAGTTCTGGATAAATCTTTCGGTGCACCGACCATCACTAAAGATGGTGTTTCCGTAGCACGTGAAATCGAACTGGAAGACAAGTTCGAAAACATGGGTGCGCAGATGGTGAAAGAAGTTGCCTCTAAAGCGAACGACGCTGCAGGCGACGGTACCACCACCGCAACCGTACTGGCTCAGTCCATCATCACTGAAGGCCTGAAAGCCGTTGCTGCGGGCATGAACCCGATGGATCTGAAACGTGGTATCGACAAAGCTGTCGCTGCTGCCGTTGAAGAACTGAAAGCACTGTCCGTACCGTGCTCCGACTCTAAAGCTATTGCTCAGGTTGGTACCATCTCCGCTAACTCCGACGAAACTGTAGGTAAACTGATCGCTGAAGCGATGGACAAAGTCGGTAAAGAAGGCGTGATCACCGTTGAAGACGGTACCGGTCTGCAGGACGAACTGGACGTAGTTGAAGGTATGCAGTTCGACCGTGGCTACCTGTCTCCTTACTTCATCAATAAGCCGGAAACTGGCGCAGTAGAACTGGAAAGCCCGTTCATCCTGCTGGCTGATAAGAAAATCTCCAACATCCGCGAAATGCTGCCGGTTCTGGAAGCCGTTGCGAAAGCAGGCAAACCGCTGCTGATCATCGCTGAAGATGTTGAAGGCGAGGCGCTGGCAACTCTGGTTGTTAACACCATGCGCGGTATCGTGAAAGTGGCTGCGGTTAAAGCACCTGGTTTCGGCGACCGTCGTAAAGCGATGCTGCAGGATATCGCTACCCTGACCGGTGGTACCGTTATCTCTGAAGAGATCGGTATGGAGCTGGAAAAAGCAACTCTGGAAGATCTGGGTCAGGCTAAACGCGTTGTTATCAACAAAGACACCACCACCATCATCGATGGCGTGGGTGACGAAGCTGCAATCCAGGGTCGCGTGACTCAGATTCGTCAGCAGATCGAAGAAGCAACTTCAGACTACGACCGTGAAAAACTGCAGGAGCGCGTAGCGAAACTGGCAGGCGGCGTTGCGGTTATCAAAGTTGGTGCTGCGACTGAAGTTGAAATGAAAGAGAAGAAAGCCCGCGTTGAAGATGCCCTGCACGCGACTCGTGCTGCGGTAGAAGAAGGCGTGGTTGCTGGTGGTGGTGTTGCGCTGATCCGTGTAGCAAGCAAAATTGCCGGCCTGAAAGGCCAGAACGAAGACCAGAACGTGGGTATCAAAGTTGCGCTGCGCGCAATGGAATCCCCGCTGCGTCAAATCGTGCTGAACTGCGGCGAAGAGCCGTCTGTAGTGGCTAACACCGTGAAAGCGGGTGACGGTAACTACGGTTACAACGCTGCAACTGAAGAATACGGCAACATGATCGACATGGGTATCCTGGATCCAACCAAAGTAACGCGTTCTGCTCTGCAGTACGCGGCTTCTGTTGCGGGTCTGATGATCACCACCGAGTGCATGGTTACCGACCTGCCGAAAGGCGATGCGCCTGACTTAGGTGCTGCTGGTATGGGCGGCATGGGTGGAATGGGCGGCATGATGTAATTGCCCACACCCTGCATCCTTCAGGCTGCAGATGCGTTGGCTGCGTTTGCTAACCCCAGTCACTTACTTGAGTAAGCTCCTCGGGATTAACAAACTGGCCGCCTTCCTGCAACCAGAATGATTTGGGTGCTCATCTCCCAGAATTGAGAAACCCTCGGGCAGAAATGTCCGGGGGTTTTTCTTTTGGTCATCTTTTTAGTATATGATTCAGCTACGGACATAACGTCCAACTAATTGATTATGGGGAATGACATGCACGTGAAATATTTAGCAGGGATCGTTGGTGCCGCGCTACTGATGGCGGGTTGTAGCTCCAGCAACGAACTGAGTTCAGCCGGGCAAAGCGTACGCTTTGTCGAAGACAAGCCTGGCGCAGAGTGCCAACTGATAGGCACGGCAACCGGTAAGCAAAGCAACTGGCTTTCTGGCCAGCACGGCGAAGAGGGCGGCTCAATGCGTGGCGCAGCAAACGATCTGCGTAACCAGGCTGCGGCAATGGGCGGTAACGTGATTTATGGCGTCAGCAGCCCATCGCAGGGAATGCTCTCCAGCTTTGTTCCTACCGCCAGTGAGATGATTGGGCAGGTTTATAAGTGCCCTAACTGATTACACTTCATCCTTCAACCAGCCTCTTTGTTGGCTGCGCTGTGAAACCCCAGTCACATAGTTATCTATGCTCCTGGGGATTTTCTTCGCTTGCCGCCGCGATGCAGATTGAATGATTTTGTGTAATACAGTGGCCTGGACAGGCTCATGCAATCGTAGGCCTGATAAGCGCAGCGCCATCAGGCATTCTGAGTCTTATGCGCAGACTGAACGCGTAAATGATGCAGCGCGCGCAGGCACTGATCCTGATTGAGCTTTTGCGTCTTATCACCCGTCAACGTTCTGACAAACACCTGGCACGGTACACCGGCAAGTTTTTTCAGCCGTGGGCTGAAATCGAGCAGACGGCGAGTAATGGCTTCGGCCTCTTTGCTGCCGGAAAGAGCGCGAGTTTTTACTACCGAACCACAGTACTGGGCTTTTCCTTTATCATCCGTATAGCGGTAAATAATCGCCAGATAATGATTAAACAGGTTATGTTTCCATTCGGGTTGTGTATAAGAATCGTATTCCAGATTGTCGTTTTGCTGGCAATCCACATCGTACAGCGGCAGAAAATCCAGCAGCGATGTAATTCGTAGCGCTAAATCCCGCATGCCAGCATTATTTATTGCATGAATAATTGCATGCGCCAACACCTGAATCTGTAATTCATTAATCAGTAATTCATCTGTTTTCCCGTCATGCAGCGTCAGAGAAAATGCTAAGTTCTCCCCTTTATCATCCACTAACGTCAGTGAATTTATGCGACGGTTAATATCCGCATTCTTTAACTCATCCTCCTGAATTAAAGGAATATTTTCGTGCATCTTTTTGCTGGCTTTCTCGCATTCTTTCTCATATTGCACACGCTCGTCTTCGCTTAGTTGATGTTTGGCGTATAGCTTGCTTTCCAGAGCAATAAACAAGTCTCTTAGCCCAAGCGGAGAAAGAAAAAACAGCGACTCTTTATTTCTTGGTTCTTTTATCTTTAATGCCAAAGCAATAAATTCATTCTTCTGACGAATAACGCCGGTATTAATACCTTTAATACTGATAGCCATCAAAGGTTCTCCCTAACCATATATTTATTGATGTTCTGCATTTGAAACTATTGATAAAATTTACGAATGAATGATTTTACAGCGCCAATTAAAATAGCACAGATTAAAAGTGTGGCTCCACTTGTTGGAATTTAAATGATAAGTAATCGTGTCGAGTGTCCGAAATCGGACACTCAATAATGACTATTGTTGGCGTAACTGCAAATCCAACGGCGTTTTACTTGGCTCACCGCCAATTTCGCGCGCCAGTTTTGGGACCATATAGCCTGAAATCAGCGTCAGCAGCTCTCGCATGATTTTCCGTGCCTCATCGTCACTCACCATAAAGTGAGCGGCTCCCTGCACTTTATCCAGTACATGCAGGTAATAGGGCATTACGCCCGCATCAAACAGTGCATTGCTCAGGTTTGCCAGCGTTTGTGCGTTGTCGTTCACGCCACGCAGCAGGACGCTTTGGTTAAGCAATGTGACACCCACTTTCCGCAAGCTGGCCATTGCCTGACGAAATGTCTCATCAATTTCGTTCGCGTGATTAATGTGATTGACCAGCAGAATCTGCAGGGAAGAGTGTGCAAAACGCTCGACCAGTCCTTCAGTAATACGCGCCGGGATAACAATCGGCAAACGGCTGTGAATTCGCAGACGCTTAATATGCGGGATGGCTTCCAGTTGCGTGAGCAACCAGTCCAGTTCATGGTCTTTGGCCATTAACGGATCGCCACCGGAGAAGATAATCTCATCCAGCTCAGGATGTGCGCTAATGTAGTCCAGGGCGACCTGCCAGTTGCGCTTATTGCCCTGGTTTTCAGCATACGGGAAGTGTCGGCGGAAGCAATAGCGACAATTTACCGCACAACCGCCTTTAACCAGCAATAGCGCCCGGTTGCGATATTTGTGCAGTAATCCTGGAACGACGCTGTGCTGCTCTTCCAGTGGATCGGTCGAGTAGCCTGGTGCGGAAACGAACTCTTCCTGAGAAGTAAGTACCTGACGCAAAAGCGGATCGTCTGGATTGCCTTTTTCCATGCGGGCAATAAACGCACGCGGTACGCGCAGGGCGAAAAGCCGTCTCGCATCGCGTCCGGCCAACAGTTTTTCATCTGCGTCTATATTCAAAAGATGCAGAAGTTCATCAGGATCGGTCACAACATCGGCAAGTTGCGATAACCAATCTTCTCTGGATGGGGTATTTAGGGTTACAATATGCGCCATTTTGTGGCTTAGCTACCAGTTAACAATTTTCAGAGGGCCTTATGGCAACGTACTATAGCAACGATTTTCGTGCTGGTCTTAAAATCATGTTGGACGGCGAACCTTATGCGGTTGAAGCCAGCGAATTCGTTAAACCAGGTAAAGGCCAGGCGTTTGCGCGCGTTAAGCTGCGTCGCCTGCTGACCGGTACTCGCGTAGAGAAAACCTTCAAGTCTACCGACTCCGCTGAAGGCGCAGACGTAGCCGACATGAACCTGACTTTCCTGTATAGCGACGGTGAGTTCTGGCACTTTATGAATAACACCACTTTCGAACAGCTGGCTGCTGACGAGAAAGCGGTAGGCGATAACGCTAAATGGCTGCTGGACCAGGCTGAATGCATCGTGACCCTGTGGAACGGTCAGCCGATCTCCGTGACTCCGCCGAACTTCGTTGAGCTGGAAGTCGTTGAAACCGACCCAGGTCTGAAAGGTGACACTGCAGGTACTGGTGGTAAACCAGCGACGCTGTCCACCGGTGCAGTGGTTAAAGTTCCGCTGTTCGTACAGATCGGCGAAGTCATCAAAGTGGATACCCGCTCTGGCGAATACGTATCCCGCGTGAAGTAATATTCTTCATCTTTCAGGCTGCATCAGGCGGCCTGAATGATTTTGCGTATTTCTAAGATGTGGGTGCAGATTGCTGCGCCATACTTTTCCAGGGCAGGAATGATGAAACGTCTTCTCGGTCTTGTAATGCTTATCCTTTTCACCAGCACCCTCCTGGCGGGCTGTAATACGGCGCGCGGCTTCGGTGAAGATATCAAACATCTCGGTAATTCAATTTCTCACGCTGCCAGCTAGTCCCCTCATGTTGTCTTAAAAACGGTCGTTTATCCGTCACCCCCCCGGATCTTGTCTATTATTAAGTAGCTATACACAAACAATATTGGCTAAAAAAGGAAGACGTTATGGTTAAGAAGACAATTGCTGCGATCTTTTCTGTGTTGGTACTTTCTTCCGTATTAACGGCGTGTAATACGACGCGAGGCGTAGGTCAGGATATTTCTGAGGGCGGTAGTGCCATTTCTGGTGCAGCGACAAAGGCTCAGCAATAGCTATGAACGGTACGACGCACCGTCGTACCGTTCATTCATCTTCTCAGGTAGAGAGAGAAACGGTGAAAAGCGGTTCCCCAGGTGCAGCTTCATACGGATATTTCGCTTATAGGTGTATACCGTCTTACCATGAATGCAGAGCGCGGCGGCTATTGCATTGTTATCAACGCCATCCATCCACAATGACAGTACCTTCTCTTCCTGTGGTGTAAGCAGCGGTGTGGCATTTTTAGGTGTATCCAATACGGGGCGGATCTGTAGTGCATTCTGGATCGTGCGCGAAAGATCATGCAACGCGATGTGTTTGGACAATGTCGAGTGAACGGCAGAGTGAGGGGGATCGATTGGGTTGTGCGATCGGTCGCCTGATTGTAGTAAAATCAGCGGGATGGCGCCGCAGCTCATAAAAAATGGTGCGATGGGGGGGCTGGAGTGAATATCGCTGAGAAAACTACATAAATCTGCGATTACCAGATGTGGCTTCCACTGCAAAATATGCTCTTTAGCCAACATCAGATTATTAATCCCTGACACCAGAAATGAAGAGTTGAACATACCAGAATGATTAAGCAAGGCCTCTATCCCTGTGCGGGTGAAGTGGCACCGGTCAATCACTAAAATTTTAAGCATAAACCTTTCGCATTCAGAAGAGGATCAAATGGCTTTCTGAGTTCAGAAAGCTCTTCATCATAGAGAAGTCCAATGTGAGCCAAATGCGGGAACTACGCCTCTAATTGGGCTTAATTCTTGCTTTAAGTAAGCAATGAATAAAAAGGTTGAAATTCATTTTCTCCCGGGCAAAAAATGCCATTTCATACATCCGCTTTGCAGGACGACCTGCAAACGCATCTTTCAACCGGGGACGGCCCCATTGTGTACTGGAGCCAGTCATGTCCTGGATCGTTTTACTTATCGCGGGTCTGCTTGAAGTTGTCTGGGCTATTGGTCTGAAATATACCCACGGTTTTACCCGTTTAACGCCAAGTATTATCACCATTGCGGCGATGATCGTCAGTATCGCTATGCTTTCCTGGGCGATGAGAACGCTACCGGTTGGTACGGCTTATGCCGTCTGGACCGGGATTGGCGCGGTAGGGGCAGCCATTACCGGCATTCTGCTACTGGGTGAATCAGCCAGTCCGGCACGTCTGCTCAGCCTGGGGTTGATTGTTGCCGGCATTATTGGCCTGAAGCTCAGCACCCACTAAGCGCCGGGTTGTTTTACCCAAATCAACTTATTCACTTCAAACCCCTCCTGGGTCGCGACTGCCAGCATCTGCTGTTTCATCTCATCTGAAATAGTTGGGGTCCGTGAAAGGATCCACAGATAGTCGCGATCCGGACCGCAAACCAGCGCGTGACGATATTCCCGGTCGAGTGCAATTACGTTATACCCACCATAGAAGGGGCCGAAGAATGATACTTTAAGCGCGGCCGTGCTTGGATCGCCGGTGAAATAGGCTTTGCCTTCCGTTTTTTGCCACATTTCCCTGTCCGGGTTATAGCCTTTGTTGATGACGTTGAGCCCACCATCATCGCGCAGGCTGTAGGTTGCGGTCACTTTTTCCAGCCCACGTTCGAATCGATGGTCGAAACGCGCAATTTCATACCAGGTGCCCAGATAGCGTTTGGCATCAAAGTTATTCACCACGGTAACGCCTTTCGGCGGTGTAGGAGAACTGCAGGCAACAACCAGAAATGCAGCCGTAACTGCAGCAACAACGGGCAGAATGCGCATGGGATATTCCTTGCTGTATTTTTGTTAAGTGTAGATGACAGCAGGAAAAGAAGTGGAAGAAAGGAGGCCCGACGGATCGGACCTCAACGCCGGTTACTGCAGTTTTTCAAGGATGCGCCATGCCGCGTCGACGCGAGCAGGATTCGGGTAGCTTTTATTGGCCAGCATCACGATGCCAAGATTTTTCTCCGGAATAAAAGCCACATAACTACCAAATCCGCCAGTCGAACCTGTTTTATGTACCCAGGAGGCTTTTACTGCGGGGGCAGGTGGGTTTACCTCAACGGCCGGAAGCGCCGCCAGAGCGATTTTACTGTCGCTGCCGTTGATAATAGTGTCTGCTTTTACCGGCCAGTTAAGCATTTCCCAGCCTAAGCCCTGGTACATCTCACCAATGCGCCAGTAACGTGACTGTGCGAGCCCGATGCCCTGCTGCAGGGTTTTCTCCTGCACGTGGCTGGCGTCCATATTGGCCTGAACCCAGCGAGCCATATCCATAATGCTGGATTTCACACCATACGCTTCGGCATCAAGCTGGCCTGGCGAAACATGTACGGGCTTGCCATCGCGATAGCCCCAGGCATAATCTCGTTGCTCGTTCTGCGGAACGGTAATCCAGGTGTGAGTGAGTTTTAATGGCTGCAGGACGCGTCTGATCATCGCCCCTTCGTAGCTCATTCCAGAGGGTTTCACCGCCAGTACGCCAAACAGACCAATGCTGGAGTTAGCATAGAGACGTTTAGCGCCCGGGGCCCACTGGGGTTGCCAGTTTTGATAAAAGCGCAGCAATGCGGTTTTATCCGTCACCTCGTCGGGGATCTGAAGCGGCAGGCCACCTGCCGTGTATGTGGCTAAGTGCAGCAGACTAATGTTCTGCCACTGTTTGCCTGTGAGTTCCGGCCAGTACCGGGTGACCGGATCGCTGAGTTTGATTTCGCCGCGGGCGATCGCATCGCCGCCCAGCACGCCATTGAAGGTCTTACTGACTGAACCGAGTTCGAACAGTGTGTTCTGTGTAATCGGACGATTATTGGCGATATCAGCTTTACCCCAGGTAAAGTAATACGGTTTTCCCTGGTAGATAACGGCCACGGCCATACCCGGAATAGCCTGCTCCTGCATCAACGGGGTGATGGTGCGATTAACGATATCGGCAATCTGTTGTTCTGTTTTTGCGGCGGCAAACGTGGAGAAAGAGGCTGTCAGCAGTAGTGCGCAGCATAACGATTTTTTCATCATGAAATCATTTCCGTAATAAAAAGCGAAAGGGTGTCCGGGCCCGTCAGACGCAATCAGTGTGTTTGATTTGCACTGTGTTGACAAACGGTTAAATTTAGCAGCAGATATAAGTTTTTCTAACGGGTTAGATGATGACGCGTAGCTATATCCCACTTAATTCTCTACGGGCTTTTGAAGCGGCCGCCAGGCATCTCAGCTTTACCCGCGCAGCAATTGAGCTGAATGTAACGCATTCTGCCATCAGCCAGCATGTGAAAGCGTTGGAGCAGCAGTTGAATTGTCAGCTCTTTATTCGCGTTTCACGAGGCCTGATGCTCACGACAGAAGGTGAGAGTCTGTTACCTGTACTTAATGATTCTTTCGATCGTATGGCGGCGATGTTAGACCGCTTTGCCGGTAACCAGTCTCAGGAAAAACTGAAAATTGGTGTGGTGGGCACTTTTGCGGTGGGTTGCCTTTTCCCACTTCTACACGATTTTAAACGGTGTTATCCGTATATCGATTTACAGCTTTCCACGCATAATAACCGTGTTGATCCTGCAGCAGAGGGGCTGGATTATACCATTCGCTACGGAGGGGGAGCCTGGCACGATACTGATGCGCAATATTTATGTAGCGCGCTGATGTCTCCGCTTTGTTCACCCGAGCTGGCCTCTCAGATTCAGACTCCTGCAGATATCCTGAAATTTCCGCTATTACGATCGTATCGTCGTGATGAATGGGCGCTGTGGATGCAGGCCGCTGGAGAAGCGCCGCCGTCACCGACGCACAACGTGGTGGTGTTTGACTCGTCGGTCACCATGCTGGAAGCCGCGAAGGCGGGGATTGGTGTGGCAATCGCCCCGGTCAGAATGTTCACGCATTTACTCAGTAGTGAGCGTATCGTACAGCCGTTTTTAACGCAGATTGATCTGGGGAGTTACTGGATAACGCGTTTGCAATCTCGCCCGGAGACACCTGCGATGCGCGAGTTTTCTCGTTGGCTGATCGGGGTATTGCACAAATAAAAAGGCCCGC
>NZ_SZWR01000012.1:18445-32862 GCF_005280875.1 Citrobacter sp. wls827
AGTCAGAATGCCAATCGCTGTTACAACGGTCAGGATAGCAGCCAGGCCGTAGAATACCCATTTGCCAGCAGGCACGTGGATTTTCAGGTCATGCATAGCGTGGTGCATACGGTGTAAACCACACCACAGCGGCAGAACGATCATCAGGAACAGAAATGCGCGTCCGATGAAGCTCTGGGCAAATGCCATAATGCGCTCATAGCTCAGCGCATCGCCCGGGAACAGACCCAGCGGCAGCATAATACCAACCAGCAGAACCACTACCGGCGCAATGATTGCGCCCCACATACCACCTGCACCAAACAGACCCCAGAATACAGGTTCGTCAGAGCGTTTTGGATTTGGATTAATCATCCCGGACTCCTTACCAGTATAGGGCTACATACAGTATGACTACGGTCACTACCGCAGTAACTACCCAGAGACCTTTGATGATCGGCTCTGGCCCCATTTTTTCGTCTTTTACGATGATGTTGGCGGCTTTCGGCGCCAGCTCAAACCAGGTTTTGGTATGCAGCAGTGCTGCAGCCAGGACAACCAGGTTGAGGATGACCACCACCGGGTTTTGCAAAAAGCCGACAAAGCCCATCCAGGACTCAGCACCATGCTTCAGAGCAAACAGGCCGAAAATCAGTTCAATACTGAACCAGACTGCCGGAACTGCCGTGCCTTCGCGCAGCATGTAAAAGCGATAAAATGGCAGCTTTTTCCACCAGGTGGACGTCATCGGCCGCACATAGGGTTTGCGTTTAGTCGTCATCATGCACTCCTTAGCGTGGTTTCAGGGTAGCGATAAGAAAGTCTTTTGAACTTTCAACTTTACCCTGCTGAATGGCCGCAGCCGGATCGACGTGTTTCGGGCAGACTTCGGAGCAGTAGCCCACGAAAGTACAGGTCCAGACGCCGTTCGGGCTGTTCAACTGAGCCATACGCTCCTTCTTGCCGTGGTCGCGGCTATCTTCGTTATAGCGATGCGCCAGCGTAATTGCAGCCGGTCCAATGAACTCAGGGTTCAGGCCGAACTGCGGACACGCGGCGTAACACAGACCGCAGTTGATGCAACCGGAGAACTGATGATATTTCGCCATCTGCGCCGGAGTCTGGGTGTTTGGACCCTGATCCGGAGTACGCGGGTTACCAATGATATACGGCTTGATCGCTTCCAGACTTTCGATGAAGTGCGTCATATCGACGACCAGATCGCGTTCAATCGGGAAGTTGCCCAGCGCTTCAACCTTCATACCGTTGGTGTAATCACGCAGGAAGGTTTTGCACGCCAGTTTCGGCACGTTGTTGACCATCATGCCGCAAGAGCCGCAAATTGCCATACGGCAGGACCAGCGATAGCTCAGGTCTGGTGCCAGGTTATCTTTGATGTAGCCCAACGCATCCAGCAGAGACGTGGTTTCATCATAAGGAACTTCATAGAAAGCACTGTGCGGCGCGGTATCGGTTTCCGGGTTATAGCGCACCACCTCAACTTTCAGGTTTTTCAACTCAGCCATTCGCCTTCTCCTTCTTATCGGCTGCTTCCGCTTCGCCACCGTAAACACGTTTAGCCGGTGGCAGAGTGGTGATTTTCACGTCGCTGTATTCCAGACGAGTCGTGCCGTCAGCATCGCGGAAGGCGAGGGTATGTTTGAGGAAGTTCACGTCGTCACGCTCGGTGCAGCCTTCATCCAGACGCTGGTGCGCGCCGCGGGATTCTTTACGTGCCAGCGCGGAGTGCGCCATACATTCAGCAACGTTCAGACCGTGACCCAGTTCAATGGTGTACAGCAGGTCGGTGTTGAATACGCTGGAAGTATCAGTGATACGTACGCGCTTGAAGCGCTCCTGCAGTTCCGCCAGCTTATCAACGGTTTTCTGCATGAGTTCCGGTGTACGGTAGATGCCGCAACCTTCTTCCATGGAGATACCCATTTCGTCACGGATCTTAGACCAGTTTTCGTTACCTTCCTGGTTAACCAGATCTTTCAGACGTTTTTCAACGCCAGCAACCTGTGCATCAAGAGCGGCACTGTTTGCAGCGCCAGCTGTTGCAGCGCGTTCCGCAGCTTGTTCACCGGCCATACGACCGAAGACCACCAGTTCCGCCAGGGAGTTAGAGCCCAGACGGTTAGCGCCGTGCAGACCAACAGAGGAACATTCACCCACCGCGAACAGACCTTTAATACGGGTTTCGCAGTGCTGATCGGTTTCGATACCGCCCATGGTGTAGTGTGCGGTCGGGCGTACCGGGATCGGTTCTTTAACCGGATCGACACCCACGTAGGCTTTCGCCAGTTCGCAGATGAACGGTAAACGTTCGAGCAGTTTTTTCTCGCCGAGATGGCGCAGGTCAAGGTGAACAACATCGCCACGTGGGGTGGAGATGGTGTTGCCTTTACGCCATTCGTGCCAGAAAGCCTGAGAAACTTTGTCACGCGGACCGAGTTCCATGTATTTGTTTTTCGGCTCGCCCAGCGGAGTTTCTGGACCCATGCCGTAGTCTTGCAGATAACGGTAGCCATTTTTGTTGACCAGAATACCACCTTCACCACGGCAGCCTTCAGTCATCAGGATACCGGAACCAGGCAGACCTGTTGGGTGATACTGAACGAATTCCATATCACGCAGCGGAACGCCGTGGCTCAGCGCCATGCCCATACCGTCGCCAGTTACGATGCCGCCGTTGGTGTTGTAACGGTAAACACGACCCGCGCCGCCCGTTGCCATCACGACTGCGTTAGCACGGATTTGTACCAGGGTGCCTTCCATCATGTTCATGGCGACCAGGCCGCGAGCATGACCGTCGTCCACCAGGATATCCAGAACGAAGTGTTCATCAAAGCGCTGAATTTGCGGGAACTGCAAAGAAGTTTGGAACAGCGTATGCAGCATGTGGAAGCCGGTTTTATCCGCGGCAAACCAGGTACGCTCGATTTTCATGCCGCCGAAGCGACGTACGTTGACGCTACCGTCTTCACGGCGGCTCCATGGGCAGCCCCATTGTTCCAGTTGCGTCATTTCAGTTGGGCAGTGGTGGACAAAGTAATCCACGACATCCTGCTCACACAGCCAGTCTCCGCCTGCTACCGTATCGTGAAAATGGTAGTCAAAGCTGTCATGATCCTGCGCGACAGCAGCAGAGCCGCCTTCGGCAGCAACGGTATGGCTGCGCATTGGGTACACTTTTGAGATCAGTGCGATTTTAGCGTTGGGATTTGCTTGTGCGGCAGCAATTGCTGCACGCAATCCCGCGCCACCGGCGCCTATAATGGCAAGATCGGCTTGAAAGGTTTGCACGACATTCCTCCAGATTGTTGTTATTTCATCCCCGCCCGAATTCAGATGCTTAATCGGATTCAAACAGGTTATGAACGCGTTTCCACTGCTCCTTTATAGGTACAATAGTATAGTCTTAGGGATGTGAGGGAAATTTGACGTGTTCGATTTTTTTAGCGTATCAGAGGGCTGAATTATCATTGAATTTGATTAATTTAATTACTAAACCACCCAATGTTGCTTTTTTTACCCGCCAGCCAGTGTTTATTATTCCCGCGTGAAATTTGTCTCGCTAGCGCGATACGAGTAGACTTCGTGCCCTTGTCTGAAATCGGAGAAACAACCATGAGCGAAACGGCAACCTGGCAGCCGAGCGCGTCCATCCCCAATCTGTTAAAACGTGCAGCAATTATAGCGGAGATTCGTCGCTTTTTTGCCGATCGTGGAGTGCTTGAGGTTGAGACACCTTGCATGAGTCAGGCGACGGTAACGGACATCCACCTGTTCCCGTTCGAAACGCGTTTCGTTGGCCCTGGTCATTCCCAGGGGATGAACCTCTATTTAATGACCAGCCCGGAATACCATATGAAGCGCCTGCTGGTCGCGGGATGTGGCCCGGTGTATCAGCTATGTCGCAGCTTCCGTAATGAAGAGATGGGACGTCATCATAATCCTGAGTTCACCATGCTTGAGTGGTATCGCCCACACTACGACATGTATCGCCTGATGAACGAAGTGGATGATTTGCTGCAGCAAGTGCTGGACTGTTCACCTGCCGAAAGCCTTTCTTACCAGCAAGCTTTCCAGCGTCATCTGGAGATTGACCCGCTGTCTGCGGATAAAACCCAACTGCGGGAAGTGGCGGCGAAGCTGGATCTCAGCAATATCGCGGATACTGAAGAGGACCGGGATACCTTGCTGCAACTGCTGTTTACAATGGGCGTTGAGCCACATATTGGCAAAGACAAACCAACGTTTGTGTACCATTTCCCGGCCAGTCAGGCGTCACTGGCACAAATCAGTACCGAAGATCATCGCGTGGCTGAGCGTTTCGAGGTTTATTACAAAGGTATTGAGCTAGCGAATGGTTTCCATGAGTTGACTGATGCACGTGAACAGCAGCAACGATTCGAGCAGGATAATCGTAAACGTGCCGCGCGCGGCCTGCCGCAGCAGCCCATTGACACCAACCTGCTTGAAGCGTTGAAGGTTGGGATGCCGGATTGCTCTGGCGTGGCGCTGGGTGTTGACCGTCTGGTGATGCTGGCGCTGGGCGCTGAGAGTCTGGCTGACGTTATCGCCTTTACCGTCGATCGTGCATAATGGGTTATCCCTCTACAATACAAAGTGGCGATAAAACCGCCACTTTGTAGCACATTTTTTCACTTTCCCTCTAATGGCCACAATTTACATCTGGATATCTGATATCGTTTAGGTATCAATTCTGTGTTGATTTTTAATTGCTGAACTCTGCAAAGAGAGCGGTGCCAATCGGTGAGCGGCGTTTGCGAAACGCTTGCCAGAGTAAGGGATAGTTGAATGACCCAAACAATAAAGAAGATGAGCCTGCCAGGTCTCATCCTTATGATATTTACGTCAGTTTTTGGATTTGCCAATAGCCCTTCGGCTTTCTATTTAATGGGATACAGTGCTATTCCATGGTATGTATTTTCTGCATTATTATTCTTTATTCCATTTGCTTTAATGATGGCGGAAATGGGTTCTGCCTATCGGAAAGAAGAGGGTGGAATCTATTCGTGGATGAATAATAGCGTTGGACCTCGCTATGCCTTTATCGGCACCTTTATGTGGTTCTCCTCCTATGTTATCTGGATGGTCAGTACTGCCGCGAAAGTCTGGGTACCTTTTTCAACCTTCTTATTTGGCGCAGACATGACCCAGCACTGGCGTATCGCGGGGCTTGAGCCTACGCAGGTCGTCGGACTGCTCGCCGTTGGCTGGATGATTCTGGTGACCTGTGTGGCATCCCGGGGTATTAATAAGATTGCGCGTATTACGGCAGTAGGCGGAATTGCCGTAATGTGTCTTAATTTAGTTCTGTTGTTAGTGAGTGTCGCTATTTTGTTATTAACTGGTGGCCACTTTGCTCAGGATATTAATTTTATCTCCTCGCCTAATCCGGGATATCAGTCCGGTCTGTCCATGCTGTCATTTGTGGTATTCGCCATTTTTGCTTACGGCGGAATAGAGGCCGTGGGTGGATTAGTTGATAAAACAGAAAAACCAGAAAAGAACTTTGCTAAAGGCATTGTTTTTGCCGCTATTGTCATTTCTGTTGGTTATTCACTGGCCATCTTTTTATGGGGCGTTAGCACCAACTGGCAGCAGGTATTAAGTAATAGCTCGGTCAACCTCGGAAATATTACTTATATCCTGATGAAGAGCCTCGGGATGACGTTGGGTAATGCGCTGCATCTTTCCCCTGAGACCGCGATGGCGATGGGCGTATGGTTCGCGCGTATCACCGGGCTTTCGATGTTCCTTGCCTATACCGGTGCTTTTTTTACCCTTAGCTACTCGCCGTTGAAAGCGATTATTCAGGGTACGCCGAAGGCATTGTGGCCCGCGCCGATGACCAAACTGAATGCGGTGGGGATGCCGACGACCGCAATGTGGTTGCAGTGTCTGCTGGTAAGCCTGTTTATCCTGCTGGTTTCGTTCGGCGGCGATACGGCTTCAGCGTTCTATAACAAATTGACCCTGATGGCGAACGTATCCATGACACTGCCGTATTTGTTCCTGGCGCTGGCATTCCCATTCTTCAAATCCCGCGTGGGGTTGGAAAGACCGTTTGTTATTTTTAAAACCCGCGCGGCGACGTTACTGGCAACAGGCGTGGTGGTGCTGGTGGTGACGTTTGCCAACGTATTTACCATTATTCAGCCAGTGATCGAGGCCGGAGACTGGAACAGCGCATTGTGGATGACCGGTGGCCCGATCTTCTTCTCACTGCTGGCGATGGCGATCTATCAGAACTACAGCCGTCGTATGGCGAAACAGTTTCGCTGGGTGACAGACTGAGGAAAGATACATATTGAATTTTCCCAAAGCCCGAATGGAACACCCTCCGGGCTTTTTCATATAAAATAATTTCGAGATTTTTATCAGAATGATATTTGCATATATATTTTATGATTGTTTACATATCCCATCTAGGGAAGTGATTTTTTATGGTTGAAAATCATTGCTACTATGAATCTATTTGTAAATATAATTTTTGATTGCTTTTTCTATACATGTGATGTCTATCTCATTACTAATTGAGAATCATGGCTATTGT
This sequence comes from Citrobacter sp. wls827, assembly GCF_005280875.1. Classification (NCBI taxonomy): domain Bacteria; kingdom Pseudomonadati; phylum Pseudomonadota; class Gammaproteobacteria; order Enterobacterales; family Enterobacteriaceae; genus Citrobacter; species Citrobacter sp. wls827. The sequence goes on from NZ_SZWR01000012.1 coordinate 25,014, forward strand.
CGGGTCAATGCTAAATTAACTTTGGTGATGAATTTTCATGATGATTAGCTCTCCACCTTTTTGTGAGATCGATGAATATGGTTTTCCTCATTGGAATGGGTTAGATTTTTTTCGATGGTATGCCTTACCTACTAATTGGCGATTTATGACTGGGAAAGCATATCTCTGGTATTATAAAACAGCTTGGTTAATTCACCATAGGGCAATGATAAAACAATACGCTTATGAAGCAAGAATCCCTGAATTACTCCTTGCAGGTGTTGCTGTTGCTGAAGTAGGCGGAACTCCAGAGAGATTTAAAGGTGTTGGTGTTCTGCAATTTAGACAGATAATTGAAGAAATATTGGGAAAGAACAGTAATGAATCGTCTAATGCTACATCGGTCGGTTCAATTGCTATCCAGATAGGTGTTGCAGCCCAAACTATAGGTATCCACCCTGATAAATTGACTCATTTTCAGCAATTTCGCCTGTCGCAGTGTTTACTTGATAACAGCTTTAACATTCGGGTTGTAGCATTCCATTTACATGATCTTATTTTATATGATAATCCAGACGCTGATACTTTGTACTTGACTGACGAGCAGATAATATTGGCAGGTTCCAGATATAATCGTGGAACAATGAGAAGTAAATATGATATTGTTCAATCAATTAGTGAGTTACCCGGTTCTCCGGGGCGTGAATATAGTGAATATGGTCGTCGAATTATAGAAAAGAAAGATATAATACTTAAAATTATGCGAGGCGGTTAATGAGTTGGAAGTCTTTTACGTTGAATTTTATCTGGGGTATAGTAAGTATTATATCGATAATTATATTTTCAACGCAGGACAAGGAATGGTTTATCGATGGCAGGGGAATCAATGATATCTGTGATGTCATGAAATATATTGAGAATGATGATATTCGAACTGTGGGTATAGCTTTAACTCTACCTCTGTTTATTCCTTTTATCTATGCAACTGTATGGAGAAGGCAACGTAGTATCTGGCAATATTCTGTTATAGCGGCTCTCCTGTTCTTTTGGTTATGGCGCTTTGTTATACGATACCAATTATGTTGGTAAATAAGACGTTGGGTAGTGCTCAACACACCCAACGTTCATCTTATTGTGACACGATTTACAAACTTCCCGCCGGGCGACTGCCTCTGCCCGCAGAACTTAACGTTCTCCCCGTTTGCTTACCCCCCAGACTCTCCAGACGCATCTGGAATGGTGGGAACGGCATATCGATACCGTGCTCGCGGAAGCCTGCCAGAATCAGCTGGTGTATCTCGTGGCGCAGTGGCATACGGTGCCCCATCTCTGCGGCATAGATACGCAGTTCGAAGATTTGAATCCCCTGCTGCAGATCAACCAGAAAGACTTCTGGCGCCGGGTTATCGATAACCAGCGAACAGCGGTGGGCGGCGGTAAGCAGGATTTGTGTGACTTCCTCGCTGTTAGCTTCCGACGGCGCCGGGATAGTTAACACGACACGCGTGACCGAGTCAGATAGTGACCAGTTGATAAACTGCTCGGTGATGAACGCTTTGTTGGGCACGATGATCTCTTTGCGGTCCCAGTCGCTGATGGTCGTGGCGCGGGTATTAATTTTCGTCACGCTACCGGTGAGATCGCGAATGGTCACCGTGTCGCCAATACGGATTGGTTTTTCAAACAGGATGATCAGGCCGGAAATAAAGTTGGCGAAGATCTCCTGCAAGCCAAAGCCTAGCCCGACACCGAGAGCCGCCACCAGCCACTGCAGTTTGGACCACTCAATACCGATCATCGAGAAGCCAACCAAACCGCCAATCAGCATCAGCAGATATTTGGTGATGGTGGTGATGGCATAACCGGTGCCGGGGGTTAAATCCAGGTGCTGCAGCAACGCCAGCTCCAGCAATGCGGGCAGGTTTCGCACCAACTGCGTCGTGATGATAAACACCAGAATCGCAATTAACACCGCACCCAGTGTAATGGGCTCTAAACTTTCCACGCCCTGCACCGTGGAGGTGACATCCCATAGTGAGATATTTTCCAGGAAGCCGAAAGCAGAATGAATTTCTGACCACAGCACGATAACCGAAAGCAGGGCGATAAGCATCAGGATAGAACGCACCAGGCGCAATGATTGTGCGCTGATTGCATCAAGATCCACTTCGCTTTCGTCAACATCAACGGCCCCTTCGAGGCTGGTTGAGTGTGGCGGCTCTTCCTCACCGCGCGCGCGTTGCGCCAGCATTTCGGCGCGTCGATGCTTGGCACGATCGAATGCCAGGCGGCGACGCTGGATAAGCATCCAACGGCGGATGACGTGATAGACCACCAGTAACAAGAACCAAATTGCTACCGAAGTCTCCAGGCGCGCCAGCAGGGCTTGTGATGTTGCCAGGTAGCCCACAGCTGCCGCGAGAATAGCAATCAGTGGTGCACCCATCAGCATATTCCACAGCATGCTGTTGACCATGTTGTCGCCATTGCCTTCTTTGTCGAGATACAGTGGTATGCCGGCGCGTTTCAGGCTCAGGGTTACGATCGCCAGCGCTCCGCAAATCAGGATAAAGCACAGACGTCCCAGTGAGGCGGAGAATTCCCGGTCATTGAGGTTATCAAACATAATCACCGCCATGATCAGCGGGACAATCAGCCCGATACTCATCAGGTAATAGTGCATGGCCTTCGCGACACGGTTACGCGGCCAGCCAAAGTGGGCGATGAACAACCCGTTGGGGCGCGCGAAGGTGGCGCAAATCATTACCGCCCATAGCATAGGCACCGTGGCGGTAACGCCATCGCCGATAGCAACAGCCAGCGGGTAAGGCCAGGCTTCCTGCAACCCGTAACCGAGCGTTGCCCATAGCACTGGCAGCGGTGAGGCGACGAGTATCGACCAGAATACCGTGCGTATCGTCAGCCAGAAGTGATCCTGGGTTACTTTACCAACACGCGCTGACGAGCGTTCCAGAAAGCGAGTAAAGTGTTTACGTGAAGAAAGGCTAAACCCAACCAGCACCAGTGCACCGAACAGTGGTAGCAGCGTTTCCTTGCTGGTCAGCATCATGATAGTGGCTTTGCCAAGCTGATTAAATGTATCGAGTGAGATCAGACGGCGCAGGTCCTGAACAATGTCGACGGGCCAGGAGAGCGAGATGGGGCTGACGTCTGATGTCCAGAACAGATAACGGTGCGTCGCCTCGTTGACCTCTTTCAGGGCGTCTTCCAGTTGGCTATTGGAGACTTTTAGCTTAGTGAGCTCGAGGATCAGCGTATCGCCACCCTGTAGCAGAGAGTTCAGCAGTTCACGCTGAGTGCGCAACTGGGCGTTGAGAATGCTGCTCTGCTCAGCGGTTAGTGGTTGCCCGTCGGCCTGGTGAATTTGACGTAATTGCGGCTGCTTGTTGAGGAGGTCTTCATAGCGCATACGGTGTACGCGCAACTGCGCCATTTCGGTATCTAACTGCTGGGGTTTGGGCATTTCTGGCAGACGAGAAACTTGTGCACGCAGTGCTTCTCCCAGCATATTCGAGACGCCAAGCCATTGTGACTGTTCCCGCAGCGTATTCAGCGCCTGACGTACCTGCAACGTTTGGCTGGTGGCCTGACGCTGCTGCGAGGCGACCAGGTCCATACGTTGCGCCTGCTGGTTCAAGGCCTGAGACAACTCGCGGTTAACCTTGAACTGATCGACAATACCTTCCGGCAGTCCCGCGCTGTTTTCTGCCAACAGTTCCGTGCTCTCCAGCGCACGTTCGGCTTCACGCTGGCGCTGGCTGTTGAGTTGGTTGCGTAATGCTTGCAAATAAGCGTCGAGTTGTTGGCTCTGCTTTTCTGCCAGTTCGGAGCGCATTCGCGCCAGTTCCTGGCGGTTGTTTGCGGAAAGCTGCGCCAGCTCCAGTTCATCGACCTGGGCTTTAAGTTTGGCGGATTCAGCTTGCATCGCTTGATTCTGCGCGGAATTGCCGTTGGCGGTACCAATGCGCCGCTCAAGCTCATTGAGCTGGCGGCGGGCATCGGTTTGCTGTTGAGGAAGCTGGCTTAACGAGTCGGCGATTTCCCGGGCGCGATCCTGCTCCTGTTGAGCCTGGCGGCTTTTATCCAGTAACTGACTGCTGACCTGAAGGATTTCCTGGTTTAATGCATCCGTCGTGAGGCTGGTCGGTACGCTACGCGGTTCGTCGCGCAGGTTGTTTAGCTGCGCGCGTAATGTTGCGGACAGCTTGGGGAAGTTATCGATAACCTGCTGATATTGTTCAGCACGCTCAAGGGAGCCTTTCCGCTCTTCGAGAGCATTCAGCGCGGACTGGAGCGCCTCGACGGTTTCTGGCTGAGCGGGTTTTGCCGCCTTTGCCTGCTCCAGTTCCTGGGTGAGTTGTTTGGCATCGGGGGCCGTCGCAGCGTACGCCCCCAGGCTGAGGCACCAGGCCATCAGAAAAGTGATAATCAGGCGCACAGCAGCGATTCCTATGTTTAACTTTCGTCTTTTTTGTCGTCAACCAGCGGGCTGGCGTCGTGTTCTGCTTCGATCTCTTCTTTCGCCAGCGGGGCCGGTTCTGCCTCTGGCGTCACGAAAGTCTCGGTCGAGATGGCCATTGGCTGGCCGATTTTGGTCACGGAAAGATCCTGCAACTGCTCAACCAGGTTAACTTTGCCAGGTGCGAACAGGTTGATGACGGTAGAACCGAGCTTAAAGCGGCCCATTTCCTGACCTTTCAACAGCGCTACCGACCCTTCGCTTTCGCCTTCCGGCCAGGTCCAGCGCTTGATGACGCCTTCACGCGGTGGGGTAATGGTGCCAGCCCATACGGTTTCAATGCTGCCGACGATGGTCGCGCCGACCAGAATCTGCACCATCGGGCCGAATTCGGTATCAAACAGGCAAATAACACGTTCGTTGCGGGCAAACAGGTTCGGCACGTTCTGCGCGGTCAGGATGTTCACAGAGAAGAGATCGCCCGGCACATACATCATTTCACGCAGGATACCGTTACACGGCATGTGTACACGGTGGTAATCGCGTGGAGATAAGTAAGTGGTCACAAACGTACCGTTGCGGAATTTGTCAGCCATCTGGTAGTTGCCAGCCAGCAGCGCTTCAAGGGTATAGCTATGCCCTTTAGCCTGCAGCAATTTGTCTTCTTCGATGTTGCCTAACTGGTTGATCACGCCGTCAGCGGGCATGACCAGTACGTTTGGATCGGTATTAATCGGGCGAGCATCGTCGCGCAGCGGGCGAACAAAGAAGTCGTTAAAGGTGCGATAGCTGGCAGTGTCCGGCTTTTGCGCCTCTTTCATATCGACCTTGTAGTATTTCACGAACAGATCGATAACCAGTTTAGTCAGCCATCCCGCTCGTTTGCTCGCACCCCAACCCGCCAGGCGAGTGAGCCATAGTTTCGGCAGAATGTATTGTAGCGAAAGCTTAAATGAGTTTAACAAGGTAGCCTCCAGGCCATAATTTGTTCCCGATCCGGCATATGGGCCGGATCCTGAAAAAAGGGGGACGATTCTAGCGATGCTTAGCTTAGTTGTCAGTCGTCTGTATCAGAAAAGTTTTTACGCGTTTTTACCTGCGCCATGCTTTCCAGGATGCGGTGATAATTTTCAAACCGAACCTCAGCAATTTTCCCTTCCTCGACAGCTTCACGAATTGCACAGCCCGGATCTGCATCATGTTTACAGTCGCGGTACTTGCAATGACCTAAATAGTCATGAAATTCGACAAAGCCATCAGTGATTTGTTCCGGTTCAAGATGCCACAGCCCAAACTCACGTACACCGGGGGAGTCGATGACATCGCCGCCGTGAGGGAAGTGGTACAGGCGAGAAGCTGTTGTGGTGTGCTGCCCAAGACCAGAGTTGTCGGAGACATCATTGGTCAGGATCTCTTCCTGCAGGCCGAGAAGATTATTGAGCAGGCTGGATTTACCTACGCCCGACTGACCGGCGAAAATGCTGATGCGATCGGTTAACGCTTCTTCAAGCGGTTTCAGGCCGTCTTTAGTGCGGCTTGAGACCATCAACACGCGATAACCAATGTGGCGATAAATATCCATCTGCTCGTTAACGAAGGCCATACCTTCGTCGTCCAGCAGATCAATTTTGTTGAGTACGATGATGGGCTCTACGTGCAAGGTTTCGCAAGCCACCAGATAGCGGTCGATAATATTCAGTGACAGCTCAGGTAAGATGGCTGAGACAATTACGATTTGATCGATGTTGGCCGCAATGGGTTTCACCCCGTCGTAAAAGTCCGGGCGAGTGAGTACTGAGGTACGCTCATGTACCGCCTCAACGATCCCTTTAACATTCACGCCCTCTGCTGCCGCTTTACCCGGACGCCAGACTACACGATCGCCGGTAACCAGCGAACGAATGGTACGGCGGATGTTGCAACGGTGAATTTTCCCGTCAGCAGACTCTACGTCGGCATGCATGCCAAAACGGCTGATAACGATGCCTTCAGCGGTCTCGCCAAACAGGTTGTCGTCGTAGTCGGGCTTCTCCGCGGACGTTTTAAGACGACGCTGGTGATTGGCGTTCACGCGGCGCTGTTGGCCTTTGGAGAGTTTATTCTTACTCAATCGGACTGGCTCCTGGTCGCCCATAATGGGCAAAACATTTATGATACACGCAATTTTAGATGAATATAGTCACACTGAATGTGACGTCTGAAGGGTGGAAAATAGCATGAGTGCCAATGAAAACAACCTGATTTGGATCGATCTGGAGATGACAGGTCTGGATCCCGAGCGCGATCGCATTATTGAGATCGCTACGCTAGTGACTGATGCCAACCTGAATATCCTGGCTGAAGGACCGACAATTGCGGTGCATCAGTCTGATGAGCAACTGGCGTTAATGGATGACTGGAACGTACGTACGCATACCGGAAGTGGGCTGGTGGAACGCGTAAAAGCGAGCACCATGGGCGATCGTGAAGCCGAACTGGCGACGCTGGCCTTTTTAAAAGAGTGGGTTCCGGAAGGGAAATCACCTATCTGTGGCAACAGCATCGGCCAGGATCGCCGTTTCCTGTTTAAATACATGCCGGAGCTGGAGGCGTATTTCCATTATCGCTATCTGGACGTCAGCACGCTCAAAGAACTGGCGCGTCGTTGGAAGCCGGAAATCCTGGCTGGCTTCACCAAGCAGGGAACGCATCAGGCGATGGACGATATTCGTGAATCGGTTGCCGAGCTTGCTTACTATCGCGAACATTTCATTAAGCTTTGATTTTGTGGATTGCCGGGTGGCGGCTACGCCTTACCCGGCTTACGAATATCGTTCCTGTGAGCTTGCACTGAGGCAGAATTGTCGCTAAATTAGACGACTTGCCGATAAATTCAGCACTTAAACAGAAAAATGAGAAAATCGCTTTTCGGGGGGTTGCAGCTAAACGGATTTCTCGTATAATGCGCCTCCCGTAACGACAGAGAATTACGCGTTACGGCAGCAACAAAAGCAGTACAGATTTGCGGGAATAGCTCAGTTGGTAGAGCACGACCTTGCCAAGGTCGGGGTCGCGAGTTCGAGTCTCGTTTCCCGCTCCAAAATTTGAAAATGCTTGTAAAGCAAAGACACACCCAAGCGGGAATAGCTCAGTTGGTAGAGCACGACCTTGCCAAGGTCGGGGTCGCGAGTTCGAGTCTCGTTTCCCGCTCCAAAATTTGAAAGTGCTTATAAAGCACAGACCACCAATCGCAGGATTTCGAATTGCGACAAGGCAGCAACTGAATGAGTCCTTAGGAGCTTACTGAAGTAAGTGACTCAGGTTAATGAAGGCAGCCAACGCAGTAGCGGTTCGAAAGACGAAGATTATGCGGGAATAGCTCAGTTGGTAGAGCACGACCTTGCCAAGGTC
>NZ_SZWR01000012.1:32872-36679 GCF_005280875.1 Citrobacter sp. wls827
CTTACCACAATAAAAATATCCACAACGAATAATCGCGTTGGGGACGTTTTGTTTCGTCATTGACATACTCTTGTAAACAGACTTATCCACAGGCTCGGGTATTATTCCTGGAATACAAAAAACTTCGCTGGGTGAATAGTATCATTTTAACTATTTGAAATTATTGAATTAATTATCATTTCAAATTGTTAATGCGATCACTTGACGATTTTTTCCCTCTTGAATATCAATGTGTTTTTATTTTTATACACAAGCTGTGGATGACTTACGCGTCGCGCGGCAGACCCTTTTCAATGACCCTGACCAAACGTTGTTTCTTCGGTAACTGCACCTCAACGACGCAGGCATTTCGCTTCTCAATTTGCTGAGCAACCGCCCAGTCTATGTGTTCGTCGAGAAGTGGGTGCTCACCTCTGCGACTTTCCAGAGCGTGAATAACCGCGTCATCCCATGGGGCATTACCCAACGCAACGGCGATATTTCGCAGCCAGCGCAGGTGGCCAATACGGCGAATGGCAGAACCTTCCGTGACTTTTAAAAACCACGCTTCGCTCCAGCTAAACAGCGCTATCAACTCCGGAGCATGAAGTTGCTTGCGGGGGGAGAAGTCATCCTCTGTCGTCAACTGCGAATAGCGGTTCCACGGGCAAATGAGCTGACAATCATCGCAGCCGTAAATTCGATTCCCCAACAGAGGACGAAATTCTTCCGGGATAGCACCTTCCAGTTCGATAGTGAGATACGAGATACAGCGGCGTGCGTCTACCGTGTAGGGTTCCACGATGGCCCCGGTGGGACAGATGGTCATACAGGCGACGCATTTCCCGCATCCTTCTTCGACTGGCTTATCGACCGGCAGGGGCACGTCGATCAGTAATTCCCCGAGGAAGAAAAATGAACCTGCTTCGCGATTGAGGATAAGTGAGTGCTTACCTGTCCAGCCAAGTCCGGCTTTTTCCGCCAAAGGACGCTCAAGAATGGGCGCGGAATCGACAAAAGGTCTAAAATTCAGCGAAACGCAGTGCTGTTGAATCCTCTCTCCCAGCTTTTTTAAGCGGTTACGCAGTAGCTTATGGTAGTCGCGCCCAAGCGCGTAACGGCTGACGTAACCGAGTGAGGGGTTTTTCAACGTGCTGGCAAAGGCGGCATTAGCAGGCAGATAGTTCATACGTACGCTGATGACGCGTAGCGTACCGGGTAATAATTCGTGAGGTCGGGCGCGCATCATGCCGTGACGGGCCATCCAGTCCATCTCGCCGTGGTATTGTTTATCCAGCCAGGCCTGCAGTTTGGGCTCCGCTTCGCTGAGGTCGGTATCGGCAATACCGACCTGCTGAAAGCCAAGCTCCAGCCCCCACTGCTTAATATTTTGCGCTAACTGATTGAGATCGAGGGGCTCTGACATGACGGACCATACAATGAAGAAAAACCCCGCAAGTATACCACATTCCATCTGGCACGCCGATGACATCAGGCGGATGGAGCGAGAGGCGGCAGACAGTTTAGGGCTGACGTTGTATGAGCTGATGCAACGGGCGGGAGAGGCGGCGTTTCAGGTCACCCGCGAGGCCTATCCGAATGCCCAACACTGGCTGGTGCTCTGCGGTCATGGCAACAATGGCGGTGATGGTTACGTGGTGGCAAGGCTTGCCAAAGCGCAGGGGCTTGACGTTACGTTGCTGGCGCTCGAGAGTGATAAACCGCTCCCCGAGGAAGCGCGGCAGGCGCACGACGCCTGGCTTAACGCCGGTGGCGTGATTCATGCTGCGGATATTAACTGGCCAGACAGCGTGGACGTCATTATCGACGCGCTGTCAGGCACTGGCTTAAAACACGCGCCGCGTGAGTCTCTCTCGGTATTGATTGAACGAGCCAATTCTCATCCAGCCCCCTCCGTGGCGATAGATATTCCCTCCGGCCTGCTGGCGCAGACAGGGGCGACGCCGGGGGCTGTCATCAACGCTGCGCACACCGTTACCTTTATTGCGCTCAAGCCTGGTCTGCTCACCGGTAAAGCACGCGATGTCACCGGACGTCTGCATGTTAACGCACTCGGGCTGGACGACTGGCTGGCGGGGCAGAACGCGCCGCTGCAACGTTTTGATGCTCAACAGCTTGCACACTGGCTAACGCCGCGTCGTCCCACCTCACACAAAGGCTCCCACGGTCGGCTGGTGATTATCGGCGGCGACCACGGCACGGCAGGCGCAATACGCATGGCCGGTGAAGCGGCGCTGCGCGCAGGAGCCGGGCTGGTCAAAGTGCTGACGCGCAGTGAAAACATTGCGCCTGTTCTGACTGCCAGACCAGAACTGATGGTCGATGCGCTGACGCCGCAGACGCTGGAAGAGAGCCTGGCGTGGGCGGATGTGGTGGTGATAGGCCCTGGGCTTGGTCAGCAGGAGTGGGGCAAAAAAGCGCTGCAAAAAGTAGAGAATTTTCGCAAACCGATGCTCTGGGATGCGGATGCGCTGAACCTGCTGGCAATCAATCCCGATAAACGTCACAATCGCGTGATCACGCCGCATCCTGGTGAAGCCGCGCGGCTGCTGGGCTGTTCCATTGCAGAAATTGAAGACGATCGCTTACTTTGTGCGCAACGTCTGGTAAAACGGTACGGAGGCGTGGTTGTGCTGAAAGGCGCGGGTACGGTTGTTGCTGCTGAACAGGCTGAGCTGGGTATTATTGATACCGGCAATGCCGGGATGGCCAGCGGCGGAATGGGTGATGTGCTTTCCGGTATTATTGGCGCATTGCTCGGACAGAAGCTTACCCCGTATGATGCAGCCTGTGCGGGATGTGTTGCGCATGGTGCGGCAGCGGATGTGCTGGCGGCGCGTTTTGGTACGCGTGGCATGCTGGCGACAGATCTCTTTACCACGCTACAGCGTATTGTTAACCCTGATGTGATTGACGTTTATCATGATGAATCGAGTAATTCCACTACCTGATGAACAGGCGACTTTAGACCTGGGACTGCGGGTAGCCAAAGCCTGTGACGGCGCGACGGTAATTTATTTGTACGGCGACCTGGGGGCGGGTAAAACCACTTTCAGCCGGGGATTTCTGCAGGCGTTAGGTCATAAAGGTAATGTAAAAAGCCCCACCTACACGCTGGTTGAACCCTATTCACTCGATAACTTGATGGTATATCACTTCGATCTGTACCGACTTGCGGACCCGGAGGAGCTGGAATTTATGGGGATCCGCGATTATTTTGCCAATGATGCCATCTGCCTGGTGGAATGGCCGCAACAAGGTAAAGGTGTACTGCCAGACCCGGACGTCGAAATACACATTGAATATCAGGCGCAAGGTCGAGAGGCGCGCGTAAGCGCAGTCTCCTCATCGGGTGATTTATTGCTGGCGCGTTTAGCCGATTAACCTTAAGGGTGGCGGGATGATTTATCGCATCAGAAACTGGCTGATGGCAACCCTGGTCCTGCTGTGCGCGCAGGCAGGGGCCGCCAGCCTCTCCGATCTTCAGGTCTCTAATGGCGATCAACAGGCGCGGATTACGCTGAGCTTTATTGGCGATCCTGAATACGCCGTGACCCAGGACGGGAAACGAACCGTCGCGCTGGATATTAAACAAACTGGTGTGATTCAGGGATTACCGCTGCTGTTTAGCGGCAATAATCTGGTGAAATCTATCCGTTCCGGCACGCCAAAAGATGCGCAGTCCTTGCGCCTGGTGGTGGATTTAACCGAGAACGGCAAAGCCGAAGCCGTTAAACGTCAGAACGGTGGCAATTATACCGTTGTGTTTACCATCAAAGCGGATGCGCCGCCGCCGCCACCACCGCC
>NZ_SZWR01000012.1:36754-59285 GCF_005280875.1 Citrobacter sp. wls827
TTGTCGCCCCTCGTCCTGCCGAGCCTGCGCGTAACCCGTTTAAAGCGGAAAATGATCGCACGACGATCGTTACTAACAGTAATACCTCCACACGACCTGCGGCGCGCGCCAGCACCGGTAACGGCGATAAAGTGGTTATTGCCATTGATGCCGGACACGGCGGGCAGGATCCGGGGGCGATTGGCCCTGGCGGCACGCGTGAGAAAAACGTCACGATTGCCGTGGCGCGCAAACTGCGCAGCTTGCTCAATGATGATCCGATGTTTAAAGGCGTCCTCACTCGTGATGGTGATTACTTTATCTCGGTGATGGGGCGTTCAGACGTCGCGCGTAAACAAAACGCCAATTTCCTGGTCTCTATTCATGCGGATGCCGCGCCAAACCGGGATGCCACAGGCGCTTCCGTTTGGGTGCTGTCGAACCGTCGGGCGAACAGTGAGATGGCCGGCTGGCTGGAACAGCATGAGAAGCAATCGGAGCTGTTGGGCGGCGCGGGCGATGTGCTGGCAAACAGCCAGTCCGATCCTTATCTCAGCCAGGCCGTACTGGATCTGCAGTTCGGTCATTCGCAGCGCGTCGGGTATGATGTGGCGACCAGCATGATCGGCCAGTTAGAACGTATTGGTTCGATGCATAAGCGCCGTCCGGAACACGCCAGTCTTGGCGTACTGCGTTCGCCTGATATCCCGTCAGTGCTGGTTGAGACCGGCTTTATCAGTAACAACAGCGAAGAGCGTCTGTTGGCGAGTGATGATTATCAGCAGCAGCTGGCCGAGGCGATTTACAAAGGATTGCGTAACTATTTCCAGGCGCACCCAATGCAAACCGGGCCGCAGGGCGCACAGGCGCAAACCGCCAGTGCTGTATCGCCTGGCAGCACGTTAACAAATTAAGGATTAGCCATGCCGATTCAGGTTCTACCGCCACAGCTGGCGAACCAGATTGCCGCAGGCGAGGTGGTAGAACGGCCTGCGTCAGTGGTGAAAGAGCTGGTGGAAAACAGCATTGATGCCGGTGCGACGCGCATTGATATTGATATAGAGCGCGGTGGTGCGAAGCTTATCCGTATTCGTGACAACGGCTGCGGGATTAAAAAAGACGAGCTGGCGTTGGCGCTGGCGCGTCACGCCACCAGTAAAATTGCCTCGCTTGACGATCTCGAGGCCATCGTGAGCCTCGGATTTCGCGGCGAAGCGTTAGCCAGCATTAGCTCAGTCTCTCGTTTAACCCTGACGTCGCGCACGCAAGAGCAGCCTGAAGCCTGGCAAGCCTATGCCGAAGGGCGCGACATGGATGTGACGGTTAAACCTGCTGCGCATCCGGTGGGTACTACGCTGGAAGTGCTGGATCTGTTTTACAACACGCCAGCCCGACGCAAGTTTATGCGCACGGAGAAAACCGAATTTAATCATATCGACGAGATTATTCGCCGCATTGCGTTGGCGCGTTTCGATGTGACAATTAATTTGTCACACAACGGCAAAATGGTGCGCCAGTATCGTGCCGTAGCGGCGGATGGACAAAAAGAGCGTCGACTGGGCGCGATTTGCGGCACGCCGTTTCTGGAACATGCGCTGGCGATTGAATGGCAGCATGGCGATTTAACCCTGCGCGGCTGGGTGGCCGATCCGAACCACACAACGGCTGCGCTGGCGGAAATCCAGTACTGCTATGTGAATGGCCGGATGATGCGCGACCGGCTGATCAACCATGCTATTCGTCAGGCCTGTGAAGATAAGCTGGGAGCCGATCAACAACCCGCTTTTGTGCTGTATCTGGAAATCGACCCGCATCAGGTGGATGTTAACGTACATCCTGCCAAACATGAGGTCCGTTTTCATCAATCCCGCCTGGTGCACGATTTTATTTACCAGGGCGTGTTGAGCGTCCTGCAGCAGCAGCTTGAAACATCACTGCCGTTGGCTGACGACAATGAGCCTGCCCCAAGGCACATCCCGGAAAACCGTGTCGCCGCCGGACGTAACCATTTTGCCGAACCGACTCCCGCGCGCGAACCAGCGACACCGCGTTACTCTGCTTCCACTGGCGCTGGAAGCGGCAGTAGTGGCGCAGGCCGTCAGGCAGCGAGCTGGCCGCATGCCCAGCCTGGATATCAAAAGCAGCAGGGCGAAATTTATCAGCGCCTGCTGCAGACACCGGCTCCAATGCACAAACCACCGGTCACTGAAACGCCGGCAGCACCTCTTACCGGTAACAGTCAAGGGTTTGGAAGGGTGCTGACTATCGTAGGGACCGACTGTGCATTACTGGAAAGCGATAGCCAGATTCGGCTGCTGGCGTTACCTGTTGCGGAACGGTGGTTGCGGCAGGCGCAGCTTACGCCCGGCCAGGCCCCTGTTTGCGCTCAGCCATTGCTGATCCCGTTACGTCTAAAAGTCACCGCTGATGAAAAAGCAGCGTTGCAAAAAGGGCAGAGCCAACTGGCCGATTTGGGGATTGAATTTCAGCTGGATGCGCAGCATGTGACCATCCGGGCGGTGCCTTTACCCTTACGCCAACAAAATTTACAAATCTTGATTCCTGAACTGATAGGCTACCTGGCGCAGCAAACCGTATTCGAAGCGGGCAACATTGCGCAGTGGATTGCACGTAACCTGATGAGCGAGCATCCGCAGTGGAGTATGGCCCAGGCGATTACTCTGTTGGCGGATGTTGAGCGGCTATGCCCACAACTCGTGAAGGCACCGCCGGGTGGTCTGTTACAACCTGTTGATTTACATTCGGTAATGAACGCCCTGAAACATGAGTGATACCTGTAAGGCGAGCCTGCCAAAGGCGATTTTTTTGATGGGGCCAACGGCCTCCGGTAAAACAGCATTAGCAATTGAATTGCGTAAAGTTTTGCCCGTAGAGTTGATAAGCGTTGATTCCGCCCTTATTTACAAGGGGATGGATATCGGCACCGCGAAGCCTGATGCTAATGAATTGAAGGCCGCACCACACCGATTGCTGGATATTCGTGATCCGGCGCAAGCGTATTCTGCTGCGGATTTTCGTCGCGATGCGCTAGCCGAGATGGCCGATATCACTGCAGCGGGGCGTATCCCACTGTTAGTGGGTGGCACTATGTTATATTTCAAAGCCTTGCTTGAAGGGTTGTCACCGTTACCGTCGGCAGATCCGGAGGTCAGGGCCAGAATCGAGCAGCAGGCGGCAGAGCTTGGATGGGACGCGTTACACCGACAGCTTCAGGAGATTGACCCGGTAGCTGCAGCGCGGATTCATCCAAATGATCCGCAAAGACTTTCCCGGGCACTGGAAGTTTTTTTCATTTCGGGTAAAACTTTAACGGAGCTGACGCAAACGTCAGGAGATGCTTTGCCGTATCAGGTGCACCAGTTTGCGATCGCTCCGGCGAGCCGTGAATTGCTCCATCAGCGAATTGAGCAGCGTTTTCATCAGATGTTAGCTTCAGGTTTTGAAGCAGAAGTCCGGGCGCTTTTTGCCCGAGGAGATTTGCATACGGATTTGCCTTCCATTCGTTGTGTCGGGTATCGCCAGATGTGGTCATACATTGAAGGCGAAATTTCATACGATGAAATGGTTTATAGAGGTGTTTGCGCCACGAGGCAGTTAGCGAAGCGGCAGATAACCTGGTTGCGTGGTTGGGAAGGGGTGCACTGGCTTGACAGTGAAAAGCCTGACCAGGCGCGAAACGAAGTATTACAGGTTGTTGGTGCTATCGCGAACTGAATGTGTACAATTGAAACGTATCGTGCGCAATTTTTCAGAACCATAAGGTTCAATACGCAAAGTCATTCAAGTTGCATCAAGGCAGCAAGAGAGTGAATCCCCAGGAGCTTGCTCAAGTAAGTGACAGGGGGGAACGAACGTCGCTAACGTAGAGGCAACCTGAAGGATGAAGCGTATTAAGTACAAATAAGCATATAAGGAAAAGAGAGAATGGCTAAGGGGCAATCTTTACAAGATCCGTTCCTGAACGCACTGCGTCGGGAACGTGTTCCAGTTTCTATTTATTTGGTGAATGGTATTAAGCTGCAAGGTCAAATCGAGTCTTTTGATCAGTTCGTGATCCTGTTGAAAAACACGGTCAGCCAGATGGTTTATAAGCACGCGATTTCTACTGTTGTCCCGTCTCGCCCGGTTTCTCATCACAGCAATAATGCCACCGGCGGCACTGGCAGCAACTACCATCACGGTAGCAACGCGCAAGGTTCATCTGCGCAACAGGACAGCGAAGAAACCGAATAAGGTTGTTAGCTGTTTTACACACGGGGAGCCAGCGATCCTGCGTTCCCCGTTGATATATATTAAGGGGTTGACGCTTGTTTGACCGTTATGATGCCGGTGAGCAGGCGGTACTGGTACACATCTATTTTTCGCAAGACAAAGATATGGAAGACCTCCAGGAGTTTGAATCTCTGGTTTCTTCCGCCGGTGTCGAAGCAATGCAGGTGATTACCGGGAGCCGTAAAGCACCGCACCCGAAGTATTTTGTTGGTGAAGGTAAGGCAATCGAAATTGCCGAAGCCGTAAAAGCGACTGGCGCTGCGGTGGTGATTTTTGATCATGCTCTAAGCCCTGCCCAGGAACGTAACCTGGAACAGTTGTGCCAGTGTCTTGTTATCGACAGGACTGGTCTTATTTTAGATATTTTTGCCCAGCGTGCGCGGACCCATGAGGGTAAGTTGCAGGTTGAGCTGGCGCAGTTGCGCCATATGGCTACACGCCTGGTCCGTGGCTGGACTCACCTTGAAAGGCAAAAGGGCGGGATTGGTTTGCGTGGTCCGGGTGAAACCCAGCTCGAAACTGACCGTCGTTTGCTGCGTAATCGCATTTTGCAAATACAGTCGCGCCTGGAAAAAGTTGAAAAGCAACGTGAGCAGGGGCGGCAGTCGCGCAAGAAAGCGGATGTCCCAACCGTATCACTGGTGGGATATACCAACGCCGGAAAATCCACCCTGTTCAACCAGATAACCGAAGCCCGGGTTTACGCAGCGGACCAGCTGTTTGCGACCCTGGACCCGACGCTGCGCCGAATAGACGTAGCGGACGTCGGTGAAACCGTGCTGGCGGATACCGTAGGGTTTATCCGTCATTTACCGCACGACCTGGTGGCGGCGTTTAAAGCCACCCTGCAGGAAACTCGTCAGGCGACATTGCTGCTGCACGTCATTGATGCAGCAGATTTTCGTGTGCAGGAAAACATTGAGGCCGTCGACACGGTGCTCGAAGAGATCGATGCGCATGAGATCCCGACTCTGTTGGTGATGAATAAAATCGATATGCTGGATGATTTTGAACCGCGTATCGACAGAGATGAAGAGAATAAACCGATTCGCGTTTGGGTTTCAGCGCAAACGGGAATAGGTATACCACAGCTTTTTCAGGCTTTGACAGAGCGACTTTCCGGTGAGGTTGCGCAACATACGTTGCGTTTGCCGCCGCAGGAAGGGCGACTGAGAAGCCGGTTTTACCAACTTCAGGCAATAGAGAAAGAGTGGATGGAGGAGGACGGCAGCGTAGGTCTGCAGGTTCGTATGCCGATCGTAGACTGGCGTCGCCTCTGTAAACAAGAACCGGCACTGGAAGACTATGTTGTCTGACCTGACGGATATGGCCTGAAGATTTTTTCGCCTCTATTCCTCGTGGATTTTATGCGGCAGAAAGGCGGCAAGTCCTGAAATCTCCAGGTGCATAGTCAACTATGTGACTGGGGTTGAAAGATGTTGCCAACGCATCTGCAGCGCAAAAAACGCAGGTATAGCATCGCATAACAAATATGGAGCACAAACATGGCGTGGAATCAGCCCGGTAATAACGGACAAGACCGCGACCCCTGGGGAAGCAGCAAACCTGGCGGCAACCCAGAGGGAAATGGAAACAAAGGTGGTCGCGATCAGGGACCTCCCGATCTGGATGATATCTTCCGCAAACTGAGTAAAAAACTCGGTGGTTTGGGTGGCGGTAAAGGTACGGGTTCTGGTGGTGGTAGTTCATCACAAGGCCCGCGTCCGCAACTGGGCGGCCGAGTCTTTACTATCGCAGCGGCAGCTATCGTCATTATCTGGGCGGCCAGCGGTTTCTACACCATTAAAGAAGCGGAACGTGGCGTGGTGACACGCTTCGGTAAATTCAGCCATCTGGTTGAGCCGGGTCTGAACTGGAAACCGACCTTTATCGACGAAGTGACCCCGGTCAACGTGGAAGCTGTGCGTGAACTCGCCGCATCCGGCGTGATGCTGACATCAGACGAAAACGTCGTGCGCGTTGAAATGAACGTGCAGTACCGTGTGACCGATCCGCAGCGTTACCTGTTTAGCGTAACCAGCGCGGATGACAGTCTGCGTCAGGCAACCGACAGCGCCCTGCGTGGGGTCATCGGTAAATACACCATGGATCGTATCCTGACTGAAGGGCGTACCGTTATTCGTAGCGATACCCAGCGTGAACTGGAAGAAACCATTCGTCCATACAACATGGGTATCACCCTGCTGGACGTCAACTTCCAGGCTGCACGTCCACCGGAAGAGGTAAAAGCGGCGTTTGATGATGCTAT
This sequence comes from Citrobacter sp. wls827, assembly GCF_005280875.1. Taxonomy (NCBI): domain Bacteria; kingdom Pseudomonadati; phylum Pseudomonadota; class Gammaproteobacteria; order Enterobacterales; family Enterobacteriaceae; genus Citrobacter; species Citrobacter sp. wls827. Next base: position 43,296 of record NZ_SZWR01000012.1, read on the forward strand.
CGCAGCGCGTGAAAACGAGCAGCAGTACATCCGTGAAGCAGAAGCGTATACCAACGAAGTTCAGCCACGTGCAAACGGTCAGGCGCAGCGTATTCTGGAAGAAGCGCGTGCGTATAAGACCCAGACCATCCTGGAAGCACAGGGTGAAGTGGCTCGTTTCGCAAAAATTCTGCCGGAATATAAAGCCGCACCGCAGATTACTCGCGAGCGTCTGTATATCGAAACCATGGAAAAAGTGCTGAGCCATACCCGTAAAGTACTGGTTAACGATAAGGGCAGCAATCTGATGGTTCTGCCGTTGGATCAGATGCTGAAAGGTGGTAATGCGCCAGCAGCGAAGAGCGACAGCAGTTCAAATCTGCTGCGTCTGCCACCGGTAACGTCTTCCAGCACTGGGGCAAGCAACACCTCGTCCACCAGTCAGGGCGATATTATGGACCAACGCCGCGCGAACGCGCAGCGTAACGACTACCAGCGTCAGGGGGAATAACGATGCGTAAGTCAGTTATTGCGATTATCATCATCGTTCTGGTAGTTCTGTTCATGTCTGTCTTTGTGGTCAAAGAAGGCGAGCGCGGTATTACACTGCGCTTTGGTAAAGTTCTGCGTGACGATGACAACAAGCCGCTGGTCGTTGCACCAGGCCTGCACTTCAAGATTCCGTTTATTGAATCCGTGAAGATGCTGGATGCGCGTATTCAGACCATGGACAACCAGGCCGATCGCTTTGTCACCAAAGAGAAGAAAGACCTGATCGTTGACTCCTACATTAAGTGGCGTATCAGTGACTTTAGCCGCTACTACCTGGCAACGGGCGGTGGCGATGTTTCTCAGGCAGAAGTGCTGTTGAAACGTAAGTTCTCTGACCGTCTGCGTTCTGAAATTGGTCGTCTGGACGTGAAAGACATCGTTACCGATTCCCGCGGTCGTCTGACCCTGGAAGTCCGTGACGCGCTGAACTCCGGTTCTGCTGGCACGGAAGATGAAGTCGCGACGCCGGCGGCGGATAGCGCGATAGCCGAAGCGGCTGAACGTGTGCAGGCAGAAACGAACGGTAAAGTTCCGGTCATCAACCCGAACAGTATGGCGGCACTGGGTATCGAAGTGGTCGATGTGCGTATCAAGCAAATCAACCTGCCAGCTGAAGTATCCGAGGCTATTTACAACCGTATGCGCGCTGAGCGTGAAGCGGTAGCGCGTCGCCATCGTTCACAAGGTCAGGAAGAAGCGGAAAAACTGCGTGCAACAGCGGACTATGAAGTCACTAAAACGCTGGCAGAATCTGAGCGCCAGGGCCGCATCATGCGCGGTGAAGGTGATGCAGAAGCCGCTAAATTGTTTGCCGATGCGTTCAGCCAGGATCCTGACTTCTACGCCTTCATCCGTAGCCTGCGCGCTTACGAGAAGAGTTTCGAAGGAAACCAGGATGTGATGGTCATGAGCCCGGACAGCGATTTCTTCCGTTACATGAAGACGCCGAATAGCGCAACACGCTAAAATAGCTCCAGCGGTTTTAGACCAGCAAAACCACCGGCATCCCCAGGGATGCGGTGGTTTTCTTTTTATATAAGGACGACGGATGAATTCAACAATTTTGCTGGCGCTCGCGCTGGTTTTGGTGCTGGAAGGCCTGGGCCCTATGCTGTATCCCCGCGCCTGGAAGAAAATGATCTCGGCGATGGCACAACTTCCTGAAAATATTTTACGTCGTTTTGGTGGAGGTCTTGTGGTTGCGGGCGTAGTGGTCTACTACATGTTGAGGAAAACGATTGGCTGAACAATAAGTAGACTAATTTGCAGGATTTTGGATGCAAAAAGTGCTGTATATCTGAAAAAGCGGTGGTAGAATCCATTTTTAAGCAAACGGTGATTTTGAAAAATGGGTAACAACGTCGTCGTACTGGGCACCCAATGGGGTGACGAAGGTAAAGGGAAGATCGTCGATCTTCTGACTGAACGGGCTAAATATGTTGTGCGCTACCAGGGCGGTCACAACGCAGGCCATACTCTCGTAATCAACGGTGAAAAAACCGTCCTCCATCTTATTCCATCAGGTATTCTTCGCGAGAATGTAACCAGCATCATCGGTAACGGTGTTGTACTGTCTCCGTCCGCGCTGATGAAAGAGATGAAAGGGCTGGAAGATCGTGGTATCCCGGTTCGTGAGCGCCTGCTGCTGTCTGAAGCGTGTCCGCTGATCCTTGATTATCATGTTGCGTTGGATAACGCTCGTGAGAAAGCGCGCGGTGAGAAAGCGATCGGCACCACCGGTCGTGGTATCGGCCCGGCTTATGAAGATAAAGTGGCTCGTCGCGGTCTGCGCGTTGGCGATCTGTTTGATAAAGCAACTTTCGCTGAAAAACTGAAAGAAGTGATGGAATATCACAACTTCCAGCTGGTGAATTTCTATAAAGTTGAAGCAGTTGACTACCAGAAAGTGCTGGATGACGTGATGGCAATTGCCGACATCCTGACATCTATGGTTGTTGATGTTTCCGATCTGCTGGACCAGGCGCGTAAGCGTGGCGATTTCGTCATGTTCGAAGGTGCGCAGGGTACGCTGCTGGATATTGACCACGGTACCTATCCGTACGTAACGTCTTCCAACACCACTGCGGGTGGCGTGGCAACCGGCTCCGGCCTGGGTCCGCGTTATGTGGACTACGTTCTGGGTATCATCAAAGCTTACTCTACACGTGTCGGTGCGGGTCCGTTCCCGACTGAGCTGTTTGATGACGTTGGCGAGTTCCTGTGCAAACAAGGTAACGAGTATGGCGCGACCACCGGTCGTCGTCGTCGCACCGGTTGGCTGGACTCCGTTGCTGTGCGTCGTGCAGTACAGATTAACTCCCTGTCTGGCTTCTGCCTGACCAAACTGGACGTACTGGACGGTTTGAAAGAGGTGAAAATCTGTGTCGCTTACCGTATGCCGGATGGTCGTGAAGTCACGACGACTCCGCTGGCAGCTGACGACTGGAAAGGTATTGAGCCGATTTACGAAACCATGCCGGGCTGGTCTGAATCTACCTTCGGCGTGAAGGAACGTAGCGGTCTGCCGCAGGCAGCACTGAACTACATCAAGCGTATTGAAGAACTGACCGGTGTGCCGATTGATATTATCTCAACTGGCCCAGACCGTACTGAAACCATGATCCTGCGCGACCCGTTCGACGCATAATTCTGGTTATAGCGTGGCGTCGAATGGCGCTGCGCTTGCACTATCTTAGGCCGGATGGAGTGCTTTGCAGCAGCATTCGGCTTAAAATCACGTAAGTTCCTCGCTTTTTTCCTTCCTGAACTGAAATAAATTAGCGACCTGGCTGGTGGCTGGTTTATCATCAATATAATTAATACCACCAGGTTTATCCGTTTTATCCCTTTTCCTGAGGTTGATGTGCAGTTAACAAGTTTCACCGATTACGGATTACGTGCGCTAATCTACATGGCGTCACTTCCCGAAGGACGTATGACCAGTATTTCTGAGGTGACAGAAGTCTACGGCGTGTCCCGTAATCATATGGTCAAAATAATCAATCAACTTAGCCGGGCGGGCTTTGTTACTGCTATTCGTGGAAAAAATGGCGGTATCCGCCTGGGCAAACCGGCTAAAGCTATTGGTATTGGTGATGTGGTTCGCGAGCTGGAACCGCTATCGTTGGTCAATTGTAGCAGCGAGTTTTGCCACATTACCCCAGCCTGTCGACTCAAACAGGCGCTTTCTAAGGCAGTGCAAAGTTTTCTCACGGAACTGGACAACTACACACTTGCTGATTTGGTTGAAGAAAATCAACCGCTTTATAAATTATTGCTGGTGGAGTAATGAAGTCCAAAGTATTTCGCGTCGCATCGCGGCGGCAACTGAGCGACTCCCGGGAGCTTACAAAAGTAAGTGACTGAGGGGGAGCAAAGGCAGCCAACAAAGAGGCGTCGTGAAAGACGAAGGAATTCCATCAGAGCTGACAATGGAGGAACCTCGATGTCACAAGATCCTTTCCAGGAACGCGAAGCAGAAAAATACGCGAATCCTATCCCGAGCCGGGAATTTATCCTCGAACATTTAACTAAACGTGAAAAACCGGCCAACCGCGATGAGCTGGCCGCTGAACTCAACATTGAAGGTGAAGAGCAGCAGGAAGCGCTGCGTCGCCGCCTGCGCGCCATGGAGCGTGACGGGCAACTGGTCTTCACCCGCCGTCAGTGCTATGCGCTGCCGGAACGTCTTGACCTGCTGAAAGGCACCGTTATTGGCCACCGTGATGGCTACGGCTTTCTGCGCGTTGAAGGCCGCAAAGATGACCTGTACCTGTCCAGCGAGCAGATGAAAACCTGCATTCATGGCGATCAGGTACTGGCACAGCCGCTGGGCGCGGACCGTAAAGGTCGTCGCGAAGCGCGTATTGTGCGCGTCCTGGTGCCAAAAACCAGCCAGATTGTTGGTCGCTACTTTACCGACGCTGGCGTTGGGTTTGTTGTCCCTGACGACAGCCGCCTGAGCTTCGATATCCTGATCCCGCCGGAAGAGGTGATGGGGGCTCGTATGGGCTTTGTGGTGGTGGTTGAACTGACCCAGCGCCCGACCCGCCGTACCAAAGCTGTGGGTAAAATTGTTGAAGTGCTGGGCGATAATATGGGCACCAGCATGGCCGTTGATATGGCTCTGCGTACTCATGAAATTCCCTATATCTGGCCGCAGGCAGTAGAGAAACAGGTCGCCGGCCTGAAAGAAGAAGTACCGGAAGAGGCGAAAATCGGACGCGTCGATCTGCGCGATTTGCCGCTGGTTACTATCGATGGTGAAGATGCGCGTGATTTCGATGATGCCGTCTATTGCGAGAAAAAACGTGGCGGCGGCTGGCGTTTATGGGTGGCGATTGCTGACGTAAGCTATTACGTTCGCCCGCCGACTCCGCTGGACCTGGAAGCCCGCAGCCGTGGCACATCCGTTTACTTCCCGTCGCAGGTTGTTCCGATGCTGCCGGAAGTGCTGTCTAACGGATTGTGTTCGCTCAACCCGCAGGTGGACAGGTTGTGTATGGTCTGCGAAATGACCATTTCGTCGAAAGGCCGTTTAACTGGCTTTAAATTCTACGAAGCGGTCATGAGTTCCCATGCGCGTCTGACCTACACCAAGGTCTGGCACATGCTGCAGGGCGACCAGGAGTTGCGTGAGCAGTACGCGCCGTTGGTTAAACACATTGAAGAGCTGCACAACCTCTACAAAGTGCTGGATAAAGCGCGTGAAGAGCGTGGTGGTATCTCGTTTGAAAGTGAAGAAGCGAAGTTTATCTTCAATGCTGAACGCCGTATTGAGCGTATCGAGCAGACGCAACGTAATGACGCGCACAAACTGATTGAAGAGTGCATGATCATGGCGAACATCTCAGCGGCGCGATTCGTTGAGAAAGCCAAAGAACCCGCGCTGTTCCGTATTCACGATAAGCCGACGACCGAAGCGATTAACTCGTTCCGTTCCGTGCTGGCGGAGCTGGGACTGGAGCTGCCTGGCGGCAACAAACCGGAGCCACGTGATTACGCGGAACTGCTGGAGTCGATTGCTGACCGACCTGACGCAGAAATGCTGCAAACCATGCTGCTGCGTTCGATGAAGCAAGCGATTTACGATCCGGAAAACCGTGGGCACTTTGGTCTGGCGCTGCAATCTTATGCGCACTTTACTTCACCGATCCGTCGTTACCCGGATCTCTCCTTGCACCGGGCAATTAAGTATCTGCTGGCGCAGGAGCAGGGCCATAAAGGCAACACCACGGAAACCGGTGGCTACCATTATTCGATGGAAGAGATGCTGCAACTGGGTCAACACTGTTCAATGGCAGAGCGCCGTGCTGACGAAGCCACGCGCGATGTCTCTGACTGGCTGAAGTGCGATTTCATGCTGGATCAGGTGGGTAATGTCTTTAAAGGCGTGATTGCCAGCGTGACGGGTTTTGGCTTCTTTGTCCGCCTTGATGAGCTGTTTATCGATGGTCTGGTGCATGTCTCCTCCCTGGATAACGACTACTATCGTTTCGACCAGGTTGGGCAGCGCCTGACGGGGGAATCCAGCGGTCAAATGTATCGCCTGGGCGATCGGGTGGAAGTCCGTGTGGAAGCTGTCAATATGGACGAGCGTAAAATCGATTTCAGTTTGATCTCCAGCGAACGTGCGCCGCGCAATGAAGGTAAAACCGCGCGCGAAAAAGCGAAAAAAGGCGATGCGGGTAAAAATACCGGTAAACGTCGTCAGATGGGCAAAAAGGTGAATTTCGAGCCGGACAGCGCTTTCCGCGGCGAGAAGAAAGGCAGAGCCAAACCTCAGGCGGATAAGAAAGCGGCTGAGAAGAAAGGCGATAAAAAAGCGAAAAAACCATCGGCAAAAACGCTTAAAATCGCTGCCGCCACCAAAGCTAAACGTGCAGCGAAAAAGAACGTCGCACAATAACCGCCACAAACAGTAAGTCGGGCAACCCCGCGTTGCCCGCGTTACGCATAAACTATTAACGAGTACATTCATGAGTGAAATGATTTACGGCATCCATGCGGTGCAGGCTTTGCTGGAACGTGCGCCGGAGCGCTTCCAGGACGTCTTTATTCTCAAAGGTCGTGAAGATAAACGCCTGCTGCCGCTGATCCACGCACTGGAAGCACAGGGTGTTGTCATCCAGTTGGCTAACCGCCAGTTCCTGGATGAGAAAAGCGAGGGTGCGGTACATCAGGGAATTATTGCTCGCGTGAAACCGGGTCGTCAGTACCAGGAAAACGATCTGCCGGATCTGATTGCTACACTCGATCAGCCGTTCTTTTTGATCCTCGATGGCGTCACTGATCCACATAACCTGGGCGCATGTTTGCGTAGCGCCGATGCTGCCGGCGTGCATGCGGTTATCGTACCGAAGGATCGTTCTGCGCAGCTGAATGCGACGGCGAAAAAAGTCGCCTGTGGCGCGGCAGAAAGCGTACCGCTGATCCGCGTGACCAACCTGGCGCGCACCATGCGTATGTTGCAGGAAGAGAACATCTGGATCGTTGGTACCGCAGGCGAAGCTGACCATACGTTGTATCAGAGCAAAATGACCGGACGTCTGGCGCTGGTAATGGGTGCAGAGGGCGAAGGTATGCGCCGTCTGACCCGTGAACACTGTGATGAACTGATCAGCATCCCAATGGCCGGGAGCGTTTCATCGCTTAACGTCTCTGTTGCGACGGGAATTTGCCTGTTTGAAGCTGTTCGTCAACGCGGGTAATTGATTCCTTCTTCTCTTAAGCCATCCTTCGGGATGGCTTTTTTGTGACCTTAATCCCAGGCACTCTCTTCTCTGACTGGCCATACTTAAGGCGACGGCCATTGACGGAGGGAGACACAATGCACTGGCAAACGCATACCGTTTTTAACCAACCTGTACCGCTCAATAACAGCAACTTATACCTGTCAGATGGCGCACTGTGCGAAGCGGTCAATCGCGAAGGCGCAGCTTGGGACAGCGATCTCCTCGCCAGTATTGGTCAGCAGTTAGGGACTGCGGAATCGCTCGAATTGGGTCGGTTAGCTAACGCTTATCCACCCGAACTGTTGCGCTACGACCCGCAGGGGCAGCGGCTGGATGATGTGCGGTTTCATCCCGCCTGGCATTTGCTGATGCAGGGATTGTGCGCCAACCGCGTACATAACCTGGCCTGGGAAGAGGAGGCCAGGCAGGGCTCGTTTGTTGCCCGAGCTGCCCGTTTCATGCTGCATGCGCAGGTGGAAGCGGGCACCTTGTGTCCGGTGACCATGACGTTTGCCGCCACGCCGCTGTTACTTCAAATGTTACCCGCCCCCTTTCACGACTGGCTGACGCCGCTGCTAAGCGACCGTTATGACTCGCATTTACTGCCCGGAGGGCAAAAGCGCGGGCTACTGATTGGTATGGGTATGACTGAAAAACAGGGTGGCTCAGATGTGCTGAGCAATACCACTCAGGCAGAACGTCTTGCAGACGGCGCGTATCGGCTGGTGGGACATAAGTGGTTTTTCTCCGTGCCGCAAAGCGATGCCCATTTGGTGCTGGCCCAGGCAAAGGGCGGTTTATCCTGTTTTTTTGTACCGCGATTTTTACCCGATGGGAGCCGGAATGCGATTTGCCTTGAACGACTGAAAGATAAGTTAGGCAACCGCTCCAACGCCAGCTGCGAGGTTGAATTCCACGATGCGATCGGCTGGCTATTGGGTGAAGAAGGGGAAGGTATCCGCCATATCCTGAAAATGGGCGGGATGACGCGTTTTGACTGCGCGCTCGGCAGCCACGGCATGATGCGACGTGCTTTTTCCGTGGCGATTTACCATGCGCATCAGCGGCAGGTATTTGGTAAACCTTTGATCGAACAACCGATGATGCGTCAGGTACTAAGCCGAATGGCGTTGCAACTGGAAGGGCAGACCGCGCTACTGTTTCGGCTGGCGCGAGCCTGGGATCGTCGTACCGATACGAAAGAAGCGCTGTGGGCCAGATTATTCACACCCGCAGCGAAATTTGCCATCTGCAAAAATGGCATGCCGTTCGTTGCCGAGGCGATGGAAGTACTGGGCGGGATTGGCTACTGCGAGGAGAGCGAGCTACCGCGCCTGTACCGTGAGATGCCGGTAAACAGTATCTGGGAAGGCTCCGGCAACATTATGTGCCTTGATGTATTGCGGGTACTTACAAAACAACCCGGCATCTACGATATGCTCAGCGAAGCCTTTGCGGAGGTAAAGGGACAAGATCGGCATTACGATCGAATGGTGCGCAAGCTGCAGCAGCATTTACGTAAACCCAGCGAGGAGTTGGGACGGGAGATTACGCAGCAATTGTTCCTGCTCGGCTGCGGGGCGCAGATGTTGCGTTATGCCTCTCCGCCAGTCGCGCAAGCCTGGTGTCAGATGATGCTGGATACGCGTGGTGTAACACAGTTTTCTGCACAGGTGCAGGGTGATTTGCTGCTGCGGGCGACGGGAGGAATACGGTAATACTATGCCAGATGGCGATGCTGTCGCGTCGTATCCTGTCTACGTTCAATACAGGCAGGATACGTTTACGCCATCCGGCAATCTGTTATGCATAAAGTATGGCCTGTACGCGCCAGTTATCTGGCTGCTGTTCTTCGTACATCTGAATGATCCGATACCATGAGGCACCTTGTTCATCCGCTTTTAACGCGATTACACGTTCTACATCCTGCGGATTCCCTGCAATGTTACTGACAGAGATCAGGCCAATTTCGTTCAGGCCCGTAACGCAGTCAGCACTGGCGAACTCGGCAGACTGCGCCGTTGTACCTACCAGTCCGGCAGAAAACAGCAGTGAGGATAAGGCAAGTGATTGTTTCATCGTCAGCTCCATTATTCGTACCCCTACACATGGCAGGGCATTCCATCGCGATAATAAACCTCAAGCTCCCTGCTGTTGGTTTATTGTGCACAGGTAAACGCATAGGGGCGCAAAGCAATGTAAAGCTGACTAAATTTCAAGCCAATGTTATTTACGATACAAAATAGCTTGTGAATACCATTGGCCTGTCACGATAGTCTCATCAACTAATAAGACAACGTAATAATCAGCTTTAGCCGCGACGGCTTTGGCACGGATCTCTGCCAGCGCATCATCTGGAGAGCCTCTTACCAGCGCATTGACTGTCCCTATTCGCTGCAACCCGTTGCTTTGGTCGCGGCGGATCTCTTGCGGGTGGTCGGCTACGGGCGGTGCAGGTTGTGGCGTACCCTGTAACACGCTACAGGCGCTTAAAAACGTCACCAGCAACAAAGAGGCAAACCGACGCATAACTCTATCTCGTTTCCTGATAGCCATAGTGTAGTGCCTTATTAAATTCCCTTTAGGGGAATGTTCCCGAATTGTTATCTCTCACGCGATTTTCGAATGAAAATGTTGCGAAAGCGTAACCCAGTTCTCAACATTATGAATCATTGCCGAACACATTCGCTTGCGTTAAGTATTGCTGCATGGCATACCAGAAAGAAAGAGGCGACAAATGATCGAAATTGAAACACGACAGTTGGCGGGTATCCCTGTCCTGCACGCCGTTCCGGCTGGCAAACGCGAATGTTCACTCCCTTGTATTATCTTCTATCACGGGTTTACCTCTTCAAGCCTGGTCTACAGCTATTTTGCCGTTGCTCTGGCTCAGGCTGGATTCCGGGTCGTGATGCCAGATGCGGCCGATCATGGTGCCCGCTTCACTAGTGATGCACAGGGGAGAATGTACCGCTTCTGGCAGATTTTGCAGCAAAATATGCAGGAGTTTACGACGTTACGTGCGGCGCTGGTGGCGGAAAATTGGCTATCAGATGAACGACTTGCCGTTGCGGGGGCGTCAATGGGAGGAATGACGGCGTTGGGCATTATGGCCCGCCACCCCGAGGTTAAATGTGTAGCCAGCCTGATGGGGTCGGGCTATTTTACCCGGCTTGCGCAGACGCTTTTTCCCCCTTTACATGTCCAGACGCCAGAGCAGCAGGCGGAGTTCGATGCCGTTATTGCACCGCTCGCCGAATGGGACGTTACGCATCAACTGCAACGTCTGGCCGACAGACCATTGCTGCTGTGGCATGGTCAGGAGGACGATGTGGTTCCGGCTGTGGAAACTTTTCGTTTGCAGCAGGCGTTAATTCAGGCAGGTCTGGATAACCATCTGACCTGCCTGTGGGAAGTGGGTGTCCGACACCGCATCACGCCAGAAGCGCTGGCTGCGACGGTAGCATTTTTCCGCCAGCACCTCTAAACCCGCAAAATGTTCACGCCCTGAGCTTCAAGCTGTTGCAGAATCTCAGGGTTCGCGTTTTTACCGGTAATCAGCGTATCGATTTGATCGGCGCGACTGAACAGCATTCCCGCACGTTCACCGACCTTACTGCTATCGACCAGTACCACCAGTTTGCCCACCACGTTAAGCATCTTCTGCTCGGCCATCGCGGTCAGCATATCGGTTTTATACAGTCCGTCCGCAGTTAATCCTTTACCGCTGGTAAACATCCAGTGTCCGGCATACAGGCTATTTTCACTGCCTTGTGGGCTAAGCGTGATGGATTGGCTTTTGTTGTATTGCCCGCCCATGATGATCACGCTGTCATGCTCCTGGTCGATCAGATAGTTTGCCAGCGGCAGATAGTTGGTGATGATCTGCACCGGCTTGCCGCACATTTCACGACCCAGCAGGAAAGCGGTCGATCCGCAGTTGATCACCACGCTTTCTCCCGCATTCACAAGCTGGGATGCCGCCTTGGCAATACGGACTTTTTCATCGTGGTTCTGCGCCTGGTGTAAATTCATTGGCGTCCAGCGTGGACGCTGCTGGGTAATGGCTTCTGCGCCGTTGCGGACTTTCTTGAGTTTGCCGCTTTCGTCGAGTTTGTTGATGTCCCTGCGCGCCGTTGCGGGTGAAATCCCCAGACGCTCAATGACGTTCTCAACGGTAACAAAGCCCAACTGCGCCAGCATATCCAGCAATATTTGATGTCTTTGTGCTTCAGTCATGAGCTATTCCGATACAAATTGATTTGAAAAGATGATATTTGAAATAGCCTGGAAATACTAAAGTAAAAGGGAAAAAATGCCGGGATAGCCCGGCATTTTGTGTGGATCACAGGAAGGATTTAAACGGTAAATCCGGCTCAATCGTGAAACAGTCATCAAAGCCGCGCGGATAGTGATATTCAAAGTTATCTTTGTCCAGCGGCCAGGTGAATTTGCCGCCTACCTGCCAGATGAATGGCTTAAAGCCATACTTAAGGCGATCTTTTTTCATCTCCCACAGGACGCGGATCTCCTGTGGGTCGGCCTGAAAGTTTGACCAGATGTCATGATGGAAAGGGATCACGACTTTTGTATTCAGCGCTTCCGCCATACGCAGCATGTCGGCGCTGGTCATTTTGTCCGTAATCCCACGAGGGTTCTCACCGTAGGAGCCGAGCGCGACGTCGATCTGATATTCGTTGCCATGTTTTGCATAGTAGTTGGAGTAGTGCGAATCACCGCTGTGGTACAGCGTACCGCCCGGCGTTTTGAACAGGTAGTTAACTGCACGTGCATCCATGCCGTCAGGCAGGACGCCTGCTGCTTTTTGATCTGCAGGCAAGGTGATTAATGCAGTACGATCAAACGCGTCGAGCGCATGAATCTCAATATCGTTTACTTTAACCACGTCGCCCGGTTTCACCACGATGCAGCGTTCTTTTGGCACACCCCAACCGATCCACAGATCCACGCAGGTTTGTGGGCCGATAAACGGCACGTCGTCGGCGCAGTTCTGCATGACGGCTGCCGCAACATTCACGTCGATGTGATCGTTATGATCGTGCGTCGCCAGTACCGCATCGATCTGTCGAATGGCAAACGGATCAAGAACAAACGGCGTGGTGCGCAGGTTAGGCTGCAGTTTTTTTACCCCAGCCATACGTTGCATTTGGTGGCCGGTTTTCATCAGCGGGTTGCCGTGACTCTGTTTACCCGTGCCGCACCAGAAATCGACGCAGATGTTAGTCCCGCCTTCCGACTTCAGCCAAATTCCGGTACAGCCAAGCCACCACATAGCGAAAGTGCCTGGTGCGACCTGTTCCTGTTCGATCTCTTCATTCAGCCAGCTTCCCCACTCCGGGAATGTACTCAGGATCCATGATTCACGCGTGATGCTTTTTACTTTACTCATCGCATTTACCTTCATTTTTGTTCAAATTAAATCAATATGTGATTTGTTTTGATTAATCCTGACATTATTTTTTCATATTGGCAATGGGGGATTTTTGAGCTTTGTGCGGATAACAGAAAAGGTAATGTAATGATTTTAGGTGATTTTACGCTATTCCGCTTTCTGTAATTCATTGATTTAATTGGTATTGAATGTTTTTCATAGCATTGAATAATTACCCATTTTTCAAATGTGGTAATTATTTGCGTACTTCATCACATTTAATCAAATTTAATCTTGTTGTGATTACTTTTGAAAATTACAGTGAGTGCACAACATCCTGGCGTGTGGAAAGCCCGGCAACTTCGTCTACTGGAGATCGTTATGGAGATCCTCTACAACATCTTTACCGTCTTTTTTAATCAGGTTATGACCAACGCCCCGCTGTTGCTGGGTATTGTGACCTGTCTTGGCTATATCCTGTTGCGTAAAAGTGTCAGCGTTATCATTAAAGGCACGATCAAAACGATTATCGGTTTTATGCTGCTGCAGGCGGGATCTGGCATTCTCACCAGCACGTTCAAACCGGTAGTGGCGAAGATGTCCGAGGTTTACGGTATCAACGGTGCGATTTCTGATACCTATGCTTCCATGATGGCAACCATCGAACGTATGGGGGATGCCTATAGCTGGGTAGGGTACGCGGTACTGTTGGCGCTGGCGCTAAACATTTGTTACGTACTGCTACGGCGGATAACCGGTATTCGCACCATCATGCTGACCGGGCACATCATGTTCCAGCAGGCGGGCCTGATTGCCGTCTCTTTCTACATCTTTGGCTATTCCATGTGGACGACCATCATCTGCACCGCGGTGCTGGTGTCGCTCTACTGGGGTATTACCTCCAATATGATGTACAAACCGACCCAGGAAGTGACCGACGGTTGCGGTTTTTCCATCGGTCACCAGCAGCAGTTCGCCTCGTGGATTGCCTACAAAGTCGCGCCTTACCTGGGTAAGAAAGAGGAGAGCGTGGAAGATCTCAAGCTGCCAGGCTGGTTGAATATCTTCCATGACAACATCGTTTCTACCGCGATAGTGATGACCATTTTCTTCGGCGCGATCCTGCTCTCTTTTGGCATTGATGTGGTTCAGGCGATGGCGGGTAAAACCCACTGGACAGTCTATATCCTGCAGACTGGTTTTTCGTTCGCCGTCGCTATTTTCATCATCACCCAGGGAGTACGTATGTTCGTTGCTGAACTTTCAGAAGCGTTCAACGGTATCTCTCAACGTTTGATTCCCGGCGCGGTGCTGGCCATCGACTGCGCGGCGATTTATAGCTTTGCTCCTAACGCGGTGGTCTGGGGCTTTATGTGGGGCACTATCGGCCAACTGATTGCGGTGGGCATCCTTGTGGGCTGCGGCTCCTCCATCCTGATTATCCCAGGCTTTATCCCGATGTTCTTCTCGAACGCCACTATCGGCGTATTTGCTAACCACTTTGGCGGCTGGCGCGCGGCGCTCAAGATTTGCCTGGTGATGGGGATGATCGAAATCTTTGGCTGCGTCTGGGCGGTGAAGCTTACCGGTATGAGTGCCTGGATGGGCATGGCGGACTGGTCAATTCTGGCGCCGCCGATGATGCAGGGTTTCGCCTCCATCGGCATCGTGTTTATGGCCGTCATTATTCTGATTGCACTGGCTTATATGTTTTTCGCAGGGCGTACGTTGCGCGCTGAGGAAGACGCAGAAAAACAACTGGCAGAACACTCTGCTTAAAAAGGAGTTCCGATTATGACCGTACGTATTCTGGCTGTATGTGGCAATGGGCAGGGCAGTTCCATGATCATGAAAATGAAGGTGGATCAGTTTTTAACCCAGTCAAATATCGACCATACGGTAAACAGCTGTGCCGTGGGGGAATACAAAAGTGAACTGAGCGGCGCAGATATCATCATCGCCTCTACCCATATTGCCGGCGAGATTACCGTATCTGGCAATAAATATGTTGTCGGCGTGCGCAACATGCTGTCTCCCGCCGATTTTGGACCAAAACTGCTGGAAGTGATCCAAGCGCATTTCCCACAGGATGTGAAGTAAGGACGCACCATGAAATTACGTGATTCGCTGGCAAACAATAATTCCATCCTTTTACAGGCCGAGGCCAGCACCTGGCAGGAAGCGGTAAAGCTTGGCGTGGATCTGCTGGTTAAGGCTGATGTGGTTGAACCACGCTACTACCAGGCCATCCTCGACGGAGTAGAACAGTTTGGCCCGTACTTTGTGATTGCGCCGGGCCTTGCTATGCCGCATGGACGTCCGGAGGAAGGGGTTAAGAAAACCGGTTTTGCGCTGGTGACGCTGAAAACGCCGCTGGTGTTTAACCACGAAGATAACGACCCGGTCGATATTCTGATCACGATGGCGGCAGTTGACGCCAACACGCATCAGGAAGTAGGCATCATGCAGATCGTGAATCTGTTTGACGACGAAGCCAATTTCGACCGTTTACGCGCCTGCCGCACCGCGCAGGAAGTGCTGGATTTAATTGATAACGCCACTGCGGCGGCTGTTTAAAAGGATACCAAAATGTCATTACCTATGTTGCAGGTAGCGCTGGATAACCAATCAATGTCTTCCGCGTATGAAACGACGCGTCTGATTGCCGAAGAGGTCGATATCATTGAGGTGGGTACGATTCTTTGCGTGGCAGAGGGCGTTCGTGCCGTTCGCGATCTGAAGGCGCTTTACCCGCATAAAATAGTGCTGGCGGACGCTAAAATTGCCGACGCGGGCAAAATCCTCTCCCGCATGTGTTTCGAAGCCAACGCTGACTGGATTACTGTCATCTGCTGTGCCGATATCAACACCACCAAGGGTGCGCTGGAGGTGGCGAAAGAATTTAACGGTGACGTACAGATTGAACTGACCGGCTACTGGACCTGGGAGCAGGCGCAGGAGTGGCGTGACGCGGGTATTGGGCAAGTTGTCTATCACCGCAGTCGTGATGCGCAGGCGGCAGGCGTGGCGTGGGGAGAGGCGGATATCAGTGCGATCAGGCGTTTGGCCGATATGGGCTTTAAAGTTACCGTTACTGGTGGTCTGGCGCTGGAGGATCTGCCGCTGTTCAAAGGGATCCCGATTCACGTCTTTATCGCTGGTCGCAGCATTCGCGACGCGGCTTCTCCGGTTGAGGCCGCTCGTCAGTTTAAACGTTCCATCGCCCAGCTGTGGGGATAAGGAGCGGCTATGTTGTCGAAACAGGTCCCGCTCGGTATTTATGAAAAAGCACTCCCCGGCGGGGAGTGCTGGCTCGAACGCTTGCAACTGGCG
>NZ_SZWR01000012.1:59330-74137 GCF_005280875.1 Citrobacter sp. wls827
AGGAACTGGGCTTTGACTTTGTCGAAATGTCGGTTGATGAAACCGATGCCCGTCTGGCGCGTCTTGACTGGAATCGCGAGCAGCGACTGGCGCTGGTGGCGGCTATCGCCGAGACAGGGATACGAGTACCGTCCATATGCCTGAGCGCTCATCGTCGTTTCCCGCTTGGCAGCGAAGATGATGCGGTACGCGAACTGGGGCTGGAAATTATGCGTAAAGCCATTCAGTTTGCGCAGGATATCGGTATTCGCGTTATTCAACTGGCGGGTTACGACGTCTATTACCAGCAGGCCAATAACGAAACGCGTCGTCGGTTTCGCGATGGGCTAAAAGAGAGCGTGGAGATGGCGAGCCGCGCGCAGGTGACGCTGGCGATGGAAATCATGGATTATCCGCTGATGAATTCGATCAGCAAGGCGTTGGGTTACGCCCACTATCTCAACAATCCGTGGTTCCAGCTGTATCCCGATATTGGCAATTTGTCGGCGTGGGATAACGACGTGCAGATGGAACTGCAGGCTGGGGTAGGCCATATCGTCGCGGTACACGTGAAGGATACCAAACCTGGCGTATTCAAAAATGTGCCGTTTGGTGAAGGAGTCGTTGATTTCGAACGTTGTTTTGCGACGCTCAAACAGAGTGGATACTGCGGGCCATACCTGATTGAGATGTGGAGTGAAACGTCGGATGACCCGGTACGTGAAGTTGCGAAGGCGCGCGATTGGGTGAAAGCGCGTATGGCCAACGCAGGTCTGGTGGAGGCGGTGTAATGCAAAAACTTAAACAGCAGGTTTTTGAGGCTAACATGGATCTGCCGCGCTACGGGCTGGTGACATTTACCTGGGGTAACGTCAGCGCCATCGACCGTGAACGTGCGCTGGTGGTGATCAAGCCCAGCGGCGTCGCCTACGAGCACATGACCGTTGATGATATGGTCGTGGTCGATATGTCAGGGAAGGTGATAGAAGGCGGCTTTCGTCCTTCTTCCGATACCGCCACCCATCTGGCGCTCTACCAGCGTTATCCGTCGCTGGGCGGAGTCGTGCATACGCACTCTACTCATGCCACGGCCTGGGCGCAGGCGGGGCTGGCGATCCCGGCACTGGGTACCACTCACGCGGACTACTTCTTTGGCGATATCCCTTGTACCCGAGCATTAACTGAAGCTGAAGTGCAGGGCGAGTATGAGCTGAATACCGGCAAGGTGATCATTGAAACGCTGAGCAACGTAGAACCACTGCATACGCCGGGTATTGTGGTGTATCAGCACGGTCCCTTTGCCTGGGGCAAAGATGCTCACGACGCAGTACATAACGCTGTTGTGATGGAAGAGGTGGCAAAAATGGCATGGATTGCGCGTGGCATTAACCCGGCTCTCAGCGCTATTGACGGTTATCTGATGAATAAGCACTTCATGCGTAAGCACGGTCCAAACGCCTATTACGGGCAGAAGTAAGAAAAAACGTTCCGAAGCCAACTCTTCATGGGGATGAGATCGGTCTGGCTTCGGGATTTTTTTGCAAAAAAAAAGCCCCCGATAAGGGGGCAAGTCAAACTGTGGCAATGTTCTCGTTGGTTATTTCTGGGTGCTAGCGATAAATATCTGCACTGGCGTGCATATTTCCGTTACTACCGGGTTCCCTGGTGAGGATCACGTGATAGTAGGTTGCGCCTTGCGCATCGGTTTCTTCATTCAGGGCCTGAGTGGCTTCACTTTCAGTGGCGAAGTTATGATTTATGTAAATAACGCCTAAGCTCTGCACATCATCCATATTCCTGGCCTGATGATTGTCAATTTTGATGGCTGCCGTTGCATTTGCACTGAGCAAAAGTACAGCCAGAAGGGTCAAAACACGGGCTCGCATAGGTACCTCCTCGACTGCGGTCTCTGGTTAGCTCTCTCCTGTGAGTGGATAACTTCTGATTTAATTTTAACTGCTGCCGGCGCAGTCGATAGCGACCATTTCTGATGCAGTTGTTCAAAAAATTACCGCAAAGCCATCTTTTCTTTAATTAACAATCAGCTGATGCCTTCCGCTGCGGTTAAAAATACCTGCTTTACACGCATAAGCTCTTACCAAATAGTCAATTTAATCGGGTGAGTACGCCGTTTATAGTG
The DNA here is from genome assembly GCF_005280875.1 of Citrobacter sp. wls827. NCBI lineage: Bacteria > Pseudomonadati > Pseudomonadota > Gammaproteobacteria > Enterobacterales > Enterobacteriaceae > Citrobacter > Citrobacter sp. wls827. The sequence continues at coordinate 61,450 of NZ_SZWR01000012.1, forward strand.
AGCCAGATAATTAATATAACTTTATGATAATAAGGCAAAAACTTATGGATACTTCATTCATGGATTTCAGCTACTTTGTGATTATGTTTATGGTCGCGCTGGTGGCAGGCTTTATTAATGTGGTGTCGGGCGGCGGCGGTTTTCTCTCTATTGGCGCATTATTGATTTCCGGTTTACCCCCGGCTAACGCGCTGGCAACCAATAAGATTCAGGCGTTGGGCAGTTCGCTGACCTCCGGAATTTACTTTTTACGCCGGGGACATATTAATGTGCAGGAACACAAATATGTCTTTTTATCTGCCTTTATCGGTTCTGCGCTGGGCACGACGCTTATCCAGTTTATTGAGCCGGACGTGTTGAAGAAACTGCTGCCGATCCTGATTATCGCGGTCGCTATCTACTTTATTTCTGCGCCTAATCTTAGCGAACCGAAAAGGAAGCAGCAGGTATCCCTGTTTCTCTTCTCGTTGATCTGCGGGGGAGGTATTGGGTTTTATGATGGTTTTCTCGGTGCCGGGGCCGGCTCCTTTTATACGCTCTGCTACATCCTGCTGTGGGGATACAGCATCGATAAGGCGCAAATTCACTCGAATTTTATCAACCTGGCGTCGAACATTGCCTCGATTCTGTTCTTCATTTTCGGTGGTAAAATGATCTGGTCGCTGGGGCTGGTGATGTTTGCCGGTCAGTCCCTTGGCGCACGTCTGGGTGCGACGGTGGTACTGACGCGCGGGAAGAAAGTTATCCGGCCGATGATTGTCATTGTCTCCATTTGCATCAGCGTCAAAATGCTGCTGGATATGTATTAATGGCGACACGATAAATAATCGTACAAGCACCTTGAGTTTACCTGCTGACCCCAGTATTATGACGCGTCATTTTTCAGCCGACCTTTAACACGTTCCTTGCCTCCATGGGCCTCGGCTGACCCAGACAGGAGGCTGAATAATCCGTAAGGAGCAATTCGATGCGTCATTACGAAATCGTTTTTATGGTCCATCCTGACCAGAGCGAACAGGTTCCGGGTATGATCGAACGCTACACTGCTGCCATCACTGGTGCAGAAGGCACGATCCACCGTCTGGAAGACTGGGGCCGCCGTCAGCTGGCTTACCCGATCAACAAACTGCACAAAGCTCACTACGTTCTGATGAACGTTGAAGCGCCGCAGGAAGTGATCGATGAGCTGGAAACTACCTTCCGCTTCAACGATGCCGTTATCCGCAGCATGGTTATGCGTACTAAACACGCTGTTACCGAAGCATCTCCGATGGTTAAAGCGAAAGACGAGCGTCGTGAACGTCGCGATGATTTCGCTAACGAAACCGCAGATGATGCTGAAGCTGGGGATTCTGAAGAGTAATTTCTGATGACCAACCGTCTGGCGCTGTCCGGCACCGTGTGCAGGGCTCCCCTTCGAAAGGTCAGTCCATCAGGAATTCCTCATTGCCAGTTCGTGCTTGAGCATCGTTCTGTGCAGGAGGAAGCCGGGTTTCACCGGCAGGCGTGGTGCCAAATGCCCGTTATTATTAGCGGACACGAAAACCAGGCCATTACTCACAGTATAACGGTCGGTAGCGCAGTGACCGTTCAGGGGTTCATCTCTTGCCACAAGGCAAAGAACGGCCTGAGCAAAATGGTTCTGCATGCCGAGCAGATTGAATTGATAGATTCTGGAGACTAGCCATATGGCACGTTATTTCCGTCGTCGCAAGTTCTGCCGTTTCACCGCGGAAGGCGTTCAAGAGATCGACTATAAAGATATCGCTACGCTGAAAAACTACATCACCGAAAGCGGTAAGATTGTCCCAAGCCGTATCACCGGTACCCGTGCAAAATACCAGCGTCAGCTGGCTCGCGCTATCAAACGCGCTCGCTACCTGTCCCTGCTGCCGTACACTGATCGTCATCAGTAATCGGTCACGGTCCATTAATACGACTTTGAGAGGATAAGGTAATGCAAGTTATTCTGCTTGATAAAGTAGCAAACCTGGGTAGCCTGGGTGATCAGGTTAACGTTAAAGCGGGCTATGCTCGTAACTTCCTGGTACCACAGGGTAAAGCTGTTCCTGCTACCAAGAAAAACGTTGAATTTTTCGAAGCGCGTCGCGCTGAACTGGAAGCCAAACTGGCTGACGTTCTGGCCGCTGCTGAAGCTCGTGCTGAGAAAATCAACGCACTGGAAACCGTAACCATCGCGTCTAAAGCTGGCGACGAAGGTAAACTGTTCGGTTCCATCGGTACTCGCGACATCGCTGACGCTGTAACTGCAGCTGGCGTTGAAGTTGCTAAGAGCGAAGTTCGTCTGCCGAACGGCGTTCTGCGTACCACTGGTGAGCACGAAGTGAGCTTCCAGGTTCACAGCGAAGTGTTTGCTAAGCTGACTGTAAACGTAGTTGCAGAATAAGTTTTTATTCTGATGACCGCGTAAAAGCGCCGGCCCTGTGCCGGCGTTTTGCTTTTCTGTTCCCCCGCTTTTCTCTCTGGCTATTCTTTATCCTTTTCGGGATAATCATAAAAATAAAACATTATTTCAAAGTGGTGATGGAATGGAACCAACGCACCAACCTCTGTTCGCGCGTAAAAATGTTGTCTACCTGGGCGCAGCCTTCTGTTGTCTGTTGTGGGGGAGCGCTTATCCAGCGATAAAAAGCGGATACGAGATCTTCCAGATTGCCACGGATGATATTCCGTCAAAAATTGTCTTTGCCGGCTATCGCTTCCTGTTTGCGGGATTATTGCTGCTACTGTTGGCGATGGCGCAGCGTAAACCGATTGGCCGGTTAAGCCCGCGTCAGTACGGCCAACTCACGCTGTTGGGGCTGACGCAAACCTCGCTGCAATACATCTTCTTCTATATTGGCCTGGCGTTCACGACGGGGGTGAAAGGGTCCATCATGAATGCGACCGGGACATTCTTTAGCGTGCTGTTGGCCCATTTTATCTATCAAAACGACAAACTAAGCTACAACAAAGCACTAGGTTGTATTCTGGGTTTTACCGGCGTGATGGTGGTGAACTTTAACAGCGGAATGGATTTTAGCTTCAGCCTGTTAGGTGATGGTTCAGTGGTGATGGCGGCCTTTATTCTTTCTGCTGCCACGCTATACGGTAAACGCATTTCTCAGACGGTAGACCCGACGGTCATGACAGGCTACCAACTGGGGATGGGCGGTCTGGCGTTAGTTATCGGCGGTTATGCTTTTGGTGGCACGCTGACCGTACACGGCTTAGCTTCAGTGGCTATTCTGGGTTACCTGACGTTGCTTTCATCGGTGGCCTTCGCTTTGTGGAGCATTTTGCTCAAGTACAACCGCGTGGGGATGATTGCGCCGTTTAACTTCCTGATCCCGGTTTCGGGGGCGGTGCTGTCGGCGATATTCCTCGGCGAAAACATTCTCGAATGGAAATATGCGCTGGCGCTGGTGCTGGTCTGTTCGGGGATCTGGTGGGTGAATAAGGTGAAGCGTTAGTGCTTCACCTTGAGGCCTGATGGCGCTACGCGCATCAGGCCTACTGACTGAGACAGTCTTAGCGTGCGCGAATAAAGCTGCCGTTGGGCTGGCGGGTAAACAATACCTGCTGACCATTTCCGCTATCAATGGTTAACCCGGTCACCACCCCGTTAGCATTCTGCCTGATTTGGATCATCTGGCCGTCTTTCAAATTGCTCAGCGGCTTCCCGGCACCTTCCACTTGCGCCATGGCGTACACATCAGTTGGCGGAAGGTTATGGTCCCGGAAGACCTGTGCCAGCGTTTTCCCTGAGTCTACGCGGTAGGTACGCCACTGCTGCTCAATACCACTATTCTGCTGAAAGGGCTGCGTCTGAGGCTGTGATTGCTGAGCCTGCGGCTGCGCGTCTGGTTCTCCTTCCTGGATGGGTTCCGGCGCAACGGGAGCGACCTGGCCGGGATCGTTTTGCGGGGCGACTAACTGTGCCTGAAGCTGAGCCTCGGTTGGCGGCTGCGACTGTGACTGTAAATCCAGTTGGGCAGTACGCGTCACCACAGGGGCATCGCTGGTGTCACTGGAAGGAAGCAGGAAACCTATCACCAGCACGATAGCAGCAATAATAATGCCGCGTCGGTGCATAGGCGGTAGCGGGTCCATAATGCGAAAATTGTCCGGTGCATGCCAGATTTTCGCCAGGGTTGGTTTTAATTCAAAGCGCCCGGGCATGGCTTTCCTCCTGCTCCGCGTCTCGTTCCTCTGTCATAGAGTATAGATCGCTAACTCTATGATACTTGTTCAGGTACCCGCTTTCGTGACATTGATGCGGGCAATAGCATTGTTTCTTTTTCCTCGCGATTTGTCATCTGTTCCCGAGACAAAGTTTTACCGGATGCGGCATGGCTGATATGCTGCCCGCTACTTTACATCCGATGAAAGGAAATATGATGGCTAACCCGACTTTTGACACTATCGAAGCGCAAGCAAGCTACGGCATTGGTTTGCAGGTAGGACAACAGCTGAGCGAATCCGGTCTGGAAGGGCTGTTGCCTGAAGCGCTGGTAGCGGGTATCGCTGATGCGCTGGAAGGTAAACACCCGGCAGTGCCTGTTGATGTTGTGCACCGTGCGCTGCGTGAAATTCACGAACGTGCTGATGCAGTACGTCGCGAGCGTTTCCAGGCTATGGCGGCTGATGGCGTCAAATATCTGGAAGAAAACCGTGAGAAAGAGGGTGTGAACAGCACTGAATCCGGTCTGCAGTTCCGTGTTCTGACTCAGGGCGAAGGTTCTATCCCGGCACGTACCGACCACGTACGCGTGCATTATACCGGTAAACTGATCGACGGTACCGTGTTTGACAGCTCTGTTGCGCGTGGCGAACCGGCTGAATTCCCGGTTAACGGCGTGATCCCTGGCTGGATTGAAGCACTGACCCTGATGCCGGTAGGTTCGAAATGGGAACTGACTATTCCTCAGGAACTGGCTTACGGTGAGCGTGGCGCTGGCGCGTCCATTCCTCCGTTCAGCACGCTGGTATTTGAAGTTGAGCTGCTTGAAATCCTGTAAGCAGTAACTTCTGTTCCCCCCGACGCTGGGGGGAGCAACAAAATAGCGTGAAAAGCTATAGTTACCTCGATGTCGATATTTTATCTTGCAAATGATGTTATTGCGTGTATTTTTGTGAACTGATTCTCGCTATCAGAGTGATATGACACTCACTTTAAACATAAAATTAACATTATATCTAAATCTTAGTATTCATCCCGCCGATTCTTACCTAATATCGATGAGTCCTGCCAACAGGATCGTCGTATCATAGACACACTAAAGGCCGTAGAGCCTGAACAACACAGACAGGTACAGGAAGAAAAAACATGGTAGATCAGGTAAAAGTCGACGCCGTTGAAGAGGCTTCGTCTGAACAGTCGCTACGGCGCAATCTCACAAACCGTCATATTCAACTTATTGCCATTGGTGGCGCTATTGGTACCGGCCTGTTTATGGGCTCAGGGAAAACCATCAGCCTCGCCGGGCCGTCGATCATTTTTGTCTATATGATCATCGGTTTTATGCTGTTTTTCGTGATGCGGGCAATGGGAGAATTACTGCTCTCGAATCTCGAATACAAATCCTTTAGTGATTTTGCCTCCGACCTGCTCGGGCCATGGGCCGGGTATTTTACCGGCTGGACCTATTGGTTCTGCTGGGTGGTTACAGGGATGGCAGACGTCGTTGCGATTACGGCGTATGCGCAATTCTGGTTCCCCGGACTGTCAGACTGGGTGGCATCACTGGCGGTGATCATTCTGTTGCTGGCTCTTAACCTCGCCACGGTGAAAATGTTTGGTGAGATGGAGTTCTGGTTTGCGATGATCAAAATCGTCGCCATTGTCGGCCTGATTGTCGTCGGTCTGGTGATGGTACTGACGCACTTCCAGTCGCCAACCGGCGTTCAGGCTTCGTTCACGCATCTGTGGAATGACGGTGGCTGGTTCCCGAAAGGTCTGAGCGGCTTCTTTGCTGGCTTCCAGATAGCAGTTTTCGCGTTTGTTGGTATTGAGCTGGTAGGTACGACGGCTGCAGAAACTAAAGATCCGGAAAAGTCTCTGCCGCGCGCTATTAACTCGATTCCAATCCGTATCATCATGTTCTACGTTTTCGCGCTGATCGTGATTATGTCCGTGACGCCGTGGAGCTCGGTAGTACCAACCAAGAGCCCATTCGTTGAGCTGTTTGTGCTGGTCGGTCTGCCTGCGGCGGCGAGCCTGATTAACTTTGTGGTGCTGACTTCAGCGGCCTCTTCCGCAAACAGCGGCGTGTTCTCTACCAGCCGTATGCTGTTCGGCCTGGCACAGGAAGGCGTTGCGCCTAAAGCGTTTGCCAAGCTGTCTAAACGCGCGGTTCCGGCGAAAGGTTTAACCTTCTCCTGTATCTGTCTGCTGGGTGGCGTGGTGATGCTTTATGTGAACCCGAGCGTGATTGGCGCGTTCACCATGATCACTACCGTGTCGGCAATCCTGTTTATGTTTGTCTGGACCATCATTCTTTGCTCATACCTGGTGTACCGCAAACAGCGTCCACACCTGCATGAGAAATCGATCTACAAGATGCCGTTAGGCAAGCTAATGTGCTGGGTATGTATGGCGTTCTTTGTCTTCGTACTGGTGCTGCTGACTCTGGAAGAAGATACCCGTCAGGCGTTGATGGTGACGCCGCTGTGGTTCATCGCGCTGGGTCTGGGCTGGTTGTTTATCGGTAAGAAACGTATGGCGGGTATGCGTTAAGCGTTGTCATATCGGACACAAAAAAGGCCACATAAGCAGTGGCCGAATTCGGACTTCAGGAAGGCGCTCTCGGGCGCCTTTTTTTATTCACCTGCGAGGGCACGCGGGAACAACACATTGTTTTCCAGGCTGATGTGTTCCATCAGGTCATCGATCATTTCGTTAATGCCGTTATACATGGCTTTCCAGGTGGTGCAGGCTTCTGGCGGCGGCGTCACGTTGTGGGTGATGTGTTTGATCACTTCCACCAGTTCGCCGGCCTCGTCGTGTTCGCTTTCCATCACGCTGATTGGCCCCATCGCCTGGCTACCCATGCCCTGTTTGATCATTGGGAACAGGATCTGCTCTTCTTTCATCATGTGGCTGGACAGCTCTTCATGCAGCATCGTCAGGTTCTTCGCCAGACCACGCGGTACGCTCGGCTTGTCGGCATGAACACGTTCAACTTTAGTGGCCTGCAGGATCAGCTCCGGCAGCTGTTCGCGGTGGCGATCATGATATCGAATGACGATATGGTCGATGATTTCTGCCAGTGCCACGGTACGCCAGTCTTTTTCCAGCGGTTGTTCAGCCAACTGGGCGAGCTGCGCCTCGATAGCTTCCACATCCAGCTCTTTACGTGCGGCAGCGCGTGCCAGCGTTTGCTTACCGCCGCAGCAGTAATCCATATCGTATTTACGAAACAGGGCCGAAGCGCGAGGAATAGAGAGCGCCAGTTCACCTAAAGGTTGATCGCGATAAGACATAGCCGTTACCTCATTCTCAATAATATAAGATGTATTTTAAATGCAACTTATGGGGAAGGATATAACCCTTTCGGGTCAGAGGATTTTGTGATGATTGTCACGAAAATTTCTTATCTCGTTAACATGCTGAATCTTATTGAAAAGGGACAAAGCGGCGAAAAAAGCTACGCCACAAGATTAAATAAGCCGACGCAGCTGCCGATAGTTAGACCTCAGACAATACCTGCATAATTAAAAGGCAACAGATGTTCAAACGAATCAAAGTGATAACCTTACTTATCACCGTGTTACTCGCCCTGGGCGCAATGCAGCTCATTTCCGCGGGCGTCTTTATTGGCGCGCTTAAAAACGACAAGGAAAACTTTAACGTTTCTCAACTTTCCAGCCAGAACGTGGCGGAGTTTACCGATGCATGGATTAGCCTGAACCAGGCTCGCGTCACGCTCAACCGGGGCATGCTGCGTTTACAGGGCACGATGGCCAGCGATATTAACGGCGGTCAGTTGAAGGAACTGGTGAACACGGCAAATCGCCTGTTGGCCGAATCGAAAGAGCATTACGATAAATACTACGCTCTACCGGAAACGCCGGGGCTGGATGAGCATCTGGCCGATCGACTGGAAGAACAGTACGGCATCTATTCTGCGACGCTGGCAAAAATGAACGCGCTGCTGGCTGAAGGCAAGCTGGAAGAGATGTTCAAACAGAACGCCGAGCAAAAGCAAACGGCCATGCAGGAAGTTTATCGGGAATGGCGTGCCGCGCAAACCGCGCTGGCAAATGAGGGCGTTCGGGATAACGAAAATGACTACCAGAAAATTATCTGGTTGTTATCCGCCATACTGTTGATTGTGTTGACCGTCATTATCGTCAGTTGGATTGCCATGCAGCGTGTCCTGCTGAAACCACTCCACGAGGTGATGGGGCATATTCGGCATATCGCTTCAGGTGATCTGACCCATACTATTACTGCTGATGGCCGTAACGAAATGGCGCTATTGGCCCAGAACGTCCGCGAGATGCAGCAGGCGCTGGCGAACACTGTCAGCGTGGTGCGTGACGGGGCTGACACCATCTATACCGGGGCGGGTGAAATTGCCGCTGGCAGTAACGATCTCTCTTCACGTACCGAGCAGCAGGCTGCTTCTCTGGAAGAAACTGCTGCCAGCATGGAACAACTCACCGCGACCGTGAAACAGAATGCGGATAACGCGCGTCAGGCGACCAGTCTGGCAAAAAATGCCTCGCAGACGGCGCAGAAAGGCGGAACCGTGGTTGATGGCGTGGTGCGTACGATGGATGAAATCGCCACCAGTTCCAGCAAAATTGCGCAAATTACCACTGTTATCGACGGCATTGCTTTCCAGACCAACATCCTGGCGCTGAACGCGGCGGTAGAAGCGGCGCGCGCGGGCGAACAGGGGCGCGGCTTTGCTGTAGTCGCAGGCGAGGTCCGCACGCTGGCGCAGCGTAGCGCTCAGGCGGCGAAAGAGATTAAGGCGCTGATTGATGACTCAGGGAATCGGGTCAATGCCGGTACGGCGCTGGTGCATGAAGCGGGTGAGACGATGGCGGAAATTGTCAGTGCCGTCACCCAGGTTACCGATATTATGGGCGAAATTGCGTCGGCCTCTGATGAACAGAGCCGGGGTATCGATCAGGTCGGCCAGGCGGTGGCTGAGATGGATCGCGTCACGCAGCAAAACGCCTCGCTGGTGGAGGAATCCGCTTCCGCCGCAGCCGCGCTCGAAGAGCAGGCCGCGCGGTTGAACCAGACGGTGGCGGTGTTTAAAGTGTCGCGCCGGATGGCGGCGTAAACGCCTTATCCGGCCTACATGAGATCGTACAGTCCTTGTAGGCCTGGTAAGCGCAGCGCCATCAGGCATCCCCCGAAACCGGCACTACCGCCGGTTTCTGCGGTTTTGACCGCACCGCAATCACCACGCCTATTATCAGCAGCGCAATACCGCTTACCGTCAGCAGCGGCGGAAATTCCTTGCGCAGAATAAAGGTGTACAGCAGGCCAGCCAGCGTTTCGAAGACAATCAGCGGGCCGAGGATCACCGTCGGCAGCTTCTGGCTGGCGACGTTCCAGCACAGTGCGCCAACCCACGAACACAAGACCGCAATGGCTACCATCAGGCCGATAAACACGCCCGGGCGCGGGCCGAAGGGCAGCGCGAAGTCAGGCGTTTGCCCGTTTAGCCACAGGCAGGCGGCAACATAGCCGAGCAGAGAAACAGGCAGCGTCACCAGTGCCTGGGCCGTCGCCCACATCATCGGGTGCTTATCCGGATTCTCGCGCAGCCAGCGGGCATTATGCAGCGCATACCACGCCCAACACACCACCGAAATCAGCGCCAGTGCGATGCCAGAGCCATACCGCCAGCCGCTAAAATCAGGCAGCCCTTGATTCAGCTCTGAGATATTCACGCACAGTAGGCCTATACCAATCAACACCAGCGCAGGCGACAAACGCCACCATGATAATTTGCCATCACGCTGGCTGTAGAGCAGGTTAGCGAAGACCGGGATCACCACCGGCAATGTACCAATAATCATGGTGGAGACCGGTGCGCCGGTGCGCTGGATAGCGCTTGCCAGGCAAACGTAATAAATCAGATTCCCCATCATTGTTAGCGTCAGCGCCGTTACCCAGTCTTTCCGCCCGAGTTGACGCAGGCGCACACGTCCCAGCCAGGCAATCGGCAATGCGATCAGCCCCAGCGCCAGATAACGCCCCATCGACTGTAACACCGCCGGGTATTCCGGAACGATCAGCGGCCCAACAAAAATTAATCCCCACATCAGCCCGGCCAGCAGGGCATACAACACACCGCTAATCATTTTTGACATCCACATCGCTTAACATAAGGTCGAGTGTAGGCAGGAAAAATGCCGCCGTATTGTATGAGATTGCTGATCAACGCCGGACGACTTGTTTCTGATAACGTACCGGCGTAATGCCGTAGCGATGGGTAAAGGCGCGGGTGAGATGCGACTGGTCGGTGAGGCCGGTTGCGGCGGCGACCTCTGCGGCGGGCATACCGTAGGTAAGAAAACCTTTGGCTCGCCACAGACGGATCGCCATCAGCATCTGGTGCGGCGTGACGTGGAAATGCAATTTGAACTGGCGCTGAAAATGCCAGGGACTCAGCGATGCCACCCGCGCCAGTTCATCGAGCGTGACCGGGTGCATGTAATTATCGTGCAGATACTCGCGCACGCGTTCAAAGCGATGCGCCCCCTCCGGTAATACCGGCGCATGGCGGGCCAGCGGTTGGAACGTGTCGATCAGATCGAGCAATAGTCCTTTTTGCGCCAACGGATCTTCGGTGTTCCACAGACCGTGGATCAACGAGCAGATCTGGCGCGAGCGCAGCGGATCGTGACGGGTAACGTCATGGAACCACCAGTGGCGGATCCCGGTGACCTCTTCCAGAAGATCGGGCTCAAGATAAATCATCCGATAGCGCCAGCCGTCGGCGGTTTCGGCCTCGCCGGTGTGCAGCTCATCAGGATTCATGGTTACGACGGAATGGGCGGGGGCCACGTACTGCGTGCCGCGATAGCGAAAACGCTCGGCTCCGGCTTCTATCGCGCCAATGCCGAACGCTTCATGAGTGTGCGGCTCAAAGGCGTAACGTGAGATGTGCGCATGATACAGCTCTACGCCCGGCACCTGCGCCAGATGGCGAAAGCGGGCGCTGTCTTTCTCATCAATAAACTGCTCAGGTACACCTTGCACGTTTTCTCTCCCCACGCATCATCCTGTCATTATCAGAGAGGATGCGCGGGGATGCCACCACAATTAACTAATTTTTAACACTTACACGATGCCTTTGACGCTGTCAGCCAGCGAGGTGGTCGGTCGACCAATCAGTTTGCTTAGCGTATGGCTGTCGTCGAACAGACCGCCTTTGGAGGCGCCAGTGTCTGAGTCAGCCAGCATGTCCGCCAGCCCGGCTGGTAGACCAAAGCCCTTCAGTGCGGCGGCAAAGTCAGCTTCGCTCAGGTTCTGATACACCACTTTTTTGCCGCTCTGTTTTGCCAGTTCGGCAGCCAGTTGGCTCAGCGTCCAGCCGTCATCGCCCGCCAGCTCATAGGTTTTACCGGCGTGACCGTCTTCGCTGATGACGCGCGCGGCGGCAGCGGCATAGTCGGCGCGGGTCGCCGAGGCAATTTTGCCTTCACCTGCAGCCCCGATAAACACGCCATGTTCCAGTGCAGCCGGTGCGCTGGCGAGATAGTTTTCGGTGTACCAGCCGTTACGCAGTAGCACGTAGGCGATACCGGATTCAGCCAGCATCTTCTCGGTTGCCACATGCTCATCAGCCAGCCCCAGCGGGGAGGTGTCGGCGTGCAGCAGGCTGGTGTAGGCGATAAATTTCACGTGGGCAGCTTTCGCCGCGTTAATTACGTTGCGATGCTGCGGGGCGCGTTGACCCACTTCGCTCGACGAGATCAGCAGTAGCTTGTCGATACCCTGTAGGGCAGCTGTAAAGATGGTTTCATCGCTGTAATCCGCCTGACGAACGGTAATGCCCTGCTGGCTAAGCGCCGTCGCTTTCGCAGGGTTACGGACAATGGCCACAATCTGGCTGGCAGGAACGGTTTTCAGCAGAGTTTCAATAACGTGTTGGCCCAGTTGGCCGGTGGCGCCGGTAATCGCGATCATGGGGTGACTCCCTGGTATTGGTCTTGTGTTTAAACACGCTAACACCTAAACTAACTTTTAGTAAGTACGTACAAAAAGGTAAGTATGAAAATGGCCACACCAACGCTTTCTCAGCAGTTACGCGATGGCAACTTGTTCGCCGAGCAGTGCCCCTCCCGCGAGGTGTTAAAACATGTCACCAGCCGCTGGGGGGTGTTGATTCTGGTTGCGCTGCGCGACGGTACGCACCGTTTCAGCGACTTGCGTCGTAAGATGGGCGGCGTCAGTGAAAAGATGCTGGCGCAATCTTTGCAAGCGCTGGAGCAGGACGGGTTTATCAACCGGGTATCGTATCCGGTCGTACCGCCGCATGTGGAGTATAGCCTGACGTCGTTGGGTGAGCAGGTGAGCGATAAAGTCGCCGCGCTGGCGGACTGGATAGAACTGAATTTGCCGCAGGTATTGGCGCAGCGGGAAGAGCGGGCGGCGTAAAGTATTGCCGGATGGCGGCTAACGCCTTATCCGGCACTAAAGTTACTTACTCAA
>NZ_SZWR01000012.1:74181-79724 GCF_005280875.1 Citrobacter sp. wls827
CCAACTGATAAATGGCGAAACCGATGTCATCGGTCGCGACTTTTTTCAGCGGATATTGCCCTTTCTCTTTGATAAACGCGGCGGCCTTCTCGGTTGGCGATGTTTCAAAGCGAATATCCAGTTTGGTATCGCTGTGAATCGGCGCCAGACGCCAGTTGTTATCTGCCGCCGGATGTATTTCACCGACGCGCTTCGTCTCGCCACCTATCCACGCGGCCAGCACCGAGCGGTTTTCATCCGGAGAAGCAAACGCGATGTGGCTGTCGCCGGTTCCGGCAAACTTACCGCCGTAGGCACGGTAGTTGTTGGTCGCGACGAGGAAGGTGGCATTCGGATCGATTGGTTTGCCGTTAAAGGTCAGATTTTTAATACGTTCCGCTTTCGGATTAATGGTCTGACATTCCCCGTCGTAGCGGGCGGGTTGTGAAACATCAATCTGATAATTCACGCCATCAATCACGTCGAAATTATAGGTACGGAAGCCGTCCCAGTTAATCAACGACTGTGGTTTGCTGCTGTGGATATCAATCTGATTAAACTGTCCGGCGGAACATTCCAGCCACTCTTTCACCTCTTTACCGCTGGCTTTTACCACCACCAGGGTATTGGGATAAAGGTACAGGTCGGCGGCGTTACGGAAGGTAAGCTGGCCTTTTTCCACCTCAACAAAGCTGGCCGGATCGTTCTTACGCCCGCCCACTTTAAACGGCGCGGCGGCGGAAAGCACCGGCAGCTTCGCCAGATCCGGATCGCCCTGAATAAAGTGCTCTACATAGGCTTTCTGCGCATTATTCACCACCTGCACAGTCGGATCGTCCTGCACCAGCGCCAGGTAGCTGTACATGTTGTCGGCGGATTTACCGATTGGCTTGCTGACGAACTCGCGCGTGGCATCGTGATCGGCTTTCAGGATCTCAACGATTTTCTTATCTTCAACGGCCAGTGATTTTTTCGCCGCCGCGTCATAAATCGGGCGTGCTTCAGCTTTCGCCTGGGTGACCTGCCATTTACCGCTGTCGTTATTCAGCACTAAATCCACCACCCCCAGATGATCGCCCCACATGCCCGGCATCACCGCAGGAACGCCATTGAGCGTACCTTTTGTGATATCAGCACCTTTGATGTTGGCAAAGTCTTTACCGGGGAAAACGGCGTGAGCGTGACCAAACATAATGGCATCCACGCCCGGGACTTCACTGAGGTAGTAAACGGAGTTCTCCGCCATTGTCTGATACGGGTCGGCTGAAAGCCCGGAGTGAGCTACTACCACCACCACATCCGCGCCTTTGGCTCGCATCTCAGGCACGTATTTACGTGCGGTTTCGGTGATGTCGTTCACCGTCACTTTACCGCTGAGGTTGGCTTTATCCCAGGTCATGATCTGCGGCGGCACAAAACCGATATAGCCTATCTTCAGCGTCTGCTTGTTCCCTTGCTGGTCGACAACCTCAGTGTCTTTGATCAGATAAGGCGTAAACAGCGGCTTTTTGGTCTTAACGTCGATGATATTGGCATTAACGTAAGGGAACTTCGCCCCGGCTAGTGCGTTGTGCAGATACTCAAGACCGTAGTTGAATTCATGGTTGCCGAGGTTACCCACCGCGTAATCCAGCGTATTCAGCGCCTTATAGACCGGGTGAGTTTCGCCCGCTTTCAGCCCCTTGGCCGCCATGTAATCCCCGAGCGGACTGCCCTGAATCAAATCGCCGTTATCAACCAGCACGCTGTTTTTGACTTCACCACGCGCAGCGTTGATAAGACTCGCTGTACGCACCAGGCCAAATTTTTCAGTCGCCGTATCTTTGTAATAATCGAAATCCATCATATTGCTATGCAAATCAGTTGTTTCCATTATCCGTAGATCGACGGTCGCGGCATTCACACTGGCTGCAATCAGCGTAGCCAGAAGCGTTGCACTAAACTTAATCATCAGGGGCATCCTTTTAAGATCTAAGCCACAAAAGAAAATGTATATAAATCTTCTTGCTTACAGAACTGTGAATCATGACATGAATATAGCGTTTAAAACCGCAGACGCTATCACAGTTGGCGGATCCCCTGGCGATCGGGTATAAGTAAAACAACGAGTTAACACCACGAAAGAAACGAGGTGGAGAATGTTAGAACATGTATGCCAGCTTGCACGGAACGCGGGCGATGCCATTATGCAGGTCTACGATGGACTCAAACCGATGGAGATTACCAGCAAGCAGGACGATTCTCCGGTCACGGCGGCAGACATCGCAGCGCACACTGTGATCCTCGAGGGATTACTGGCGCTGACGCCGGATATTCCGGTTCTGTCTGAAGAGGCGCCTCCGGGCTGGGATGTTCGTCAACACTGGCAGCGCTACTGGTTGGTCGATCCGCTGGATGGGACCAAAGAGTTCATTAAGCGTAACGGTGAATTTACCGTTAACATTGCGCTTATCGAGAAGGGAAAGCCGGTTCTGGGCGTGGTTTACGCGCCGGTAATGAAAGTGATGTACAGCGCAGCAGAAGGTAAAGCGTGGAAAGAAGAGTGCGGCGTGCGCAAACAAATCCAGGTGCGTGATGCGCGTCCGCCGCTGGTGGTGATTAGCCGCTCCCATGCCGACAATGAGTTAAAAGAGTATCTGCAACAGTTGGGTGAGCACCAGACCACCTCGATTGGTTCCTCGCTGAAGTTCTGCCTGGTGGCGGAAGGGCAGGCGCAACTGTATCCGCGTTTTGGACCCACAAACGTGTGGGACACCGCTGCGGGCCACGCGGTTGCTGCCGCAGCCGGAGCGCACGTTCACGACTGGCAGGGGAAACCTCTGGATTACACCCCACGTGAATCGTTCCTCAACCCCGGCTTCCGCGTCTCTATTTACTGAGCAGTTTGTGCAGCAGGGTAATCACCTGCTGCACCTCATCCTGCGTTAGCGCCCCATCTTTTGCCCACTGTACGCGTCCGTCTTTGTCGAGAACGACGATAGCGGAGCTCTCTTCATCCAGTTGCCAGGCCTTACGCGCAATGCCATTGCTGTCGACAATGAATTGCGACCACGGGTAGAGCTTCTTATTGCTCTCCAGACTGCTGCGCACAAACATACCGGAGCCGGGAATGGCGTCATCCGTGTTGACGATAGTGGTGGTCTGGTATTTATCATGCGGCAGATTGGCCGCTTTGATGGCTTCAATCAGTGTCGCATTTTTCTCTTTGGCGGAGGTACGTCCAGCGATGTGTTGCACAATACGGACTTTCCCTGGCAGTTGCGCGCTATTCCAGCTTTTGTAGCTAAACTTATCGTTATCAAGAATCAGTTCGCCGCGATCGGCAATACCCACCGGCGGCACGCGCTGGTTAGTCTCAAACGAATGTGCGGAGGCAATCATCGGCAGCAGCAGGCACGATAGGGCCAGCAGTTTTTGTAAGGTCATGGGTTTTCCTTCTTTCTTTATTTTGCAGGTGATCCGACCACTTGGGCCTGGAATTTAATCATATGTGCGAATGATGCTTTTTCCCGCAAGCGCGATGCCAGTTTGCGGACGGGCGCACAAATCCTGCGAAAAATGAAGGCTTATACTGAAGACAGCGAAGCGTTGAAAAGATAATTCTGAATAATTGTAACCTGAAGGTAAATAAACTTATACACGCTGGAAACATCGTTCAGATAGTCTATAGTCATAAGGCATTAAAATTTGCGCCTGAGGATTGTCGGACCGATTGTGGTACCGCAAAGGCGTAACGCTCAGCAGGAGATACAATGAAAATTTTCCAACGATACAACCCGCTGCAGGTGGCGAAGTACGTGAAGATCCTGTTTCGTGGACGGTTATATATCAAGGACGTAGGCGCTTTTGAGTTTGATAAGGGTAAGATTCTTATCCCAAAAGTGAAGGACAAACTGCATTTTTCTGTTATGTCCGAAGTTAACCGTCAGGTCTTGCGTCTGCAAACTGAGATGGCTTGATCAAAGTGCTATGCAGTAGTTAAAAAACGGCTCCTGATGGGAGCCGTTGATGTTTCTGGCGGGATTACGCTTTGGTCTCTTCTTTTGCATCCGGCAGCTTTGGTACCAGAACGGTAGGTTTGCTGTCCAGGCGCGTCACCAGCAGCTGATCGATCTTGTAGTTATCGATATCCACCACTTCAAATTTGTAGCCAGAATACTTCACCGAGTCGGTGCGTTTCGGGATTTTACGCAGCATGAACATCATGAAACCGCCGATGGTTTCATAGTTGCCGGACTGCGGAAACTCGTCGATATCCAGCACACGCATCACGTCATCAATCGGCGTACCACCATCAACTAACCATGAGTTCTCATCACGCGCCACAATCTGTTCTTCCAGACCCTGGCCGACTAAGTCACCCATCAGTGTCGTCATTACGTCATTAAGCGTAATAATCCCCACCACCAGTGCATACTCGTTCATGATGACGGCAAAGTCTTCACCTGCGGTTTTGAAGCTTTCCAGCGCTTCTGAGAGCGTCAGCGTATCCGGAACAATCAGCGTATTGCGGATCTGTACGCCGCTGTTCAGCGCCATGCTTTGATTTGCCAGTACGCGGTTGAGGAGATCCTTTGAATCAACATAGCCAATGATGTGGTCGATATCTTCGTTACAGACCAGAAACTTGGAATGCGGATGTTCCGCCACTTTGTTCTTCAGGCTCTGTTCATCTTCGTGCAGATCAAACCAGATAACGTTTTCGCGCGAGGTCATTGAAGACGGCACGGTACGGGATTCCAGTTCAAATACGTTTTCGATCAGCTCATGTTCCTGCTTGCGCAGAACCCCTGCCAATGCGCCGGCTTCTACTACGGCGTAAATATCGTCCGAGGTGATGTCGTCTTTGCGCACCATCGGGATCTTAAACAGACGGAAAATGTTATTTGCCAGACCATTAAAGAACCATACCAGCGGGCGGAACACGAGCAGACAGAAGCGCATCGGGTTGATGATACGCAAAGCTACAGCTTCTGGCGCAATCATACCGATGCGTTTCGGGGTTAAATCCGCGAACAGGATGAACAGGCCAGTCACCAGGGAGAACGACAGAATAAAGCTTAACTGTTCGGACAGCTCTGGGGCGAAGTATTTCGAGAACAGACCGTTAAATGCCGGTGAAAACGCCGCGTCACCGACGATACCGCCAAGAATAGCAACCGCATTAAGACCAATTTGCACAACGGTAAAGAACATGCCGGGGTTTTCCTGCATCTTCAAAACACGCTGTGCGTTTACGTTGCCTTCATCGGCAAGCAGTTTAAGTTTGATTTTGCGTGACGCAGCAAGCGAGATCTCGGATATCGAGAAAAACGCACTCACGGCGATCAGGCAGAGAATGACTAAAATACTGTTTAACATATCTTATCCGACCGTTAAGGCCAGATCCTCGGAAGGGATAAATTGATAAATCTGTGTGAAATACACATTGAAAACCGGTCCGAAGGGAGTGGACCGGCAATTTCAGGAGCTAGTATAGCGTAAGGTACTGTAAAGCCGCCAGAGGGCGGCGATTATCCTTGCGGCGGCAGGCAAACGCCTATGCCGCCAATGCCACAGTATCC
>NZ_SZWR01000012.1:79775-91512 GCF_005280875.1 Citrobacter sp. wls827
GTTTTTATGCAGATACTGCTGGTGATCGTCCTCGGCGTAGTAGAACGGGGTCGCCGTGCTGATTTCCGTCGTAATCTCGCGTTCATCGCCTGCGGCGGTCATTGCTGCCTGAAAACGCTCAAGGCTGGCTTGTGCGGCGGCGGTTTGTTCCGGCGTTAACGGGTAAATGGCGGAGCGATACTGCGTACCCTGGTCGTTCCCCTGACGCATGCCCTGCGCCGGATCGTGATTTTCCCAGAACACCTGCAGCAGTTGTTCGTAGCTGATAACATGCGGGTCATAGACGACGCGTACCGCTTCGGCGTGTCCGGTATCGCCGGAACAGACTTCCCGATAGGTTGGGTTAGGGGTATAGCCACCGGTGTAGCCGGCTGCGGTGCTATATACGCCGGGTAATGACCAGAATAAACGTTCAACGCCCCAGAAGCATCCCATGGCGAAATAAGCTATCTCCATACCGTCGGGCACGTTGGTCATCGAATGTTGGTTAACCGCATGCAGCGTTGCCACTGGCATCGGGGTGTTGCGTCCAGGTAGGGCATCTGCTTGAGTAACGAGATGCTTTCTATCAAATAAACTCATGGCCGTTCTCCCGAAATCAGTCATTTGGGTTAAGGTTGTAACGAGACGCGTCTTTGCCCAAAATAAACGGCGTGAATGCGTCTAGAGTTAAACATAAGAAATATTTGGGTTGTCGTCTGTTTTTCAACTCTTATTGTTGATTTTTTGTTAAGCCGAGGAACGGCATAGTATTTTTTTCCAGGGGTGGAAAAAAGGATATTCAGGAGAAAATGTGCCACATATCCGTCAGTTATGTTGGGTGGGATTACTGTGCTTAAGTGGCTCCGCCGCTGCTGCGAATGTTCGCTTACAGGTCGAAGGATTATCAGGGCCGCTGGAGAAAAACGTCCGTGCGCAGCTGTCCACGATTCAAAGTGACGAAGTCACACCGGACCGACGCTTTCGTGCGCGCGTTGATGATGCTATCCGCGAAGGGCTAAAAGCGTTGGGCTACTTTGAGCCGACCATTGATTTTGAACTGCGTCCGCCGCCGGCGAAAGGACGCCAGGTGCTGATTGCCAAAGTGACTCCCGGTGAGCCGGTGCTGATTGGCGGTACTGAAGTGATTCTGCGCGGTGGCGCACGTACGGATAAAGATTACCTGGATCTGCTGAAAACACGCCCGGCAATCGGCACCGTGCTGAATCAGGGCGATTATGACAGCTTCAAAAAGTCGCTCACCAGCGTGGCATTGCGTAAAGGCTATTTCGACAGCGAATTTAATAAAAGTCAGCTCGGAATTGCACTCGATCGCCGCCAGGCATTCTGGGATATTGATTACAACAGCGGAGAGCGCTACCGCTTTGGCCATGTCACTTTTGAAGGTTCGCAAATTCGCGATGAGTACCTGCAAAACCTGGTGCCGTTCAAAGAGGGCAAAGAGTACGAGTCGAAAGATCTGGCAGAGCTAAACCGTCGCCTTTCGGCAACCGGATGGTTTAATTCCGTGGTGGTGGCGCCTGAATTTGATAAAGCCCGTGAAACCAAAGTACTGCCGCTAAAAGGCGTGGTCTCGCCGCGCACCGAAAATACCATCGAAACCGGGGCCGGCTACTCTACTGACGTGGGACCGCGGTTGAAAACCTCGTGGAAAAAGCCGTGGATGAACTCCTACGGCCATAGCCTGACCACCAGTGCCAGTATTTCTGCGCCAGAGCAGGTCCTTGATTTCAGCTATAAAATGCCGCTGTTAAAGAACCCGCTGGAGCAGTATTACCTGGTGCAGGGGGGCTTTAAGCGTACCGATTTAAACGACACCGAGCAGGACTCAACCACGCTCGCGGTCTCCCGCTACTGGGATCTGTCGAGTGGCTGGCAGCGTGCAATCAACCTGCGCTGGAGCCTCGACCACTTTACCCAGGGTAACGTCACCAATACCACCATGCTGCTTTATCCGGGGGTGATGATTAGCCGGACGCGCTCGCGCGGCGGCCTGATGCCTGTCTGGGGGGATTCCCAACGCTATTCCATTGACTATTCGAATACTGCCTGGGGTTCAGACGTTGATTTCTCCGTTTTCCAGGCGCAGAACGTCTGGATCCGTACACTGTACGACAAGCACCGTTTTGTGATGCGCGGTAACCTCGGCTGGATTGAAACCGGTGACTTCGACAAAGTCCCGCCAGATCTGCGTTTCTTCGCCGGGGGCGACCGTAGTATCCGCGGCTACAAATACAAATCTATTTCACCCGAAGGCAGCGACGGCAAGCTGAAAGGGGCCTCGAAGCTGGCGACGGGCTCGCTGGAATACCAGTACAACGTGACCGGGAAATGGTGGGGCGCGATGT
The DNA here is from genome assembly GCF_005280875.1 of Citrobacter sp. wls827. Lineage (NCBI taxonomy): Bacteria > Pseudomonadati > Pseudomonadota > Gammaproteobacteria > Enterobacterales > Enterobacteriaceae > Citrobacter > Citrobacter sp. wls827. Next base: position 82,124 of record NZ_SZWR01000012.1, read on the forward strand.
TTGTCGATAGCGGTGAAGCGGTCAGCGATATTCGCAAAAGCGATTTCAAAACCGGTGCCGGGGTCGGCGTTCGCTGGCAATCGCCGGTAGGACCTATCAAGCTCGACTTTGCCGTCCCCGTCGGCGACAAAGATGAACATGGTTTACAGTTTTACATCGGTCTGGGGCCTGAATTATGAGTTTATGGAAGAAGATAAGCCTCGGGGTACTGGTTGTTATCCTGCTGTTGTTAGGTACCGTCGCGTTCCTGGTGGGGACAACCTCCGGTCTGCATCTGGTCTTCAAGGCAGCTAATCGCTGGGTGCCTGGGCTGGAGATCGGTCAGGTCACCGGCGGCTGGCGGGATTTATCACTGAAAAATATTCGTTATGACCAGCCCGGCGTGGCGGTGAATGCTGGCGAAGTACATCTGGCCGTGGGGCTTAATTGCCTGTGGAACAGCAGTCTGTGCGTCAACGATCTGTCGCTGAAAAATATCAACGTAGCGATCGACAGCAAAAAAATGCCACCATCAGCGCCGGTGGAGGAAGAAGAGAGCGGTCCGCTTAACCTTTCCACGCCTTACCCCATCACGCTTTCACACGTGGCGCTTAACAACATCAATATCAAAATTGATGACACCACGGTTTCCGTGCTGGATTTTACCTCTGGCCTGAACTGGCAGGAAAAAACGCTGACCCTGAAGCCAACGTCATTGCAGGGGTTGCTGATTGCCCTGCCTAAAGTGGCGGAAGTGGCACAGGAAGAGGTCGTTGAACCAAAAATTCAAAACCCGCAGCCGGATGAAAAACCGCTCGGCGAAACGCTAAAAGATCTGTTCTCAAAGCCGGTGCTGCCGGAAATGGCCGATGTGCATCTGCCGCTCAATCTCAATATTGAAGAATTTCGCGGCGAGCAGCTGCGCGTGACCGGGGATACGGATCTCACGGTACATAACCTGCTGCTGAAAGTGAGCAGCATTGACGGCAACATGAAGCTGGACGCGCTGGATATCGACTCGAATCAGGGGGCGGTAAAAGCCAGCGGCACGGCGCAGCTCACCGACACATGGCCGGTCGATATTACGTTAAACAGCACGCTGAACATCGACCCGTTAAAAGGCGAAAAGGTGAAGCTGAAGGTCGGCGGCGCGCTGCGTGACCAACTGGAAGTCGGCATAAACCTGTCCGGTCCGGTGGATATGGATCTGCGGGCGCAAACGCGTCTGGCGGAAGCCGGGTTGCCGCTCAATCTGGAAGTGGTGAGTAAGCAGATTTACTGGCCGTTTACCGGCGACAAACAGTTTCAGGCCGATGACATCAAGCTCAAGCTGACCGGCAAGATGACCGACTACACGTTGTCGATGCGTACCGCCGTGAAGGGACAGGATATTCCTCCAGCTACCATCACGCTGGATGCTAAAGGCAACGAACAGCAGATCAATCTCGACAAACTCAGCGTTGCGGCGCTGGAAGGAAAAACCGAGCTGAAAGCGCTGGTGGACTGGCAGCAGGCGATCAGCTGGCGCGGAGAGTTGACGCTGGATGGCATCAATACGGCAAAAGAGATCCCGGACTGGCCGTCAAAACTGAATGGTCTGGTGAAAACCCGCGGCAGTCTGTATGGCGGAAGCTGGCAGATGGAGGTTCCGGAGCTGAAGCTGACCGGGAATGTAAAACAGAATAAGGTCAATGTGAACGGTTCGCTGAAGGGGAACAGTTACCTGCAATGGATCATTCCGGGCCTGCATCTGGAGCTGGGACGCAACAGTGCGGACGTAAAAGGTGAACTGGGGGTTAAAGACCTCAACCTCGACGCGACGATTGATGCCCCAAGCCTGGATAACGCGCTGCCGGGGCTGGGCGGTACGGCGAAAGGGCTGGTAAAAGTTCGCGGTACGGTTGAAGCACCACAGCTGCTGGCGGATATCACCGCCCGTGGTCTGCGCTGGCAGGAACTTTCCGTCGCTCAGGTACGCGTCGAAGGCGACGTGAAATCGGCCGAGCAAATCGCCGGTAATCTCAATGTTCGCGTAGAGCGGATTGTACAACCTGACGTGAATATCGGCCTCGTGACGCTCAACGCGAAAGGCAGTGAAAAGCAACATGAATTACAGCTACGCATTCAGGGGGAGCCGGTTTCCGGGCAACTGGATCTGGCAGGCAGCTTCGATCGCAAAGAACAGCGCTGGAAAGGGGCGTTGAGCAATACCCGCTTCCAGACGCCGGTTGGTCCGTGGTCGCTTAACCGCGCGATTGCGCTGGATTACCGTAATCAGGAGCAGAAAATCAGCATTGGGCCACACTGCTGGAATAACCCGAATGCGGAACTGTGCGTGCCACAGACGATTGATGCGGGCGCGGAAGGGCGCGCGGTGGTGAATCTGAACCGTTTCGATCTGGCAATGCTGAAACCGTTTATGCCGGATACAACCCAGGCCAGCGGCGTGTTCACCGGTAAAGCCGATGTGAGCTGGGACACCACCAAAGAGGGGCTGCCGCAGGGACAGGTCACGCTAAGTGGGCGTAACGTGAAGGTCACCCAGAGCGTAAACGATGCCGCGTTACCGGTGGCGTTTGAGACGCTGAATCTGACCGCTGACCTGCACAACAACCGTGCTGAACTGGGCTGGCTGATTCGCCTGACCAACAACGGGCAGTTCGACGGCCAGGTGCAGGTAACAGACCCGCAAGGACGCCGTAATCTGGGCGGTAACGTCAATATTCGCAACTTCAATCTGGCGATGGTGAACCCTATCTTCTCGAGAGGTGAAAAAGCCGCGGGAATGATCAACGCCAACCTGCGTCTGGGCGGCGATGTGCAAAGCCCACAACTGCTTGGACAACTGCAACTGAGCGGTCTGGATATCGACGGCAACTTTATGCCGTTTGACATGCAGCCCAGCCAGTTAGCCGTTAACTTCACCGGAACGCGTTCGACGTTAGCGGGCGTGGTGCGTACGCAGCAGGGGCAGATTAACCTGAGCGGCGATGCCGACTGGAGTCAGATAGACAACTGGCGGGCGCGGGTCGCGGCTAAAGGCAGTAGGGTTCGTATTACCGTACCGCCGATGGTTCGTCTGGATGTCTCTCCGGACGTGGTCTTTGAAGCCACGCCGAGTCTGTTTACCCTGGATGGCAACGTGGATGTGCCGTGGGCGCGTATCGTGGTGCACGACCTGCCGGAAAGTGCGGTAGGGGTGTCCAGCGACATGGTCATGCTCAACGACAACCTGCAGCCAGAGAAGCCGCAAAGCGCCGGTATTCCGATCAACAGCAACCTGAACATTCATGTAGGCAACAACGTACGTATTGATGCTTTTGGTCTGAAAGCGCGTCTGACGGGCGATCTGAAAGTTGCGCAGGATAAGCAGGGGCTGGGGCTGAACGGACAAATTAATATCCCGAGCGGTCGCTTCCATGCCTATGGTCAGGATCTGATTGTGCGTAAGGGCGAGCTGTTGTTCTCCGGCCCGCCGGATCAGCCGTTGCTCAACATCGAAGCGATTCGTAACCCGGATGCCACTGAAGACGATGTGATCGCCGGCGTTCGCGTCACCGGCACTGCTGATGAACCGAAAGCGGAGATCTTCTCTGACCCGGCAATGTCGCAGCAAATGGCGCTTTCCTACCTGCTGCGCGGACAAGGGCTGGACAGCGAGCAGAGCGACAGCGCGGCGATGACCTCAATGCTTATTGGCCTGGGGGTTGCACAAAGTGGTCAGGTTGTGGGTAAAATCGGGGAGACATTTGGCGTAAGCAATCTGGCACTGGACACGCAAGGGGTGGGTGACTCCTCTCAGGTGGTTGTCAGCGGATACGTACTGCCAGGTCTGCAGGTGAAATATGGTGTGGGTATATTTGACTCCTTAGCGACACTCACGCTACGTTATCGTCTGATGCCTAAGCTATATCTGGAAGCCGTGTCTGGCGTAGATCAGGCACTTGATTTGCTCTATCAGTTCGAGTTTTAGCAATGCGAATATTTGTCTACGGCAGTTTACGAACCAAACAAGGCAACAGCCACTGGATGACCAATGCCCTGTTGCTGGGAAATTTCAGTATCGACAACTACCAGTTGTACAGCCTGGGCCACTATCCAGGCGCAGTTCCGGGGAACGGAACGGTACACGGGGAAGTTTATCGTATTGACAACGCCACGCTGGCAGAGCTTGACGCTCTGCGTACGCGAGGTGGCGAATATGCACGCCAGTTAATTCAGACGCCGTACGGAAGTGCATGGATGTACGTGTACCAACGTTCAGTCGAGGGATTAACGCTGATTGAAAGCGGTAACTGGTTAGACCGAGACCAGTACTGATATATCGCTACGAGAATAAACAACGCCGCCTTCGGGTGGCGTTGTTTATTTAAGGCTTAAAACTCTACGCGCGCGCCGAGATTATAGCGACGGCCTTCCACCTGCGCGGATTCATTCCACGCGGTAGTCAGCTTCGGATCCTCATCCAGCACGTTGTAGACCCCTGCCATCAACTGCGTGTGCTTATTGAGCTGATAACGTACGCCCACATCAACCATTGTGTAGTCATCGTACTTGTAGTTATTACCACTGTTGCGGTTACTGCTGCGATAGTTCACCGTACTCCACACGTCGAGACTCTGTGTCGCCGCCCAGGTCAGCGACAGATTCGCCATATGACGCGGATAATCGTTGAGCGCGTAGCCTTTGTTTATGCCGCTTTTCTGTTCGCTGTGGTTCCAGGTGTAGTTAGCGTTGGCTTTGAGGTCGGCGCTAATTTGCCAGTCGGCATTCAGCTCAATGCCGTATACGTCTGCCTCACTGACGTTAAAGTATTTACTGACGGAATCTGCTTTGTAGCCATTCACCGAGCACTGGTTTGTCGCCGTGGTTTCACAAATGGTTTGTTCAGCGATTTTGTCTTTGAACTGGGTATAGAAGACCGTGCTATCCAGAGCCAGCGCATCGCCCGTCCAGTAGAGGCCCAGTTCAGAGTTAACGCTTTTCTCTGGTTTCAGGTCGTCATTACCTACCGTCAGGAAGGGATAAGGCACGGTTGAGCCGTAAGGGGTGACGAAGTTGCTGGAGGTCGCGCGTAGCTCCGGTTTTTTATATCCTGCCGAAATACCGCCCTTTAGCGCCCAGGCATCGCTGAAGGCCCAGTTGCCGTACATTTTTGGCGTAATATGTGTACCAAAGTTATCGTCCTGATCCATACGCGCCGAAGTGGTCAGGATGAAATCGTCAACACTCCAGCCATCTTCAGCAAACAGCGCCCAGCCGTTGCGGCTGATTTTGGTTACCGGCTCTGAGCCGGGCAGCGTTTTGTTAGCCACATCAAAGCGGTCATTTAACTCTTCGCGGGTAAAATTCGCCCCGATGGTCAGTTTATGGTTGTCGAGTGTAAACGTGGTTTGCGAATTAGCGACATAGTTTTCCATCTGCACATACTGCGGGGACTGACCGTCATAAACGTATTTTGAGCGGCCCTTTTCGTAGTTGATGTAGTTGGTCGTCGCGATGGTGTCATCTGCATACCAGCCGGTATGTGTCAGGGTGGCGGCGTTACGATCGAACAGCCATGACCATGGCGCGCCGCGTTTCTGAGTGCGATTTTTCTCCTGCTCGCCGGTGACAACGTTGAGGTCGAACAGGTTGTTTTCGCTGGCGGCCAGGCCCAGCGTCATATCAACGGATTTACGGTTGTGTTTGCCGAAATAGTCATTGCGATCGTCATCGCGACGGTCGAGCCAGTCGGCCGCTACGCTAAGGCCGAGAACATCTGGCACAATCGGCCCCATGGTAAACAGATTCATCTGGCTGGTATTACCCAAATACTGGTGTTCCTGAAGCCAGGTATTCGCCGCAATCGCCGTCGTCCAGTCTTTCGCGCCGTACGGCTTTTTGGTAATCACGTTGACCACACCGCCGATGGCATCTGAGCCGTACAGCGAGGACATTGGCCCGCGGATAACTTCGATACGCTCAATGGCCTCCATTGGCGGTAAGAAGTTGGCTTCAGTACCGATATCATGGCCGTAGGGGCGCGACTCACCGGTATTTTGTTTGACGCTGTTGACCATAAAAGCGGTATAGGACGGGTCCATACCGCGGATCATAATGCTGCCCGCATTCATGCCGCTGCTGTTGGTAACCGAGACGCCAGGAAGGTTTTTAATCGCTTCACCAATGCTACGGTCCGGCTGAATATCCAGCGTTTTACGATCGATAACTGAAATGGTGGCCGGCGCTTCGCGCTTTTGCTGCGAGAACCCGGATGCGGTGATCACCATTTCATCTTCATTATTGCGTGAGGTTTCGGTGAGTTCTTCTGCCTGAGTGGGGAAAATAACCCCGCCAGAGAATGCAACGATCCCTGTCAGCGTAATAAGTTGACGCGTTTTCATAATATAAGACACCTGAAAAGTAAAAAACAAAAGCATCACCTTGCAGCCCGGAAAAGCTGCAAGGTGTAAGAAGCGTTTTTAATTATTAATATTTAGAGAGATCGATTTTCAGCACGTAATCGGGCTTTACGCCAATCATTTCTTCCGGCTGTTTTACGCTGACATACAAGGTGTTAGCGTCCTGAGAAAGTGCAAGGCTGTTAGGTAACGCAGTGGTTTCAATACTTTGTTTTACCTGATAAGTCTTGCTGTCCACAATGCTGATGCGCTTTGCATTGCGGTGGGTGATATACACTTCCTGGCGTTTTTCGTTATATATAGCTGCCAAAGAGTTAATGACCTTAATTGGCGCAATAACTTTGCCAGTATTAATATCGACAACCAAAACATCTGCTAAATCCGGATCGGTCAGGAACGCGCGGTTATTTTTTGCATCCAGCGCAATATTCAGGAAGAAATGTTTTTTAGCGGGTTCAATGGAAAAGCGGCTAATGATTTTGTGGCTGCTGGTGTCCAGCGTAATCAGCTCGTTTCTGCCATTCACCACATACAGGTGGTTCTTATTTGCATCCACCGCCATACCGGTCGGATACTGACCCATATTTTCAATGGTGGCGATTTTTTCGCGCTTTTGCGTATCCACCACCCAGACAATGCCTTTTTCAGCCACGCCGGAAACGTACAGACGGTGATGCTGCTTATCGAGCACTATTTCACGCGTATGGACGATTTCCTTTGGATTTTTGGTCTCGCTCAGTTGCAGTATCGCCAACTCTTTACCGCTGCGGGTATCAATTAGCGTTACCGAACCTTCCAGCGTGTTGCCCACATATAGCACCTGATTTTCTTCGTCCAGCGCGGTGGCAAAGGCACGACGGCTGGTGTCGATGACTTCGGTGGTTGTGAGTTTTTCCAGATCGAGTTTGTAGATAAGCCCGCGGGTTTTGTCTTTATCAAATGACGGAGACGAGGCGGCAAAGAGCGTGTTCTGCTGACTATCAACCGCCAGTTCATACACGCCGTTCCCGACGTCGTGGGTCAGAAAATCTTTCTCAGGTAGCGTCTGCGCCACGCTGGGCAGGCTGGTAAATAACAGTGCTGTGGCGAGCGCCACACAAGAATAGTGTTTCAGGGACTTCACAGTGTGGAGGTTCATTGACTTTTATTCACATTTATTTACATGCTTCGAATGATAATGAGATCTAATCTCATTCGCAATTAAGATAAATGAAATGTGACTACCCAATCTGGTAGGTCAAAAAGAAACCAGCGGGATACCGGGAAAATAAAGGGAGGAAAAGCACAGGCATAAAAAAACCCTTACTAACCAGAGGCTGGTGTTCAGGGTTTTCAGAGCAGGCGAACTTACTTCTTCGCGCGCTCGAAGGAAGCAACGATTTCAGCTTTAGCGGCTTCAGCGTTGTCCCAACCGTCAACTTTTACCCATTTGCCTGCTTCGAGGTCTTTGTAGTGCTCGAAGAAGTGGGTGATCTGTGCCTTCAGCAGGTCCGGCAGGTCGGTCACATCTTTAATGTGATCGTATTCTTTGCTCAGTTTGGTGTGCGGTACCGCAACCAGTTTTGCATCTTCGCCGGATTCGTCGGTCATTTTCAGTACGCCAACCGGACGGCAGCGGATCACTGAACCTGGCTCCAGCGGATACGGAGCCGGGACCAGAACGTCTACCGGATCACCATCCAGAGACAGGGTGTGGTTGATGTAACCGTAGTTGCACGGATAGAACATCGCGGTGGACATGAAGCGGTCAACGAACAGGGCGCCGCTCTCTTTGTCAACTTCGTATTTGATCGGATCTGCGTTTGCAGGGATCTCGATAACAACGTAGATATCTTCCGGCAGATCTTTACCGGCAGGGACGTTGAGTAAGCTCATGTCTGTTTCCTTTAAATAAGCTATGGCAAACAAGTGGCGGGTATTATAGCCAACTCGCGCCGAATGTCTCCGCTTGTTTTCGATTTCGCGGCGCACATTTTCTTCTTTTCTCTTCTCTTTTGTGACAGAAAAATCCATATCTTCAGCCGCATTTTTCATAGTGATATGAAAGCGATTACAAAGTTGTGATTAACGTTTTATTTACTTTTTTGAAGTGTGATGTAACGCAATTCGTTACATGCTCAATTGTCTATAGTTTTTTCGCGACTGTTTATTAACCAACAATAATCCCCCTACGAGGACGCACTTATGTGGAAGCGCTTACTTTTAGTCACAGCAGTTTCGACAGCCATGTCGTCTATGGCATTGGCAGCCCCTTTAACCGTAGGATTTTCGCAGGTTGGCTCTGAATCCGGCTGGCGCGCGGCGGAAACCAATGTGGCGAAAAGCGAGGCCGAAAAGCGAGGTATTACGCTGAAAATCGCTGACGGCCAGCAAAAACAGGAAAACCAGATTAAAGCCGTACGCTCATTTGTTGCGCAGGGCGTAGATGCCATCTTCATTGCGCCGGTCGTGGCAACGGGTTGGGAGCCGGTGTTAAAAGAAGCGAAAGATGCCAACATTCCGGTCTTTTTGCTCGATCGTTCCATCGATGTAAAAGACAAATCTCTCTATATGACCACCGTTACCGCCAATAACGTGCTGGAAGGTAAATTAATCGGCGACTGGCTGATTAAAGAGGTGAATGGCAAACCGTGTAACGTCGTTGAGCTGCAAGGGACCGTCGGGGCCAGCGTGGCGATTGACCGTAAAAAAGGTTTTGCCGAAGCCATCGCCAGCGCGCCAAACATCAAAATTATTCGCTCTCAGTCCGGGGACTTCACCCGCAGCAAAGGCAAAGAAGTGATGGAGAGCTTTATCAAAGCTGAAAACAACGGCAAGAACATCTGCATGGTTTACGCTCACAACGATGACATGGTGATCGGGGCTATCCAGGCGATCAAAGAAGCGGGTCTGAAGCCGGGCAAAGATATTCTGACCGGTTCAATCGACGGCGTACCGGATATCTATAAAGCGATGATTGATGGCGAAGCCAACGCCAGCGTCGAACTGACGCCAAATATGGCGGGG
>NZ_SZWR01000012.1:91559-150860 GCF_005280875.1 Citrobacter sp. wls827
ATTCGACGCGCTGGAGAAATTCAAAAAAGACGGCACGATGCCTGAGAAGCTGACCATTACCAAATCTATCCTCTATCTGCCGGATACGGCGAAAGAAGAGTTAGAGAAGAAGAAAAACATGGGCTACTAAGCCTTCATGAAAATGCCGGGGGCGCTGCGCTTGCCCGGCCTACATTACGCTCTTTTGTAGGCCGGATAAGCGTAGCGCCATCCGGCGTGATGCAGGGGGAATCATGACCACCGACCAACATCAGGAAATCCTCCGCACTGAAGGATTAAGCAAATTCTTTCCCGGCGTCAAAGCGTTGGATAACGTAGATTTCAGCTTGCGTCGCGGTGAAATTATGGCGCTGCTGGGTGAAAACGGAGCCGGCAAATCGACGCTCATCAAAGCGCTGACCGGCGTTTACCACGCCGATCGCGGCACTATCTGGCTCGAAGGCCAACCGATCTCCCCCAAAAACACCGCCCATGCCCAGCAACTGGGGATTGGCACCGTGTACCAGGAAGTGAACCTGCTGCCCAATATGTCGGTTGCCGATAACTTATTTATTGGTCGTGAGCCGCGGCGTTTTGGCCTGCTTCAGCGCAAGCAGATGGAAAAACGCGCCACGGAGCTGATGGCGTCATACGGTTTTTCCCTCGACGTGCGCGAGCCGCTGAACCGCTTTTCCGTGGCGATGCAGCAGATAGTTGCCATCTGTCGGGCAATAGATCTCTCCGCGAAAGTGCTGATCCTCGACGAACCCACCGCCAGCCTCGATACCCAGGAAGTTGAAATGCTGTTCGGCCTGATGCGTCATCTGCGCGATCGCGGTGTCAGCCTGATCTTCGTCACCCATTTTCTCGATCAGGTTTATCAGGTCAGCGATCGCATCACCGTCCTGCGTAACGGCGGCTTCGTTGGCTGTCGCGAAACCCGCGAACTGCCACAGATCGAACTGGTCAAAATGATGCTGGGTCGCGAACTGGATACCCATGCGCTACAGCGTGCGGGCCGCACCTTGCTGAGCGATAAGCCGGTGGCGGCCTTTAGCGACTTTGGCAAAAAAGGCACCATCGCGCCGTTTGATCTACAGGTGCGTCCCGGTGAGATCGTCGGTCTCGCAGGACTGCTGGGATCCGGGCGAACGGAAACGGCAGAGGTGATCTTCGGTATTAAACCCGCCGACAGCGGAAGTGCGCTGATCAAAGGCAAACCGCAGACCTTGCGATCGCCGCATCAGGCTTCGTGTCTGGGGATCGGCTTCTGTCCGGAGGATCGCAAAACGGATGGCATTATTGCCGCCGCTTCGGTGCGGGAAAACATCATTCTGGCCCTGCAGGCGCAGCGTGGCTGGCTGCGGCCTATCCCACGGAAAGAACAAAACGAGATTGCCGAGCGTTTTATCCGCCAGCTTGGAATTCGTACCCCCAACGCTGAACAGCCGATCGAGTTTCTCTCCGGCGGCAATCAGCAAAAAGTATTGCTCTCGCGCTGGTTGCTGACCAAACCGCAGTTCCTGATCCTCGATGAACCCACGCGCGGGATCGACGTCGGCGCGCATGCCGAGATCATCCGCCTGATCGAAACGCTGTGCGCGGATGGTCTGGCGCTGCTGGTGATTTCATCCGAACTGGAAGAGTTAGTGGGTTATGCCGATCGGGTCATTATTATGCGCGATCGCAAACAGGTGGCCGAGATCCCACTGGCTGAACTGTCCGTACCGGCGATCATGAATGCCATTGCGGCCTAAGGAGACTATGGTGATGCCTCAATCTCTCCCTCAATCCAACACCGCGAAACGACGGTTCCGTTGGCCAAAAGGTATGCCGCAACTGGTGGCGCTACTGCTGGTGCTGCTGGTCGACAGCCTGGTGGCCCCGCACTTCTACCAGGTGATTTTGCAGGATGGTCGCCTGTTCGGCAGCCCGATTGATATTCTCAACCGTGCCGCTCCCGTGGCGCTGCTGGCGATTGGTATGACGCTGGTGATTGCCACTGGCGGCATCGATCTTTCCGTTGGCGCGGTGATGGCTATTGCAGGGGCGACCACCGCGGCGATGACGGTGGCCGGGCACAGTCTGCCGGTGGTGCTGCTTGCTGCCTTAGGCTCCGGCATTCTGGCCGGGCTGTGGAACGGGATTCTGGTGGCAATCCTCAAGATCCAGCCGTTTGTTGCGACACTTATCCTGATGGTGGCCGGGCGTGGAGTGGCGCAGCTTATCACTTCCGGGCAGATCGTCACTTTCAACTCGCCCGAGCTGTCGTGGTTTGGCAGCGGCTCGCTGTTACTGTTCCCCACGCCGGTGATTATCGCGCTGCTGACGCTGGTCGCCTTTTGGCTGCTAACGCGTAAAACGGCGCTGGGCATGTTCATTGAAGCGGTGGGCATTAACATTCGTGCGGCGAAAAACGCCGGGGTGAATACCCGCATCATTGTGATGCTCACTTATGTGCTGAGCGGCCTGTGTGCGGCTATCGCCGGTATTATCGTCACGGCGGATATTCGTGGGGCAGATGCCAATAACGCCGGATTATGGCTGGAGCTGGATGCCATCCTGGCGGTGGTTATTGGCGGTGGCTCGCTGATGGGCGGGCGCTTTAACCTGCTGCTATCGGTAATTGGCGCGTTGATCATTCAGGGGATGAACACCGGGATTTTGCTGTCGGGCTTCCAGCCGGAACTGAATCAGGTGGTCAAAGCCATCGTGGTGTTGTGCGTGCTGGTCGTGCAGTCACAACGCTTTATCAGCCTGATAAAAGGAGTGCGCGGTCATGATAAAACGTAATTTACCGCTGATGATCACCCTCGGCGTGTTTGTGCTGGGCTACCTTTACTGCCTGACGCAATTCCCGGCTTTTGCTTCCACCCGGGTGATTTGCAATATACTGACCGATAACGCTTTTTTAGGGATTATTGCCGTGGGCATGACTTTCGTCATTCTCTCCGGGGGGATTGATCTTTCCGTCGGGTCGGTGATTGCCTTTACGGGGGTATTTTTAGCAAAGGCGATTGGTTACTGGGGGATTTCGCCACTGCTGGCGTTTCCTTTGATTCTGGCAATGGGCTGCGCGTTTGGCGCGTTTATGGGGCTACTGATTGATGCGCTGAAGATCCCGGCATTCATTATTACGCTGGCGGGAATGTTCTTCCTGCGCGGCGTCAGCTATCTGGTCTCTGAAGAGTCGATCCCAATTAACCATCCGATCTATGACACGCTCTCAAGCCTGGCATGGAAAATTCCTGGCGGCGGTCGCCTGAGCGCGATGGGGTTGTTAATGCTGGGCGTGGTGGTGATTGGCATCTTCCTTGCGCACCGTACGCGCTTTGGTAATCAGGTTTACGCCATTGGCGGCAACGCCACGTCGGCCAACCTGATGGGCATCTCAACCCGTAGCACGACCATTCGTATCTATATGCTGTCTACCGGCCTGGCTACGCTGGCCGGCATTGTGTTTTCCATTTACACCCAGGCGGGTTATGCGCTGGCGGGCGTTGGCGTCGAACTGGATGCGATTGCCTCAGTCGTGATTGGCGGAACGCTGCTAAGTGGTGGGGTCGGTACGGTGTTAGGGACGTTGTTTGGCGTTGCCATTCAGGGGCTGATCCAGACCTACATTAATTTTGACGGAACATTAAGTTCCTGGTGGACGAAGATCGCGATTGGCATTTTATTGTTTATTTTTATAGCGTTACAACGTGGTCTGACGGTGCTTTGGGAAAATCGTCAGAGCTCGCCGGTAACCCGAGTGGGTACGGCGGCAACACCAAAGTAACATCATGATTTTGCACAAAACATTTAAATACCTAAACTTTTTCCGGTTGTAGTCGATAGGTTCTGTACAGGTCTGTTTTAACCCTACAACCGGAAATATAACGATGCCAAAATCCCTTTCAATTCGATCAAGTTTGTTGGTGTTATTGTCTTTGCTGACGTTTCTTCTGTTGCTGACCGGCGGTATGGGGCTTTATGCCGCTACCCGCGTTATTAACTCTTTGGTTTATCACGGTATTATGAGTGCTGCCATGTTGGCTGCCATTGTGTTGCTGGCGGTCATTTAGTTTATGCTGCGAAATAAGTTTCTTAAACCGCTGGATAGCATAGTGGAGCAACTGGAACGTCTGGCGACGGGGGATTTATCACCGGTTACCACGCTGTCGGCCAGCGCCGAATTCAACCGCCTGAACGCGGCAATGGATAACATGCGCCATGCGCTGGGCGACTCAGTACAACGCGTACGCGATGCCAGCTCGCAAATTGATATTGGCAGTCGTGAACTGACGGCCGGGAACCAGCATCTGGCACAACGCACTGAATCGACAGCCACTTCACTGGAGCAGACCGCCGCCAGCATGGAAGAACTCACGGCGACGGTGAAACAGAATGCACAGAACGCGGAACAGGCGCATCAGTTGGCAAAATCGGTATCGGATACCGCCGACAGGGGCAGTGAGATGGTGTGTTATGTAATTGAAAAAATGCGCGATATTTCCGGTAGCTCCAGCCGAATCGCCGACATCCTCAGCGTAATCGACGGCATTGCTTTCCAGACCAACATCCTTGCGCTTAACGCCTCCGTTGAAGCGGCGCGCGCCGGTGAGCAGGGGCGGGGTTTTGCGGTTGTTGCAGGTGAAGTACGTAATCTGGCCAGCCGCAGCGCCGAGGCGGCAAAAGAGATCCGTACATTGATCAGCGATTCCCATACGCATGTGGGTGAGGGAAGTGAACTGGCGCAGCAGGCGGGTGAAACCATGGATGAGATTGCGACCGAGGTCATGCGTATGACCAAACTGATGCGTGAAATTGCCAGTGCGTCCCAGGAACAGAGTCGCGGCATTGAGCAGGTGAATATTGCGGTGATTCAGATGGATGAAACGGCGCAGCAAAATGCGGCGCTGGTACAGCAGTCTTCAGCGGCTACCCGCTCGCTGGAAGAGCAGTCTTCAGCGCTAATCGAAGCCATGGCCGTATTTAAGCTACAGACAGCCTAACCGAACGTAGGCCTGATAAGGCGAAGCCGCCATCCGGCAATATCACAGCATTGTGCCGGATGGTACTTCGCTTATCCGGCCTGCAACGTGCTGTAGGCCGGATGTTGCGCTTATGCGTCCGGGAACTCGCGGATAAAGCGCTCTACATCGTCAACCATATGGTCGTTACCCACGAAGAAGGAGCGGCGTTGGTGCAGGCTTTCCGGGATGATATCCAGAATACGATTTTTACCGTCGCTCGCCTTGCCGCCGGCTTGCTCAGCCAGCAGGGCCATTGGGTTGCATTCGTACAGCAGACGCAGTTTCCCTTGCGGGTGGCTGGCGGTGCTTGGGTACAGATAGATCCCGCCTTTCAGCAGATTGCGATGGAAATCGGCAACCAGAGAGCCAATGTAGCGCGAGGTGTACGGGCGCTGGGTTGACTTATCTTCTTCCTGGCAGAATTTAATGTACTTCTTCACGCCGTTCGGGAATTTGATGTAGTTACCTTCGTTAATGGAGTACGTGCTACCTTTCGCCGGGAAGCGCATACGTTCCTGGCTGAGGCAGAATACGCCCAGAGAAGGATCGTAGGTGAAGGCGTGCACGCCACAGCCGGTGGTGTACACCAGCATGGTGGAAGAACCATAAACCACGTAACCTGCAGCAACTTGCTTGTTGCCCGGCTGCAGGAAATCCTCTTCCGTGACCGGCGTGCCGACGGGGGTTACGCGGCGGTAAATAGAGAAAATCGTACCGACAGAGACGTTAACATCGATGTTGGATGAGCCATCCAGCGGATCCATTAGCACAACGTATTTAGCGTGTTCACAGCCTTCAAAGACGACAATTTCATCTTCTTCTTCTGAGGCAATTCCCGCCACGATGTCGCGTGCCTTCAGTGCAGCTTTCAGTTTTTCGTTTGCGAACAGATCGAGTTTTTGTTGCACCTCTCCCTGCACGTTCTCTGCACCGCTGGCACCCAGGATATCGACCAGACCGGCCTTATTGATATCGCGGTGGATGATCTTGGCGCCCAGCTTTATTGCCGACAACAAAGCAGTGAGTTCACCGGTAGCATGAGAAAACTCGTGCTGCTTTTCGACAATAAATTCACCTAACGTTTTCATAACACTTTCCCTGCAATTTATGTGGAGTAAAGCGACCGCAACAATATTAACAAATATTTCAGCTATCGCGCTCAGGTGAATCGCGCCAGCAAACTACGGAATATCCTGAAATGCGTTTCTCAGTTGCCAGACATGTGCGTAAAATGGCCCCCAGATTAAAAAAGGATAGTGACGTATGCGCATTCATATTTTGGGAATTTGTGGCACTTTCATGGGCGGTCTGGCGATGCTGGCACGCTCGCTCGGTCATGAAGTAACCGGTTCGGACGCCAATGTGTATCCGCCGATGAGCACCTTACTTGAGAAGCAAGGCATTGATCTGATTCAGGGTTACGATGCCAGCCAGCTCGATCCACAGCCGGACCTGGTGATCATCGGTAATGCGATGACCCGTGGTAACCCCTGCGTGGAAGCGGTGCTGGAGAAGAACATTCCATACATGTCTGGCCCGCAATGGCTGCATGACTTTGTATTGCGCGACCGCTGGGTACTGGCGGTTGCGGGTACGCACGGCAAAACCACCACCGCCGGAATGGCGACCTGGATCCTCGAAGTCTGCGGCTATAAACCGGGCTTCGTGATCGGCGGCGTGCCGGGTAACTTTGAGGTTTCCGCGCGTCTGGGCGAAAGTGACTTCTTCGTGATTGAAGCGGATGAGTACGACTGCGCGTTCTTCGATAAGCGTTCTAAATTCGTGCATTACTGCCCGCGTACCCTGATCCTCAATAACCTTGAGTTCGATCACGCAGATATCTTTGACGATCTGAAAGCGATTCAGAAACAGTTCCACCATCTGGTGCGTATCGTGCCGGGCCAGGGACGCATCATCTACCCGGAAAACGACATCAATCTGAAACAGACGATGGCGATGGGCTGCTGGAGCGAACAGGAGCTGGTGGGCGAGCAGGGTCACTGGCAGGCGAAAAAGCTCACTACCGATGCTTCCGAGTGGGAAGTGTGGCTGGACGGTGAAAAAGTGGGTGAAGTTAAGTGGGGTCTGGTCGGCGAACACAACATGCACAATGGCCTGATGGCGATTGCGGCATCCCGTCACGTGGGCGTCGTGCCTGCGGATGCAGCCAATGCGCTAGGCTCGTTCATTAACGCCCGTCGTCGTCTTGAACTGCGTGGTGAAGCGCACGGCGTGACGGTGTATGACGATTTTGCCCATCATCCAACCGCGATTCTGGCAACGCTTGCGGCGCTGCGCGGGAAAGTTGGCGGTACGGCACGCATTATTGCGGTGCTGGAGCCTCGCTCTAACACCATGAAAATGGGACTGTGCAAAGATGATCTGGCGCCGTCGTTAGGCCGTGCGGACGAAGTGTTCCTGCTGCAACCCCCGCATATTCCGTGGCAGGTAGCAGAAGTCGCTGAAGCCTGCGTTCAGCCGGCGCACTGGAGTGGTGATGTGGATGCCCTGGCAGATATGGTGGTGAAAACCGCGCAGCCAGGCGATCACATTCTGGTGATGAGTAACGGCGGATTTGGTGGTATTCATCAAAAACTGCTGGATGGTCTGGCGAAGAAAGCTCAGGCGGAAGCGCAAGAGCAAGAGTAAAAAAATGCCCGGTGGCGCTACGCTTACCGGGCCTACAACGAATTCACGGATTGTAGGCCGGATAAGGTGTTTGCACCGCCATCCGGCACTTTCGGCAGACGAAGAGGTTAGGCTTCGTTTTCCGCCAGTTCACGCAGATACTGGAAGATCTGGCGGGAAGATTTTGGCGGCTTGTTGCCCGCTTTTTCTTTCCTGGCGTTACGCACCAGCGAACGCAGTTGCTGACGGTCGGCGTCAGGCCACAGGTTCATCACTTCTTCGATGGCTTCATCGCTACCGTCAACCATACGGTCACGCAGTTGCTCCAGCTTATGGAAGACAACGACCTGTTGGTTGTGACGGTTTTTCAGCTTGTCCAGCGCCTGACGGATAGGATCAACATCGCGCTGGCGCAACATTTTGCCAATCAGCTGCAGCTGGCGGCGGCGACCTTCCATCTTAATACGCTGGGCCAGCTCAATCGCGGCACGTAAATCCGCATCGAGCGGGATTTTATCCAGCGCGTTTTTCCCCAGTTTTACCAGTTCCACACCCAGGTGTTTTAACTCCTCGGCGTCACGTTTTATTTCACTTTTACTGACCCAGATAATTTCATCGTCTTCGTCTTCGATGTCATCACCGGGAACGTCGTCGAGCCAGTCTTCGGGCTGCTTAGTCATGTCAGGCTCCTTAAAAAAAGAGGCTAATGTTACCAGTTAAGATGCGCACTGAAAAACGGTTCTCTGTTAGACTTCAGAGAAACTCTCTCTACATTATGGCATTTGCGATGAAAGTAATCTCACAAGTTGAAGCGCAGCGTAAGATTCTGGAAGAAGCAGTCTCGACGGCACTGGAATTAGCGTCAGGTAAGTCGGATGGCGCGGAAGTCGCTGTAAGCAAGACCACGGGTATTAGCGTCAGCACCCGTTATGGTGAAGTGGAGAACGTCGAATTCAATAGCGATGGTGCACTGGGGATTACGGTTTATCACCAGAACCGTAAGGGCAGCGCATCGTCCACCGATTTAAGCCCGCAGGCAATTGCACGCACCGTGCAGGCTGCGCTGGACATTGCACGTTACACTTCGCCGGATCCGTGCGCAGGCGTGGCAGATAAAGACTTGCTGGCCTTTGAGGCGCCCGATCTGGACCTGTTCCACCCGGCGGAAGTTTCCCCTGATGAAGCCATCGAACTGGCTGCTCGTGCTGAACAGGCGGCGCTGCAGGCTGATAAGCGTATCACCAATACCGAAGGCGGCAGCTTTAACAGCCACTATGGCATCAAAGTGTTTGGTAACAGCCACGGCATGCTGCAGGGCTACTGCTCCACGCGTCATTCCCTTTCCAGCTGTGTGATCGCGGAAGAAAATGGCGATATGGAACGCGATTACGCCTACACCATTGGCCGGGCGATGGGCGATCTGCAAACGCCGGAGTGGGTAGGGGCTGACTGTGCTCGCCGCACCTTATCTCGTTTGTCGCCGCGTAAGCTGTCCACCATGAAAGCACCGGTGATTTTCGCCAACGAAGTGGCGACCGGACTATTCGGACACCTGGTCGGCGCGATTGCCGGCGGTTCGGTGTACCGCAAATCTACCTTCCTGCTGGATTCACTGGGCAAACAAATTCTGCCGGAATGGCTGACCATTGAAGAGCATCCGCACCTGCTGAAAGGGCTGGCGTCGTCGCCGTTCGACAGCGAAGGCGTACGGACCGAACGCCGTGACATCATTAAAGACGGCGTGCTGACTCAATGGCTGTTGACCAACTATTCCGCACGTAAGCTGGGGCTGAAGAGCACCGGGCATGCGGGCGGGATCCACAACTGGCGAATTCCGGGACAGGGTCTAAGCTTCGAGCAGTTGCTCAAGGAGATGGGCACAGGCCTTGTGGTTACCGAGCTGATGGGCCAGGGCGTAAGCGGCATTACCGGCGATTACTCGCGCGGCGCGGCGGGTTTCTGGGTCGAAAACGGCGAAATTCAGTATCCGGTGAGTGAAATTACCATCGCCGGGAACTTAAAAGAGATGTGGCGCAATATTGTGACCGTGGGGAACGATATTGAAACGCGCAGTAATATCCAATGTGGTTCGGTATTGTTACCGGAGATGAAAATCGCCGGGCAGTGATACTCGTTAAGGCGTTAATTTTTAATAATAAAAAAGGAAGTGAGCAATGCGTAAACACCTGTTAGCGATCGTCGCGGCTTCAACGCTGGTTCTTGGTTCTTCTGCGTTTGCAGCCGATCTTGAAGACGACATGGGGATCCTCAACGACAACCTGAAGATCGTCGAAAAAACGGATAATGCGACTGAACTGAAAGATGCGTTAACCAAAATGCGCGCAGCCGCGCTGGACGCTCAAAAGGCCACACCGCCGAAGCTGGAAAGCAAATCCCCGGACAGCCCGGAGATGAAAGATTTCCGCCACGGTTTTGACACGCTGATCGGCCAGATTGATGGCGCGCTTAAGCTGGCGAACGAAGGTAAAGTCAAAGAGGCGAAAGCCGTTGCGGAAGACCTGAAAACCACGCGCAACGAAAACCACAAGAAGTTCCGCTAATCTACGCTATCCGGCCTGCATAACCGTGGGCCGGATAAGACGCTGTGCCACAACACCCCATAAGTAAACGCTATACCCATCACATTTTTTCATTTTTATCGTCCATTCATTGTTCGCACTTCCTTCCAATTTGCGGCTCACTCTTGCGATCTCAATCACATTCTTCCAGTGATAAATCGTGAACCCGACCCGTTTTGCGGCACAGATCACTATCGCTGACCCCCTTTCCACTTCGAAGTGGAAAACAACTCGCTACAAACTTTTAACCCCCACCGCTAATTTACCCTCAGAGCCATTAGTGGGGTAAGACGAGTGAATAACGGAGCTGTAATGAATGACATGGGGGAATCGGTGGAACTGGCCGACCGCATGCTGGCGCAGGTATATGCCTTGCTGCGTGAACGCCACATTATTCCCAACGCCGTACAGGAACAGATGCTGACGTCGCATGTTCGCGCCATGGCGCACCGCTCGATAACGGGTGAACCCTTACCAGAAGTCGATGCCAGCTTATTTGATGAAATTTCTGCCGAATCAATGGCGCTTGCCCGCGACGTGGTCGCCGAGTTTGGCAATCTTCCCGAGGAAGAAGCCTGGCTGCTGTCGGTGCACTTCGAAGTCGCGAAAGACAACCTTTAAGGAGCAAAAGATGGAACAGATTACCGTAGTGATTGGCGATCGTCTGGGTAAAGGCCAGAAAGTGGCGGCAGGCGTTGAGAAAGCGGGTGGCCGTGCGGTTGTGGTACCGGGCGTGGCGGCTGACATGAAGCTGGGTGACGTAATGAAAGCGGAAAACGCCACCTTTGGTATCTCGTTTTGCGGCAGTGGCGGGGCAGGGGCGATTACCGCACAGACCAAATACGGCTACAAGGCGAAATATGGCATGCGCTCGGTTGATGAAGGCGTAACGGCCATCAACGAAGGTTGCAACGTGCTGGGGTTCGGTTTTATGGATAAAGAAGAGCTCGGTGAACGCCTGGTTCAGGCGTGGCAAAAGAAACACGGCGCTTAAGTATGAAAGAGCAATTCACCACCACGGTGAGAGTCACTGGCAAGGGCGAGGCCAAAGCGCGCGCCTTTGCCGATGCCCTGAACCACGTTCAGGCTGCGGTGATGAAAGCGTCGCCGCATATCTTACTGCGTATTGAGCCACAGGATGTGCAGGTTGTTCAAGCGCGTGAAACGGTGCGCAAAGAGGCGTTTTTATTCCTCTTTCTGCGCCGGGAAAGACGCACCTTCAGCGTGGAGCTGGATGTGACCGTCAACGTGACTGCCATCAATCTCGACAAGGTGGATTTCGTTACGCAACGCTGATTCTTTATTAAAAGGCATAAATATGTTCCTGATAATATTAATAAAATCGCTCATCATTGGTGGCCTGGTTGGCGTCGGTGTCGGCGCTGGGGCTGCACGCATGTTTCATGCGCCTACCACTCAAGGGATGGGCGCGTTTCGTACTCTGGGAGAACTGAATTCCTGCGAAGGGGATCCGGCTTCTCACTTCTCGTTCGGCCTGGGCTTCTTCTTTAACGCCTGGGCTTCTTCCGTTGCGGCGGGGGCGTTCACGCAGGATGTCGACCATCGCATCATTCCCAACTGGGGTGCCGCCGCGCTGATGGTTAAAAACCGCAACGTCGGTGAAACGCTGCACGATCCCAAGCGCATGGCGATTGCCTGTGGCGTTATCGGGATGATTGTCGTGACCTTCCTGAACCTCACCGCGTCATCCGTACCGGAAGCGCTGCAGGTTACCGCCGTCAAGGTGCTGGTGCCTGCGGCTAACCTGCTGGTTAATACCGTGATGCCGGTGATCTTCTGGCTGGCGGCGATCGATGCCGGTAAGAAATCCGGCTTCTGGGCCACCGTTTTTGGCGGCGCGGCGCAACTGATCATGGGCAACGCCGTTCCGGGGCTGGTGCTCGGCATTCTGATCGGCAAAGGTGTTGAAGAAAGCGGCTGGAACCACGTCACGAAAGTGATGATGGTAGCTATCGTCGCGCTGTTTGTCCTGAGCGGCTTCTTCCGCGGTTTCGACATGAAGATGATCGAATCCTTCCATCTGACCGTGCCGAACTGGTTGGAACTGATCCACAACTCGCTCAGCGGCAAATAACGGAGGCCATCATGGAACAGAATAAAGGTTTTTGGTTTGCCGACTGGTCGTTCCCGATCTTCGTTGGTCTGCTCTCCTCTGGCGTCTTTGCCGGAACGCACATGTACTACCTGTACGGTATCGGCGCATTTAACGAAGTCGCTTTTGTGGCGATGCTAAAGGCGGGAATGGACACCGGCTCTTACGGCGCGGTGGCGGCATTTGGCGCAAGCTTCCTGTTTGCCCGCATCATTGAAGGTTCGCTGGTGGGGATTCTGGATATCGGCGGCGCGATTCAGACCGGAGTCGGATTAGGTGTTCCGGCGCTGCTGCTGGGCGCGGGCATTATCTTCCCGGTTGCCAACTTCGCCGCCTCTTTGGTCACCGGCCTGGTGATTGGCCTGGCGATTGGCTACATCATCATTCTGGCGCGTAAGTTCACCATCAACCAGAGCGATTCAACCTACGGGGCGGACGTCATGATGGGGGCCGGTAACGCCTCCGGTCGCTTCCTCGGGCCATTGATTATCCTCAGCGCGATGACGGCTTCTATTCCTATCGGAATCGGTTCTCTGGCGGGTGCGCTGCTGTTTTATCTGTGGCAAAAACCGATCACCGGCGGGGCGATCCTTGGGGCAATGATCCTGGGTTCCATCTTCCCGATTGCCATTAGCTAACTGTTGATTTGTAGGCCGGATAAGGCGGTTACGCCGCCATCCGGCAAAGGAGAGAGCGATGTTTGATTTACTCCTGCGCGGTGCGCGCCTCGTTGACGATACGGTGAGCGATATTGCGCTGAAAGACGGCAAAATTGCGGCATTAGGCAACGTTGATGGTCCGGCGCTGAAAACTATTGAGCTCGGCGGCGAGTGCTACGTCAGCGCAGGCTGGATTGATTCCCACGTTCACTGTTACCCGAAATCCCCGATTTATCACGACCAGCCGGACAGCGTCGGTATTGCGACTGGCGTTACCACGGTGGTGGATGCGGGCAGTACCGGGGCGGATGATATCGACGATTTTTACACCCTGACCCGGGAAGCGGCGACGGAAGTGTATGCGCTGCTGAACATCTCCCGCGTTGGGCTTATCGCCCAGAACGAGCTGGCTAACATGGCCAACATTGACGCCGATGCGGTGCGCCAGGCGGTGAAACGCCACCCTGATTTTATTGTCGGCCTGAAGGCACGCATGAGCAGCAGCGTGGTAGGTGAAAACGGCATCACGCCGCTGGATCGTGCCAAAGCGATGCAAACAGAGAACGGCGACCTGCCGCTGATGGTGCACATTGGCAACAACCCGCCGAATCTCGATGAGATCGCCGAACGCCTGAGTGCGGGCGATATTATTACCCACTGCTACAACGGTAAGCCGAACCGCATTCTGACGCCGCAGGGCGAGCTGCGCACATCTGTCACGCGGGCGCTGCAACGAGGCGTGCGTCTGGACGTTGGGCATGGCACCGCCAGCCTGAGCTTTGCGGTGGCAAAACGCGCTATCGAACTGGGTATTTTGCCGCACACCATCAGCTCCGATATTTATTGCCGCAACCGTATCAGCGGTCCGGTGTATTCCCTGGCGAATGTGATGTCGAAATTTCTCGCCATGGGGATGTCGCTCCCACAGGTCATTGAGTGCGTGACCGCCAATGCCGCTGACGGCCTGCGTCTGAAAAAGAAAGGGCGACTGCAGCCTGGTCTGGATGCTGATTTAACCCTCTTTACGCTTAAGCGCCAGCCAACCGTGCTGGTAGATGCTGAAAACAACAGCCTGCAGGCTGAACAAATGCTGGTGCCGCTTGCCGCAATACGTGCGGGCAAGGGCTATATGACCGAACAAGGGAGCGCGGAACATGCCTTCGATTTTTGAGAAATACAATTTAAAACAGGTGATTAACACATCAGGCCGCATGACGGCGCTCGGCGTTTCCACGCCGCGACCAGAAGTGGTTGAAGCGGCGATGGCGGGGATGAATCAGTACTTCGAAATGAAAGATCTGGTCAATAAAACCGGCGACTACATCGCGAAATTGCTGGAAGTGGAAGGGGCGACCGTCGTCTCCTGCGCATCGGCTGGAATCGCCCAGTCGGTGGCTGCGGTGCTGGTGAAAGACAGCGACTGGCTGCTGGAAAATCTGCACGTTACGCCCATCGAGAACAACGAAATCGTGCTGCCCAGAGGCCACAACGTCAACTTTGGCGCACCGGTAGGCACTATGGTGGCGCTCGGCGGCGGCAAGCTGGTGGAAGCGGGCTATGCCAATGAATGTTCCGCGGCACAGTTGGCGGCAGCCATTACACCGCGCACGGCGGCGATTCTGTATATCAAATCTCATCACTGCGTACAGAAAAGCATGCTCAGCGTGGAGCAGGCCGCGGTGGTGGCGCGCACGCATAACCTGCCGCTGATCGTGGATGCGGCGGCGGAAGAGGATTTGCAGTGCTACTACCGGGTTGGCGCAGATCTGGTGATTTATAGCGGCGCGAAGGCGATTGAGGGACCAACCAGTGGTCTGGTGATAGGTAAAACCCAGTACGTTGAGTGGGTGAAACGCCAGACCGCGGGAATTGGCCGGGCGATGAAGGTGGGCAAAGAGGGAATTCTTGGCCTGACCTGCGCCATCGAACTGTATCTGAACGCGCAGAAAGAGAGTGGCGCGGAGATGGTCGAGAAAATGACGCCGTTCATTAATGCGTTGAACCAGCTTAACGGCGTAAGCGCCCGCGTGGTGTGGGATAGCGCAGGGCGCGACATCGCACGCACGGAAATTAAGTTTGATGAAGCGGTAACCGGTATCGCCACGGGCGAACTGGTTGAAGCCCTGAAACAAGGCGAGTACGCGATTTACTTCCGTGGGTACAAAGCCAACGAAGGCATTATCGAAGCCGATGTGCGCAGCGTGGATCGCGCGCAGCTGGAAATTGTGGCCCGTCGAATTGGTGAAGTGATTTCGCAGGAGAAAAACGTATGAAACTGACCCCTAACTTTTATCGCGACCGCGTCTGCCTGAACGTGCTGGCAGGCTCTAAAGAAAATGCGCGGGATATTTACGCGGCGGCGGAAGGACACGTGCTGGTCGGCGTGTTGTCAAAAAATTACCCGGATGTCGCAAGCGCGGTCGCGGATATGCGTGAATACGCAGCGCTTATCGACAATGCGCTCTCCGTGGGATTGGGGGCCGGCGACCCAAACCAGTCGGCGATGGTCAGTGAGATCTCTCGTCAGGTACAGCCGCAGCATGTTAATCAGGTCTTTACCGGCGTGGCGACCAGTCGGGCGCTGTTGGGCCAGCAGGAGACGGTAGTCAACGGTCTGGTCTCGCCAACGGGTACGCCGGGGATGGTGAAAATCTCCACCGGTCCGCTGAGCAGCCAGACGCCGGACGGCATTGTGCCGGTAGAAACCGCGATTGCGCTGCTCAAAGATATGGGCGGTAGCTCGATTAAATACTTCCCGATGGGCGGCCTGAAATGCCGTGACGAGTACATCGCCGTCGCGCAGGCCTGTGCCCGGCATGACTTCTGGCTGGAGCCTACCGGGGGTATCGATCTGGATAATTTTACTGAAATCCTGCAGATCGCCCTGGATGCCGGAGTGAGCAAAATCATTCCTCACATCTATAGTTCGATTATTGATAAGGTGAGTGGTAACACCCGCCCGGACGACGTGCGCCAACTGATGGCGATGACCCGGGCTTGCATAGGCTAACTGACAGATGAGGAGACTGACGTGCGATTCCCCAACCAACGTTTAGCACAGCTGTTTGATATGTTGCAAAACGAAGCGCTTCCACAGGATGAGCTGGCGCAGCGGTTGTCGGTTTCTACACGCACCGTACGGGCGGATATCACTGCGCTAAACGCGCTGCTTACTCAGTACGGCGCGCAGTTTGTCCTCAGCCGGGGCAGCGGTTATCAGCTCAAAATTGACGACCCGGCAAGTTATCACTCTCTGCAAACGCAGCAGCCTGAAACGTTGCTGCGCATCCCGCGAACCAGCCAGGAGCGGATACACTGGCTGGTGGTCCGTTTTCTGACGTCGGCCTTTTCGCTAAAGCTTGAAGATTTGGCTGATGAATGGTTTATCAGCCGCGCGACGCTGCAAAACGATATGGCTGAGGTGCGTGAGCATCTGCAACGTTATCATCTGACGCTGGAAACGCGTCCCCGTCACGGCATGAAGCTGTTTGGCAGCGAGATGGCGATCCGCGCCTGTTTGACCGATCTGTTGTGGACGCTGGCACAGCAGGATCCGCAGCACCCGTTAGTGATGCAGGAGGCGCTGAATGCCGGGATCCCTGAGCAGCTACAGCCCGTTTTACAGGATATTTTTGCTCGTTTTCATATTCGTTTGACCGACGAGGGCGAGCTGTTTTTACGCTTGTACTGTGCGGTGGCTATCCGGCGGATTAGTGAAGGGTATCCATTGCCGGAGTTTGCCGCTGAAGAAACTGAACAGGCGGTGTGCCTGGCCGCGCGTGAGATTGCGGCGGTCCTGCACCGGCTGGCAGACAAACCGCTTTCTGTTTTCGAAGAGAATTGGCTACAGGTGCACATCGCCGCCCGTCAGGTTCAAGAGATCGCCCCCAGTGCTATTAATGCGGATGATGACGAAGCGCTGGTTAATTACATCCTGCGTTTTATCAATACTCAATACAACTACAACCTGTTGAATGACAAACAGTTGCATGCCGATCTGCTGACGCATATTAAGACGATGATCACCCGGGTGCGTTACCAGATAATGATCCCCAATCCGCTGCTGGAAAATATTAAACAGCACTACCCGATGGCATGGGATATGACGCTGGCCGCCGTCTCGGGATGGGGGAAATATACGCCGTATACCATCAGTGAAAATGAGATTGGCTTTCTGGTCCTGCATATTGGCGTGGGGCTGGAACGTAGTTACAACATCGGTTACCAGAGGCAACCGAAAGTTCTGCTGGTATGCGATGCTGGAAATGCGATGGCGCGGATGATTGAAGCGGTGCTGGCGCGTAAGTATCCGCAGATTGAAATCGTCGATACCGTCACGTTGCGCGACTACGAACAGCGGGAAAGCATTAGCGAAGATTTTGTTATCTCGACCGCGCGGATCGGTGAAAAAGATAAGCCCGTGGCGATGATTGCGCCGTTTCCGACCGATTATCAACTGGAGCAAATTGGCAAGCTGGTGCTGGTCGACAGAACCCGTCCGTGGATGTTGAACAAATTCTTCGATGCTGCCCATTTTCGTGTAATTGACGAGCCAATGGATCAACAAACGTTGTTCAAAACGTTATGCCATCAGTTGCAGGATGAAGGTTTTGTCGACGCGGAGTTTCTTGATTCGGTGGTTGAACGTGAGGCCATCGTCAGCACTATGCTGGGTGATGGCATCGCGCTGCCGCACGCCCTCGGTCTGCTGGCAAAGAAAACGGTGGTTTACACTATCCTCGCACCGCAGGGCATTGCATGGGGCGATGAAACGGCGCACGTGATCTTCCTGCTCGCCATTAGTAAAAGCGAGTACGAAGAAGCGATGGCGATCTACGATATTTTCGTCACCTTCCTGCGTGAACGCGCCATGACGCGGCTCTGCGCATGCCGGAATTTCACCGAGTTCAAAACCGTCGCCATGGAGTGTGTCAGTCGTTTTTGAGAGGCGTTATCCAGAATTCGATGTAATGCGTATGTAATGCTAAACTGCATTACTCATTCGATTCTACTGGAGGCATAATGGCCACGCTGAACGTCCGTCTGGATGACAAACTCAAAAATGAGGCTTATGCCGTGCTGGAAAAACTGAACATTACTCCAACGGAAGCTGTGCGATTACTGTTTCAGTACGTCGCGGAAACGGGGCGCATGCCAGTGAAAACCGTCACCGTTAGCGACAGCGAAGATACACTGATTCAGACAGTCCGGGAGAGGCTGGCCAGCCCGCAAAAAGGAATCAAGGTTAGTCTGGATGACTTATGAACTGGAATTCGACCCGAGAGCCTTAAAAGAGTGGCATAAACTGGGTGATACGGTGAAGGCTCAGTTTAAGAAGAAGTTGGCCGACGTGTTGTTGAACCCCAGAATTGACTCTGCCCGTTTAAACGGTCTTCCAGATTGCTATAAAATTAAGCTTAAATCGTCCGGCTATCGTCTGGTGTACCAGGTTCGGGATGAGGTTGTGACCGTGTTTGTTGTCGCGGTCGGCAAGCGAGAACATTCGGCCGTTTATCTCGATGCAAACAAACGGCTTTAGCGATCAACGCAAATGATGTACGACCTGGTTGCTGCTGCCGCGCCAGATTAGCGCCGGGTCTTTGAGATCCTGCACGTATTTGCCATCGACCAGCACGTTGATGAGATCGACCACCTGCATTTGCGCGGCGTTGAGTTCATCGAGCTTGTAGCCAGTCCACACCCAGATATCTTTGCCGGGGCACTCAGCGCGAACGCGCTGTACCAGTTTCAGGATATCCGGCACGTTTTGCGGATGTAGCGGATCGCCACCGGAGAGCGAGATCCCCTGACGCTTGATTCGCGTATCGTTCAGATCGGCAATGATCTTGTCTTCCATCTCTTTGGTAAATGGCTTGCCGGAATTGAGCCTCCAGGTGCTTTTGTTATAGCAACCGGGACATTCATGCACGCACCCGGACACAAACAGCGTGCAGCGGGTGCCGGGGCCGTTAACGATGTCGACGGGATAGTATTGGTGAAAGTTCATAGCTTGTAACCATGCCGGGTGGCGCTGCGCTTACCCGGCCTACAATAAGAGTGCGGTCCGTAGGCCCGGTAAGCGCAGCGCCACCGGGCATTAACGTAACAGCGGATTAACCTATCTGCCCGTTACCTAAATGCTTAACGCGGCGCTTCACTTCTTCTTGCTTACCGGCGTTAAACGGACGGGCGTCCGGGCTGCCTAAGTAACCGCAAACGCGGCGGGTGACCGACACGCGCGCGGCGTCGTGGTTACCACATTTCGGACAGGTGAAGCCTTTGCTGGTGCATTCGAACTCACCGGTAAAGCCACACTCGTAGCATTCATCGATTGGCGTGTTGGTCCCGTAATACGGCACGTGCTGGTAGCTGTAATCCCACACGTCTTCCAGCGCTTTCAGGTTGTGCTGAATATTCGGGTATTCGCCGTAGCAAATGAAGCCTCCGCTTGCCAGCGGCGGGTACGGCGCTTCGAAATCGATTTTGTCGTACGGGTTAACCTTTTTCTCCACGTCGAGGTGGAAGCTGTTGGTGTAGTAACCTTTGTCGGTAACGCCAGGTACCACGCCAAACTCGGCGGTATCAAGACGGCAGAAACGGTCGCACAGGTTTTCGCTCGGCGTGCTGTACAGGCTGAAGCCGTAGCCGGTCTCGTCTTTCCACTGGTCGACCGCCTGACGCAGACGTTCGACAATGGCGATACCCTTGGCGCGCAGCTGCTCGCTGTCGTACAGATGTTTGTCACCAAACAGCGCGTTAATGGTTTCATGAATGCCGATGTAACCCAGAGAGATGGATGCGCGACCATTTTTAAAGATTTCAGACACATCATCGTCCGCTTTCAGACGCACGCCGCAGGCGCCTTCCATATACAGGATTGGCGCAACGCGGGCTTTCACACCTTCCAGACGCGCAATGCGGGTCATCAGCGCTTTACGCGCCAGCACCAGGCGATCGTCGAGCAGTTTCCAGAAGGTGGCTTCATCACCGTGCGCTTCCAGCGCGATACGCGGCAGGTTGAGGCTGATAACGCCGAGGTTGTTACGCCCGTCGTGAACCTGTTCGCCGTTCTCGTTTTCCCAGACACCGAGGAAACTACGGCAGCCCATTGGGGTTTTGAACGAACCGGTGACTTTCACTACCTGATCGTAGTTCAGGATATCCGGGTACATACGCTTGCTTGCGCATTCCAGCGCCAGCTGTTTAATGTCGTAGTTTGGATCGCCGAACTTGTGGTTCAGACCGTCACGAATGGCGAACACCAGTTTCGGGAAGACGGCTGTTTTACGATTTTTACCCAGTCCCGCGATGCGGTTACGCAGAATGGATTGCTGGATCAAACGTGATTCCCAGCTGGTCCCCAGGCCAAAACCAAAGGTGACGAATGGCGTCTGACCGTTGGCGGTATGCAGGGTATTCACTTCATACTCAAGGGACTGGAATGCGTCGTAGCACTCTTTCTCGGTACGGGAATGCGCATAGCCGTCGGCATCCGGGATCTGCCACTCTTCAGCGGTTTTGCGATGCTTGTTAAAGCTCTCGGTCACGAATGGTGCGAGAACTTCGTCAATACGGTTAATGGTGGTGCCGCCATAAATGTGGCTGGCAACCTGCGCGATGATTTGTGCAGTGACGGCGGTCGCGGTCGAGATGGATTTTGGCGGCTCAATCTCCGCGTTACCCATCTTAAAGCCCTGCGTCAGCATGCCTTTCAGGTCGATCAGCATGCAGTTAAACATCGGGAAGAACGGCGAGTAATCGAGGTCGTGATAGTGAATATCACCACGCTCATGTGCCTGGACGACATCACGCGGCAGCAGGTGCTGACGTGCATAGTGTTTGGCGACGATACCGGCCAGCAGGTCACGCTGGGTCGGGATCACTTTGCTGTCTTTGTTGGCATTTTCATTCAGCAGAGCAGAGTTGGTTTGCTCAACCAGACCACGAATTTCCTGGTTCAGACGGCCACGTTTTTCACGCTGTATATCACGGTCGTGGCGATATTCGATGTACGCACGGGCGAGTTGTTTGTACGGACCAGACATCAGTTGGTTTTCTACCGCGGTCTGGATCTCGTTGATATCGACCTGGCTGCGCTCATTCATCTGACTGCTAACGACTTCTGCGACGGTGGCACAGTAATCTGCGTCATCGACTCCCGCTGCTTTAGCTGCACGCAGAATGGCTTCTTTGATGCGCTCTGATTTAAACGGCACTTTACAGCCATCTCGTTTCATCACATGCGGTGTCATGATCACTCCATATTTATAAGAACAGGTTATCCACAGAGGTTGGGGAAGCGGTCATGGGTTTATTCATCTATCAGGCCAATGACTTCCCGCAATCCTGACCCACTTTATCCACAATTCCACCGTAAAGCGGTGCACTGTAGTTGTAGCAATTGTAGTCGATTAATACAACATATTGGGTCGGCGTGCATTTTAAGTTCTATATGTAGTGATTTGCATCAAGGATGTTTACGATTTATTTGATGTAGCGCAAAGTAAAAATCGGAGCGTACAGATGACGGGCAGTACAGCGATTGTAAATTGTGGCAAGAAAAATCTGATTAATTATTCAACAAAAACAGGAAGGTAAATGCAGTGTCAGCATTGAAGCCCGATAGCGCTATACGTACCGGGCTCAAAACCAATTGCAAGCTATTTTTGCACCCACCAGACGGCTTCGAAAGGACGTAGCGTCATGTCTGCGGGTTGGCTGGCGACCTCGGCATAGTTGTGCATCAGCACCTGCCAGTTTCCCCCGGTATGGGGCGGCTGCCAGCGTTGGAAGGTATCGCTCAGATTGGCAATGACCAGCAGTTGCTGCCCTTGCCACTCGCGCTGATAGCACCATATGTGCGGGCTGTCCGGTAACAGATCCTGATAGTCGCCCCAGGTGATAACCGGTTCCGTTTTACGCAGTGCGATCAGCCTCTGATAGGTGTAGAACACCGAGTCGGTATCGTTCAGCGCTGCCGCCACGTTGATCTCCGCCGCGTTGTCACACAGATTGATCCACGGCTCGCCCTTGGTGAAGCCCGCGTGTTGGCTGGCATCCCACTGCATCGGCGTGCGGCTGTTATCGCGGGATTTACTGGCGAGGATCGCCAGCAATTCGTTGGCATCTCGCCCCTGACCGTTCAGTTCGGCAAACATGTTATGGCTTTCCACATCGCGATAATCGGTAATCTGGCTGAAGTGCGGATTGGTCATGCCGATCTCTTCACCCTGGTAGATATAGGGCGTGCCCTGCATGCCGTGCAGCACCATCGCCAGCATTTTAGCGGCCGGCACGCGGTAATTACCTTCGTCGCCAAAACGCGACACGATGCGCGGCTGGTCGTGGTTACACCAGAACAGCGCGTTCCAGGCCTGATTGTGCATGCCCTGCTGCCAGTGGCGGAACAGGGTTTTCAGCGCCACATAGTCGGGTTTGGCTAACGTCCACTTCTCACCGTTGGGGTAATCCACTTTCAGGTGGTGAAAGTTAAAGGTCATCGACAGTTCGCTGCCATCGAGTGCGGCGTACTGCTGGCAGTTTTCCAGCGTAGTGGATGACATTTCTCCCACCGTCATCAGGCCGCGTGGCGTGAAGACGTCGCGGTTCATCTCGCGTAAAAACGCATGCGCGCGCGGGCCATCGGTATAAAAACGGCGTCCATCGCCGTCGGGATCGTTCGGGAAGCTCTGATCTTTAGAGATAAGATTCACCACATCGAGTCGTAACCCGTCCACGCCGCGATCGGCCCAGAATTCGCACACTTTTTTCAGCTCGGCGCGTACCGCCGGGTTCTCCCAGTTCAGGTCTGCCTGTTCAGGAGTAAAGAGGTGCAGATAATACTGCTCGCTTGCGGCGTGCCAGCCCCAGGCGCTGCCGCCAAATTTGGAACGCCAGTTGTTCGGTGTACTGCCTGGCGTACCGTCACGCCAGAGATAAAACTGGCGATACGGGCTGTCTTTATCCAGCGCCTCACGAAACCACGCATGCTGGGTTGAGGTGTGGTTAAACACCATATCGAGAATAATACGGATACCGCGCGCTTTCGCCTGCGCCACCAGTTCGTCAAAATCTTCCAGCGTACCGTAGGCCGGATCGACAGACAGGTAATCCGCGACGTCGTAGCCGTTATCAACCTGCGGCGAAATATAGAACGGCGTCAGCCAGATGGCATCGACACCCAGCTTTTGCAGATAGTCGAGACGCTGGGTCACGCCGCGTAAATCGCCGGTGCCGCTGCCGGTGGTGTCCTGAAAACTCTTGGGGTAAACCTGATAGATAACGCCGTTTTGCCACCAGTGTGGAATAGTCATGGTTGTTTCCTGGAAATACGCTGGGGCGCAACTGCGCCCCGAAGAAAAGTTAGATAATTTGTAATGTGCCCAGACGGTATTTACGCTGGTAAACAAATGAGGTCAGTACCATTGGGATAACAATCGCAATGACCATCGCCATACCAAATACCTGCCAGTAGGTCGGCTGGATAGAGAGGATGCCCGGCAAACCGCCGACGCCAATCCCGTTTGCCAGCACTCCGTTCAGGCCGCACAGCAGTCCGGCGAGACCGGAGCCGATCATCGCGCACAGCATCGGGAAGCGGTATTTCAGGTTGATGCCGTACATTGCCGGTTCAGTGACCCCGAGATACGCGGAGATGGCTGCAGGGACTGAGATTTCACGTTCGTTGTGTTTGCGACTGGAGATAATGATGCCCACCACCGCAGAGGCCTGAGCTATATTCGACAGCGCGATCAGCGGCCATACCGGCGTGCCGCCCATGCTCTGAATCATCTGCATGTCGATGGCAAGCGTAGTCTGATGCACGCCGGTGATCACCAGCGGGGCGTACAGGAAGCCGAACAACGCCGCGCCGATCGGGGCAAAACTACCGGTCAGCAGATGACGGACCGCAAACGCGACACCATCGCCGATCATGCGGCCAAACGGACCGATAAAGGCGTGCGCAAGGAATACCGCAAGGATCAGCGAGCACACCGGGACGATCACCAGATACAGATAATCCGGCACGATGCGCTTCATGCGCGTTTCAATAAACCCGAGCGCTAGCCCGGCCAGCAACGCCGGAATAACCTGCGCCTGGTAGCCCACTTTCTCAATGCTGAACAGACCGAAGTTCCACACCTCCGGCACTTGCTGACCGAGCAAATAGGCGTTCATCAGTTGCGGTGAAACCAGGGTTACGCCCAGCACAATACCGAGGATCGGCGTACCGCCCATTTTTTTCACTGCCGACCAGCAGATCCCGACCGGCAGATAGAAGAAGATCGCCTCGCCAATCAGCCACAGGAAGTCGTAAAGGGTTTTCAGCGAAGGATGCATCTGCGCCAGCGTCTGGCCGTTGCTCATGGGCAGATCGCCGATTACGTTACGGAAACCTAAGATCAAACCGCCGCTAATTAGCGCGGGCAGCAACGGGAAGAAGATCTCCGCAAAATGAGAAATCAGCTGTTCGTGCCATTTCATATTCTGCCGCGCCGCTTTTTTCGCCTGCTCTTTGTCGGCGCTGGCCTGTCCGGTTGTCGCCAGCAGCGCTTTGTAGTAATCGCCCACCTCGGTGCCAATCACTACCTGAAACTGCCCGGCGTTGGTGAAGCAGCCTTTGACCATCGGTAGCTGTTCGATCTCTTTGGGTCTGGCATTCGCGGGTTGATTCAACACAAAACGCAGGCGCGTAATGCAGTGACTCACCGTGGCGATATTGTCGCGCCCGCCTACCAGCTCAATCAGCCGGTCGATGTCTGCTTGTTTTACTTTGCTCATGATGACGTGTGTTCCCCGTAGGTCGGATTAGACGCTTTCGCGACGTCATCCGGCAGCTGTCTCGTTGTTGGTGCCAGAGTATATCGTCGGTGAATATTTAAAAATGGGAACGTTCCCGAAACGCAGTGAAGATCACAAATTAGTGCTCAGAAAGCGATCAGGAGAGGGTGGCGGGAATAACGATTTGCCGCAGTTCGCTGCGGCCGTTGATCTGTTCGATCAGCTGCGAGGCCGCTTGCCGTCCGGCTTCAGCGTAGCCGGGATCGACGGTGATGATCTCCGGATGGAGGAATTTCATCAGCGGCGTATTACCGACGCTTGCCAGTTGCAGGTTGTCGATTCGCTGTTCCTGCAGATATTTGCTGACGCCAAGGGCAAGCGTGTCCGTCGCACAGACTAACGCAGTTGTTTCCGGCGTAATGACATCGGCGGCATGCTCATAGCCCTGTTTCATGGCCAGACCAGGCAGAGCAGCGACAGGATGCAGTTTGTGTTTCTTACAGAATGCCAGATAAGCTTCATGGCGACGCTTGCCGGTGGTCACGTCGCTATGGGGGACGCCAAGGAAACTGATATGACGATGTTCGCGATCGTACAGACGCTGCATCAGGGTATGAATGGCGCCTTCGTCGTCATAACAGACGGAGGCAAAGCCTTTGGCATCCCTGGCCAGCAGAACCAGAGAGTCCTGCCAGGAGGTGAGCATGGTTTCTGTTACGCCGGTAAAACCAAACAACACGACGCCATCAATGTTGCGACGTTTGAGCATTCCCAGATGTTCTTCTACCAGTTCAGGTGAGAACTGGCTTTCCATCATAATCGGATCATAACCCTGCTCATAAAAGGCGGGTAGCATGGTCTGCACGGCGAGATTTTCCGAAAGTGAGTCCAGACGCGTGACGATAATCGCCACGACTTTGTCGCTTTGCCCACGCATGGCACGTGCGGAGCGGGAAGGGGAGAAACCGTGCTGATTCATCACTGCTTCAACACGTTCACGGGTGCGTTCGCTAACGCCGCTTTCGTTGTTGAGCACACGGGAAACCGTTGATTTCCCCACACCGCTTAAGCGGGCGATGTCTTTAATAGTCAGCCGATTTTGCATCCTGTTTTCCCGTTGCGCACTTTTTCAGTTATATCAAAGAGAGTAACTTTACCCATGTGGAGTGCAATGGGGAAAGTCTGCTTTAAACCGTTCACCCTTCAGGCGATGTGTATACGTTTGGTTTAGTTTCCATGCTGTATCATACCGCCATAATTGTCACAAACCTTATGGTTTTCTGCGTATAATCCGCAGCGCTTATCATTCACTTACCGGAGGCTATATGGATCCCGATCCCACCCCTCTCCCTAAATGGAGAACCCCCCCTCTCCGGTAAGCCTGTTTTCACTGTCTTACCGGAGCTGTAAGACAGTGACGTTCTGACGTCCCTGTTGTGATTTTAAAATTGCCACCAGGCAAGGCTTTGCCACGCCTGAAGGATTTACTGCGCCCGCTTATACTGGTGCAGAGGGACTGCCTATGTTCAAAAATATTACTCGCCAGCTGTTTGCCCGGCTAAACCGCCATTTACCGCATCGTCTGGTGCATCGCGATCCGCTACCCAATGCGCAGACCGTCGCCAGCACGCCGATCCCGCCTTCGCTGAGCGAACATTGCCTGAAAATGGCGCTGATGGACGAAGAAGCGCTGTGGAAAACGTTTGGCGCGCACCCGGAAGGATTGAACGCCGCAGAAGTGGAAAACGCTCGCGAGTTACATGGCGAGAACCAGCTACCGGCGCAGAAGCCGTCGCCATGGTGGGAACACCTGTGGGTCTGCTACCGCAACCCGTTTAATATTCTGCTGACTATTTTAGGCGGCATTTCTTATGCCACCGAGGATCTGTTTGCCGCGGGCGTTATCGCCTTGATGGTTGTCATCTCGACGCTGCTGAATTTTGTACAGGAGGCGCGTTCCACCAAAGCGGCGGATGCGTTGAAAGCAATGGTCAGCAACACTGCTACGGTGCTGCGCGTCATCAACGAGAAAGGGGAGAACGGCTGGGTTGAACTGCCGATCGACCAGTTGGTGCCTGGCGATATTATTAAGCTGGCAGCAGGGGATATGATCCCAGCCGATCTGCGCGTGGTGCAGGCGCGCGATCTGTTCGTGGCCCAGGCTTCACTGACCGGTGAATCGTTGCCGGTGGAGAAAGTCGCCACCAGCCGCGACCCGCAGCAAAGCAACCCGCTGGAATGCGATACCCTGTGCTTTATGGGCACTAACGTGGTGAGCGGAACGGCACAGGCTATCGTCATTGCGACCGGAGCCAATACCTGGTTCGGGCAACTGGCGGGCCGTGTTAGCGAGCAGGAAAGCGAGCAGAATGCCTTCCAGAAAGGGATCAGCCGCGTCAGCATGCTGCTGATCCGCTTTATGCTGGTGATGGCGCCAATTGTTCTCATCATCAACGGTTATACCAAAGGTGACTGGTGGGAAGCGGCGCTGTTTGCCCTGTCTGTCGCGGTGGGGCTGACGCCGGAAATGCTACCAATGATCGTCACCTCAACGCTGGCGCGTGGGGCGGTGAAGCTGTCAAAACAGAAGGTCATCGTCAAACACCTCGACGCCATCCAGAACTTTGGCGCGATGGATATTCTGTGCACCGATAAAACCGGCACGCTGACACAAGATAAAATAGTGCTGGAGAATCATACCGATATCTCCGGCAAGCCCAGCGAACATGTCCTGCATTCCGCGTGGCTGAACAGCCACTATCAGACCGGGCTGAAGAATCTGCTGGATACGGCAGTGCTGGAAGGCGTGGACGAAGAATCCGCCCGCCGGCTCTCTACCCGTTGGCAAAAAATCGATGAGATCCCGTTTGATTTCGAACGCCGCCGCATGTCGGTGGTGGTCGCTGAAGAAACCGATGTGCACCAACTGGTATGTAAAGGCGCGCTGCAGGAGATCCTCAGCGTTTGCACCCAGGTGCGCCATAACGGTGAGATTGTCCCGTTAGATGACAACATGCTGCGTCGGGTGAAACGCGTTACCGATACGCTGAATCGTCAGGGGTTGCGTGTGGTGGCGGTGGCAACCAAATACCTGCCTGCGCGTGAAGGGGACTATCAGCGTATTGATGAATCCGATCTGATCCTCGAAGGGTATATCGCGTTCCTCGATCCGCCGAAAGAGACCACCGCCCCGGCGCTGAAAGCGCTGAAAGCCAGCGGTATTACGGTGAAAATTCTCACCGGTGACAGCGAACTGGTTGCGGCGAAAGTGTGTCATGAAGTGGGTCTGGATGCAGGTGATGTGGTTATCGGCAGCAGCATTGAAGGGTTAAGCGACGACGAGCTGGCCCGACTTGCCCAGCGCACCACGTTGTTTGCCCGCCTGACGCCAATGCACAAAGAGCGCATTGTCACACTGCTCAAGCGTGAAGGTCATGTGGTCGGCTTTATGGGCGATGGCATTAACGACGCCCCGGCGCTGCGCGCGGCGGACATTGGTATCTCCGTTGACGGTGCGGTTGATATTGCCCGTGAAGCGGCAGATATCATTCTGCTGGAAAAGAGCCTGATGGTGCTGGAAGAAGGGGTGATCGAAGGACGCCGTACCTTCTCTAACATGCTGAAGTACATCAAAATGACGGCCAGTTCTAACTTCGGTAATGTGTTTAGCGTGCTGGTGGCGAGCGCCTTCTTACCGTTCCTGCCGATGTTGCCGCTGCACTTACTGATTCAGAACCTGCTGTACGATGTATCCCAGGTGGCGATTCCGTTTGATAACGTTGACGAAGAGCAGATCAAAAAGCCGCAGCGCTGGAATCCCGCCGAGTTGGGCCGCTTTATGATCTTCTTTGGACCGATCAGCTCGATCTTTGACATTCTGACTTTCTGCCTGATGTGGTTCGTCTTCCATGCCAATACGCCTGAACATCAGACATTGTTCCAGTCTGGCTGGTTCGTGGTGGGCCTGCTGTCGCAAACGCTGATTGTGCATATGATCCGTACCCGTCGTGTGCCGTTCATCCAAAGCCGCGCCGCATGGCCGCTGATGCTGATGACGCTGGTGGTAATGGTGGTGGGCATTGCATTACCGTTCTCGCCGTTGGCCAGCTATCTGCAATTGCAGGCGCTGCCGCTGAGCTACTTCCCGTGGCTGGTTGCGATTCTGGCGGGTTACATGACATTAACCCAGCTTGTGAAAGGTTTTTATAGCCGCCGCTACGGCTGGCAGTAATCCTCAACTTCTCTTCTGCAGGATGGTGTTAATACCATCCTGCATTTCACTTTTTCATTCGAAAGATATTCTCCCGAAATATTGGTGTTTTATTTTTATTGAAATGCTAACGCGGGTTATTAGTATCAAATCGCCTTCCTTGCGTTGTTTTTTTATCAATAAAACGATCTGCATTGCAAAAATGAAACAGCGTGCTAAAAATTTTAGGTGTCTGCGATTTTTTGTGAACGTAGTCATCGAAATAAATTGTTACACCAGTTAGTCTGCGCAGGTAACGTCGTTAAGAAAGTTTCTCGCTGCCCGTTTTTAATTCCGGCAGTCATTTGCTCTGCAAGCTATTCCTGTTAATGGATATTATGAACTTCTGGAGAAGGACAAATGAAACTGACAAAAAACCTGTTAAGTCTGTGTATTGGCGCGTCTGTATTACTGGCGAGTCATGCAACGCTGGCACAAACCTTTCGCGCCGCAGATGTGCATCCGGCTGATTACCCGAACGTTGTTGCCGTGAAACATATGGGGGAAAAACTTAGCGCCGCCACCGAAGGTCGTCTGGAGATTAAAACCTTTCCCGGTGGCGTGTTAGGCGACGAAAAACAGATGATTGAGCAGGCACAATTAGGCGCTATCGATATTATTCGTGTCTCAATGACGCCAGTCGCCGCTATTCTCCCTGAAATTAACGTGTTTACCCTGCCATATATTTTCCGTGATGAAGACCATCTGCATAAGGTTCTCGACGGCATGATTGGTCAGGAGATTGGCGACCGCCTGACGGCCAACACCAAATCGCGGCTGGTGTTCCTCGGCTGGATGGATGCCGGAACGCGCAACCTGATCACCAAAAATCCGGTGGTGAAACCGGAAGATTTACACGGCATGAAAATCCGTGTTCAAGGGAGTCCGATAGCGCTGGATACCCTGAAAGCGATGGGCGCTAACTCCGTTGTCATGGGCGTTAGTGAAGTATTTAGCGGCATGCAGACCGGCGTTATTGATGGCACGGAAAATAACCCGCCAACGTTTGTTGCGCATAACTATTTGCCGGTCGTGAAAAACTATACCTGGAGCAAACACTTTATTATTCCTGAGCTTTTTCTGTTCTCGAAAGCCAAATGGGATAAGTTGAAAAAAGAAGACCAGGACCTCATTATTAAACTCGCCAAAGAAGCACAGGTAGAGCAACGAAAACTTTGGCAGGATTATAATGCGAAATCGCTGGAGACGATGAAAGCCAACGGCGTTCAGTTCCACGATATTGATACGGACTATTTCTATAAAGCCACGCAGTCAGTGCGGGATAATTACGGTAAAGACCACCAGGATTTGATCAAACGGATTCAGGATGTGAAGTAATTCATCAGGTGGAGGATATCAACCCTCCGCCTGAATCTTTTGATTAATTCGAGGTGATGATTATGGGTGAATGCTATTCATCGGTAATGGATTTTCTTTATCGGGTATCAATGTGGATTGCCGGTATCGCATTATTAGTCATGGTTGCCATTATCCCTATTGGCATATTCGCGCGTTATGTTCTGAATAACGCTCTGTCATGGCCTGAGCCCGTCGCCATTCTCTGTATGGTGACATTCACCTTTATTGGTGCGGCGGTGAGCTATCGCGCAGGTTCGCATATCGCAGTGAGCATGGTGACTGATCGTCTGGGTGATGCTTCCCGTCGTTATTGCTCGATAATCGCAGACGTTATGCTGGTGGCGATAAGCCTGTTTATCCTCTGGTACGGAACCAATCTCTGTCTTGAACTGTGGGACCAGCCCGTGGCGGAATTCCCGCTTTTAAGCGCCGGGCAAAACTACCTCCCATTGCCGATTGGCTCTGCCATAACGCTGCTATTTATCGCGGAAAAGATTTTCCGTGGTCCGCAGTACCAACGTCCCGTTGTCATGCTGGGTTCGACCAGCTAGTTACCGCCCCCATTTCAGAAAGGAAAGCAGATGGATGCATTTATTCTCGTCTTTACGCTCGGCATTATGCTGGCGATTGGGGTACCGGTAGCGTACGCGGTTGGTATTAGCGCCATCATTGGGGCCTGGTACATTGATATCCCACTGGAAGCGGTGATGATCCAACTGACCAGTGGGGTGAATAAGTTTTCGCTGCTGGCGATCCCGTTCTTTATTCTGGCCGGGGCTATTATGGCCGAAGGGGGAATTGCGCGGCGACTGGTGAACTTTGCCTATATTTTTGTTGGCTTTATTCGCGGCGGACTGTCGCTGGTAAACATTGTGGCATCAACCTTTTTTGGCGCTATTTCTGGATCGTCTGTAGCGGATACCGCGTCCATTGGTTCGGTGATGATCCCGGAGATGGATAAAAAAGGTTATCCGCGCGACTTTGCCGCGGCGGTAACGGCCAGTGGTTCGGTGCAGGCGATTCTTACGCCGCCCAGCCATAACTCGGTTATCTACTCGCTGGCAACCGGCGGCACGGTGTCGATTGCCGCACTGTTCATCGCCGGGATCCTGCCGGGTCTGCTGTTAAGCCTCAGCCTGATGGTGATGTGCGTGGCTTTTGCGCACAAACGCGGTTACCCAAAAGGGGAACGCGTACCGTTTCGCCAGGCGCTGAAGATTTTCGTCGATACGCTGTGGGGCCTGATGACGGTTGTGATCATTATGGGTGGTATCCTGTCAGGTATCTTTACCGCGACGGAATCAGCGGCAATTGCCTGTCTGTGGGCCTTCTTTGTCACCATGTTTATCTATCGTGACTATAAATGGTCTGAGCTGCCAAAGCTGATGTTCCGCACGGTGAAAACGGTCACGATCGTCATGATCCTGATAGGCTTTGCCGCCGCATTCGGTGCCGTCATGACCTATATGCAGTTGCCGATGCGTATCACCGAAGCCTTCACCAGTATTTCGGACAACAAATACGTCATTCTGATGTGCATTAACATCATGTTGCTGCTGATCGGTACGCTGATGGATATGGCGCCGCTGATCCTGATTTTGACGCCGGTTCTGCTGCCAGTGACCAACGCGCTCGGCATTGATCCGGTCCATTTTGGCATGATCATGCTGGTGAACTTAGGGATCGGCCTGATTACGCCGCCGGTAGGGTCAGTGCTGTTTGTGGCCAGTGCGGTGAGTAAGCAGAAAATAGAGCAGGTGGTGAAGGCGATGCTGCCGTTCTACCTCGTGCTGTTCCTGGTGCTGATGCTGGTGACGTACATTCCGGCGATTTCGCTGTTCTTGCCGAAACTGTTTGGCGTGATGTGATAAATGCCCGGTGGCGCTCGCGCTTACCGGGCCTACCTAAATTCATTCCGGGCTTCCATGCCCCTTTTTTTTTGTGTTTCACACAATGCAGCTAAATATTTTCTGAATTATGGCATTGCCAGTGTCTTCCAACAGAATACGCTAGATTATAAATGTTAACATCTTGTCATGTTAATTATTCTCAGGAGGCATTATGAACGCTTATATATTGGGGAGAGAGGAACCTGAATATAGTATTGATGTTGGAAGTGGTGAATGGTGCAGTGCGGGGCATTTTTCAGATCAATTTTATTATTATAAATATTACCTGGAGCAATTGATTGATGGGAGCTTATATTTAAAGTATCGCTATCCTTTTGCACGAGAAAATTTACTGCATTATTTGCAAAATACGGGTGAAGACATACATATTAACTTAACTGATATGATGGGAAAATCAGCCCAGTTAAGGGATAATTATGTGCAATTATTGGATGCAGCAAAGAGTTTTTGTAAAACATTACCGCCAGGTCAGCATGAGTTTACTTCTGCGCATGTTAATACTGATGATTTTATTTCTAGCGATCCAGACTTGTTTTATGCTATAGGAGGTTATCAATACTGGGGCAAAGGTCGAGTGCAAATTACCGAAGATAAGTATAAAAATACAATGAGCAATGGTAGTAGACTATGTAGTTATAATTTGACATTTCAGTTTAAGTTTTTTGACAGGTATAACTGGAATGTTAGTGTCGCAAATTCTGGAGTTCGTTTAGGTAGTATCGTTCCTGTGAATGATACTTTTATGGGGAGGTTTCATCAGGAGTGTCTGGCCAGAGAGTACAATATTTTTGGTGCCATTGAGTCAGAGGTAAAATGGCATGACTGAGCATGGCACTTTATTTTACATAGAAAAAATACTTACTTTCGCTTTAGTTTGTGCCTTTTGTTATATGCTGTATATTATTTCGGTTTGCTGGTTACCAGTACGTGAAAGTCACTATCTTCTGGTTGTACAATGGTGCCGTAACGATGATTCAAATACCCACTATGCAAAGAATTTATCCTGGCATGGTTTATATGTTTATTTGGAGAAATCGTCTGGGAATATTATTGTAAGGGAAATGAACACTCCTCTACACGATCCATTTCAGCCTTATCGGTACGTTTACCGTAAAATTGCACATGAAAATGATATATCCTTGGTCGCAGAGAAATGGGGGGTAATTAAGTGTCAGGGAAAAAATAAAGCGCTCATTGGTTCATCTGGTTATTCTTTTTTATGGAGACATGGCCAATGAAGACTTTTATAAGACGAGCTACTATAAAAATATTTTTTTTACTAATTATAATGTTTATCTGTATTTTTTCTATTAATTCAGTTGAAAGATATAACAACATTGTTGGTTTTAAAATTCACAATAAGGTAGTTTATACATTGGAAAAGATGAAGAATGATAGTGATGATGATCTTAAAATTAATATTTATAGTTCAAGGTTGAACTGGGTTTTAGGACAAACCTGTTTCTCAGAGAATATAGAATCACAGCAAAAAGGGGAAATGGAATTATATAATTGGGGTGTGGGGATAATCGAAAATGAAACCATCACCTTAAAGAATAATGGAAGAGAATTGATTTTTTCAGTTATAGGCTGCAATACTTAAGGAACCCTGCCAGAGCAGGGCTCTCTAATAAGACTTAGCGACGAACGGCGATCGCTTCAATCTCGATTTTCACGTCTTTCGGCAGACGGGCAACTTCTACGCAAGAACGCGCCGGGAAGGTGGCGTTGTGCTCGGTGAAGAACGCTTCGTAGGTGGCGTTGACGGTGGCAAAATCGTTCAGGTCTTTGACGAAAACGGTCGTTTTTACGATGTCGCCCACTTTCAGGCCTGCTGCTTCAACGATAGCTTTTACGTTTTCCAGCGACTGACGTGCCTGAGCGGACACGTCTTCCGCTACGGCACCGGTTTTCGGATCGACCGGGATCTGACCGGAAGTGATTACCATGCTACCCAGGTCAACGCCCTGAACGTATGGGCCGATTGCTGCTGGTGCATTTTCCGTCGCGATAGTCTTGCTCATGATTTCTCCTGAATTTACAGCGGTAAGGTAGGCTACATCCTTTCATCAGGGAATGCAGCCTTATGTTCCCGCTCATTATAGGGAGCCGGGATCTCATAACCAACCCTAATTAGTTGGCCAGCACCACATAATGCGAAAACTCTTTTTCACAGTATTTGCATTTGAGTGCGATGTCATCGGCGCGCTTTTTCACTGCAAAACTGGAGGAAACCGGCTCAGCATGGCTGATACAGTTGCTGTTCGGGCACACCAGTACGTTGTCGATGCGCTCCGGCAGGCTGGGGCGTGATTTACCCACCACATCATAATCGTCAATGCGGTTTACCGTTGCCTGCGGAGCGTACAGGGAGAGCTGGTTGACCTGCTCGTCGGTCAGGAAGGTATTTTC
Organism: Citrobacter sp. wls827; assembly: GCF_005280875.1. Lineage (NCBI taxonomy): Bacteria > Pseudomonadati > Pseudomonadota > Gammaproteobacteria > Enterobacterales > Enterobacteriaceae > Citrobacter > Citrobacter sp. wls827. The sequence goes on from NZ_SZWR01000012.1 coordinate 126,247, forward strand.
GATTTTAATCAGGTCTTTACGGCCCATCTCGCCAGACGGCAGGTTCAGTCCGATAGTGATGCGCTGGTCGGTTTCGGTCAGTTTGAACAGCGTCAGCAGCTTAAAACCAACCTGTGCGGGGATATGGTCAATCACGGTGCCACGTTTGATGGCTTCAACCTGCAGTTTGTTATCGTGTGTCATCTCTTTTTCTCCCTTACAGTGCCAGTTCGCTATTCAGTACCAGTGCCAGTAACGCCTGGCGGGCGAAGATGCCGTTGCCAGCCTGCTGGAAATACCAGGCGTGCGGCGTCTTATCGACATCGGTGGTGATCTCATCGATGCGCGGCAGCGGATGCAGCACCTTCATGTTCTCTTTGGCTCCCGCCAGATCGCTGGCGCGCAGAACAAACTGTGCTTTCACGTTGGCGTATTCGGACGGGTCCAGACGCTCTTTTTGTACGCGGGTCATGTAGAGGATATCGACCTCCGCCATCACCTCTTCGATAGTGCCATGCAGGCTCCAGGCAATACCTTTTTCATTCAGCATATCCAGAATGTATTGCGGCATGGCCAGCGCGTCCGGGGCGATAAAGTAGAAGCGGTTACCTTCAAACTTCGCCAGCGCCTGGGTCAGGGAGTGGACGGTGCGGCCATATTTCAGGTCGCCCACCATGGCGATGTGCAGATTGTCCAGCCGACCCTGCGTTTCCTGAATGGTAAACAGATCCAGCAGCGTTTGGGTCGGGTGTTGGTTGGAGCCGTCGCCGGCGTTCAGTACCGGAACGTTACCGGAGAACTCCGTTGCCAGACGCGCAGCACCTTCCTGCGGGTGACGCATCACGATGGCGTCGACATAAGTGCTGATGACGGAAATGGTGTCGGCCAGCGTTTCGCCTTTTTTGCCAAGCGACGTGTTGCTGCTGTCAGAGAAACCTACCACGCTGGCGCCCAGGCGGTGCATCGAGGTTTCAAAGGATAAACGGGTGCGGGTTGACGCCTCAAAGAAGCAGCTGGCGATGACCTTATGCTTTAACAGCTCCGGCTGCGGGTTGGCTTTTAATTTCGCCGCCGTCGCGAGGACCAGATTGAGGTCGTCGCGGCTGAGGTCGTTTATGGAAATGATGTGTTTTTGATAGAGCGGGTTAGCCATGTTTATCTCCTGACGCCTGGGCAAAAAAAAAGCCCCTCAATTGAGGGGCTCGGAATGGATGATCAACGGAAAGAAAAACGGCAGGCCAGCGTCCTTTTTCAGACGCGGTAAGACAAAATGTCGTACACACTGAACCATACATCCTCCCGGCAAATTGTCCGCGATTATACTCAGCTCCGTTATGGGATCAAGCGAAAAATGCACGATTTATTCATCGCAAACGGTTCTTATGAATTTTAATTCATTTTAAATAGATAGTTAATCTGCTTATGCACCAGCCCCGTTCGCTGCACGACTCGCGGCGCAACCCAGACAATACTGCTGCCAGCGATGACACCCAGAATCTCTGGTAACGCGTGGTAATCGAGGATTCTGGCAACGGCACGGCCATAACCTGCTGCAGTGTGAATGAGGATAAACTCGCTATTGTGTTCCACGCTGACCACCATTTCAGCAATCGATCGGGCAGCATCAGGAGCGGGTCGCGATTGCGGATTTACAGAATAAATTTTTTGCCCTTTTGTATTTCTTATCTTTATAGCACCGAGCAGTTTCAACAGACGAGATACCGTTGACTGGCTAATCCCGGTAAAGCCATGCTGTTGTAGATCGCGGCGAAGCGCTTCCTGGGACAGGTAGCTTTTTTCAGTAATCAGGCGCTGACAAATCGCCAGCTGTTTCTGTTCTTTGGTCGAGTAATCATCGAATTCCTTCATAAAAACACCCTAAATTTATTATTTGTATCAATGCGATGGCGAAATTCACCACATTTGCTATATCAATAACGGCTCAAACGGGCGGTTGTGCAGAAAAACGAGAGCACGCTCAAAAAAGCCGTCGGGAGCCGACGGCCAAAACGGCTACAGCATTGCGCCGATACTCAGGACGACCATGTTCAGCACCGTCAGAATCAGCAGCAGCGGGGCGACCCATTTCAGGTAGCGCACATAAGGAACGCGAGCGATGGCCAACCCGCCCATCACGACGGCTGAAGTGGGGGTGATCAGATTCACAATGCCAGAAGCGGATTGGTACGCAGTAACGACCAGATCCCTTTGCACATGGGCGAAGTCGGCCAGCGGGGCCATAATGGGCATCGTGAGCACCGCCAGACCAGACGAGGAAGGGACCAGGAAGGAGAGCAATACTTCCAGCCAGTAGGTCACATTGATGAAAATGGTGGTGGAAAGACCGGAGACTAAATTTTCGGCGCTGTGCAGAATGGTGTGGGTAATCATACCGTTATCCATCACCACGACGATACCGCGTGCAATGCCGATAATCAGCGCCACGCCGAGCAGATCCCGCGCACCGTCAATGAAGGTACTGGTGAAGGCTTCTTCACTCATGCGGGCAATCACGCCGACGATAATCGCAGAAGCCAGAAAGACTGCGGATATTTCTGCCATCCACCATCCGAGTACCGCGACGCCATAAATCATTACCGCAAAGGCGGCGGCGAATATCAGCAGGATCCACTTACACGTAGCTGTGAATTCAAGGTTAGCGTTGCCGCGATTGCCGAGGAAATGCGCGCGGTTTTCCTCCATTTTATCCGCCACAATCGACAACTCCGGGTGATTGCGAACTTTGCGCGCATAACGCATGACCCACACTACGCAGATAACATAGCCGACGACCAGCAGCAGAATGCGCATCAACATTCCCTGGGTGAAGGGGATCCCGGCGGCGTTAGCCGCGATAACCGTTGCGAAAGGGTTGATTGTCGAACCGAGCGTGCCGATGCCTGCGCCGAGCAGAACGGTGGCGGCGGCAACCAACGGATCAAAGCGTGCGGCCATCATGACCGGAACCAGCAATGTGTAGAATGGGAGTGATTCCTCCGCCATCCCGTAAATCGTACCTCCGGCGGCGAAAAGTCCCATCAGAATGGGGATCATCCACTCTTCTTTGCCGTTCAGCCTGACCGTCACGCGTTCGATGCCTGCGTCGATGGCGCCCGTTTTGTTTACCACGCCGAGAAACCCACCGATGATCAGGACAAACAGCGCGACATCAATTGCGCCTGCGGTGTAGGTTTCGTGGTTATAAAGCCCGTCAATCGGTGCCAGCAGGACAGCGGTTATGCCTTGTGGATGCGCCTCGGTCGGGGCATAAGTACCGGCAACCGGCACTTCTTTGCCGAGGGTAGCATTCATCGCCATCTGGTATTTCCCTGCCGGGACAATCCAGGTCATAACGGCGACGAGAGCAATGAGAATAAACAGGATGGTATACGCGCTGGGAAATTTGAATTTGCCCATGATGTTCTCCGGATAGCTTGGGCATATGCCGCCAGGCGACACATGCCCGCAGGGGTTAGTCGCCGAGTGTCGCTACCATGACCGCTTTGATGGTATGCATCCGGTTTTCCGCTTCGTCGAAGACGATGGAATGCGCTGACTCGAATACCTCTTCCGTGACTTCAAGTCCTTTCAGACCGTAAGCCGCTTCGATTTCACGGCCCACTTTGGTGTGCTCATTATGAAAGGCGGGCAGGCAGTGCATGAATTTCACATTGGGATTGCCGGTCGCATTGATGACCTGCTGATTAATCTGGTAGGGCGTCATCAGGCTGACGCGTTCTGCCCACGCTTCTTTAGGTTCGCCCATCGAAACCCAGACATCGGTATAGAGGAAATCTACGTCGTATACCCCTTCCGCAACATCGTCCGTGAGCGTAATGCGTGCGCCCGTTACGCTGGCGATTTCGCGGCATTCGGCAACCAGCGCCTCGTCCGGCCAGAAGGACTTTGGCGCGACCAGACGAATATCCATCCCCATTTTCGCCGCGCCGACCATCAGCGAATTACCCATGTTGTTGCGGGCGTCACCGAGGTAAGCGAAGCTCAGCTCCGGCAAGGTTTTACCCGGCGCGTGTTCCAGCATGGTCATCAGATCCGCGAGGATCTGGGTGGGGTGGAATTCATTCGTTAGCCCGTTCCAGACCGGCACACCGGCGAATTGTCCCAGTTCTTCCACGATCTCCTGGCCGTAGCCGCGGTATTCGATGCCGTCATACATGCGACCCAACACGCGGGCGGAATCTTTCATCGACTCTTTATGGCCGATCTGCGATCCGCTTGGGCCGAGATAGGTCACCTGTGCGCCCTGATCGAAAGCGCCGACTTCAAAGGCGCAGCGGGTGCGAGTGGAGGTTTTTTCGAAGATCAGCGCGATATTTTTACCGACCAGCGTTTGCCTTTCGCGCCCGGCTTTTTTTGCCGTTTTTAACTCGATAGCCAGATCGATCAGGTACTGGATTTCTGCAGGGGTGTAGTCCAGCAGTTTGAGAAAATTGCGATTTTTCAGGTTAACAGTCATGAAAATGTCCTTATGTAGGCCGGATAAGGCGCAGCCGCCATCCGGCAAAAAAAGCCCTAAGCGTGAGCGTCGGTGGTTTCGAGACGAATGAGCGTGCCTTTGTCGCCGGCGAGAATGGCCGGACCGTCGGCCAGTGAACCGATGCCAGCAATCCCCCGACAGTGAGAGACGAATTCCGCGCAGGCGGTGACTTTGGGGCCCATTGAACCGGCGTCGAATTGCATTTCACCGAGCAGTTCCGGGGTGACCTGGGCCAGCGGGCGCTGGGTAGGTTTGCCCCAGTCGAGGTACACGGCGTCAGCATCGGTGAGGATCAACAACGCATCGGCATGGAGTTGGCGGGCGAGCAGGGCGGCGGAGAGATCCTTGTCGATCACTGCTTCAATGCCGTGGAAGCCATCGGCTTTTTCCACCACAGGTACGCCGCCACCGCCGTTGCAAATCACCAGATGATCGCGGGCGATCAATGTGCGAATAGCATCACTTTCAACGATACGTTTGGGTTGTGGAGAGGGCACAACGCGACGGAACGCTTTACCATCGGCTTTGAAAATCCAGCCCTTTTCCGCGTGTAGCGTTTTAGCCTGATCGTTGTCGTAAATCGGTCCGATATATTTGGTCGGATTACTGAAGGCTGGATCGTGGGCATCGACTTCAACCTGAGTCAGCAGGACGCTAATTTCACGTTGCGGCAGCTGGTTTTTCAGCGCTTGTTGCAGCATATAGCCAATCATTCCCTGACTTTCCGCACCGAGAATGTCGAGCGGATAAGGGGTAACGCGGTCATAAGCGCTGTTCTGTAACGCCAAAAGTCCAACCTGTGGGCCATTGCCATGCACAAGAATCACGCGCCATTGCTGCGTAAGCTGAGCGATAGTTTTTGCCGCCAGCTCAATATTCTTGCGCTGGATGTCAGCTTCCAGCGGTTCACCGCGTTTGAGCAGCGCATTGCCGCCCAACGCCACAACCAGAGTAGGTTTGTTTTCCATAACGTCTCCTTAAATACCGTCGCGTTCCAGTGGGCAGCTCATGCAGCGCGCGCCGCCGCGTCCGCGTCCCAGTTCGTCGCCAGGAATGGGTAAAACGGTGATACCGGCTTTGTCGTATTTTTCGTTGGTCCAGATGTTGCGCTCGTAACCCACCACCACGCCGGGGCGCAGCGTCAGGACGTTGTTGGCGTCGTTCCACTGTTCGCGTTCAGCTTCGAAGGCGTCGCCACCGGTGGTGATCAGCGTGATTTGGTCGAGGCCCAGCGCTTTTTCGAGGGCGTGTACCAGCGTGCTTTCCTGGGTGCGTTTCAGGCCGCCGCGCCCGTCTGGCGTCAGGGTCCAGCACTGGACATCCGGGCGTACCACTTCCGGGTAGACGGAGAAGGTATCGATATCGATGTGGGTCATGACGGTATCGAGGTGCATACAGGAGCGATGTTTCGGCAGTTCAACCGCGATGACGCGTTCAGCCTGGCGATGCTTAAACAGCGACTGGGCAAGGAACTCAATGCCCTGCGGCGTGGTGCGTTCCGACATACCGATGAGTACCGCGCCGCGACCAATCACCAGCACATCGCCACCTTCTAATGTGGCGTGGTCGTAATTAATATTTTCATCGCCGAAATATTTAATAAATTCACCATCGGCAAATTGTGGATGCCAACGGTAAATTGCTCGCAGGTTATTGGTTTCCCGCTGGCGTGCGGTTTTTGCCATCGGGTTAATGGATACACCGTTATATATCCAACAGGAGGTATCGCGAGTAAATAGGTGGTTGGGTAATGGCTTCATAATAAAGTCATTAATATCGTGAGTATCGACCACCATATTTTTGATGGAGGCAGGAATTTCCCCGTAGGTTAGCCCGCCGCTTAAATGCCGGGCGAGTTCCCGGTGCTGCATATCTGCAAGCCATGCGCGAATATCGGTAGCGAAAGCGGGGCCAAGGCGATAATCAGAGATTTGTGTCTCCAGCAGCCAACCTTTAGCATCCGGGACATCTAAGGTTTGTGTCAATAAATCAGTGAGTAACAGAACCTCAATCCCTTGCTGACGTAACGTGTTGGCGAAAATGTCATGCTCTTCTCCTGCACGTTCTACTGAAAGAACATCATCAAAAAGTAGTTCCTGACAATTTGATGGCGTCAGCCTTTTTAAGCTGAGGTTAGGGCGATGTAGCATTACGCTACGTAATTGACCGATTTCAGACCCGACATAATGCTTTTCCATCATTATTCCTTTAATACGATTTTAAAAAATAAAGAGGAGGTGCCTGCAAATAATATTTATTGCAGTCATGATTTTTCAGCTGATTTCAGAATCTATATTTAGATCTTATTTGATGAGGAAATGTGATTTATTTCACAGTCAGGTCGATGGTTGGCTTTTGTTGTTTAATTTATGAGATGGCTCTGAGAATTAACAAAATAAAAATGCGAATAATTGAATTACTACGCGGGAATATGTCTTGTTATTTATCGGTGTTAATTTTATGTATATGTTTAAAAGTGCTGCAATATAAGTAATGTATTGATTTGTTTGTGCTTTTTTATGTGTAATGAATTATTATGCGAATTTATGATTTTATTATTTGCACTGTAAGGCTTATTTCAAAATAAATATGATGATGAAGAAGGATAGTGAAGGAGATGTGAACTGTGATCGATGGCTGGTTTTTCTAACAAAGTTTTTAAGAACAGTGGGTTACTGATTGGATTGAAAAAGGGTGGCCGAAATTTATGCAGAGTTTATGCATAACCTGTTGCTGAGAGTTAGCAATTATTTAACATCATCAGCGATAAACATGCGTTGACGCAAAATATCAGCAAATAGCAGTGGTATGGCAGGCGGTTTTTTCGTATAACAACAAAAATGAAACGTTGTTTTAATTGAGGGGTTTGAGATGATTGTCGGCAATATTCACAACCTGGATGCCTGGCTGCCGGAAGAGCTGCGTCAGGCAATTGAACACATTAAAGCGCATGTGACGGATGCGACGGAAAAAGGTAAGCACGACATTGACGGCGATCGCCTGTTTTATCTGATTGCCGAAGATATGACGGAGCCGTTTGCACAGCGCCGCGCCGAGTATCACGCCCGCTATCTGGATATTCAGATCCTGCTCAAAGGCCAGGAAGGAATGACCTTCAGCACGCAGCCTGCGGGCGCGCCGGAAACTGACTGGCTGGCGGATAAAGATATCGCCTTCCTGCCGGAAGGGGTACAGGAGAAAACGGTGGTGCTGAACGAAGGTGATTTCGTGGTGTTCTATCCGGGTGAAGTGCATAAACCGCTGTGCGCGGTCGGCGCTCCGGCACTGGTACGCAAAGCTGTGGTGAAAATGCGGGTAGCATAAGCGTATTTGCCGGGGGCGGCTGCGGCTTACCCGGCTTACGGGAGCACGGTTGTAGGCCGGATAAGATGCTTAGCATCGCCATCCGGCATTCTTTTCATCCATGCCCTCACTTCGCCAGCGTCGCCACCATCACCGCTTTGATGGTGTGCATCCGGTTTTCCGCCTGATCAAATACGATACTGGCGGGTGATTCAAAGACCTCATCAGTCACTTCCATACCGCCGTGCAGACCATATTCCTGTGCCATTTGTTTGCCAAGCGTGGTTTGATCGTCATGAAACGCGGGCAGACAGTGCAGGAATTTCACCTGTGGATTGCCGGTCAACGCCATCATCGTGCTATTAACCTGGTACTTACGCAGCAGCGCAATACGTTCGGCCCACTTCTCTTTTGCTTCGCCCATTGATACCCAGACGTCGGTATAGATAAAGTCCGCACCTTTCACGCCCGCGGCGACATCTTCGGTCAGCGTAATATTGCCGCCGTTTTTCAGCGCCAGCGCTTTGCACTCCGCCACCAGGCTCTCTTCAGGCCAGCATGCCTGCGGCGCAACCAGGCGCAGATCCAGCCCGGTTAACGCAGCGGCTTCCAGCATGGAATTGCCCATATTGTTGCGGGCATCACCGGTGTAGACCAGCGTCATCTCATTAAACGCTTTACCCGGCAGGTGTTCCTGCATAGTTAACAGATCCGCCAGCAGCTGGGTAGGATGAAACTCGTTGGTTAATCCGTTCCACACTGGAACTCCGGCATATTCCGCCAGCGTCTCGACAATCTCCTGGCCGTGGCCCCGATACTGAATACCGTCGTACATGCGGCCGAGCACGCGGGCGGTGTCTTTGATCGACTCTTTATGGCCAATCTGGCTGCCGCTTGGCCCGAGATACGTCACGCGCGCGCCCTGATCGTATGCGGCAACTTCGAAAGAGCAACGGGTGCGGGTTGAGTCTTTTTCGAAGATGAGCGCGATGTTTTTACCGGTGAGTTTAGCGACCTCAGTACCGTTGTTCTTATCCGCCTTAAGCTGCGCGGCGAGCTGGAGCAGTGACGTGAGTTCAGCAGAGGTGAAATCAAGCAGTTTCAAAAAGTGCTTCTGATAAAACGCAGACATGGTTCCCTCACATGGCTTAGGCCATTTATTGAATTAAAATTCAATTTATATGGATGTTTATTCATTTGCAACCTTGTTTAACAAATCTTTCCTGGAAAGGTGGAGGCAATGACAGCGGTATGTGACAATAAGAGTATCGGCAGGACATTATGAGGAACGAGCCATGGCAAACCCGGAACTACTGGAAGAACAGCGTGAAGAAACGCGCTTGATTATTGAAGAGTTACTCGAAGATGGCAGCGATCCAGACGCGCTGTACACCATTGAGCATCACCTTTCCGCGGATGACTTCGAAACCCTGGAAAAAGCGGCAGTAGAAGCCTTCAAGCTGGGTTATGAAGTGACCGAGCCGGAAGAGCTGGAAGTGGAAGAAGGCGACACGGTTATTTGCTGTGACATCCTGAGCGAATGTGCACTGAATGCGGAGTTGATCGATGCTCAGGTTGAGCAGCTGATGAACCTGGCTGAAAAATATGATGTGGAATACGACGGTTGGGGCACCTATTTTGAAGACCCGAACGGCGAAGAAGGTGAAGACGGCGACGATGAAGATCTCGTCGACGAAGATGATGACGGCGTGCGTCACTAAGTCATCTACTGACCTGCGGTAGCCCAGGCTGCCGCAGGCCAAGGACAATGTATGGATTACCTGCAAATACTCTCCCCGATCCACAATTTCCTGCACTGTAAAACGCCCCAGGCCTGGCTTGATAAAGCGCGAGACCCGGCTAATCTGCCTCTGTTATTGACCGACCACCTCGTCTGTGAGCTGAAAGCGGCGCAAACGGCGATGCTGTTGGTGCGTAAATATGTCGCAGATAAACAGGGATCGCAGGCGCTGCTGGACTGGCTGAAACCCTATGAGGCCTTCGCGTTCAGAGATGGAGAGGAACCTGATTTCATTGCACTGAATAAACAGATAAGCAAAAGTGTGATGCCGCAGACCGACGATCCGTGGGGGCGCAAGCTTATCGACAGCATGGTGTTGCTGATCAAAGAAGAGCTGCATCACTTCTGGCAGGTACGCGAGGCGATGATGAGCCGCGACATACCCTACATCAAAATTACTGCCAGCCGTTACGCCAAAGGTATGCTCAAAGAGGTTCGTACCCACGAACCATTAACGCTGATTGATAAGCTGATTTGCGGCGCATATATTGAAGCGCGGTCCTGTGAACGGTTCGCCGCGCTGGCACCGTATCTGGATGACGATCTGCAGGCGTTTTATCTGTCGCTGCTGCGATCCGAGGCGCGGCACTATCAGGATTACCTGGCGCTGGCGCAGCAGGTTTCTGCTGACGATATCAGTAGCCGGGTGCGATTCTTTGGTGAAGTGGAAGCGTCGCTGATCCTGTCTCCTGATGATGAATTCCGCTTTCACAGCGGCGTTCCTGCTTAGCCTCCTTCTCTGACGCGCGGCAGACATTTCCGCGCGGTTTAACCCTTCCTGTTGCTTGTTAGCAAAATCTGGTGGCTGGCAATCGCTTGCTGCTGCCGTAATAATCAAAACGCGCGAAGGGGAAATATATCCCCAGAACAGAGACGATTTATCATAAGGATGGTTAATGAACTGGGCACACGTATTGTTGGCGGGTTATATCGGGGCGGTGATTGCTATCGTCGTCGGCATGTTTCGCAAAAAAGGCTGGCTGGGTAAGGTCTCCGGCGCGGTGGTTTTTGTGGTGGCGATTGTTGCGTGGAATTTGTTTGATGTGCACTACCTGATCCCACGCGAAAGCCCGGATTATGGTCTGACGGATGCGCAGAAATTTGAAAACGCGATGCTGTCCATGCCTGTTTATCAGGTGCTTAAGGAGCAGGAGCCAGCGCTGTGGCAGAACATCCTCACCCAGGCAACGCAGCTGAAGGAGGCGGGGAAAAGCGAGCAACAGATTATCGACGCTATTCAGCCGCAGATCCTACAGGTACAGATGGCGCGTTTGCAGCAGGCGCCTGATGCCAACGTGATCGAGTATATGAAGATTAATCTCGAGCAGATTGCCGCGGTGGCAAAAGTGGGCAATGACGAATGTTTTCGCTTTTTATTCCCGGCAGTGAAAGGCGGGATTAACCCGGTGCGTATTATTCCGCGCGAGCTCATGAACCGTCGTATGGCCAGCGACATGAGTATGATGCACGCGGCCTATGGCCCGAACAAACATACGGTTACGGCGGAAGAAAAACAGTTGGCACTTCAGGATCTGCAATCCATCAGTCCGGGGCTGGTACAGCGCTTTGGACCGGATATCCAAATCATGGCCGATCCGAGTAAAGGCGTGGGCAAAGAGAAAGTCGCCTGTGAAATGGTGCAAGATTTATGGTCACAGGTGCTGAAGCTGCCAACCGCTCGCGCGGCTGGCGTTATTCGACTGATGCTCTCAGCCGAGATGCAGTAACGCGGTTAAAGCCTCTCGGCGTAAGGTCAGAGGGGCTTTAACATTCGCACTTCACAATCTACGTGCCCGGTACAGCCCAGCGCTTCGCTGATATGCTCAAAGCCTAAATGCTCATACAGGCGAATTGCCTCAGTCAGAAAAGCCGTGGTCTCAAGATAGCACTGCTTAAAACCTTGCTCACGGGCATGTTCAAGCGCCATCAGCGCCAGTTTTTTCGCCAGCCCCTGACCGCGCGCGCTCGACAGGAAGTACATCTTTTGCAGCTCACAAATGTCTGGTTCACTACATCCTAACGGTGCAACACCGCCGCCGCCCACGACTTCACCGTTTTGCTCAACCACCCAGTAGGCCGCGCCCGGCTGGCTGTAAACCTGGAACAATTCGTCCAGATTAGGGTCGGCAACGGTGTAGCCTTTATCGGCGGTCAGGCCGTATTCAGCGGAAACTTTGCGGATAACGCGGGCAATTGCGGCGTTATCATCGGCAGAAATTCGGCGCAGCGTTGCCGCGACGGAGGTTATGGCACTCATAGCGAACTCATGACAAAAAAGTGGGACATATGCAGTTAATACCACTGCGATGAGGGGAAGCGCAAGCGAGGATAATTCAAGAAAAAGCCTCTGAGCGAGAACGCCAGAGGCTTTATCGGGTTCACGAGCTGTCGGTTGCTTATCCGACCTACGTTGACGGTGCCCGTAGGCCGGAAAAGCGCAAGCGCCATCCGGCAAACGTATGGGCACGATTTTTACAGCGCGGCGATAACTGCCTGCTGCTCAATCAGCTTCGCTTTGGCTTCCGCGTAACCGTCCAGCTTCTCACGCTCTTTGGCGATCACCGCTTCCGGTGCGCGGGCAACGAAGCCTTCGTTGGAGAGTTTGCCTTCGATACGGGCAATCTCACCTTCGATTTTCGCGACTTCTTTCGCCAGACGCGCCAGTTCATCTTCTTTGTTGATGAGACCTGCCATTGGGATCAGCAGCTCGGCGCCGTCGATGATTTTGGTCACCGAAACCGGACCTTTGTCATCGGCAGGCAGCACGGTGATGCTTTCCAGACGCGCCAGGTTCAGCAGGAAGCTCTTGTTGTCGTTGACACGACGCATCGCATCCGCGCTGCAACCACGCAGCAGCAGCTCCAGCGGTTTGCCTGGGGCAATGTTCATTTCCGCGCGGATGTTACGTACGGCAACGATCGCCTGCTTCAGCCATTCGGTATCAGCCAGTGCCGCTTCATCAACCTGAGCCGCGTTATATTCCGGGAACGGCTGCAGCATGATGGTATCTGCGGTGTTGCCACAAATCACTTTCACGCGCTGCCAGATGGTTTCGGTGATGAACGGGATGATCGGGTGCGCCAGGCGCAGCAGGCCTTCCAGCACGGTCACCAGCGTATTACGGGTGCCGCGCAGTTCAGCATCAGTTCCTCCGGTCATGACCGGCTTGGTCAGCTCCAGATACCAGTCGCAGAACTGGTTCCAGGTGAACTCGTACAGAATGCCCGCGGCGATATCGAAGCGGAAGTTATCCAGCGCTTCGCGGTACGCTTTGATGGTCTGGTTGAATTCAGCGAGGATCCAGCGGTCGGCCAGAGACAGGGTCATTTCGCCGCCGTTGAAGCCGCAATCCTGATCTTCGGTGTTCATCAGCACGAAGCGGCTGGCGTTCCACAGCTTGTTACAGAAGTTACGGTAACCTTCCAGACGCTTCATATCCCAGTTGATGTCGCGGCCGGTAGAGGCCAGCGCCGCCAGGGTGAAACGCAGGGCATCGGTGCCGTGCGGCTCGATGCCGTTCGGGAACTGCTTCTCGGTGCGCTTGGCGATCTTCTCGGCCAGCTGCGGCTGCATCATGTTGCCGGTACGTTTTTCCAGCAGCTCCGGCAGCGAGATACCGTCGACCATATCCAGCGGGTCAATCACGTTGCCCTTGGATTTGGACATCTTCTGGCCTTCGTCGTCACGGATCAGACCGGTCATGTAGACGGTATGGAACGGAACCTGCGGCTTGCCGTTTTCATCTTTGATGAAGTGCATGGTCATCATGATCATGCGGGCAATCCAGAAGAAGATGATGTCGAAGCCGGAAACCATCACGCTGGTGGGGTGGAACTGACGCAGCGCGTCGGTGTTTTCCGGCCAGCCGAGGGTAGAGAAGGTCCACAGCGCGGAGGAGAACCAGGTATCCAGAACGTCTTCGTCCTGACGAAGCTGAACGTCGGCGCCGAGGTTGTTTTCCTGACGCACTTCATCTTCGGTACGGCCAACGTAGACGTTGCCGTCGTTGTCATACCATGCCGGGATACGGTGACCCCACCACAGCTGACGGGAGATACACCAGTCCTGAATATCGCGCATCCAGGAGAAGTACATGTTTTCGTACTGCTTCGGTACGAACTGGATGTCGCCGTTCTCAACCGCTTCAACCGCCGGTTTTGCCAGCACGTCGGCACGGACGTACCACTGGTCGGTCAGCATCGGTTCGATAACCACGCCGCCACGGTCGCCGTAAGGAACGGTCAGATCGTGAGGTTTGATCTCTTCCAGCAGGCCCATCGCATCGATGGCAGCGACGATCGCTTTACGCGCGGCAAAGCGTTCCAGCTTCTGGAATTCAGCCGGGATAGCGTTGGAGTAAACGTCAGACTCTTCACCTTTGGTGTCATACACTTCCGCGGTTTCGCGGATGTCGCCATCAAAGGTCAGAATGTTAATCATTGGCAGGGCGTGACGACGGCCGACTTCATAGTCGTTAAAGTCGTGCGCAGGGGTGATCTTCACGCAGCCGGTGCCTTTTTCCATATCGGCGTGTTCGTCGCCCACGATAGGAATACGGCGGTCAACCAGCGGCAGCATGACGAATTTGCCGATCAGATCTTTATAACGTGGATCTTCCGGGTTCACGGCCACGCCGGTGTCGCCCAGAATGGTTTCCGGACGGGTGGTCGCCACGACCAGGTAATCTTTACCGTCTGCGGTTTTCGCGCCGTCGGCCAGCGGATAGCGGATGTGCCACATCGAGCCTTTAGACTCGCGGTTTTCCACTTCCAGGTCAGAAATAGCGGTGCGCAGTTTCGGGTCCCAGTTGACCAGACGCTTGCCACGGTAAATCAGGTCTTCTTTGTACAGGCGAACGAAGACTTCTTTCACGGCATTGGAAAGGCCTTCGTCCATGGTGAAGCGCTCGCGCTCCCAGTCAACGGAGTTGCCGAGACGGCGCATCTGACGGGTAATGGTGCCGCCGGATTCCGCTTTCCACTGCCAAATTTTGTCGATAAACGCTTCGCGACCGTAGTCGTGACGGGTTTTACCTTCTTCAGCGGCAATCTTACGTTCAACCACCATCTGGGTAGCGATACCCGCGTGGTCGGTACCGGCCTGCCACAGGGTGTTTTTGCCCTGCATGCGCTGGTAGCGAATCATGGTATCCATGATGGTTTGCTGGAAAGCATGACCCATATGCAAACTGCCGGTGACGTTCGGCGGCGGGATCATGATGCAGAAGGACTCTTTGCTTTCATCGCCGTTAGGTTTGAAATAGCCCTGCTTTTCCCAGTGCTCGTAAAGCGGCTGTTCGATATCTTGTGGGTTGTATGTCTTTTCCATTATTTCCAGGTTGCCGTATTCAGGTTAAAACCAGCCACGCGGTAAGCTTTGTAGCGATCGCGTGCCGATTGTTTCAAAGAATCTTCGTAAGGAACGAAGTCTATCACTTCTGTGAAAGCGGTGGCAAAATCTGCAAAGCCAACGCGTAAACTGATGAGCAGGTCGCGCGGGCTGCTGTTGCGTTTTTCCGGCCAGGCAATCTCTACCGGGGCGCCGCCTCTGGGGCCTTCACCCGCCAGATTATGTGGAACAAAGCTTTCTGCCGGTCTTGCCCACAGGGCTTCATCCAGTTGCAGAGCCTGCTTTTCGTTTTCACAGGCGATCAGCACGCGCTTGCCAGCCCGCCAACGTTCTGCGGCAATTTCACACACCAGTTGTTCAACGGCGCTGAGGCCGTCGATGGTGTTGTCATTGTCCAGAATATAAAAGGTCGCATTCCTCATATCTATACCCGTCGTCTTTCAAGTTGCCTCATTGTTGGCTGCCTTCACGCACCCCAGTCACATAGTAAACTATGCTCCTGGGGATTTGCTCAGTTGCCGCCGCGATGCAACTCGAAATCCATAGGGTATAGAATTCTTATTGCTCGATCTTGTAGGCCGGAAAAGCGCAGCGCCATCCGGCAATCATGCAAACTACTCTTCGCCGTTAAAACCGGCACGATTGAGCAGGAACTGCGACAGCAGCGCCACCGGACGACCAGTTGCGCCTTTGGCTTTCCCGGAACGCCATGCGGTGCCGGCGATGTCCAGGTGCGCCCAGTTATACTTACGGGTAAAGCGCGACAGGAAGCAGCCTGCGGTAATGGCGCCACCAGGACGTCCGCCAATGTTCGCCATATCCGCAAAGTTGGACTCCAGCTGTTCCTGGAACTCATCACCCAGCGGCAGACGCCATGCGCGATCGCCAGCCTGCTCGGACGCGCCGATCAGCTCATGCGCCAGCGGGTTGTGGTTCGACATCAGGCCGGTGATGTGATGGCCCAGCGCAATCACGCACGCGCCGGTCAGGGTCGCGACGTCAATCACCGCTTCCGGCTCAAAGCGTTCGACGTAGGTTAACACGTCGCACAGCACCAGACGGCCTTCGGCGTCGGTATTGAGCACTTCAACGGTCTGCCCGGACATAGTGGTCAGCACATCGCCCGGGCGATACGCGCGGCCACCCGGCATGTTTTCGCAGCCCGCCAGTACGCCGACGACGTTGATGGGTAGTTGAAGCTCGGCCACCATGCGCATTACGCCGTACACTGCCGCCGCGCCGCACATGTCGTACTTCATCTCATCCATGCCTTCGGCAGGTTTGATGGAGATACCGCCGGAGTCGAAGGTTAACCCTTTACCGACCAGCACAATCGGACGCGCGTCTTCGGACGGATTGCCTTTGTACTCGATGACCGACATCAGTGACTCGTTCTGCGAGCCGTGGCCGACGGCGAGATAAGAGTGCATACCCAGCTCTTTCATCTGCTGCTCGCCGATCACGCGGGTCACAACATTTTTGCTGTAGCTGTCTGCCAGCTGACGCGCCTGAGAAGCCAGATAGGCGGCGTTACAAATATTTGGCGGCATATTGCCGAGATCTTTCGCCGCTTTAATACCGGCGGCGATCGCCAGACCATGCTGAATAGCACGCTCGCCGCTGGTCAGCTCACGGCGGGTCGGTACGTTGAAGACCATTTTACGCAGCGGGCGGCGCGGCTCGCTTTTGTTGGTCTTCAACTGGTCAAAGCTGTACAGCGTTTCCTGGGCCGTCTCAACGGCCTGGCGCACTTTCCAGTAGTTATTACGCCCTTTGACGTGCAGCTCAGTCAGGAAGCAGACGGCTTCCATTGAGCCAGTATCATTCAGCGTATTGATGGTTTTCTGAATGACCTGCTTGTACTGGCGCTCATCAAGTTCACGCTCTTTGCCACAACCAATAAGGAGAATTCGCTCAGACAGAACGTTAGGAACATGGTGCAGCAACAGGGTTTGACCCGGTTTGCCTTCCAGTTCGCCACGACGCAGCAGTGCGCTGATGTACCCGTCGCTGATCTTGTCGAGCTGCTCTGCAATCGGAGAGAGGCGGCGTGGTTCAAAGACACCCACGACGATGCACGCACTCCGCTGTTTCTCCGGGCTACCGCTTTTTACACTGAACTCCATGCACTACGCTCCTGAATCTTAAAGACAACAGCGGTGGCTACGGATAGAATTGCAAGCTTTCGTAACTCATACCCGCTGTTGCGGTGACTTCGTGTTAATCTTAACGTTATTACGGCATTGGCACGTCAGAACAATTTCTGAGAGGTGGATCCGTTGAGTATAATGATCTTAGCGACGATTTCGACGACTCAAGAGAATAAATGACGTTTAAGCCATGAAACAAGCTAAATTCCGGCAAAAGACGGGTTTTTACGGGCGTATTTAAAGTGATAATCATAAGATATCTGGTTCGGGAAACGCTCAAAAGCCAACTTGCGATCCTATTCATCCTGCTTTTGATCTTCTTTTGTCAAAAGTTAGTCAGGATCCTGGGTGCGGCTGTTGACGGTGATATCCCGGCGAATCTGGTGCTCTCGCTGCTGGGGCTGGGCGTGCCAGAAATGGCGCAACTTATCTTGCCCTTAAGCCTCTTCCTTGGGCTGCTAATGACGCTGGGCAAACTGTATACCGAAAGTGAAATTACGGTCATGCACGCCTGCGGGCTGAGCAAGGCTGTGCTGGTAAAAGCGGCGATGGTGCTGGCGTTGTTTACCAGTATCGTTGCGGCAGTCAACGTAATGTGGGCCGGACCGTGGTCCTCCCGGCATCAGGATGAAGTGCTGGCGGAAGCAAAAGCGAACCCCGGCATGGCGGCGCTTGCTCAAGGGCAATTCCAGCAGGCAACGAACGGCAGTTCGGTGTTGTTTATCGAAAGTGTTGATGGTAGCAGCTTCAAAGATGTGTTCCTCGCGCAAATCCGCCCGAAAGGTAACGCCCGTCCTTCGGTGGTTGTGGCTGATTCCGGACATCTGACTCAGTTGCGTGACGGCTCTCAGGTCGTGGTGCTGAACAAAGGTACGCGTTTTGAAGGGACCGCGCTGCTGCGCGATTTCCGCATTACCGATTTCCAGGACTACCAGGCGATTATCGGCCATCAGGCCGTGGCGCTGGATCCCAATGATACCGACCAGATGGATATGCGCACACTGTGGAATACCGACAACGCTCGGGCCCGTGCGGAGCTGCACTGGCGTATCACATTGGTATTCACCGTATTTATGATGGCGCTGATGGTTGTCCCGCTGAGCGTGGTTAACCCGCGTCAGGGTCGCGTGCTGTCCATGCTGCCAGCCATGCTGCTCTATTTGCTGTTCTTCCTGGTGCAGACGTCGCTGAAGTCGAACGGTGGCAAAGGTAAACTGGATCCGGTGTTCTGGATGTGGGTGGTAAACCTGGCCTATCTGGCGCTGGCGATTGTGCTTAACCTCTGGGATACGGTGCCGATGCGCCGCTTGCGTGCCCGTTTTATGCGTAAAGGAGCGGTATAATGCAGCCCTTTGGTGTACTTGACCGCTATATCGGTAAAACCATTTTTACCACTATCATGATGACGTTGTTCATGCTGGTGTCGCTCTCCGGGATCATCAAGTTTGTCGACCAGCTGAAAAAAGCCGGGCAGGGGAGCTACGATGCGATGGGCGCCGGGCTGTATACCCTGCTCAGCGCACCGAAAGATATCCAGATCTTTTTCCCGATGGCGGCGCTGCTGGGTGCGTTGTTGGGGCTGGGCATGTTGGCCCAGCGCAGTGAACTGGTGGTGATGCAGGCTTCCGGCTTTACCCGTATGCAGGTAGCGTTGTCGGTGATGAAAACCGCGATTCCGCTGGTGCTGCTGACGATGGCCATCGGGGAATGGGTGGCACCGCAGGGTGAACAGATGGCGCGTAACTACCGTGCGCAGCAGATGTACGGCGGCTCGCTGCTCTCTACCCAGCAAGGACTGTGGGCGAAAGATGGCGACAGCTTTGTTTACATCGAGCGAGTGAAAGGGGACGCCGAATTAGGCGGAATCAGCATTTACGCCTTTAACGACAAGCGTCGTTTGCAGTCCGTTCGCTATGCCGCCAGCGCGACGTTTGACCCGGAGCAGAAGGTCTGGCGTTTGTCGCAGGTGGATGAGTCCAACCTGACCGACCCGAAACAAATTACCGGTTCGCAGACGGTGAGCGGCACCTGGAAAACCAACCTTACGCCCGACAAGCTCGGCGTCGTGGCGTTGGATCCTGACGCGCTGTCGATTAGTGGTCTGCATAATTACGTGAAGTACCTGAAGTCGAGCGGCCAGGACGCCGGACGCTACCAGCTCAATATGTGGAGCAAAGTGTTCCAGCCGCTGTCAGTGGCGGTCATGATGCTGATGGCGCTGTCATTTATCTTCGGCCCGCTGCGTAGCGTGCCGATGGGTGTGCGTGTGGTGACGGGGATTAGCTTCGGTTTTGTGTTCTATGTGCTGGACCAAATCTTTGGCCCGCTGACGCTGGTGTACGGCATTCCGCCGATTATCGGCGCGCTGCTGCCAAGTGCCAGCTTCCTGCTGATTAGTCTGTGGCTGATGCTGCGTAGGTCGTAATCACAGTAAAGCGCAGTGCCTGATGGCGCTGCGCTTATCAGGCCTACCAGGGCCCGTAGGCCGGATAAGGCGTTTACGCCGCCATCCGGCACAGTAACACGGATACTAGCGTTTTCTCCCGCCCATCAAACTCCCCAACATGCCGCGGATTATCTGATTAGTGACCTGTCGCGCCGCGCTTTTCGCCACGCTCTGTACCACGCCATCGCGCTTGCCGCCGCGCGGTCCTGTGCTGCCAAACAAAATATCCTTCAACCCACCGAGAATACCGTCGTCAACCTCGACCGCTTTACCGTTGGCGGGAGGCGTATTTTGCTTCTCGGTGCTGGCTTGCACGCCTTGCTGTAAACGCTCATAGGCGGATTCGCGGTCGACCTCTTCCTCATATTTTCCGTACAGCGAAGAGTGATTAATCAGCCCGTTGCGCTCATCGTCGGTTACCGGCCCCATACGGGAGCAGGGCGCAATCACCATTGCCCGCTCCACCACCGACGGGCTGCCTTTGGCGTCCAGAAACGACACCAGCGCCTCGCCGGTGCCCAGTTCCTGAATGGCTTTCTCGGTATCAAACGCCGGGTTGGCGCGCATAGTTTGCGCCGCGCTTTTCACCGCTTTCTGATCTTTCGGCGTGAACGCGCGCAGGGCGTGCTGCACGCGGTTACCCAACTGGCCAAGCACGTTGTCCGGAATATCCGACGGGTTTTGCGAGACGAACCACACGCCGACCCCTTTCGAGCGGATCAGGCGGATCACCTGTTCGATTTTATCCAGCAGCACCTGCGGGGCATCGTTGAACAGCAGATGCGCTTCATCAAAGAAAAACACCAGTTTGGGTTTCTCCAGATCGCCTGCTTCCGGCAACTGTTCGTACAGTTCGGAGAGCATCCACAGCAGGCTGGCGGCGTACAGTTTGGGCATCTGGTAGAGCTTCTCGGCGCTGAGGATGTTGATCATCCCTTTGCCGCTGGCGTCGGTTCGCATCCAGTCTTTGATATCCAGCATCGGTTCGCCAAAGAAGTGCGCCGCGCCCTGTTGTTCCAGTGACAACAGTCCGCGCTGGATAGCGCCCACCGAGGCGCTACTGATGTTGCCGTACTGGTTCTGGAACGATTTAGCGTTATCGCCGATGTACTGCGTAATGGCCCGCAGATCTTTGAAATCCAGCAGCAACAGACCCTGGTCATCGGCAATACGGAAGATAATATCCAGCACGCCGGACTGCACGTCGTTGAGATTCAGCAGACGAGCCAGCAGCAGCGGCCCGAGATCAGATACCGTGGCCCGCACCGGGTGACCCTTTTCGCCAAAGATATCCCACACGGTGACCGGATTGGCATGCGGTTGCCAGTCGGTAATGCCGATGTTTTTCAGGCGGGCGAGCAGCTTTTCAGAGGATTGGCCTTCCTCGGCTACGCCGGTTAAGTCACCTTTCACATCGGCCATAAATACCGGTACGCCAATCCCGGACAGCGATTCGGCAAGCTTTTGTAACGTGACGGTTTTGCCGGTCCCGGTCGCTCCGGTAATCAGCCCGTGACGGTTGGCCATGCCTGGCAGTAAAAACAGTTCAGTGTCCGGCGTGCGGGCAATTAGCAGGGGTGCGCTCATTGAGATTTCCTCCATTTATCCTGCCTGGAGTATAGGCAATGTCCATCAAAGAGAGTATGCGATGGCGAGAGAAAATGACTTAAAGCGTATTGCCGTGATAAATCTGATACCCAAGATCCACGGTGTTGTGGTTATGGTCGTTGTTCTTGATTTTGCTCAGCAACATCTGCGCCGCCATGCGGCCAATGTCAAAACGCGGGGTGATCACGCTGGCGAGGCTTGGGATCATCTGCCTGCCCATTTCCAGCCCGTGAAAACCGGCAATTGAGATCTGCTCCGGAACGGCCAGCTCGCGCTCGCGGCACAGCAGCAGCGCGCCCATCGCAATATCGTCGTTGGTGCAAAACACGCCGTCTACATCCGGATGCGCAGCCAGCGCGTCCCGCATCATCTGGGTGCCAAGATGAATGGACGAAATAGCGCGCGGATTGACGCGCAGCGGCACCAGACCTCGACGCGTCATGGCATCGCAGTAGCCGCGATAGCGTTGTTCATCGCGGACGTCGTCTTTCGAACCGAGATAGAGGATTTTGCGCCGCTGACGTTTATCCAGCATCGTGCTGACCATATCAAACGCCGCCTGACGGTTATCGAAACCTACTTCCATGTCCAGACGATCGCCCTGAATATCCATCAGCTCGACCACCGGAATGTTGGCTGAACGCAGAAATTTAACTGTGCGCAGAGTGTGATATTTCTCGGACAAAATAATGCCGTCGATATTGTACGACAGCAGGTTAATCACCGACTCTTCCTCTGATTCCCGGTCGTAATTGTAGTTGGCGATCAGCGTCTGATAGTTATGGTCCGAGGTGACTGACTCAATACCGGCCAGAATATCTGCGAACAACTGGTTTTGAAACGAGGGGATCAGCACGCCGAGCGTGTAGCTTTGCGCGTTCAGCAGCATCGCGGGCGCGCGGTTGGGGATGTAATTAATCTCCTCCATAATCTGCGCGATGCGTTCACCGGTTTCCTTTGCGACCTTTTTCGGCGAGCGAATGTAGCGGCTCACCGTCATTTTGGTCACGCCCGCCAGCGTGGCGATGTCTTGCAAAGAAATTCTGTGGTTCCTCATTTTCTCTCCAGTGCCGGGGAGCGCAGACCTGTGCTCCCCGGTGATGACCGTCTTAATGCAGGATGGCGTTCAGCGCCAGAACCCCCAGCAGCCCCATAATGGAAATCAGTGTCTCCATGACCGTCCATGTGCGCAACGTTTCCCCCACGCTGAGATTAAAATAGCCTTTAAACAGCCAGAATCCCGGATCGTTAACGTGGGAGGCAATCACGCTGCCCGCGCCGGTCGCCAGCACCATCAGCGCCGGGTCGGCATGCGTGACGTTGATAATCGGCAGCACCACGCCTGCGGTGGTGATCGCCGCCACGGTGGCTGAACCGAGCGCGATGCGCAGCAAGGCGGCAACCGTCCAGCACATCAGCAACGGAGAAAGCGACGTGCCGGTCATCAGGTGCGAGATATATTGCCCCACGCCGCTGTCGACCAGAACCTGCTTAAACGCGCCGCCCCCGGCGATGATAAACACAATCATCGCGATTGCGCCGATAGAGTCGCCAATGATATCCATAATTTGCTCGATCGTACGCCCGTTACGTCGACCAAGGGTAAAAATGGCGAGCACGATAGCGATAAACAACGCGACCGCAGGGTTACCGATAAACTCAAAGAACACCCGCACGCTGTTGGTCTTTGGCAGCGTAATTTCGCACACGGCGGCGACCGCCATCAGTATGACCGGGATAACCGCCGCAAAGATACTGTTCCAGAACGACGGCATCTCTTCTTCGGTGAACAGATGCGGGTTGAATAACCCTTCCGGCGGCGCTTTCTCAAAGCGGGTCAGCAGCTTAGAAAACAGCGGCCCGGCGACAATCACCGTCGGGATAGTAATAATAAAGCCGTACAGCAGGGTGGTGCCGAGATTGGCCTCAAAAATGGTGGCAATCGCGGTCGGCCCCGGATGCGGCGGCAGAAAACAGTGGGTCACGGACAGCGCGGCGACCATCGGTACGCCAACATACAGCAGCGGCAGGCCGGACGAGGCCACCACCGTAAACACCAGCGGTAGCAGCAGAACAAAGCCGACTTCGAAGAACATCGCCAGGCCGACAACCAGACCGGTGATCACCAGCGCCCACTGCACGCGCTTTTTACCGAATGTGCCAATCAGCGTGGTGGCGATGCGCTGAGCCGCGCCGGTATCGGAAATCAGCTTGCCGAGCATTGCGCCGAAGCCGAGGATCATCGCCAGCCCGCCAAGCGTGCCACCGATCCCGTTTTGTATTGAGTGCAGAACGGCCTGTGCATCCATCCCTTCGGCAAAACCAACGACCGCCGCCACCAGGACCAGAGCAATAAAGCCGTTAACTTTAAAGCCAATCATCAGGACCAGGAGCAGCGCGACGCCTGCCGCAATTATTATTAATGGCATAATCGTTTCTCTTATATCCCCGTCATCCTTCAAGCTGCAGGTGTGTTGGCTGCAACTCGAATTATTCAGGGGGGAGCCAAAAATGCAGCGCCTGGGCGCTGCGTGATGTTGCGTTGTGTGGTATCAGACGGCGACCAGCATGCCGCCATCGACAAACAACAGGTGCCCGTTAACAAAATCGGATGCTTTAGAAGAGAGGAATACCGCCGCGCCGATCAACTCCTGCGGATCGCCCCAGCGCGCGGCTGGCGTACGTTTGCATAGCCAGGAGGTGAAGGCTTCATCCTCTACCAGCGCTTTGGTCATTTCGGTTTTGAAGTAGCCCGGCGCGATCCCGTTGACCTGGATATTGTGGCGTGCCAGCTCAACACACATCCCGCGGGTAAGCATTTTTACCGCGCCTTTGGAGGCGGCGTACGGCGTGATGGTGTCGCGGCCCAGTTCGCTCTGCATGGAGCAGATGTTGATGACCTTTCCGGCCTGACGTTCCACCATGCGACGCGTTACCGCCTGGGAGACCAGGAATACCGCCGTCTGGTTAACGGCAATCACATCGTTCCAGTCCTGCTCCGGGAACTCGGTAAACGGATGGCGACGCTGGATACCGGCGTTATTCACCAGCACATCAATTTGGCCAATGTCTTTTTCGATATGGTCGATGGCGGCGTCAATGTCCTGTTTATGCGTAACATTGAACGGCGCGGCCACGGCGCGGATCCCTTCCTGCTGCAGTTTGGCGACGGCGGCCTCCGCGCGCTCCGGCGTAATGTCATTGACGATAATCTGCGCGCCATATTTACCCAGCCCGGTCGCCAGTAAATAACCAATACCCTGGGCCGAACCGGTGATCAGAATATTTTTGCCGTCCAGTGAAAAAAGATCGTTCATCATTCTATTCCTTATTTCATGTCTTCGAAAACGAGCTGGACTTTCGCCGCCTGGGTTTTATCCCCGGCGAAGATCAGCGCCTGTTCAAGCTCGGTAAAGGGATATTCAGCGCTGAGTAACGGCAGCGGATCGATAACGTTATTCGCCAGCCACGACACCGCGG
>NZ_SZWR01000012.1:150900-175433 GCF_005280875.1 Citrobacter sp. wls827
GTTGAACTCGGTGGTAAAGCGGAACGAGCCTTTGAGCGCGATCTCTTTGCCGATCAGCATCATCATTGGGAAGTCCGGCACCGCGCCGCCCATGCCGACCTGCACCATCACGCCTTTCGCGCGGGTCACTTCCAGACAGGTGGTGATTGAGGACGGATGGCCGGAGACTTCGAAGCTGACGTCGAAGTAGCCTTTCTCTTTTTTCCACTCATCGAGCGAGTCCTGCTGCGGGTTAATCAGCGTGTCGGCTCCCATTTGTTGCGCCAGAGAGAGCGAACGTGAACTGATATCCGCACAGACGATTTCTGCCGCGCCGAGCGTTTTTACCGCGCTGACGATGAGGCAGCCGATAGGCCCAACGCCGGAGATAAACACGCGCTTGCCCTGCAGGTCGCCCGCTTCATGCGCGGCGTGGATCGCGACCGCCAACGGTTCGGCAAAGGCCATGACTTTTTCATCGGCCTCTTGAGGGTAGGGGATGCACTGCGCAGTATCGACGGTTTTAAACTGAGTAAAGCCGCCGTCGACGTGGGGAAAATACATGGCGCTGCCAAAAAAACGCATTTCCGTACACTGGTTTTCTTCATGCTGCAGACAGTATTTGCAGTGACCGCAGGGCTTCGACGGATTAATCGCCACCGACTGACCTTCATGTAATTCTGTTGAATCGCTGTGCACTACTTTACCAATAACTTCATGGCCTAAAATCATCGGCGCTTTAACGGTAAAATTACCAACTTTGCCTTCCTGATAATAATGTAAATCGGAACCACAAATTCCCCCGCGGGTAATTTGTACCAGCGTTCCTTTATTATTCCATTCTATATTTTGGTCGGTAATGGCAACAGTTTTCTTACCCGCGACAACGCAGGATTGGGTTTTGACTTGCATAAATGCCTCACTGGTCAGGTAGTAACCTCGGCAGCATTTAAACGGTTTTAATTGTTATTATTTGTGACGCAGATCACGCTGAGAAATTGTTACACTACAATGTTACGCATAACGTGATGCGCCCTGTAAATCTGCTCAGTCGCGGCGAAAAAAGGTGAATTCTGCAATGTGGAAGGCGTAGTATCGCGCCATGGAATATGAATCTGGAGTTTTTTCAATGGCCGGGGAAAGTTATATTTTGATGGGCGTTTCGGGAAGCGGTAAATCTTTAATTGGCAGCAAAATTGCCGCAATGTTATCGGCTAAATTCATTGATGGCGACGATCTCCATCCTGCTAAAAATATTGATAAAATGTCTGACGGTATTCCATTAACCGATGAAGACCGACTGCCGTGGCTAGCGCGATTAAATGACGCCTCATACAGTTTATATAAAAAGAACGAGACCGGGTTTATTGTCTGCTCGTCATTAAAAAAACAGTACCGCGATATATTGCGTCAGGGCAGCCCGAATGTGCATTTTCTGTGGCTGGACGGCGACTACGAGACTATTCTGGCGCGCATGCAGCGTCGGGCAGGGCATTTTATGCCAGTGGGATTACTCAAAAGCCAGTTCGACGCGCTGGAGTGCCCGCAGGACGATGAGAAAGATATTGCCCGCATCGACGTGAACCATGACATTGAACATGTGACGGAACAGTGCCGCCAGGCGGTGCTCGCGTTTCGTAACGGGCAATAAGCCCAGCCCCTTGCGGGACTGAGCCCGGCATCAGAAGTCGGCTTTCAGCACCACGCGGTAGCGGGCCTTGCCGTCACGCACGTGCTGGATTGCTTCGTTAATTTGCGACATCGGGTACAGCTCGGTGGTAGGCGACACCTTGCTGCGCCCGGCAAACTTCATCAGCTTGCGCAGCTCGAATGGCGTCCCGGTCGCCGAACCGGAGATGCTGCGATCCCCAGCAATTAAGGTAAATGCCGGCACCGGCAGCGGCTTCAGCACCGCGCCGACGGTATGGAAGTTTCCGCCGTAGGCCAGCGCTTCAAAATAGGGCTGCCAGTCGAGATCGACGTTAACCGTGTTAATAATGAGATCGAACTGGCCCGCCAGCGCTTTTAGCGCATCCGGATCGCGGCTGTTGACCACCTTATCCGCCCCCATCGCCAGCACTTCCTGCTCTTTCGCCGGATTGGAGCTGAATGCGGTCACTTCGCAGCCCATCGCGTGTAACAGCTTAATGGCGATATGCCCCAGGCCGCCGATACCGATCACCCCGACGCGGCTGGTGGCGGTGATATGGTGCATCAGCAGCGGTTTGAACACGGTGATACCGCCGCACAGCAAGGGGCCAGCCGCCGCCAGATCAATGCTCTCCGGTAGCGGGATCACCCACTGCCAGTCGGCTCGCAGCTTCTCGGCAAAGCCGCCGCGATTGAGAATAGTAGGAACGGACCTTTCCAGGCAGTTAATCTGATTACCGCTGATACAGGCGTCACAATGTCCGCAGCTGCGCGCCGTCCAGCCAATACCGACGCGCTGACCAACCTTCAGACCCTTATCCTGCGCCGCGCTGCCGAGCGCTCCCACGCGACCAATCACTTCATGCCCGGCAACCAGCGGATACTGAGAGAATCCCCATTCGTTGTCGATCATCGACAAATCGGAATGGCAGATACCGCAGTAATCGACCTGGACTTCGACATCTTCCGGCTTGAGCTCGCCCGCATCATATTCATAGAGTTCGAGTTCGCTGCCTGCTTCTTTGGCGGCGTAGCTTTTTATCATCGACATCGTGTTTCCCTCAGTGTGGTGTTGAACTGGAAGTGTAGAGCATGGGGAAACGGGACGCTTCGCAGAAGGGGGGATTAGGGTGGTTGTTGCGGGAGATAAACTGTGATGGTGATTGCAGGCGTGTAAGGTAATGCTGAAATTTTCAACACTTAGCGCGCCAGACACACGCTGGCGCTTGCATGGTGGCGCACGACAGGTATAATCCACAACGTTTTCCGCATCCCTTCCGTGCCGGAGTGGCGAAATCGGTAGACGCAGTTGATTCAAAATCAACCGTAGAAATACGTGCCGGTTCGAGTCCGGCCTTCGGCACCATATAAAGCTTTTATTTTAAAGTTTACTAATTTCTAGTTTTGTCCATAAAAACGGAATGTGAGCATATCTTCTGCTTGGCTTAGTCTGTCAACGTCTTCTTTTCCGTCTATATATATACCAAATATACCAACGAATGGTATCGTCGGCTTCCGACAAATTTTTGAAACTGACGATTAGTAAGTTATGCATTTGCTGATTAACCCCAGTCGGTTGAAACAACACGGATAATCTAGATACATTTGAACCGTTGATAGATAAATTCAACTCATTTAAGTCTGTAACGATTTTTTTTTTCAATAAGAAATTGGAAATGAACTGATACAGGATAAAGCCTAGAAGTAGAACTCTAAGGTCAGGCGCAGGGGATTCTATCCGGTAGTTTTCTACAGTTGTGAAACTCATTTGTACCCAACGTTTTGGACTGATAAGCTCTGGGGAGCTCATCGATAATTAACGTGATCATGGCGGCCTTATAGGCTATCTCATCAAATAGCTCAAGATGTCTACGTGCTAGTGTTTCATGCAATACGATAGCTAACCTAAACATTTTTTGACGTGCTTTTAGCATGGTGGTGTGTATGTGTGAGCAAGCTACGCGGGCAGCATTTTCAACATCACTTTCTCATGCTTGCGATGTTCATTTTGTCACGGGTTCTAAGTTCCAGAACTTCGATTTCAGTATTCTGTAATTAACGCAGCGGATATGAACCGTATGAACTTGTACATTTGACATTAATGCGCTCAACTGTACTCAAAGAGGATATCTAGGCCAGTATTTGTCGGTATATCAAGAGCGTTGATGTAAACTTGTTAGAACCTTGTATTAATAAATCTGCATCTATTAAAAATTTCAGAGTTATATAATAAATAATACCCCAAGAGATTGACTCTGGGGCATGAATTTATAATTTTGTTAAAGTCTTATTTGTAAGTTAAATGGGCAACAAAAATTAACTCCAGTTAGATATCGTCCCTTGATACTCAACATTATTTTGTTTGATTAAGATAATATGAATTTGGTTACCTTTATCAATACCTACGATGATATTATCACCTTCACAAGCCTGTTCCATAACATAATTATCTCGAAAATAAAGACGAAATTCGCTTCTGTCAGGAGAATTCTCTCTAGCATCATACCAAGTGATAGCATCCTTGCAGAATGTATCCGTTCCTCTAATAGAGAATAGTGCTTCTTTGGTGAATCTAGTGATGCCAAATATCTGTTTTAGTTGAGAAACTCCGTTAAATTCATGTTGATTTGAGGCATCTCGATTGGCTTCAACTGCGGTTAAAGTTTTAATACATGATTGCTTAAGGTAAATCGGGGATGTGGCCATTATCAACCTCTTATTAATAAAAAATTATTTTAGGATGAATGATAAATTTAAAAATATTTGAATGAAATAATAAAAAGCAATTATATACTAAACTACTAAGTAGTCGAGTCAAGTTGGTAATGATGTATTTAGGAATATTGATGGTAACTATATGATAAACTTGAATTATATACCTTATGCAGATCAGGTTTCCAGTTACTTAAAATTATGACTTGGATCAATGTACGTATGTTTTTTAATCAAAAAAAAGGCGATATAAATAATATGAACTGTTGTTTTTTATTAATTTTATTTGATTGTTGAGCAGGGGAAATTATAATAAATACAGTAATTAAAAGATTTCTTTGGATTAACTTCAGTAGAGAGATGTATATAAATAAAATCCACCATGCTCTATAATATTCTTTTAGCTTAATTCAAATAGATTCTTTGTTATGTTACATAGGTTTGTTTTATAGTTAAACTATTAAATATGAAGAAGTCTTTCAGATAGATCTACAAGCTTTTTCCCAGACACATAGAATTCAACGAGCATCATTGGATTGAGGTATTCACATTTGATGGGGGGATACTGAATATCCTGTCGCTCTCTTGAGATTGGATTTTCAATATGTGCTGATTCTACGTTCCCAGATGTTCCTGGAAATATGAAATAGTTATAGATTGTAGCTTCTGGGTAGATATCTTTTAATGCCGAGGCGTAAAAAAACTGTTTGATGAGGTCCGGCCATCCAGGCAGGTTTGCTACACTATTTGCGCCATAGTATTTTGCATCAATAATGGCGAATACATTTTCATCAAAACTCCTTAATACAGTGTCAGTACGACCTCCTTTTTGGAGTGCAATTTTGAATTCACCATCAATTCTATAACTAGGCTTAGCCAACCTACGATTGATATCAAATTTCCAAAGCATACAGGAATCAATCATATGTTCCCACATTGCGTGAAATTTATTTATACCAATAACAATATTATTTTTCGAAGATTTATTCTTATTTGATAAATACATTGATAAATCTTTTATGAGTTTTAGATCTTTATCTGCATAGATTAATCCCATTTCTTTTTCTAATGTTTGTAATTTTGTTTTGATATCTCCAGTGGGTTGGGGTATATCGACAAGTTCAGAGGGGATAGTTGAAGTTGTGTCGAAGAAAATCCACCCAACGAGATCATTTAACTCACGAATGACTTCGGCGTGAATACGAGATACTTCATCATTATAATGGGTAGTTCTTTTTCTACCAAGAGTATCCAAATATATAAAAGAGTTTGAAGCAGGATAATTTTGAATTCTAAGAATAGTTCGCTTCCAATCTGTTTTTCCTATGTTTTTTTTGATAGATGATTCCCTTCTTATATAAATACCATTCTTGATATAGTCATCGAGGAGTGTAAATGCTAAACTGATTAATGAATCCCCTACAACGTTTTCAGAGGTGCCATCTGAAAATGAGGTACGATTCCTATCTAAGGTATATTTATAGATTGCGCGGATAAGAGATGCGCCGAGTTTTAGTGGTTCCTTATCTCTTATAGTCCCGCTATTTCTTGGTAAAAATATATCGACTCTGTTTTTTTGTAATACAATGCCACAAAAATCTAGTCTGTCTTGATCCTTGTAAATTAGTTTTTCTGAATCTAATATTTTACGGACATGTTTAGGTAAACTATTAACTATACACTTATCCTCATTTAGAACTATATCCATTATTATTCGACCTCTTTTGGTTGAATAGCGCCAACAGATATAAGAGCTTCCTCTAGGCTACTTTCGAAAACAGATTTACCCTCCGAGAATGCGGTAACCAGTTGCCCGAAACTTACGATGCTAATACCTCCAACTTCTGTTGCGAAGATACTAGACCTTTTACCGTGCCGTAAAATATCATCCCATAGATAGACGAAGAGTTTGTAACGAAGTGAATCATTTGCAGAGCTTGAATCGCTAAGGTCTCCCAATGATAAAAAGCGATGACCAAGCAGACGATCTTCGGGGATACCCAACACTGTTAGCCTTTCATTGATTATTTTTGAAAAATCACTCCATTCGACCTGATAAATATCGCCCTGTAAAGGAAGGTAAAGTACCCCTGGGGTAGCTTTTGAATAGTCAATCGGGATATATCGAATAGCCCAGCGACGTTTAAATGCAGTATCTAAGAAATTAACTCCTTGATCGCTGCTATTCATAGTTGCCAAGATAGTTAAATTTACAGGTAACGATAATTTATCAATGCTTTGTGTAAGATGATTATTTATGTAATCTAACATATCTGGGTCGATATCTATTTCATAGTTACAGTCTGGGTCGAGCAACTGAAATAAATCGCCGAATACTGCTGCCGCAGGTGCTCTATTGATTTCCTCAATAATTAAAAAAACTCTCTGATTTGGATTGTTTTTCGCTTGGATAAATGCGTTTGTGAAAGCTCCTGGACGGAATTCATAACTTATAGTTTGTGATGAACCATTACTTCTCATCCTTGGCTTTAAGCTTCCGACTAAATCACTATACTGTGTGTCAGGGTGGAATACTGTACGGAATTTTTGCGATTCAGCAGTCAACTGTTCAATTGAATAACTTTTCCCAGTGCCAGGAGCACCAAGATAAATAGTATTCTTTATTCTTTTAGATATTACGCTAGATGTGATGGTTGTACTTGTTAATGGCCTAAATGTGAATATAGTACAATCAGATATTACTTGTTCAAGATAATCTATTGTGGTGAGGATATCTTGTTCACTGAACGATGTTCTTTCATCAAGCTCTTGTGGAATTTTGTTAGTAGCAATATGTATAAATCTGGATACAACATTAAAAAAAAGTTTGGATTGTTCTTGTGCCGCAACTTTGGCTCGAGGATGGGTAAAAACATTTAGGCCTAGCACTCGAACCATTTTTTCAAAATATTTCCATTCAGTACATTGAATGTGGCCTATAGGGGAAATACTGTCAAATGTCTGTTGATCTGCGTTTAGATCATTTCTTATTGGAGTTGATTTTTGTACAGTATAATTTATAAATTGCTTAGCTTTATCGCTAGATTGGATGTCTTTCAGAGACTGAAGGATGCATTGGAAAGAGATGTCATGTACTTTCCCTGATGTATTACTCACTTCAAAAAAAGAGCCAGTTCCAAGGAAATTTACATTAAAAACTGAGCTAGCATTCCACTGAACATTTTTGTCATACAATTGCTGCAATTGAGACTGTGACATAGCCATCCTCCATTAGCTGTATTGATTGATCATTTGTACAGTGTTACGATTACCAGGACAAAAACCGGATAAAAATGACCTATCATGAACAATCAGAATAAAGCGCATCATATCAAAGAACTGAGAAAAAGATTAGGGCTCGGACGCACAGAGTTCGCCAACCTACTAGGGCTTGGTTCTGCTGGCGAAAGGACTGTCCGTGGTTGGGAAGAAGGAGAACATACCCCTTCATCCGCGAAATGGCAGGCTATTCTTGCAGTTGAAAAGCAAATGACGGAATACTTACATAATGCCCCTTTCCGGCAACAACCAGCATGTGAATCAAAATTCACATTTATTGATCTGTTTGCTGGTATCGGTGGGATTCGACTACCTTACCAGCGGTTGGGGGGACAGTGCGTCTTTTCTTCTGAATGGGATAAGTTCTCGCAGAAGACATACCTGACTAACTTCGGTGAGATGCCGCATGGAGACATCACTAAGATTAAAGCAACGGATATTCCTGATCACGATATCCTCCTTGGTGGTTTCCCATGCCAAGCATTTTCCCAAGCAGGACTTAAAAAAGGATTTAGTGATACTCGCGGGACTATGTTCTTCGAGATTCAACGAATTCTTGCAACTAAACGTCCAAAATCATTTATGCTCGAAAATGTTAAACAACTCCAAGGTCATGACAAAGGCCGAACGCTAAAGACAATTCTGGATATTCTCAGAGGACAAAGCGCCCATTCAATACCTGATGATATTCCAATCAGCGAAGATGCTAGGACTGCATTGTCGGAGAAGCTCAATTATTGGGTTGATTATAAAGTACTTCGTGCTGGCGATTTCGGTGCACCACAAAATCGTGAGCGTATATTTATTGTCGGCTTTGATAAGGATTATTTTGATGGAGTTGATTTTGATAATATCTTTAATTGGCCAAAACCTCCAATGACACCAACAAAAGTTGGTGATATTTTAGAGGATTTGAGCAATATTTCTGAGTTTGATGATAGATATACTATATCTGACAAACTATGGAACGGTCATCAGAAACGAAAACTAGAGCATGAAAAGAAAGGAAATGGTTTCGGTTATTCGCTTTTTAATGAAAATAGTGAATACACTAATACAATAAGTGCCCGTTACTATAAAGATGGTTCGGAAATATTAATTGATCAGTCTCATCTTAATAAAAATCCGAGAAAGCTAACTCCTCGTGAGTGTGCTAGGCTCCAAGGGTTTCCTGATAATTATATTGTTGATGCTGTATCACAAGGTCAGATTTATAAACAATTTGGCAATTCGGTATGTATTAATGTAATTGATGCTGTTGCGAAAGAACTGGTCAGCACAATATCTGAAGCAGAAAAAGTTAGAGTTAGTAATATAAAAATGAAAAAAACTGTTGGTTAAGTATGTAGAGGAATGAAAACACCTTGCTGTTTATGCGTAAAAATTAATTGTAAGGTGTTTTACGAATCAATTAGTTGAGAAGGTATGTACTGAAAAATATAAAATTCAAATTTTATAGATAAAAGGATTTCAACGTGGCACTGTACTGCATCTCTGATAAAAACCTTACTGCATTAACAAAAACGACATTTACTATTGAAGGCTTGCAAGAACGTTACGACTTGCAGGAGGCTATTAAGAAAACTATCGATATTGTCGCACCAGACTGTCTCGTTATATCGGAAGAGTTTTCAGACTGGGAAGACAGTCGACGAAGAATAGACCTATTAGCCATTGATAAACAAGCTAATTTAGTTGTCATTGAACTAAAACGTGATGAAGCCGGCGCACATATGGAATTGCAAGCATTAAGATATGCCGCGATGATTTCTACAATGAGTTTTGCGAAAGCATGTGAGTATTATCAAGCTTATCTGCAAAAGCACGACTTAGATATAGATTCTAAAGCAAAGATACTTGATTTTGTTGAATTGGAAGATACTGAACTTGTGGATTTTGGCAAAGATATCAGAATTATTCTGGCTTCAGCCGATTTTAGTAAAGAATTGACGACAACAGCTATCTGGTTGAGAGATAAGGGAGTAGATATTCGTTGTGTCCGCTTGACGCCATATAACTTCAACGGTGAAGTTTTAATCAATGCGGAGCAGATAATCCCTGTTCCGGAGCTTGAAGAGTATCAGGTGAAGTTCAGAGAAAAGCGCGTAGAGCAAATCGCAAGTAGCCAGAAATCAGATCGAGATTACTCTGAATATAAGTATAAGGGACTGGTTTTCAATAAAAGAAAACTTGCTCTTGAGCTCTTTACCGACTGGATCGCGAAGCATAACCCAAGCGATTTTAGTGAGCTGAAATCAAAATTAAGTGAAATATTAAAAAGCAGAACAATAGCATTAGCAGATCATATCCCTGAAGGGCGCAAGAACAGGTTTCATATGAATGATGATGCGATGATTGAGTTACCATCAGGCGAGCTTGTGGCCATTTCAAACCAATGGGGACTTGGAAATATTGAGCGTTTAGTTGATTTTGTTCGTCGTGACGGATTCAATATTGAAAAACTAGAGTAGTTGCTGAATATGGACAGCCAAAAAAAGGTCCTCGGGTACCATTTTCCTGAATCTCGCAGTCGAGGTATAAACGCCCTCTACACTAGCTGCCAATTTGTATACAGGAAAACGATTGCTATTTATTGCCGCAGGTCAATTCCCTTTTTGCTCGCGATCGCACATAATACGCCCCCGGTTTGCACACTGGGAATCCAGGAGAGTTCATGTACTACCCCTTCGTTCGTAAAGCCCTTTTTCAGCTCGATCCAGAGCGCGCCCATGAATTGACATTCCAGCAATTACGTCGCATTACCGGCACGCCGCTCGAAGCGCTTGTCCGCCAGAAAGTACCCGCAAAACCGGTTACCTGTATGGGGCTGACGTTTAAAAATCCACTCGGGCTTGCTGCCGGACTGGATAAAGACGGGGAGTGCATTGACGCACTCGGCGCGATGGGATTTGGCTCCATTGAGATTGGTACCGTGACGCCGCGGCCTCAGCCGGGTAACGATAAACCGCGTCTGTTCCGTCTGGTCGATGCGGAAGGTTTGATCAACCGCATGGGGTTTAATAACCTGGGGGTTGATAACCTGGTTGAGAACGTTAAAAAATCGCATTTTGACGGTATTCTGGGGATTAATATTGGTAAGAATAAAGATACTCCGGTAGAGAAAGGCAAAGATGACTATCTGATTTGTATGGAAAAAGTCTATGCTTACGCCGGTTATATCGCGATTAATATCTCTTCACCAAATACGCCGGGATTACGTACACTGCAATACGGCGAGGCGCTGGACGATCTCCTGACGGCAATTAAAAATAAGCAAAATGATCTGCAAGCGATCCACCATAAATATGTTCCGGTGGCGGTAAAGATCGCGCCGGATCTTTCTCTGGAGGAACTGATCCAGGTTGCTGACAGTTTAGTTCGTCATAATATTGATGGCGTAATTGCAACTAACACTACTCTCGATCGTTCTCTCGTTCAGGGAATGAAAAATTGCGATCAAATGGGGGGCCTGAGCGGTCGACCATTGCAATTAAAAAGTACAGAAATTATTCGCCAGCTGTCTCAGGAATTAAAAGGTCAACTGCCGATTATTGGTGTTGGCGGTATCGACTCGGTGATTGCCGCGTGTGAGAAAATAGCTGCCGGTGCAACCCTCGTTCAGATTTATTCAGGCTTTATTTTTAAAGGCCCGCCGTTGATTAAAGAAATCGTCGCCAATATCTGAATGCTACCTTAATCACAATCCAGGGCCTTATTTATGGCCCTGGTTCATTTAAATTCCCTTGCTGTTATCGGGTTTTACCTTGAAGCGGTATTAGTAGCTGCCAGATCTCACGCTTTCAACGCTTTCCCCGCAATTACCCCGATAAACTCCAGCACCTGCTTTTGCTTACGCACGGAGAGCTTTTCCACGGCGCGCAGGGATTTCATCAGTTCTGACTCTTCGGGTTCGGCAGCGCGGGCGGTAAGCACGATGCAGCCTTCCATTACCCGCACATCAACGTTGGTACCGGTGTTGAATCCGGCGGCTTTCAGCCACAGGCCCTTCATCACGATAGACGGAAACTGAACGTACTTCACCGGAATACGGCTGTAATCAGGATAACGGCTCGCATAACCCACCTTCAGGCGACGGTTATCTGCGGCGTGCACTTCTGGATCAAACGAAACTGCAATACAATGCGTATCAGTCATGGTGACTATTCTCCGATAATAGTTACTGCGATCAGCGATGCATTGGTGCGCCAACACCTTTGCATCGCGCTAATAAAACCCCTGTAAATGACGCCAGTATCCTGGGCGAAGTCCAGATGTAAATAAGATGAAATAAGCGCGAATAGCACGCTTTCGGAATAAATAGAAATCCTCTCTATCCCAATAAATCCGGTATTATTCACCGTATAAATTCATTCTCATTCAATCCACCAAATACCTGCCATTTCCAGAAAACAACGCCTGTCAGGCATCTGGCCAAAAATGCGATCTCACTCACTGAAGCAAATAGTAAACTCTGAAACCACAGCGTTTTGTACACTTTGCTTTACACTTTTAGTGATGTAAATCGCAAATATAAGCCCGTGAAGTGATCCGACTCTCACAAAATGGGGTGTACTCATTCACGAATACATTATGCGCACAGCCTGGAAAGTTAAGTTTTCAGTATTTCCCCCCTCTGTGGGCGCACTACCGCGAATGGCAAATCAATACGCAAAAAAAAACTTGTTGAATATGAACGGGTAAAAAAATGACGTGTGATTTACATCACTCACATTTACAGCTTTTTAAATTATTGCCAGTGATTAATGTTGACCGGACTATTTCCATAATCAATTAAATCTTGCATAGTGCCTCCACATTATTTCTCCCCCTGGCTCAGGAGGTGAATAGTTATATTTCATCAGACTTTATTGATGAACCAGGTATGATTTACTTCACATTAATACGTACATGACCACTGTTACTGGAGAAACAAAATGAATTATCCGGCAGAACCCTTCCGTATTAAAAGCGTTGAAACTGTATCTATGATCCCGCGTGATGAGCGCCTTAAGAAAATGCAGGAAGCGGGTTACAATACTTTCCTGTTAAATTCGAAAGATATTTATATTGACCTGCTGACCGACAGCGGCACTAACGCAATGAGCGACAAGCAGTGGGCCGGAATGATGATGGGTGATGAAGCGTACGCGGGCAGCGAAAACTTCTATCATCTGGAAAGAACCGTGCAGGAACTGTTCGGCTTTAAACATATTGTTCCTACTCACCAGGGCCGCGGCGCAGAAAACCTGTTATCACAACTGGCTATTAAACCAGGGCAATATGTTGCCGGGAATATGTATTTCACCACCACCCGTTATCACCAGGAAAAAAATGGTGCGGTGTTTGTCGATATCGTTCGTGACGAAGCGCACGATGCCGGTCTGAATATTGCGTTTAAAGGTGATATCGATCTTAAAAAATTACAAAAGCTGATTGATGAAAAAGGCGCAGAGAATATTGCGTATATCTGCCTGGCGGTGACGGTTAACCTCGCGGGTGGGCAGCCGGTCTCCATGGCGAACATGCGTGCGGTGCGTGAACTGACAGAAGCGCACGGCATTAAAGTGTTCTACGACGCTACCCGCTGCGTAGAAAACGCCTACTTTATCAAAGAGCAAGAGCAGGGCTTTGAGAACAAGAGCATCGCCGAGATCGTGCATGAGATGTTCAGCTACGCCGACGGTTGTACCATGAGTGGTAAAAAAGACTGTCTGGTGAACATCGGCGGCTTCCTGTGCATGAACGATGACGAAATGTTCTCTTCTGCCAAAGAGTTAGTCGTGGTCTACGAAGGGATGCCATCTTACGGCGGCCTGGCCGGACGTGATATGGAAGCCATGGCGATTGGCCTGCGCGAAGCCATGCAATACGAATATATTGAGCACCGCGTGAAGCAGGTTCGCTATCTGGGCGACAAACTGAAAGCCGCTGGCGTACCGATTGTTGAACCGGTAGGCGGTCACGCGGTATTCCTCGATGCGCGTCGCTTCTGCGAGCATCTGACGCAAGATGAGTTCCCGGCACAAAGTCTGGCGGCGAGCATTTATGTGGAAACCGGCGTGCGCAGTATGGAGCGCGGAATTATCTCTGCGGGCCGTAATAACGTGACCGGGGAACACCACAGACCGAAACTGGAAACCGTGCGTCTGACTATTCCACGTCGTGTTTATACCTACGCACATATGGATGTTGTGGCTGACGGTATTATTAAACTTTACCAGCACAAAGAAGATATTCGCGGGCTGAAGTTTATTTACGAGCCGAAGCAGTTGCGTTTCTTTACTGCACGCTTTGATTACATCTAAAAAATAGTTATGGCCCCATCACGTGATGGGGCTTTTTTGTATTCCTTTTCCATGAACAGGAAGCCTTTGCGGTGCCCGTTACCGTGACATAACTAAAAAAAGTAAACCCTGACTCCGACATTTTTATTATCCGCATGATGTACAAATGACAGCTGTAATTATAACGAATAGTCTACAGGAACATTTATCATGGATATTAATGCCATTGAGCGACAGAGTAGTACCCCCGGACTGATTAGCGGAACCATGTTGGTTATCGCGACCGTAGTGGGTGGTGGGATGTTTTCCCTGCCGATTGCGATGGCCGGCGTATGGTTTCCCGGTGCGTCTGTTATTCTTCTGTTTATCGCCATCATGATGTTATTAACCGGTCTGATGCTGGTTGAAGTCAATCTGCATTATGGCGCCGGTGCCAGTTTTAATACCTTTACTCAGGATTTATTAGGCCGGAAGTGGAATATCGTGGTGGGTATCGCTTTCGGCTTTGTGCTGTATATTCTGACCTATGCCTATATCTCCGGTTCGTCGGCGGTGATGGCACAAACTGTGTTCAAATACAGCGGCGTGCGCTTTCCGGCGAATATCTCGGTGGTGATCGTCAGTATGCTGGTAGGGGCGATTGCCTGGTATAGCTCCCTACTGGTTGGACGCATCACTACCGTGCTGATTATCGGTAAGTTTGTGGCGTTCTTTGCCACGTTCTCCGGGCTGATTGGCCATATCGAAGTGGCAAAACTCATCGACAGCGTGGCGGTTGCGCTGCCCAATTCGCAGTATCTGCCGTATATCCTGATGACGCTGCCGTTCTGCATCATCTCGTTTGGTTTTCACGGTAACGTGCCGAGCCTGGTCAAACTGTATGGCACAAGCGGAGTCTCGAATATTACGCGTTCGATTATCATCGGTACGCTGTTTGCTCTGCTGCTGTATATTTTCTGGCTGGGCGTGACGATGGGTAACATCAGCCGTTCCTCATTCCCGCCGATTATCGCCAAAGGCGGCAATATCGATGTGTTTGTCGAGGCCATCAGCGGGCTGTTCACCAGCCGTTATATGGATCTGATCCTGACTTTCTTCGGCAACTTCGCGGTAGCCAGTTCCCTGCTGGCGGCAACGCTTGGTCTGTTCGATTACATCGCCGACCTGTTTCACTTCCCGGATGACGGCATGGGCCGCCTGAAAACTGCGCTGGTGACCTACTTCCCCCCGGCTGCCGTGTGCTTCTTCTTCCCGAATGGTTTTGTGCACGCGATTGGTTACGCCGGTCTGGCCTTTACCATCTGGAGCGTGATCCTGCCGCCGTTCCTGGTGAAAGCCGCGCGGAAACGTTTCCCAACCGCCAGTTATACCGCGCCCTGTAATAACACCGTGCTTAACCTGGTGATTGTCTGCGGAGCGGTTGTCTATCTGACGGTTGTTCTGGACGTATTTGGTCTGCTGCCAACGTTTCGTTAGACGGAGTCAAAATGAAAAACGTGTTGTCTGTTCAGTCGTCGGTTGTTTATGGCTATGCCGGAAATAAAGCCGCTGTGTTGCCGATGCAGCTCTCGGGGATCGATGTCTGGCCGTTTTACACCGTACAGTTTTCCAACCACACCCAATATGGGATGTGGCAGGGCATGGCGATGCCGCACGGCGAGCTGAGCGCGATCATCAGCGGGCTGGATGACCTGCAAAAGCTGGCGCAATGCGATGCCGTATTGTCCGGGTATCTTGGAGATAAACGCCATTGTGAAGAGGTGAAGCACGCGGTCATCACCATTCGTCAGCGTAATCCGCAGGCGCTCTATTTTTGCGATCCGGTAATGGGCGACCCGCAAAAAGGCTGCATTGTCGTGCAGGGAGTGGAGTCATTTTTTGTCGATGACGCCATTCAACTGGCCGACATGATGGGACCGAATCTCTATGAGCTGGGCGTGCTGACGGGCAGACAACTGCGTAGTTTTGAAGAGGTGGTGGAAGCGGCGCGGCAACTGGTGTCGTGGGGCGTAAAGAAGGTGCTGGTGAAGCATCTCGGCGACTGTTCGCGGGACAAACAGGCGTTTGAAATGCTGCTGGTGACGCCGGAACAGACGTTACACATTGCCCGGCCGCTGTATACCTTTGCCAAAATGCCGGTGGGCGTTGGGGATCTGATTTGCAGCGTGATGCTGGCCTCACTGCTCAATGGTTACGAGGACAAGCAGGCACTGGAGCGGACCACCAGTGTTGTTGACGCGGTAATGCGGCTGACGAAAGAGCATGATTCGTATGAACTGCGGCTGATAGACGCGCGCCACCAGATTATGGACCCACAGGTTCGCTATCAGGCAACGGTGATCTGACGCCGCAAGGGGGCTCTGTGTTTCTGACATTGCTGAGGTTTCAGCATCCGCTGGTCTACCGTTTTGCATGGCTTCGTTTGTGGGTCAGGATGTTAAGGGCGTGCAGGCTGCGTAAGTGAAAGGAGACGTGCTTTACTCTGCGGTCGCTGCCGGATGCGGCGCTTGCGCCTTATCCGGCCTACAAAAGAGCGTTAAACGTAGGCCTGATAAGCGAAGCGCCATCTGGCGTTACACGCGGAAGTAGCGTGGTGGGATCAACGCGGAAAAGGCGTCGAACTTCTTCACCATCTTTTTCCAGAACAACATAACAACAACCCTCGATTTGAAACATCGGCGCTATTGTAGTCAGCGCCGACAAATCGTAAAGCCAGTGACGTCGTTCCGATTCCGGGTCGGTGTAAACCTTTTAGTTCACCATTGCGTCAAATACGATTGCCGCGAATTTGACGGGGTTGACAATGGCTTACGCCATAAACCAGTAATAAAAGAGACCGACTTTCAGGCCGAGGATCACTATGTAGGCACAGCAGTATTTCATGGTGCCAGACATAATCTGGTTGGCCTGACCGTCCATTTTTGTGGCTGAAACCGCAATGGCGATACTCTGCGGCGAAATCATTTTCCCTCCCGTTGCGCCAGAGGTGTTGGCCGCCGCCAGCCAGTTGGGGTCGATATGCAGTTTGCTGGCGGCAATAGTTTGCAGTTTGCCGAACAGAATATTCGAGTTGGTATCGCTGCCGGTAACAAACGTGCCCAGTGCGCCAATCACCGGGGCGAGAAAGACGTATGAGCTGCCGGTCAGATCGACAATCGACTGGGCCAGCGTGGAGATAATCCCGCTGAGATCCATCACCGTGGCCAGCGCGACGATCGCCATAATTGCGACGATAGAGTTTTTAAGCTGGAAAATGGTTTTGATAAACACTTCCAGCATCCCGCGCGCGGACGCCCCCTGAATAAAGCCGCCGATAATAGTCGCAAAGATGATCAGCATCCCCGGCGTGGTTACCCATTCAACCTTCAGCGCCAGCGTTTTGCCGTCGGCAAGCGTGAAATGCAGCACCGAGGCCAGTTGTGAGGCTGCGCCTTTTATCGTCGGGAACAGCGGCG
The DNA here is from genome assembly GCF_005280875.1 of Citrobacter sp. wls827. NCBI lineage: Bacteria > Pseudomonadati > Pseudomonadota > Gammaproteobacteria > Enterobacterales > Enterobacteriaceae > Citrobacter > Citrobacter sp. wls827. The sequence goes on from NZ_SZWR01000012.1 coordinate 168,260, forward strand.
AACACAGCAGGATAAAGACAAAAATAAACAGATAGATAGAACCCACGCGGAACAACACTTTTGCCGAACGCGGCGTGGTTTCGCGGTTATGGCTGACTTCAATTCGCCACTCGGGATCGGTTTTCCCTTTGCGCAGGCGGCTAACCATCGCCACGGCAAACAGACTGACCAGGCTACCGGCAAAGGCGGGTAATTCAGCGCCGAGATGAATAGCGACAAAATACTGCGGAACCAGCGTGGTAATACCGCAAATCAGCGTGATTAAAAATACGCCGCGAATGGCTCTCAGACCGCCGCCAATAATGCAGATAATCACAAATGGCAGCAGGATATTAAACAGCGCAAGCTGCAGAATAATGGTTCCGCCTAAGGTATAAACCGGCAGGTTAACCTGTTCCGCCAGAATTGAAACCGGGATCCCGACCGCACCGAATGCGGTGGGAACGGTATTTGCCACCAGAGAGGCTATTGCCGCCTTCAGCGGGTTGAAACCCAGTGCGATAAGAATACCGATCGGAATAGCGACTGCTGTACCATAACCCGCCGCGGCTTCAAGAAATCCACCAAAGCACCATGAAATCAGCAGCACCTGAATACGCTTATCTTCGCTAATGCTGGCGAGAATATCGCGCAGAATATCCAGCGCTTTGGTCGCCTGCATAACGTTATAACTGAAGATGGCGCCGAGGATCACAATCACAATCGGCCATAATCCCTTCAGTGCGCCATAGCCTATCGCGGCTTTTAGATTCTGTACGGGCATCTCCCAGAACACAGCCGACAGCGCCGCGGTGAATACTAAAGAGATCAGCACGGAATAATGGATAGGCATTTTCAATTTCAATATTAAAAATACCATCAGTAGTAACGGAGAGAGTGCCAGGGCAAACATAAAGTATTCGTTCATTGCTATTCCTGATTGGTTTATTAAACCTGATTTATATTTATGGCGGGAAGGCTATATTGCCGTGTAAATAAAAGATGCAAACTGAATCGCTTCAGTGAATAAAGTAATTATGATTAATGGTTTTGTAACTATTGTAATCTTTTAATTAAAGTTCAATGCCAGGTAAATATACTTAAGAGCAGGCTGAGTACCTATAAATAGTTATTTAATAACCTTTTTATTAATGGTAGTGACAGGAATAGTCAGCACCTGAAACTATTTTTAAGCTGTTCATAACGCGGTGGTTTTCAATATAAAAATGTGAGCGAGGCCGAAATAAATAAACCAGGGTATTGCATGTACGAGTTGATTGGAGGATTATTTGATTTTGTCATACAAATGAAAATACAGGCATTTAGGATGGTCCTGATATAAGAAGCGGAAATCGACCATCTCAGGAGCATGATCCAACAAACACCATGAACCCAGACATCGGCAAAACCAGCAAACAGAAGACTGGGCGTGATATAGCGATATCAAGCGCAATAAACAGAAATGAAGCAATGGAGTAATTATTGTGAATGTAAATTTCTTTGTTACCTGTATTGGTGACGCCCTGAAATCACGGATGGCACGAGACTCCGTATTGCTGCTGGAAAAACTGGGCTGTCACGTTAATTTCCCCGAGAAGCAAGGGTGTTGCGGTCAACCAGCCATCAACAGCGGTTACATCAAAGAGGCGATCCCCGGGATGAAAAACCTGATCGCCGCCCTGGAAGACAACGACGATCCAATTATCTCCCCGGCAGGCTCCTGCACCTACGCGGTAAAAAGCTACCCGACGTATCTGGCGGATGAGCCTGAATGGGCGCTGCGCGCCGAGAAGGTTGCCGGACGTATGCAGGATCTCACCTCTTTTATCGTCAACAAACTGGGTGTGGTGGATGTCGGCGCCAGCCTGCAGGGCCGCGCGGTATATCATCCTTCCTGCAGCCTGACCCGCAAGCTGGGAGTGAAGGAAGAGCCGCTGACGCTGCTGAAAAACGTGCGCGGGCTGGAGCTGATGACGTTTGCCGATCAGGATACCTGCTGCGGCTTTGGCGGGACGTTCTCGGTCAAGATGGCCGAGATCTCCGGTGAGATGGTGAAAGAAAAAGTCTTACATCTGATGGATGCGAAGCCGGAGTTTTTGATTGGCGCTGACGTCAGCTGCCTGCTGAATATTGGCGGCCGACTGCAACGTGAAGGCCAGCCGGTCAAAGTGATGCATATTGCTGAAGTGCTGATGAGCCGCTGAGGGGAAAGAGATGTCGATAAAAACCAGCGATGTAGAGTTTAAACTGCGCATTCGTCAGCAGATCGAAGATCCGATCATGCGCAAAGCCGTGGCCAACGCGCAGGAGCGTATTGGTGCGAATCGGCAGAAAATGGTTGATGAGCTAGGTCACTGGGAAGACTGGCGCGATCGTGCCAGCCAGATCCGCGATCATGTTCTGAGCAACCTCGACGCTTACTTGTATCAACTCTCCGAGAAAGTGACGCAAAACGGCGGCCACGTTTATTTCGCAAAGACCAAAGAAGACGCTACCCGCTACATTTTGCAGGTCGCGCAAAGTAAAAATGCGAAGAAGGTGGTGAAGTCCAAGTCGATGGTGACCGAAGAGATCGGCGTCAACCATGTGCTGCAGGATGCCGGAATTCAGGTGATCGAAACCGATCTCGGCGAATATATCCTGCAGTTGGATCAGGATCCGCCTTCGCACGTCGTGGTCCCGGCTATTCATAAAGATCGCTACCAGATCCGCCGCGTGCTGCATGAGCGTCTGGGGTATGACGGCCCGGAAACGCCAGAGGCGATGACCTTATTCATTCGCCAGAAGATCCGCGAGGATTTCCTCAGTGCCGAAATCGGTATTACCGGCTGTAACTTTGCTGTGGCGGAAACCGGCTCTGTTTGCCTGGTGACCAACGAAGGCAACGCGCGCATGTGCACTACGCTGCCGAAAACGCACATTGCGGTGATGGGCATGGAGCGTATCGCGCCGACCTTTGCCGATGTGGATGTGCTGATCACCATGCTGGCGCGCAGCGCCGTGGGCGCGCGTCTGACGGGCTACAACACCTGGCTGACCGGCCCACGCGAGGCGGATAACGTCGACGGCCCGGAAGAGTTCCACCTGGTTATTGTCGATAACGGGCGCTCGCAAGTGCTGGGTTCAGAGTTTCGCGATGTGCTGCGCTGCATCCGCTGCGGGGCTTGTATGAACACCTGCCCGGCGTACCGCCACATTGGCGGACACGGTTACGGTTCTATCTATCCCGGCCCTATCGGCGCGGTGATCTCTCCGCTGCTCGGCGGCTATAAAGATTTTAAAGATCTGCCATACGCCTGTTCATTATGCACGGCCTGTGACAGCGTTTGTCCGGTCAAGATTCCGCTGTCAAAACTGATCCTGCGGCATCGTCGGGTGATGGCCGAGGAGGGCATTACCCCGAAAGCCGAGCGGCGAGCGATAAAAATGTTCGCATATGCCAATAGCCATCCGGGGCTGTGGAAAGTCGGGATGATGGCGGGCGCACATGCGGCGAGCTGGTTTATCAACGGTGGCAAAACCCCGCTCAAGGTTGGCGCGATTGGTGACTGGATGGAGGCGCGCGATCTGCCTGATGCCGACGGCGAGAGCTTCCGCAGCTGGTTTAAGAAACATCAGGCGCAGGAGAAAAAGAATGGATAACCGTACCGCGTTTTTAGACACCATTGCCCAGGCGCTGGGTCGCCCGCTGCGCTTCGAACCGCAAGCGGATGCCGCACCGGTTAACAACTATGCTAACGAGCGCCTGACCGAACTTAGCCCGCAGCAGCGCTGCGATGCGTTTGTCCAGTTTGCCAGTGAAGTGATGCTGGCCCGCTGTGAGCTGACTCGCGAAGACCAGGCCGCAGACGCGGCGTTCCGTCTGTGCGAAGAATTGGGTCAGCAGCCAGTGGTCATCAGCGGCGACAGCCGGCTGGCGGCGCTGGGCATTACCGAACGCTTGCAACAGGAATGTAACGCCGTGGTCTGGGATCCGGCGCGTGGCAGCGAAAATATTACCCAGGCCGAAAAGGCGAAAGTGGGCGTGGTGTATGCTGAGTATGGCCTGACCGAGTCCGGCGGCGTGGTGCTGTTTTCCGCACCAGAGCGTGGGCGTTCAATTAGCCTGCTGCCGGAGTCCTCAATTTTCGTGCTACGCAAAAGCGCTATCCTGCCGCGCGTGGCGCAACTGGCAGAAAAACTGCATCAGAAGGCGCAGGCCGGCGAGCGTATGCCATCGTGCATTAACATCATCAGTGGACCCAGTTCGACGGCGGATATTGAGCTTATCAAGGTGGTTGGGGTGCATGGCCCGGTGAAGGCGGTGTATCTGATTATTGAGGATTGTTGAGGCAGGATGGAAAACCGCTCTGGCGCTGCGGGCCAGAGCGGTATCGACGTTATGCAATCATGCTGATGATCAATACGATAATCAGGCCAACCACGGAGTTCACCAGCTCCAGCAGACCCCAGGTTTTCAGCGTATCCTTCACCGACAGGTCAAAGTAGCCTTTGAACAGCCAGAACGAGGCATCGTTGATATGGGTCAGGGTGTTGGAGCCTGCTGCCGTTGCCAGCACCAGTAACGCCGGATCGACGCCAACCAGTTGACCGGTTGCCGGGTCGAGGATGGCGGCGCTGATAATCCCTGCCGCCGTCATGGCTGAGACTACGCCTTGTCCGGTTGCCAGACGAATCAGCACGGTTATCAACCACGCCATGATGTACGGAGAGATATTGCCGTGCGACATCAGCATGCCGATGGTATCGCCAATGCCGGTATCAATAATGGTCTGCTTCAGTACGCCGCCAGCGCCGATAATCAGGATCACCATGGCGATGCTTTTCACCGCGTTTTCAAAGGCATTCATCACCCACTGCATGTCGTGACCACGCGCGGTACCAAACAGCACGAAGGCGACAACCATAGCGATAAACATTGCAATCGGTGATGAGCCTAAGAAGTTGACCACTTCCCACGCCTGCGTCCCTTTCACCAGCCAGATGTTGGCGATGGTGGTGGAGATCATGATAATTGCCGGGATCAGCGGCACCAGAATAGACACGCCGAAGGAGGGCAGATTGTTCTGGTCAACCGGTACGTCGGCTTTCATGAATGACGGCGTTGGGCGATCGAGGTTGCCGAGGAACTTCGGCAGGATAAGCCCGGCGCAGATCACGCTCGGAATGGTCACCAGAATACCGTAGATGTAGACCATGCCCATGTCCGCGCCGTAGGCGTTAACCAGCGCAACCGGGCCCGGCTGTGGTGGGAACAGCGAGTGAGCGGTGGTGGCGGCGGCAACGGCGGGGATCGCCAGCTTGAGGAACGGGATCTTCGCCTCTGCGGCAATGACGATCACCAGCGGCGCCAGCATAATAAATGCCACTTCATAGAACATCGCCAGGCCGAAGATCAGACCAATAATGATCACCGACAGCTGCACGTAGCGCAGGCCGAGGCGCGCCAGCAGCGTATGGGCAATCTGATGCGCCGCCCCGGAATCAACCATCAGCTTACCGATGACCGCCCCGAATACCACGATAATCGCCAGTTCACCCAGCGTGCTGCCAAAACCGGATTTCATGGTGTGCAGCAGCTCCATTAAATCCATACCCGCCAGCATACCGACCGAGAGCGCCGCCAGCAGCAGGGCGACCATCGAGTTTATTTTGAATCTTAGATTGAGCACCAGCATCAGACCGATGCCGAATACGACCCACAGAATATTGAGAACGTGCATATAACGTCTACCTTTATTGGTTGAACTATTATGATTTTGGTTGAGATGTTACATATATTGGTTAACCATTGATGCGATGAATGTCACATTGCGTTACATGTTTACATTCTTACTGGGCTGCATGGCCGTAAAATGGCGGTATCATCAGCATGAATTGTGATTTGGTTAACCAATTTTGAGCTTAAGGTTGACATGTCATACCAAAAGGAGGAATTTATGTGCCATATCGTCGAGTCCATAACGTAACGAGGAATGAAACATGGAACAGACATGGCGCTGGTATGGTCCTAACGATCCGGTCACCTTAGCGGATGTACGTCAGGCGGGTGCCACAGGCGTTGTCACCGCTTTGCACCATATCCCGAACGGGGAAGTGTGGACAGTTGATGAGATCCTAAAACGCAAAGCCATTATTGAGCAGGCGGGCCTGGTCTGGTCGGTCGTCGAAAGCGTACCGATCCACGAAGACATTAAAACCCGTTCCGGTAACTATCTGCAGTGGATCGCCAACTACCAGCAAAGCCTGCGTAACCTGGCTCAGTGCGGCATTCGCACAGTGTGCTACAACTTCATGCCGGTTCTCGACTGGACCCGTACCGACCTGGAATACGTCCTGCCGGATGGCTCCAAAGCGCTGCGTTTTGACCAGATTGAATTTGCCGCCTTTGAGCTGCATATCCTCCAGCGTCCGGGCGCGGAAGCGGATTACACCGCCGAAGAGATTGCTCAGGCAAATGAACGCTTCGCCACCATGAGCGATGAAGACAAAGCGCGTCTGACCCGCAACATCATCGCCGGTCTGCCGGGTGCGGAAGAAGGCTACACGCTCGACCAGTTCCGCCAACATCTGGCGCGCTATAAAGATATCGATAAAGCCGCGCTGCGTGAGAATTTCGCCGTCTTCCTGAAGGCGATTATTCCAGTGGCGGAAGAAGCTGGCGTACGCATGGCGGTACACCCGGACGATCCGCCGCGCCCGATCCTTGGCCTGCCGCGCATTGTTTCCACCGTGGAAGATATGCAGTGGATGGTCGATACGGTCAACAGCATGGCGAACGGTTTCACCATGTGCACCGGCTCCTATGGCGTGCGGGCGGACAACGATCTGGTCGACATGATCAAACAGTTTGGCCCACGCATTTACTTCACCCATCTGCGCTCCACGCTGCGTGAAGATAACCCGAAAACCTTCCATGAGGCGGCGCATCTGAATGGCGATGTCGACATGTACGAAGTGGTGAAAGCGATCGTTGAAGAAGAACAACGCCGTAAAGCCGAGGGCAAAGAGGATCTGATCCCCATGCGTCCGGACCATGGCCACCAGATGCTGGACGATCTGAAAAAGAAAACCAACCCAGGCTACTCCGCGATTGGTCGCCTGAAAGGGCTGGCGGAAGTGCGCGGCGTTGAGATGGCTATCCAGCGCGCTTTCTTCAGCCGCTAAAGTGAGTTGCCGGCCACCAGTCTGGCCG
>NZ_SZWR01000012.1:175502-194098 GCF_005280875.1 Citrobacter sp. wls827
CTTTCAACGGGTTCTGGAGTTCACGATGACAACGACAATTGCCAATAGCGACCTGCCGGTTGTGCGCCCTGCATGGGACCGCTCGCGCCTGCAATCCCGCATTGTTCACCTGGGATGCGGCGCTTTTCACCGCGCGCATCAGGCGCTGTATACCCATCATTTGCTGGAAACCACCGACAGCGACTGGGGGATCTGTGAAGTTAACCTGATGCCGGGTAACGACCGCGTACTGATTGAAAATCTGCGCAAGCAGCAACTGCTGTATACCGTGGCGGAAAAAGGCGCGGACAACACCGTGCTGAAAGTGATCGGCTCAATGAAAGAAGCGCTGCACCCGGATCTTGACGGCTGTGACGGTATTTTACAGGCGATGGCGCGCCCGCAGACGGCAATTGTTTCGCTGACGGTCACCGAAAAAGGCTACTGCACCGATGCGGCCAGCGGTCAGTTAGATCTCAATAACCCGCTGATTAAACACGATCTGGCGAATCCGACCGCGCCGAAATCGGCGATTGGTTACATCGTACAAGCGCTGTACCTGCGCCGTGAGCAGGGGCTGGCGGCCTTTACCGTGATGTCCTGCGATAACGTGCGTGAAAATGGGCATGTGGCGAAAGTCGCGGTACTGGGGCTGGCGCAGGCGCGCGACCCGCAATTGGCGCAGTGGATTGAAGCTAATGCGACTTTCCCGTGCACTATGGTCGACCGCATTGTTCCGGCGGCGACGCCGGAAACGTTGCAGGAGATTGCCGACCAGTTGGGTGTTTACGATCCGTGTGCTATCGCCTGCGAGCCGTTCCGTCAGTGGGTAATTGAAGACAATTTTGTCAACGGTCGTCCTGACTGGGACAAGGTTGGCGCACAGTTCGTAGCCGACGTGGTGCCGTTTGAAATGATGAAACTGCGCATGCTCAACGGCAGCCACTCTTTCCTCGCATATCTGGGTTATCTTGGCGGCTATGAAACCATCGCCGATACTATGACCAACCCGGCGTACCGCAAAGCGGCGTTTGCGCTGATGATGCAGGAGCAAGCGCCGACGCTCTCGATGCCGGAAGGCACCGATCTCAACGCCTACGCCACGCTGCTGATCGAGCGTTTCAGCAACCCGTCTCTGCGCCACCGTACCTGGCAGATTGCGATGGACGGCAGCCAGAAATTACCGCAGCGCCTGCTGGACCCGGTGCGTCTGCACCTGCAAAACGCCAGCGGCTGGCGTCATCTGGCGTTGGGCGTGGCGGGCTGGATGCGCTACACCCACGGTGTGGATGAGCAGGGGCAGGCCATTGATGTTGTCGACCCAATGCTGGCGGAATTTCAGCGCATTAACCAACAGTACCAGGGAGCCGAGCGTGTGACGGCGCTGCTGGGGCTGTCTGGCATTTTTGGTCATGATCTGGCGGAAAACGCCGACTTTGTGGAGACCATTATTGCGGCGTATCAACAGTTATGTGAACACGGCGCACGTGAGTGCGTTGCGGTATTAAGCGCTGACGCGTAACTTCCGAACTATGACGGGTCAATCAAAATATTGGTTTGGTTGACCCGTTTTCTGTTTTTGGCTTCCCGCAAATGCTATAGTTTGATACCTATTCCCCGTATCTGACTACACGCATCTGACGGACGTAACACGATGAAATCGAACACTTCTCAGCAAAGACCCTACCAGGAAGTGGGTGCCATGATCCGCGATCTGATTGTTCAGACGCCGTACCAGCCCGGTGAGCGCTTGCCGCCAGAGCGTGAAATTGCCGAGATGCTCAATGTCACTCGTACGGTGGTTCGCGAAGCGTTAATCATGCTGGAAATTAAAGGCCTGGTGGACGTGCGCCGCGGGGCCGGGATCTACGTGCTCGACAACGCGGACGCGCAGACTATCGACAGTACGGATGCAAATCACTGCAATGATGCGGGCCCGTTTGAGCTGCTGCAGGCGCGACAACTGCTGGAAAGCAATATCGCCGAATTTGCCGCGCTGCAGGCTACCCGCGAAGATATCGTCAAAATGCGCCAGGCGTTGCAACTGGAAGAGCGGGAGCTGGCGTCCAGCGAGCCGAACGGTTCTGAAAGCGGCGACATGCAGTTCCATCTCGCCATCGCTGAAGCCACGCATAACAGCATGCTGGTGGAGCTGTTTCGCCAGTCATGGCAGTGGCGTGAGAACAACCCGATGTGGATCCAGCTCCATAGCCACCTCGACGATACTCATTACCGAAAAGAGTGGATGGGCGACCACAAGCAGATCCTGGCGGCACTCATTAAAAAAGATGCCCGCGCGGCCAAGCTGGCCATGTGGCAGCATCTGGAAAACGTCAAACAGCGCCTGCTGGAGTTTTCAAATGTTGATGACATTGATTTTGATGGTTATCTGTTTGATTCCTGGCCGCTGGATAAAGTTAACGCCTGATTTTCCTTCCCTTTTATAACGTGGGCCATTCCGGCCCGCGTATCACTTCCCGCTGATTTTCGCTGACTATTTTCCCCGTCTGGACGCGACGTAAAATAATGTTTCCATCAATGCTGATGGCATTTTTTGCAGCGTAATTGCGGAGCGAAAATTGATATATATCAATTAAAAATAACTTATTTTCGCGTGCAAAAAAATGCACCATTTACCTTATTTTTACCTTTTCGTGCTTATTTTTCGACAAAACAGGTCAATGCGAAGTGAGAATCACACTGATTTGCCCAACGGTTAGTGCCGTTAATGTGTACTTAAGGGCGTATAAAAACAGAGGGTTTAGATAAAAGTAGACATTAATCACGCTCTGTAACTTATTGGTCAGAATGATGTTTTGTTTACGCAGGTTGATTACTCGTCCAGCCTCTCCCATTTTAATCAAATGAGTAAGAACAAATATTCGTAAAGTAAAAATTACACATTATTCTACAATCAAGTTATCTTTCATTTGAAATATCGTTCCACTTTTTTTGTGTTTATTAACAGTTTCATTACTATTGTGATTTTTTTTTGCCGTTGACATGTTTTTACACTGACTGCATATTTCATCGCCATAAGCGTGTTATTGCGTTCAGGAGTTAAAAATGCCTTCTCGAGATTATCCCGATATCCGAAAAGCCAGAGGGACCCGATCTAAAGATATGGTTCTTTTAAGTGCCCGTGTTGATACTTCTCTTTGGGAATATGTCCGAACACTGGCATTTGAAACGCGTAAAAGTAAACAAGATATTATTGCTGAAGCATTAATGTTGCATCGCTCTATTAATGAGAGCGAAAGCGAAAGTTCAAAGTAGTATCTCTCTGTTCGGGTGTTATTTAAAACCCAAAATGAAATATGTCTTGCCACTTCATTATTACCTTTATCGGTATGTTTTTTGGTGTGTTATTGGTGTTTCCCCTTAATCCATAGGGGACTTTGTTATACAGGCGTTTTGCCTTCATAACAAAGTTGATAGCAAAATTCACAATTAAAAGTGAGTAATAACATGAAAAAGTCAGTAGTGGCATTAGCTGTAATGGCATTAGGCGTAACCTCCGTTCATGCAGCGGAAATTTATAATAAAGATGGCAACAAATTGGATCTGTACGGCAAAGTAAAAGCGGTACATTCCTGGACTGATGGTAAAGATGCTGATGGTACTTACGCGCGTCTGGGTTTTCGCGGTGAGACGCAAATCAACGATCAACTGACCGGTTACGGCCAGTTTGAAAGTCAGTTTGATGCCGCTAAAGCAGAAGGTTCTCAGGATGGCGTTAATACACGTCTGGCGTTTGCTGGCCTGGATTATGGTCATGACGTCAGTTTTGACTACGGTCGTAACTATGGTATCGCTTACGATGTGGGAGCTTATACTGATACTCTTTCAGAGTTCGGCGGCGACTCCTTTGAGGATACTGACCGTTTCCTTACTACACGCACTTCTGGCGTTGCAACACTCCGCACCAAAAATCTGTTTGGTGCCGTTGATGGTCTGAACATCGGCGCGCAATACCAGGGTCAGGATGACACCAATGGAAATCCGGCTAAGCAGCACGGTAACGGCTACGGCTTCTCCCTGGGCTATGACAATATTGCGGATTCCGGTGTTTCTGCCATTGCGACCTACACAAATAGCTCAATTACCGCAGACCAAAAGAAAGGCAATAAAGACGGTAAGTGGGAAGGCAATAACGCTGAGTTCTGGGGCGCTGGCCTGAAATATGACGCGAATGCTATCTACGTTGCGACCCTGTACGGCGAGTCCCATAATCTGATTCAGGGTGTTGATAAAGCACAACATTTTGAAGCGATGGCTGCCTATGTGTTTGATTTTGGCCTGCGTCCGAACGTGGCATACGTGCATACGCGTGACACCAATAACAACACGGATAAGACCGAATACGTTGCGCTGGGTACTGATTACTACTTCAACAAAAACATGGTGGCTGATGTGGGTTACAAAATTAACCTGCTTGATGGCAAAAACGACGATAACCAGGTTGTTGCTGGTCTGACTTACCAGTTCTAAGTTTTTGTGATGATTGAACAAGGCGTCTTTAGTAAGACGCCTTTTTTACATATGCTTTTGAGACTCACATCGGTTGGTTTTGTTCCGTCTGTAGATCGCTAAATAGCCATTTCCAGATATCCACTTTTACCCATGCAACGGCACAGAGAATGAGGTAAAAAAGAGGATTATGCGTAATGGAAATACGCATGACTTCCATCGGAAACTTTCCAGAAGCCCACTGCCACAAGAAAACGGTTGTTAGCAGAAATATAATCAACAATCCTGCTGCACCAAATAGACCAAAGTTTTTATAATCGCCTACCGTGCTAATTAAACCAGCCAGAATAATCAACCCAAGTATGAGTTTTTTAACCTCGACATGTGCTCTTCCCGCAAGTGCTGTTGCAATTTAAGTAATATGTCCATTTTTACGCATGTGCTATCAGCAAATGTATATACGTAAAAGTAAATCATAAAGTTTTTAGAGCGGTGTTTGACTGTTATTTACAGGTCATTAAATGCTGACATTTAATTGCAGAACAATCTGATGAAAATATATCTATGGCGTTAGCGGAGTGATGGTCTTTACAGACTATAAGCGGTTGTTTATACCCTGGATAATTCGAGTATATATCAGCGTTTCGCGCTAATCAGGCGTGTTCAGGAGGCGGGGAACGCGGCTATACAGCGCCAGTTTCCGTTTTCCTGGCGGTAGATAGATTCGGTATGCCCAGGGATCACCCATTCTTCTTCCATGCCAGTAGCACAGTCGATGTAGATGCAGAGTCCGCAACCACCGCGTAGCTCGCGGGGAATATCCGCCACCCGAAAGCGGACCCCTGCGGCCTGTAGCGCCTTGCGCATTTTGATGACACCGACAGTGGAATGAAACAAGAACAGCGTTTCCTTCACTGACGTTTCCCCTGACGCTGGCCTATCAACGCCGCTCCGATTGCACCGGCAAACTGTGCGTCGGGATGCGTGTGTACGGGAATGCCTACATGACCTTCGAGCATACGGGCAAAGGCGTGACAGTGGCTGACTCCGCCGGTAAATAACAGCGGTGCTTGTGCTGAAAGCCGCCCGATGAAGTTAGCGCTGCGTCTGGCCATTGCGTTGATCACGCCAGCCAGAATCGCCTCTGGCGCGATGCCCGCAGAGCGCAGGCTAATGACTTCTGACTCGGCAAATACTGTACACATGCTGGTGATAGCATGCGGTTCGACGCCAGCAGTAATCGTATCCAACTGCTCTACGCTGGCTCCGAGGGTGCGTGAGATAACATCCAGAAACCGCCCGGTTCCGGCAGCGCACTTGTCATTCATTAAGAAATCGCTGAGATTGCCATCGTCATCCAACTGGATGACTTTACTGTCCTGACCACCGATATCAATCACTGTGCGGGTGCCGGGAGCCAGCAATCGCGCACCAAGCCCGTGGCAGGAAATTTCAGTGACCTGTTTGTCGGCATAATCGACGAGCTGCCGTCCGTACCCGGTGAGGGTTAAAAATGGTCGGTTCTCCAGCCCAGCCTGCAACGTTTCCCATGCCTGCGCGATCGCGTCCGCGGGGCGAAAAGGCGTTGGGCAAAGGAAGCGGCGTCTGATGACGTTACCTTCCAGCAAAACGCCTTTCGTCGCCGTGGATCCAGAATCAATCCCAATTGAGTATGTCATCTGCGTTTCTCACAACATCTCAATGAATGCGGCGACGCGGGTACTGAGCTGGCCGATATCTGCGCTGGAATAGTCGGTTTCAATCGCGATATAAGGAATGTTGTGCTGTTGGCGTACGTGACGCTTAATAGCGAGTGATTCAACGGCGTAGGTGTGGCAAGCCTGCAAAATAACATCGACGACGCCGTCAGCCTGGTACTCTTCAACCATTTGACTGAGCATTTTCAGGCGTTGATCGTTAGGAGAAATACAGGAGCAGCCGATGGCGAGGTATTTATCAGTCAGCGCGTCGTAGACATCGCCGGTTTCCGCCACGCATTGTTCGGTGGCCTTTGCGCCGGTGCAGTTTTCATAACCCACGACCCAACCACCGTTTTCTTCAATGGCACGAACGACTTTCTCTGCCGCGCCGCCAATGGGGCAGCCGGTTATCAGGATGCGCGGACGTGACGCCAGACGTTTCCCTGCCTGCCATTCCAGATGTACGCGCTCGGCCATGCTATTAAGCTCGTCGATTAACGCTTCTTTATCAAAACGGAAGGTGGCACCGTAGACGACTTTCAGAATGTCACTGCCGCTAAGTGCGGGTGGGTTAAGTTGGCCAACGCGGTAGAAATTCGCCAGCGCCCGGCGTTCCTGGTTTTTGAGAATAACGGCTTCACGCAGCGCAGCTTCGGTAATGGCTGTGCCAAAACGGGCTTCGACGACCTGCTGCAGACGCCGGATCTCGGCTTTCCATAGCGCACGGGAAGCCGCATCGCTGGCGCTGTTGGGCAGTTGCATTACATGTACCGCTTTAAATTCGGCCATGTACTCGTACATTTTCTTTTTACCATCGCAAGTGGTTTCGCCCACCACCAGGTCAGAGAAATAGAAGTAGGGGCATTTGTCGGTTTTGCCAAACCCGTAGCTGCTTTTGATTAGCGGACACAGGTTCCGCGGCAGATCTTTTTCGGCCTCTTCAATGGTTTCATCAGAGGTCGAGCACAGGGAAACGACGACCGCGCCCGCCGCCATCGCAATCTCCTGCGGCATAAAGGTGCAATAGGTCCCAACGAGCGGAATACCTTGCTCTTTAAGATCCATTACGGTGAGAAAACCTTTCTGACGGGCGTCGGAGAATTGATTGAAAATAGCGGGTAAATCGGTGATTAGCGACATGATTTTCCTTCCCCGTAACACGGGAGACAGTAAAAAGACGCCGCATTATAACCCTGTAATATGTCAGGTTTATTGATGTGCAACAATTGCGCGTTTACAGATTACGACTGTAGACCCGTGAGACTTCTCCCCACGGATGATAGCCCGGCCCGTCAAAGTAAAATCCCGCTTTCTCGTATAAACCTTGCAGGTCGGTACACAAATGGAGCTGCATAAATCCCAGCAGTCTGGCCTGCTGTGCAATATGTTCGATCAGGCGAAATGCCAGACCCTGCCCACGATAGCGAGGATCGATATAGAGCGCGCATAGCCACGGCCACAGTTCGCCGCGACTAATAAAATCATTGGTGATCAATCCAGCGCAGCCAACAATGCTGCCACCATCCTGTAGCCAGTACCACTGCGGTAGCGGGTTCTTTGCGCCAATACAACGGCGCAATGCATCCTCGTATACCGCCATGGAGTCTTCTGAGGCCCATTGCTGCTGAAAGTAAGCGGTGATCTCGTGCAGCTTTTCTGGCGTCTCGCGCAGGGAAAAAATGCGGATGCTCATTGTCATTGAATCTTTCTCCTTAAAAATTCGCCAGCGTCAGCAGTGACGGAATTTGCGACAACAGATATAACACCAGCCCGATTGAACCGCCAACCAACGTGCCGTTGACGCGAATAAACTGCAAATCTTTGCCAATGTTTAACTCAATTTGCTGCGACATATCGCGTGCATCCCAACTTTTCACCGTGTCGCTGATATGGCGCGTCAGGAAGCTGGCGAACTCCGGGGCAACTTTGTGCGCGGCCTGCTCCAGATGCCCATTCAGTGAGGCACGCAGGGCGCTGTCGGCTACCAGCGTTTCGCCGAACCACTGCCCGGCGCTGGCGATGCGCTGCTTCACGCGGGAATCGTCGGCGTTAATGTCGGTTTTCACCCACTGACGCAGGTCTGCCCACAGTTCGCCAAGATAACGGTTGAAGGCTTCATCTTCCTTCAGATAGCTTTTCAGGCTTTCGGCCCGCGCGGCCATCTCAGGATCGTGTTTGAGCTTATCGATGAGCTTAAACGTAGCGCGATCGAACGCGTGGCGGATCTGATGCGCCCGATCGTGGCTGATGTCATCCAGCAAGGAGTTAACGGCATCCGACACCAGCTCGGCGCTGTGCTCGCCCAGCCATTCGGTCGGCAGGATCTTTGCTTTCAGCGGATGTTCGGTTTCCAGCCAGTGCACTACCTGTCTGGCGATAAACGCCCGTGAACTGTCGCGCTGTAGCAGGGCGATCAGTTGGGCGATCAGCGTATCGAGCAGCACCTGATGGCGATTGTTTTTGGTCATGCTTTCTAGCATCAGCGCGCTGGTTCCGGAGAGATCGACCTTGTCGATGGCCTTGTGCACCGCCCGCTTGATCAGCCGCTGAATGCGGGCGTCGTCGGTCAGTTCGAGAAAACCGCTCATGATCTGCAGCAGATGCTGGCCGATGCGCTGGGCGTTTTCCGGCTGGCTGAACCAGTTGCCGATCAACAGCGCCGGTTCATGGCGGCGGATCAGGGCTATCAGCGACTGGGTATCGAGGAATTTTTCTTGTACAAACTGACCAAGATTTTCGCCGATTCGGTCTTTATTACGCGGGATAATCGCCGTATGTTGCGAGATAAACGGGATCGGCACCCGACGAAAAAGCGCCACCACGGCAAACCAGTCCGCCAGCGCGCCGACCATCGCCGCTTCAGCAATCGCTTTGATCCCGAGTACCCAGAAGTTGGGCGGCAAAAACAGCGTGATGACGAAGGTCGCGGCAGCGATCAGCAGCAGAGAGAGCGCCAGGCGCTTGGCACGTTTGAGTTCAGCAATTTTATTCATAGGCTTAAGGATAGAGCCAGACGGGGGGATCGCGCAAAAATTGTGGCGCGTCTCCCATTTTCTGGTGGGAGACGTTTATCCTGGGATCCAGTTATCCCACGCCGGTAAGGGACCAAGTTCTGCGACCAGAAAATCGATAAACGAACGCACCTTCGGATTGCTGTACTTGCTGGGAAAATAGAGCGCATACAGGGCATGAGTTTCACAGGTGATGGTGCCGTCGAGCATCAGCGGTGTTATCTCTTCTTTTTGAATATGATCGCCAATCAGATAAGTGGGCAAATACGCCACCCCCTGATCTTCTAGCACCGACTTCAACAGCACCAGACTGCTGTTGGCCTGGATCGGCATATGCAGTTTCAACTGATGCAGTCGATCCTGTTCATCTGCCACCTTCAGTACCGGCGTGAGGCCCGGGTAAACCAGGCAATCATGATCTACCAGATCGCTGCGACGCTGGGGCATACCTTTTTTGGCAAGGTAGCCGGGTGAGGCACAGTACGCCCAGCGAACAGGCACCAGCTTGCGCATCGCATAGTTTTGCGGCGGCGCGGTGGAAATTCGCAGGGCAATGTCGAAATCCGTTTCGTTCAGATTGACGAAGTTATCGTTGAGATCGATATACAGATTCACATCCGGGAACTGGGAGCGATATTTATCCACCAGGTTCACCAGCCGGGAATAACCAAACGCAATGGAGCAGGTTATACGTAATTCACCCTGCGGGTTATGGTAATAACCGGAGGTGGTGTTCAGCGTTTCGTCGAATTCTTTCAACAGCTTATTAGCGCGGTTGAAGAGATATTGCCCGGCGTCGGTCAGGGTAATACTGCGGGTGGTGCGTTTAATTAATGTCGTGCCTAACGTATCTTCCATCGCTGCCAGGCTTTTGCTGACCGCAGACGGTGATACGTTGAGCTGCGCCGCGGCTTCTGACAATCCTCCGCAGTCGACGATTTTAGTAAAAAACTCCAGATGCTTGAGTGAAATCGGCGTACTCATAATTTCCTTAAATTCACAAGTGATTTGCAAAAACGGTACGAATAGGCCGTTACATTCGCCTTTTAAACATGCAACTATTGAATCACAGGAAACAACTTGCTGGCAAAATGAAAAAATAACAACTTAGGTGAGTTACGTCACAAATTAAAAGGAGGCGAAACGGAAACTCATCACATTGTGAATTTAATCTCATTAATTATTATTCTAAAGGTACCGATTATGTGGTCACGACTAGAACCCTACAGATCGTCGATTATTTTATTAGTTGCTCTGGTGATTGGCGGCTTATTAGGTATTTATGCCCCATCGTTTGCAGGTAAACTCCAGCCGATAGGTCAGATATTCCTGAACCTGTTATTTATGATTATTGTGCCGCTGGTGGGGATCAGCGTCATGTCTTCCATCGCCAGTATGACCGACCTGAAAAGGTTGGGACGTATTATGGCGATTATCTTCATTGTTTCGATCGCAATGGCCTTTATTCCTGCGGCGGGGATCGTCGCGCTGGCGCTATGGTATAACCCGGCGCAGGGCGTCACTATCGATCTCTCGCAGTCGGTGCAGGCGGGCAGCGGCAAGATGGATTTTGTCAGCATGATCACCACCAGCGACTTTATCGGACTGTTTTCTAAGTCCAATATTCTGGCGCTGATCGTAATGGCGATCATCGCCGGTGTGGCGATTGGCCAGTCGGATCAGGCCGGTAAACGCATTGCGTCGCTGCTGGAAGACGCCAATACCGTGATCATGAAGATCGTTTCGATCATTATGAAGGTCGCGCCAATTGGTCTGGGCTGCTACTTCGCGGCCACCATGGCCAGTCAGGACTCTGCACTACTGTTAACCTTTGCCCGCGCTATCGGCCTGTTTATGGTTGCTACGCTGGTCTACTTCGTTTTTGGCTCGATTCTCTATTCGTATATTGGCGGCGGTATTCCGGCGGTCAAAGCCTTCTGGCGAAACGCGATTGAACCTTCAGCCACCGCGCTGGGGACCTGCTCTTCACTGGGAACGCTACCTGTAACCCTGCGCGCCGGTAAGGCGATGGGGATTAACCCGGAAATCGTTGATGTGTCCATTCCGCTACTGGTTAACCTGAACAAGGGCGGTGTGGCGATGATTGCCGCGCTGAAAATCGTCTTTATCTATTCCGTGCTGGGCATGGAATTCACTACCGAAACCTTCTTCCTGACGATGCTGATTGCGGTGCTCTCCGCCATTATCGTTGGCGGCGTGCCGGGCGGGGCGTTCCTCGGTGAAATCTTTATCGTCACCACGCTGGGCCTGCCAATGGAAGCGATTCCGATGCTGGTGGTGCTGGGCACCATTACCGATGCGCCGGCCACACTGATTAACGTTATCCATGATTTGAATGCGGCGCAGATTGTTGAACGGTTCGTAGGAAAAAAGCAGACCAACACTGAAATAAACTCTACTGCTGCGGTGGTATAGGTATTCACACGGATTAAGAACAGGAGATGTTATGAAAGACGCAATGAAGCTTGAGACGCACCTGGTTGTTGCTGGTCGTGACAAACGCTACACCCAGGGAGCGGTGAATCCGGTTATCCAACGCGCCTCTTCACTGGTGTTTGATACCGTGAAGGACAAGAAATTTGCCACCGCCAATCGTGCGAACGGCGAGCTGTTTTACGGTCGTCGCGGGACTTACACCCACTTTGCTTTCCAGAAGGCCATGAGCGAACTGGAAGGCGGCGTTGGCTGCGCGCTGTACCCGTGCGGCGCGGCGGCGGTGACTAATGCGATTCTGGCGTTTGTTCAGGGTGGCGATCATATCCTGATGACCGGCGCGGCCTATGAACCAACTCAGGACTTTTGCAATAAGATCCTGAGTAAATTCAATGTGGAAACAACGTATTACGATCCGCTGATTGGTGCAGGTATCGTCGATCTTCTGCGTCCGGAAACGAAGGTTGTATTCCTTGAGTCACCAAGTTCTATCACCATGGAAGTCCAGGACGTGCCGGGGATGGTGAAGGCTATCCGCGCGGTGAATCCGGAGATTGTCATTATGATCGACAACACCTGGGCGGCGGGCGTACTGTTCAACGCGCTGGATTATGGCGTGGATATTTCTATTCAGGCGGGAACGAAGTACACCATCGGTCATTCGGACGGCATGCTGGGCACGGCGGTGTCTAACGCCCGTTGTTGGGATCGTCTGCGCGAGAACTCCTACCTGATGGGGCAAACGCTGGATGCCGATACCGCCTACAACGGCAGCCGCGGATTGCGCACCCTGGCGGTACGCCTTAAGCAGCATCAGGAGAGCAGTATCCATATTGCTCGCTGGCTGTCGGCAAGACCGGAAGTGGCGCGGGTGAACCATCCGGCATTACCGGAATGTCCGGGCCATGAGTATTTTCAGCGTGATTTTACCGGAAGCTCAGGCCTGTTCTCATTTGTGCTGAAAAAGAGACTCACCGACGAACAGATGGCGAATTTCCTCGATAATTTCTCGCTGTTCCATATGGCCTATTCGTGGGGTGGATTTGAGTCGCTCATTCTGGCGAACCAGCCGGAAGAGCTGAACAGCATCCGACCGGCTGGAGAGGTGGATTTCAGCGGCACGCTGGTCAGGGTGCATATTGGCCTGGAGGATATTGGCGACCTGATTGCCGATCTCGAAGCGGGATTTGCACGCATTGCGTAAGGTGATGTGATTAGTGCCGGATATGGCGCAAGCGTCTTATCCGGCCTACATAGTTGTCGTAGGCCGGATAAGCGGGCAGGTTAGTTTTCAGTGGCTAACGTCGTTGCCTCATGCTGGCGCACTCGTTTGAGCAAGGCTGCCAGCGTGAACACGACAGCGATCCCCGCCACAACCGCCAGCAGATGAAACGAAATCCTGCCGCCGTTAAACCATAGCCAGCGTCCAATTTCGACAGAAACCGCCATCACCGTCAGGATCACCATATTCAGCGACGCGGAAACCGTGCCCTTCGGTAAGTTGTTGGAAAACAGCGTAAAGCGGAACAGCGTCGGGAAGATCATTCCAATGCCAAACGCATACAGGCTCGTTCCCAGCACTGACCACAGCCAGACGTGCGGCCACAGCAAATTACCCGCGATCAGCACCGCTAACCCGCTCAGTTGAACAGGCACGGCGCGCCAGATAAAACTGGGTTGGGTTGGATCCTTCACAAAACGAACCACCACCATATTGGCGACGATCACCGCGCCAAACACCGGCGCCTGCGCCCAGGCAAACTGCGATGTAGTCATGCCGCCCGCATCAATCAGGATCACTGGTGAGACTGCCACCCAGCTCATCATCGGGATATAGCTTAGCGATAGCGTGGCTGCGCCAAACAGGAATACCCGGTTGCGGAAAACGTCGCGGAAATCGCGCAGTACGCCACGCGCGCTAAACGGCACCGTGCCGCGCTGGACGGTTTCTGGCATGGCTAACGCTAACCCAATCAGGGCGATAAACCCCATGACGGCAATAATGGCAAACAGAAACTTCCAGTGGACAAAGTGCATCAGCGCCGCTCCGGAGAGCGGGCCGATAACCGGTGCAACCAACACAATGGAAGTGATTATCGCCATTAGCTTAATGGCCTTCGTTTGCCCAAACGCCTCCTGCACCGTGACGTAGCCTACGGTTGCGATAAAGCAGATGCTGGTGCCCTGCACAAATCGGGCAACCAGAAATTGCGTCATTGAGGTGGTGAACAGCGTGGCCGCGCAGGCGAGCGTAAAGATGAACGCCCCCGCGATCAGCACCGGCCGGCGGCCAATCCGGTCGGAAAGCGGGCCTAACAACCATTGCAGCGCCATGCCGCCTGCCAGATAAAGGCTCACCGCAGCCGGTGCCAGGCTGACATCGGCGTTGAAATCGCGCACGACATTAATGATGCCGGGCTGGATCAGGTCCGTCGACAGATAGGCGGCGAAATCATACAAAATCAACGCAATAGGAAAAAATAGCGTCGTGGCGCGTTGGGAGAAAAACGCGAGAATCCGTTGCATAAAACAGCTCCTTGTCGGGAGAAAACCCTCAACGGGAATAGCGAAATTCAATACCGTCTTTGAGACGTCAGGCCGATGACAGAAAAAAGCAGACTGCAAATGTACTGAATTTCATGTAATCAAAAACGCTGCCCGCGCGAGGCGCAAACAGGAGAAACGTTTTCAGACCCGGGTCAGAAAACGTAACGATTACAGGTAACAATCAGCACATCGCACCTCGGGAAGAATTGGTTGAATGGATAATAGCCACCCAAAGTGTAATGCGAACTGGATATTAATTAAACGGGTTTATCCGCTTTATTTGCAGAAATTCGTCACGCTTATCAGAAAGTGACGCTCTGCAGAAAACGCAGCGCGATCGCACCGCCGAAGACGATCAGTACGCCCCCGGCGATGCGTTCGATCCACACGATCCCCAAGGTTAACCGCCGCTGGATCTGCGGCAAGCCGATGAACATCACAATCAGCAGATCCCATAACAGCACCACGCTGGTCATCCAGATCCCGCTCACGGCTTGTTGCAGCAGCGTTACCGATGGGCCGAGCAGGGCGGTCATCAGCGCCAGATAAAACAGCGCATTTTTTGGGTTAAGCAGTGATGAACCCAATCCCAGCAGCAGCTGTTTACCAAATCCCGGGCAGGCAGACAGGGCGTCTGCTCCGGTCAGAGCTTGCGGGCGGCTGCGTATCAGCAGGCTGCCTATCCACAATAAATAGAGCGCGCCCAGCAGCTCAATAACCGTAAACAGCAGGGGAAGCTGGCGCAGGATCCCCCAACCGATAATTGCCAGCAGGATATATAGCCCATTGCCGACGGCGATACCCACACACAGTCCGGCGCTGCCGCGCATCCGGTAACGGGCGGCGTAACCGACCAGTAAAAAGAAGTCCGGTCCGGGGCTTAGCAGAGCAACAAAATGCGCCAGCGCCAGCGCGGGAAAAGCAGACGGAAAAAGTACAGAAAGCAGTGACATAGTGACCTCAGACAATGAATCTGAGAGAACTGTACGCCTGACGCAGCGCTAATTATTGTCTGATATTGATCGTCCCAACGCGTACTGGCGCGGAGTGGCTGCGGTGTAGCGGACAAAGGTGCGATGGAAATGGCTCTGGTCGGCAAACCCGCTCTGATAGCCGACATCGGCAATCTCATCCCCGGCACGAAGCCGCTGGCGGGCATAGTCAACCCGCAAGATGTTCAGATAACTTGCCGGTGTGAGTCCGGTGTCCTGCTTAAAGGTACGGATCAGCGTTTCTTTACGCATGCTGCACTCTTGCGCCAAATCGCCCAGCGAGGGCGGAGCCTGCAGGTTGGTCTGCAACCGCTCGCGCAGATACTGGCTGGCGGCGCTTAGGTTTTCCGGTGCTACCGACTGCAATGGCAGCGAGCGCAGCAATGCTTGTGCGGCATCCGTTACCCGCGTCGTTTGCCGTTGCTGCATAAGTGCCACAAGATCCAAATAGCGCTGGAATAATTGCGCATCGCGGATAACGGGATCGCGCGAACAAAGCAGTTGGTTGTTGTTCTGCACAGGCAGACTAGCAAGACACCACTGGGTATCAAGATAAAGCATGTGATAGCTGCGAAACTGCCCGTTAACGGGGTTGCAGCTGTGGGGTGCCAGTGGCGGGATCACAATCAGATCGCCCACTTTCAGACGGTATTCCTTGCCATTGCACTGGCAGTATGTTTCCCCCTCAAGAATTGCCCCGATTGAGAGCTGAGAGTGGTGATGTCGTTTATAGGCCTGCTGGCTTTGCCAGGTGCTGCGCAGTTCCAGCCACGGGAGCTGTTCATCACGCCAGAACGATTGTGGAATATCCCGGGTGTGCGTCACATCGCGTCCTCCCTGAAAGTAATGATTCGTTATAGCACAGGCCGTGCGGCGAAAAAGCGGGAATGTGCATTGAGATAGCGATTCTGCGTGACGGGTTCCAGACAAATGCAGACGTTACATAGGGACGTTATTATCCCGGAAATCGCCTCGCAAACAGAGAAAGTTGCAGATGAGGGTGTAGCTTCCTTATGGGACTGGTTGAGCAAATTGTTTCTCTGTTAGTTACTGGGTCCACTAATGACAGCCAGATAAAGACGCTGTTTAATTATATTTTGCGAACCGGCGATGCACCTCGATTCAATGAGTTTATTCGTGGGGTTGCCGAACGTTCACCGCAGCATAAGGAGCATTTGATGACGATCGCGGACAGATTGCATGAGGCTGGATTTCAAAAAGGGTGGCTCGAAGGTCAGCAGGAAGGCCAGCAAAAAGGTAAGCAGGAAGGTCTAATTCAGGGACGACGTGATGAAGCGCTCCGTATTGCCCGCACTATGCTGACCGACGGTATCGATATCAATACGGTACAACAAATTACCCGGCTTTCCGCCGACGATATTCACGGCTTAAGCCATTAAATATGACTTGAACCGCGCAATCGCCAGCCCGGTAGCACCGGGCGGTCTGATTTACTCCATTGCCGCCTTTACTGCTTCCCCGAGCTTTTGCATCACTTCCTGATGCTTCTCGTTGGGCGGCAACGCGCAGTTGATGCGCACACAGTTACGATACTTTCCGGATGCGGAGAACAGCGATCCCGGGGCGACCTGTATTTTCAACCGACAGAGCTGTTTAGCAACGCAGACCATATCGACCTGCTGCGGCAATTCTACCCACAGCATAAAGCCGCCTTTTGGTCGGGTGACGCAGATCCCGCAGGGGAAGTATTCCCGTACCCAACAGGTGTAGATCTCCATATTGCGCTGATAAATCTGGCGCATGCGTCGGATATGACGATGGTAATGCCCCTCGCGCACGAAGGTGGCGGCCGCCAGTTGCGTGGCAGGAACGTTGGTGCCAATGACGGCGTACTTCATGTGCAGCAGTTTGTTGTAATAGCGACCGGGAACCACCCAACCGACGCGCAGACCGGGGGCGACGGATTTTGTAAACGAGCTGCAGAGTATTACACGGCCGTCGCTATCCCAGGAGTGGATGGTGCGTGGGCGCGGATACTCTGTAGCCAGTTCACCATACACATCGTCTTCAAAAATGACGATGTCGTGACGCTGGGCGAGGGCGAGCACCGCCCGCTTACGCGTATCCGGCATAATGAATCCGAGAGGGTTGTTGCAGTTGGGAACCAGCAGCACGCCTTTGATCGGCCACTGATCCAGCGCCAGCTCCAGCGCTTCAATGCTGATCCCGGTGTCAGGATCGGTTGGGATCTCAATCACCTTGATGCCTAAGCCGCGTAGCAGCTGCATCGTGCCATAGTAGGCGGGTGATTCAACGGCAACAATGTCCCCAGGCTGGCAGACCGTCAGCAGCGCCAGCGACATTCCGCTCTGACTCCCGCTGGTGATCACAATATCATCCGCATTAACCACCGAACCGCTGTCCAGCATCAGGCGCGCAATCTGACTGCGCAGTTCACGGCACCCGGAGATTTCATCGTAGCCCAAAATCGCTTTCAGATTATGCTGCGCCACGCGGCTTAACTCGCGCCAGAGCGGCTTCAGGCTGGGTTGATTGATATCGGGTACGCCACTGCTGAAAGGCGTGATGGATTTGTCCGCGTTGCCTTTCAGCATATCCAGCACCTGATCCCACTGGGTTATCTCCACTGGACGCTGGACCGGTCGCGACATCAGCGGCACCGGAGGCTGCGCTTTTTGCGGCGCGACAAAGTAGCCGGAACGTGGCTGGGGGGTGATCAACTGACGCTGTTCCAGCGTCTGATACGCCTGCTGAACGGTGCTGATGCTGACCCCGTGCTCCTGGCTCAGGCTGCGTACCGAAGGCAGTTTTTCGCCATGGCGATACAGCCCTTGCTCAATGCGTTCGGCCAGCAGATTGGCCAGATGTTGGTAACGGGTCATGCTGTATCCCTCATGGGTACCATACAGATTAAAAAACCAGTACAGATTGGCGTAATTAATGCGATGCAGAATCCCTTTTAACCAATCTGTATGTTAAAGAAAAGTACTTTGTGAGTCTGTATTGTACCTGGCCAAATCCGTGAAGATAAAGCCTCTGGCAAGACGGGGAGGCAAGGTATGGAATTTCACGAAAATAAAGCAAAGCAGCCGTTTATTGGATTTGTGCAGATCTGGCAGGTGATAAAACGCTGGCATTTGCGGGCGCAAACGCGGCGCTTATTGCAGCAGATGAGCGACGAGCGGTTGCGGGATGTCGGGTTGCGACGCGATCAGGTGGAGTGATTTTCTTTCATCGGCAGAGGCTGGGGGTTATCGCCCGGCCTCTTTTGTATTCATGGTATTTATCAATTCATGCTTCTGATTAGTCTGTTTCTTGATACTTACCCTGATAAGTATTATTTTCTTCTCAGCGATGAGGGGAAGGATACATGACTGAAGATGAACTGTTTGCCCGCCGCCCGATGGGGATGCGCATGGCAATGGTGGTGCGCCAGTGGCGGGCCATTATTGATGCAGCCA
>NZ_SZWR01000012.1:194159-228991 GCF_005280875.1 Citrobacter sp. wls827
GCAGTCAAGCTGGACGGTACTGATGCAGCTGTATCAACTGGGAGACAACGTCTCGGTCAGTGAACTGGCAGAGGTGCAGGGTATTGAACTGCCGCCGCTGATGCGCACCCTCTCACAGCTGGAAAAGCACGGCTATCTGCTGCGTTCCACATCGCCTTATGACAAACGCATTCGCCTGCTCACGCTGACCGAGCAAGGCCGCGCAAGGCTGGAAGAACTAAACCGGGTGATTGAGAACTACCAACATCGCGTCACGTGTACCATCCCCGAAGCGGAGCTTGCCGCCTTCAGCTCGACCTTAAATCAACTCGCCTGCAATTTGCGGACAATCCGCGAAGAAGACAATCAACACTAAAAAACTATGATGACCCCAGAACAAAAATTTGCCCGTTGGGTAAGGGTGAGTATTGCCGCTTTCCTGGTTATATTCGCCTGGTTTATCGTTGCCGATATCTGGATCCCGCTGACACCGGACTCCACGGTGATGCGTGTGGTAACGCCTGTTTCCTCACGTGTATCCGGCTACGTCTCGCAGGTGCATGTACATAACAATAGCCAGGTGAAAAAGGGCGACTTGCTGTACGAACTGGATCCGACGCCGTTTATCAATAAGGTTGAGGCCGCGCAAATTGCTCTTGAGCAGGCAAAGTTGAGCAACCAACAGTTGGATGCGCAGATCGCCTCTGCGCGTGCCAACCTGCGCACCGCGCAATTCAACGCCCGGAACGATAAGACCACCCTTGACCGCTATCAGCGCCTGAGTGCCATGCAGAACGTGTCGCAAGCCGATCTCGACAAGGTGCGCACCGCCTGGCAAACCAGCGAGCAGTCGGTGTCAGCGCTCAATGCCAGTATTCAGAACCTGCTGATCCAGCGCGGAGAGCGCGATGACAAGCGTAACGTGACGCTGCAAAAATACCGTAACGCGCTGGACGAGGCGCAACTGAACCTCGGCTGGAGCAGAGTCTATGCACAGACCGACGGTACGGTGAGCAACCTCCAGCTTAGCCCCGGGCTTTACGCCACTGCCGCCACGCCATTGCTGGCGCTGGTCAGCCACCAGACTGATATTGTGGCCGACTTTCGCGAGAAAAGCCTGCGCCACACTAAAGTGGATACCGATGCCGCCGTGGTGTTCGACGCCATGCCGGGCAAGGTTTTCTCTGCTCGCGTTACCAGCAGCGATGCCGGTATTCTGGCGGGTCAGGAGCAGGTTAACGGCCAGCTGTCGCAACCGGAACAATCTACCCGCTGGGTGCGCGACGCTCAGCGTATGCGTATTCACGTCGCGCTGAACGAACCGGTCGACACGCCGTTGCCGACCGGGGCACGCGCCACGGTACAGCTGTACAACAGCGAGGGGATGTTCGCCCGCACCTTTGCCGGAGCGCAGATCCATCTCGTTAGCTGGCTGCATTATGTCTATTAACACCCTGGCTCACGTCTTTACGCCGCACGGGAATATTGTCTACACCGCCAATGATTTTCGCCAGACCCTGCGTATCTCGGTTGCCGGGACAATCGCGCTGAGTATCTCGACCTTTTATAACGTGCAGTACGGCGTGTTCTTTGTGGTTTATCCGCTGATGCTGCTGTCGCTGGTACCGGTGTTCAACCGCCATGTGGCCAAACAGTTTGTGTTCAGCGCGGCGGTAAACTGCGTCGAAATGGTGCTGATTGTCGGCTATCTCTCACAATGGCCGCTGATTATGACGCTGGTGGTATTTGGCCTGTACGTGGTGCGTTTTCGTTTGATGAGCAAAGGACCGCTGTTTCTGTTCGGCTCAATGGGCGTGGTGTGCCAGAGCACGATGCTCAACTTTATGAGCTATCCCACCACCAACTGGCATACGCTGATGTTCTCCAATATGGAAGCCTGCGTCATGGCGGTGGCGCTGAGCGCGTTGCTGCATTATCTGATCCCGGACGTGGAGCCCCGCCAGCCGCCGCCGCGCATTGAGAAAGATGACGCCCGGGTTCGCCACGAGTCGCTGCTTTCCGGTTCGGTGGCGACAATGATATTTGTGGTTTTCCAGATCTGTGACTTGAGCGATTCGCTGTCGGCGCTGATGGCGGGCATTTTGATCCTGTTTCCGATGCATTATCGCGGCGCGGTGTTGAGCTCTCTCTGGCGCGTGGTCGGCGTGGTACTGGCTTGTCTGTACATTCTGCTGGTGCAGCTGCTTATTTATGATTTCAGCAACCATATGCTGCTGATGATGCCGCTGATTGGCCTTGGACTGGCGTTCAGCGCCCGCCTGCACGTGATGGAAAAAGTCGGTGCGGGCGTGGGTTTTGCCAGTATCACCACCATCGGCATTATGTTCGGGCAGAACCTGCATCCGGATCAGGACCTGGTATTCAGCGATCTCTACCGCATCACCTCCGTTACCGTCGCGCTGCTGGCCACGCTCACCCTGGTATTTCTGGTGCACCGGATATTGAACTGCTTTGCGGCGACACGATTTGTGATCACCGAGTGAGTGGCTGGAATGCCGGATGGCGGCTGCGCCTTATCCGGCCTACGGGAAGCAGAATTTCCAGGCCCGGTAAGCATCGCGCCACCGGGCATCAGGGCGGTTATTTCTGCCTGAGCGACTTCGCCGAAATCACGTCGATAAACTCCTGCACCTGCTGTTGCTTACGCGCGGACAGCTTGCACACCCGGCGCAGCGACTGCAATAACGCCGGTTCTTCCGGCTCCGGCAGTTTTGTCGTTAGCACAATACAGCCTGGCATCACTCTGACATCGAATTTGCAGCCGGTGGCGAAACCGGCGGCTTCCAGCCACTGGCCTTTCATAATAATTGCCGGAACATGCGTGTAATCCGGATAACGACTCGCATAAGTGACGGTACCCAGACGATTATTTGTCGGGGAGACTTCTGGATCGGTGAATTCTGCAATAGAATGCGGGGTAGTCATGATGGCTATTCTCCGAGAATAGTGATTGTGATTAGCGAGGCGCTCGTGTTCCAGCACGGGCGTCTTGCGAAAAATACCTGTATATATCATCAGGGAATAGAAGGAAAGTCCAGCTGAAAATGAATGAAAATAACGGCGTGGATGCGGGGATAGATTATTTCTGGTGATGGAAATAAAGCGGCTATTTAGCCGCTTTATTGGTTTATGAAGGGCGGGTTAATTTATGGCGGCGTCGGTGAGGGCGTCGGCCAGGTGGAGCTGGGTTTGTTGGGTAGTTTGAATATGATATTTTAGTTTTTCACAGATGCTTATTAATTCATTTGCTTTTGAAATAATACGATCTTGTTCACTTTGAGATAGAAGAGGAAATAGTGTCATCT
Source organism: Citrobacter sp. wls827 (assembly GCF_005280875.1). NCBI lineage: Bacteria > Pseudomonadati > Pseudomonadota > Gammaproteobacteria > Enterobacterales > Enterobacteriaceae > Citrobacter > Citrobacter sp. wls827. Next base: position 197,465 of record NZ_SZWR01000012.1, read on the forward strand.
CTAACTGCTTCGTAGATATATGTGGAACACCATTACTTCTTCCAGGATCAATTGAATTTATGAAAAAGTAAGATTTCAACCATGTTGTTAAGAAGGTGTTAGACACCGTGTTGGCATAATTTTTAAATTTTGCTACTCGTTGGAGAAGCAAGCATGGCAAATCTGATTTTCTGATGATGGCATATTTTAACCCAGTATTAATAATTGGGCGGTCTAATGAAATGACAATATCGTTCTCTGATAAAACATAATTTTCGAAATCATCTCTCATTTCATTTGGTATATACACTACATCCTTCCAATTGGTCACTCCGTGAGCAATGTTTGCATTCCGTAATAAACGTAATCCTGCGGGGCTAAACCACTCACTTTTAAAGGCATATCCATTTAGAAAATTAAAAATAGAACCCAGGCGACACCATTCCCACCCACTCGGCAGTTCAAACGGCTTTTCCTCATCACTAATCGGCGGCAACGGTTTTTGCTTTTTAATTTTCCCGTCTTTTACCAACTGTGCTTTTTCCTGCGCAATACGTTTGAGCAGGTCGGAGGCCGGTTCGTCGTTTGAATCCTGCGGCACCAGTTTGCCCATCACCGCCAGTTGTAGAATGGTTTGTTTTAAGGCGTCAATGCTGACTTCGGTGGTAAACAACGTGTCGAAATGCTCGCTGATACGCGCCCAGTTTTCAGCCAGTTCATCGGCGTTCTGGCTGTTGGTTAGCGTGGTTAGCAGGGTTTCAACCAACTGTTGGTGGGCGTCCAGACTGGTCAGGGAGTGCTGTTCCAACTGGTCACAGAGGGACATTAGCTCCGTAATTTTATTAACAATGCGAGATTGCTCATCTAGTGGTGGTAATGGAACTAAAAAACGAGCTAAATCTGTAGCTGCCAGATTAGGTTGGGCTGTCCCATTATCATATTTATTTATAAAATCATAAGATAATGGCGCATCGAAATATAAATGAATATATTTATTAAATGTAGGCTTAAAAACACGAACGATTACTAGTGATGAAGCAATTGCTCCTGATAGGTTTTGTACAATTGCTGATTTACCTAGAGAACCTCTAAGACAAAATAAAATATCACCATTGAGGAATTTTCCTGAACGGAGAATGCTAAAATGTTCTGGTGTAATGAATGTCATGTCTTCTTGTCGTATATTTCCATTTTCAAGATGACCTGCGTTGACAAATGGTATTCCTGTCTCTACTAGTGTTGACTTATTCGGATAGTTTTTACTTCTGTCACCATTTTCTAATGAACATATTTCTTGTAATGCAACCCACTCCCACCCCGCCGGCAGCTCAAACGGTTTCTCTTCCTCGCTAATCTCCGGTAGCGGCTTGGGCTTCTTAATTTTCCCCTGCTTCACCAGCTCGGCCTTTTCCGCCGCAATACGCTCCAGCAGCACCGACGCCGGTTCGTCGTTCGAGTCCTGCGGCACCAGCTTGCCGCGCACCGCCAGCTCCAGAATCAGCTCGCGCAGCTTCTTAATGCCGTACAGGTCAATCTTACCCGAGCTGCCGCGCCCGGCCGTGGAGCGGGTTTGCAGCGCCGTGGTCCAGGTGTCGATATGGTCAACAATCAGTTTTTCTACCGTCATCAGTTGGCCTCCTTACCGGAGAGCGCTGCGCCGAGAATATCGCGCAGCTGGTGGCGCAGGGTCTGGATGGCTTCCTGCTGTTTCGCGTACTGTGTGAGCAATTCATCCGGATCGTGGCTGACGGCTTCCGCCTGGTGCGGGTTCTTGATATCGAGGTTAAAGTTGCGGGCAATCACCTCGTCGATGCTGACCTTCCACGCCTGCTCGTTCTCGACGCGGCTGGCGAAGCCGTCGGCCTCGTTGCCCCACCAGTCGATCTCGGCCTGGAATTCTTCAAACTTCATCGGCTTGGTTTTACTGTAGTTCTTCACGCCCGCCGGGTACGGGTGCTCGTAGAACCAGATCTCTTTGGTCGGCTGGCCTTTGGTAAAGAACAGCAGGTTGGTTTTGATCCCGGTGTACGGGTTAAACACGCCGTTCGGCAGACGCACGATGGTGTGGAGGTTGCACTCCTCGGTGAGCAGCTTTTTGATCTTGGTTTTGACGCCTTCGCCAAACAGCGTGCCGTCCGGCAGCACCACCGCCGCGCGGCCGTTTTTCGCCAGCACTTCAATAATCAGTTGCAGGAACAGGTCCGCCGTTTCGCGGGTTTGCATCTCCGCCGGGAAGTTCTTCTCGATGCCGTCTTCTTCGGTGCCGCCGAACGGTGGGTTGGTGACGATCACATCGAGCTGTTCATCCCACGATGACAGCGGCTTGTTGAGGGTGTTGTCGTGACGAATTTGCACCGGCACTTCAATGCCGTGCAGCAGCATATTGGTGGTCGCCAGCAGGTGCGGGAGCTGCTTTTTCTCCACGCCGTGGATCTGCTGTTGCAGCGTCTGGTGATCGGTCACGCTCTTCACGTACTTATTTTTCACGTGATCGAACGCGCAGGCGAGGAAGCCGCCAGTGCCGCAGGCCGGGTCCATAATCGACTCGCCGAGCTTCGGATCGACGCGATCGACCATAAAGCGGGTGACGGCGCGTGGGGTATAAAACTCACCGGCATTGCCCGCCGATTGCAGATCTTTGAGGATCTGTTCGTAGATGTCGCCGAACAGGTGGCGCTCGCTGGAACTGGTGAAGTCGATTTCGTTGAGCTTGTTGATCACCTGACGCAGCAGGGTGCCGTTTTTCATGTAGTTATAGGCATCGCTGAACGCCTGCCTGACCACAAAGCCGCGCGGGTTCTTATCGATAGGCGCGGTGAGGTTTTTCAGCGCCGGGAACAGATCGTCGTTGACGAACTCCAGCAGGGAATCACCGGTAATGCCCTCGGCGTTCGCCGCCCAGGTGCGCCACAGGTAGCGCTGCGGGATCGGATACTGATAGTTATCCTGCTCCAGTTCCAGCGCCTCTTCCTGGGCGTCAAAGATTTTCAGAAACAGCAACCAGGAGAGCTGGCCGAGGCGCTGCGCATCGCCGTCCACGCCGGCGTCTTTGCGCATAATGTCCTGTAATGATTTGATAACTGAGCTGATTGACATGATGTGTTCCATGTTTCATTAACAATAAGGCCTTCTGCTACGCGGTGGCAGCAGAAGGCGCAAAAGGGGAGTGGTTACGCGGAGCGGGGCGGTAAGTGGTAGATTTCGCTCTCCAGCTCGCTGATGGCCTGATTATACCCGTTACGGTCGCCGAATCCGCTTTTAATGATCTCCGGCAGCGTACCCATGCTGTCGAACGGCTTGAGCTTCAGCACCTGAATACTCTCTATCTCCTGCACGCCCGCATCGGCGTATTTATCCAGCAGCGTATTCAGCACCGCCTGCGCGGCGTCGGAGTATTTGGTGAAGTAGTTGCGCTTACGCACGTTCTCCGCCCGCTCTTTGCGGGTTAACGGCGGCTGACCATACACCACGTGGCACAGCATGTCGAACGGGTCGAGCTCTTTACCGACCTCTTCCGCCAGCACTTCCCAGATAATCCCCTGCTGCTCCAGTTCCTTGATGATGGCCTCTTTGCGCTCAGCGTCCTGCCATTTGCGGGTGAAATCATCCAGCGAGGCGTACTCTTTGAGCAGCGTTTTGCGGGTGTAGTCTTTGAAGGATTCGGTGACCAGCTTGCCGTCGGCGTCGTAATACTGCACGCGCTGGGCGATCACGCCGACGGCCACGCCGTTGACGTGGAACTTGCGCACTTTGTTCTCGTCGTCTTCCGGCAGCGGGCCGACATCGTCTGTACCGGTAACGGTATACGGCGCGGGATCTTCATCGGCACCGGTAACAACGTCTTCAACCTCTTCGTCGTGCTCGTCGAACTGCTCTTCAAAATCAGACTCCGGGTCGGCGATATCTTGCGGCGTGGTGTCCATCACCTTTTCCGGGATGCCGTCGAAGCGTTCGTCGGCGAACAGCTCGGTGGCCTTTTTGAAATCGAGGATGGTGAACCATAGCTTGCCGTAGCGTTCATCGATACGGGTGCCGCGGCCGATGATCTGCTTGAATTTGGTCATCGACTGAATGTTTTGGTCCAGCACCACCAGTTTGCAGGTTTTGGCGTCGACGCCGGTGGTCATCAGTTCGGAGGTAGTGGCGATAACCGGATAGGCCTTTTTAGGGTTAATAAAGTTATCCAGTTGGGCTTTGCCGATGTCGTCATCGCCGGTGATTTTCATCACGTACTTGTCGTTCTTCTTGACCTGTTCCGGGTTGAGATTGACCAGCGCGCGGCGCATCCGCTCCGCGTGATCGATGTCGTTGCAGAAGATGATGGTTTTATCCATCGGGTTGGTGCGCTTGAGGTAATCGGTGATGGTTTTCGCCACCAGTTCGGTGCGCTCATCAATCACCATCGTGCGGTCAAAATCTTTCTGGTTGTAGATGCGGTCGTCGATCAGCTCGCCGTTTTTATCCGTCTGGCCTTTGGTGGGGCGCCAGCCCTGGAGATCGACGTCAATATCGACGCGCACCACTTTATAGGGGGCAAGGAAGCCGTCTTCTATACCTTCTTTGAGCGAGTAGATATATACCGGGTCGCCGAAGTAATCGGTGCTGGAGACTTCATGGGTCTCCTTCGGCGTGGCGGTTAAGCCAATCTGCGTGGCGGCGCTGAAATAGTCGAGGATTTCGCGCCAGGCGCTGTCTTCGGAAGCGCTGCCGCGATGGCATTCGTCAATCACAATCAGGTCAAAGAAATCCGGCGCTACCTGTTTAAAGGCTTTTTGATCTTCTTCCGGGCCGGTGATGGCCTGGTACAACGCGAGGTGGATTTCAAATGCCGGGTCGATGGTGCGCCCGGTGACTTTGGTCATCGCCGTGCCAAACGGCAGGAAGTCGTTATTTTTGGTCTGATCGACCAGAATATTGCGATCGGCGAGGAACAGGATCCGCTTCTTACTTTTCGCTTTCCATAAGCGCCAGATAATCTGGAAGGCGGTGTAAGTTTTCCCCGTTCCGGTCGCCATCACCAGCAGAACGCGGTTCTGCCCGGCGGAGACGGCTTCAATGGTTTTGTTGATGGCCTGTAGCTGGTAATAACGCGGTGCTTTGCCGCTGCCGTCGTCGTAGTAGTCCTGAGTAATCACCGGAAGTTGAGCTTCGGTGTAGCCTTTTGATAAGCACAATTTTTGCCACAGTTCCGAGGGAGAAGGGAATTCGCCGAGGGTAATCGGCTTTTCCATTAGTTCGCCGTCAGCAACCGTGGCATCGCGGAAGATAAAGCCATCGCCGTTGGTAGCAAAGACGAAAGGAACGTCCAGCAGACGTGCGTACTCTATGCCCTGTTGCATTCCTTTGCCGATTTCATGCTTATTGGCTTTGGCTTCAATGACCGCCAGCGGAATGCCCGGCTTGTAATACAGCACGATATCGGCGGATTTCACCGTTCTGCGCGCCGCGACTTTGCCGCGCACGATGACCTTACCGTCCCGGAGTTTGACCTCTTGTCTGATTTGCGTTGTGTCGTTCCAGCCAGCATCAAGGATGGCGGGCATAACGCATTTGGTGATGATGTCTGCTTCCGTCAGGGTACTCAGGTTCAGGTCAGCCATGTCCGTTCTCTACCGATAATGGGATTGCTCTGATTTTACACAATATTGTTATGCAAGCCATGAACAGAAATGGCTTTGCTACTGCGTTATGCACGTTACTCAATCTCCAGCTCATCAAACAGCTGCAAATCCACATCCAGCAGCTCGACCGCATTGCTGCGTCGAATCCCAACGTTATTTTCAATCAACATTTCCAGCAGGCGGTCGCCGTCAATCAGCGTGATAGGGGCAGCCCCCGGAAACAGCGCTGCTTCCGCGCATTTGGCGGCAAACTTGCCGGTAGTGATCAGCGTGCCGCGAATCGCCTTGTGATAGGGAAGCGCGCCGCGCAGCTGATCGATGTATGGGCGAGTGATGGTGTTCTGCATCCGCTTTACCTGCACCACTTCAGTAATGGTGGTGATGCCAACTTGCACCTGACCAATCACGTCCACACCTTTATCGCCGGAGGCTTTGGTCACTTCAACCTGTTCGTACCCCATCGCTTCCAGCAATTGCCCGACCAGATGCTCAAACTTGTACGGATTCATGGTGCTGATTTGCTCGCGCAGCAGCTCTTTTTGCTGCTCGTTGTAGCGCTTCACGGCGTCCAAAAGCTCTTTACGCGGATCGCTTTTTCGGGCTGGTAGCGCTTTGCCAAGCCAGCCGCGTCCGGCATCGGTGATGCGATAGCTCATGCCTTCGCGGTTCACCATTTCGCGGTCGATCAGGTTATTGAGGCGAGAGTAGAGTGTGCTTTTTACTGAACTGGCAGATGCGAATTTGGAGTGCTGGTGCAAAAAGGCCTGCCATTCGGGAAGTAAATCCGCGCGACGCGACATTTCCCGGCCTGCCAGTAGCTCCAGAAGCTGCAGGATGCCTTCCTGATCGTCTAACGAACGCAATGTCTTTTCGTCATCTTGCAGAAATTGTTGCCCACGAGGGGTGGGTTGCCAGGCATCTTCTGGCGTGCTTTTCATCAGGTCAAACTGAGGATAGTTAAGGAATAAATAGCAGCCGTAGCTGTGGCGTGGGTTCAGAATATGGTTATCGGTATCCCAGATGCGGCGGGCGATTTCGGCATCTTCACCTGACAAGCGCTCGCTGATCCACAGATCCGGTTCTGACCAGTCAACGGGTTGTTGTGGTGTTCCTGTTTGCTCGTGAATGGCGGTAATCATATCGCGCACTGCTTTCAGGGAATAGCCTGAAACGGCTTTTATCATCGCTTTTACCTGGGCGTAGGTCGGAAAAAGCGGGGTAATCACTTTGTAATTTTTCACGTTGGTCCCTTAACGAGTGCAATGGCAATAGCTTGCCATACCAGATGAAAAATTCCATAGCATGAATCACTTATCGGAATGAAAACTGCGAGTGCCGGATGGCGGCTTCGCTTTATCCGGCACACTCTCCCGCTCACTTTTCCCTTCTGTCGAATGTGCAAAATGTGAAGCTATTTCCAACAATTTCACTATAATGAAAAGATAATTGTAGATACATTTTTGTATATACAATTAAGGAAAGCACATGCCAATGGAGTTTGAATGGGATGCAAACAAGGCAAAAAGTAACCTGAGGAAACACGGTGTCCGGTTTGAAGATGCAGTGCTGGTATTTGACGATCCCCAACATCTGTCGCGGCAGGATCGATATGAGAATGGCGAGTATCGCTGGCAGACCATCGGTCTTGTTCATGGCATTGTGGTTATTCTGGTTGCCCACAGTGTTCAGTTCGAAAGTGGCTTTGAAGTCATTCGTATCATCAGCGCCAGAAAGGCAGACCGTAAAGAGAGGAGTCGTTATGAACATGGTTAAGCATAAACGCGGCAGCGTATCCACGCTGAGTCCTCAGCATGAGGCTGAACTGAAAGCGCTGGCGAATAAATCGGATGATGAAATTGATTACAGCGACATTCCTGCGACAGAAGATGAGCAGTGGTCAGAGGCTAATCGCGGTAAGTTTTTCCGTCCGTTGAAAACGCAGGCATCCGTGCGCATTGATGCTGACGTGATGGAATGGTTGAAACGCCCAGGAAAGGGTTACCAGACGCGGCTCAACGCCATTTTGCGCGAAGCGATGCTGCGCGAGCAAAATAAGAAATAGTCAGAATATACTGGGGCAGTGAGTGCCGGATGGCGGCTGCGCCTTATCCGGCATACAAAACATCTACTTCTTCAATCCCGCAAACGCTGCTCTGATCTCGTCTTCCGGCAGATTGATGCCGATAAACACCAGTTGGCTGTACGGTTGTTCGTCGCCCCACGGGCGGTCCCAGTCGGCGCTATACAGGCGCTGGACGCCCTGGAACAGCAGGCGGTTTGGCTCGCCTTCAATCCATAGCATGCCTTTGTAGCGCAGCAGCTTCTCGGCGGATTCCAGCAGCAGGTTTTCCATCACTCGGGACACGTCGCTGATGTTGACCGGGTAATCCAGCTCGACGACGATCGAGGAGATATCGTTTTGCTTGTCGGCGATAAAGTGGAAGCGCGGTTTGGCGCTGACCACGTTCTCTTCCAGCATGAAACCGTTGGTGTCGAACAGCAGGGATAGGTCGATATCGCCATGCGTGACGGTATACACCGGGGCGCGGGCATTGATGCGGGCCAGGCGTTCACGCAGTTTTTCGCTTTCACCTGCTACGTCGGTTTTGGTCAGCAGGATGCGATCGGCGTAGCCCACCTGCGACTGAGCGATGGTGAACTGGTTCATCTGTTCGTCGGCATGTACCGCATCAACCAGAGCAATTACGCCGTCCAGCAGGTAGCGTTCGCAAATGACTTCGTGGGAGAAAAAGGTCTGAATAATCGGGCCAGGATCGGCCATGCCAGTGCACTCAATCACCAGACGGTCGAAATTGATCGCGCCTTTGTCGAGGTTGTCGAGCAGATCGAGCAGCGCGTCTTCCAGTTCGCTCGAACGGGTGCAGCAGATGCAGCCGTTGGTCAGGGTTTTGATCTGTGTTGCGCGATCGCCAATCAGCTGATCGTCCACCGAGACTTCGCCGAATTCGTTTTCGATAACGGCAATCTTGTAACCGTGCTGCTCGTTAAGAATATGGCGCAGCAGGGTGGTTTTACCCGCGCCAAGAAAACCGGTGAGTAGGGTAACTGCAATCGGGGTCATTCACTTCTCCTTCTAACAGCAACTGCTTCCGCCGCTACCGTAGCGGGCTTCCTGGCGCTCGCGGAAGAATTCTTCGTAGGTCATGTACGGCTTATCGGGATGGTTGGTCTTCATGTGCTCGACGTAGTTGTCGTAGTCCGGAATGCCAATCAGCATCTTTGCCGCCTGACCGAGATACTTTTTTGCCTGACCTAAAGTACCAAACATAAAACGCCCCGGATATATGTTGAGCTCGTAGATGCAGGCTATTTCACTTGCCATTTTGACCGCGGGCAGTGCTCGCAATCCTCACGTACAGCGTGTACGCTCCGGTTGCTGCGCGCTGTCCGCGGCCAAACTGACTGCGCCAATTACGCCTGCGGTACTAAGTGATGTAGGCCGGGAGCGCGGCGCGCCACCCGGCTTCAGGTTAGTGATGTGAAGAGGTTTTCACGCCGCCTTCTGGCACCGGTACATACGGTGTTTCTTTATCAGAGCGACCGTTGATGGTGCGGGCTTTCTGCCAGGTACGGAACCCGTAGAAAATGATGCTGTACACTACCACCAGGAACAGAATACTCAGGCCTGCGTTGGTGTAGTTGTTGATGACAATATGGTTCATATTGGCAATCTGCTGTGCGGTCAGTTCGCCGCCGTTAGCAATCTTCTCTTTGTACTGATTCGCCATAAAGAAGAAGCCTTCCATCTGCGGGTTGGTGCTGAACAGTTTCAGACCCAGTGCCCAGGTGGTGCAGATCAGCAGCCATACTGCCGGAACCACGGTAACCCAGATGTATTTGGTGCGCTGCATTTTAACCAGCACCACGGTGCCGAGAACCAGCGCCACGGCAGCCAGCATCTGGTTAGAGATACCGAACAGCGGCCACAGGCTCTTAACGCCGCCCAGCGGGTCAACCACGCCTTGATACAGCAGGTAACCCCACAGGCCTACGCAGCCCGCAGTACCCACGACGCCAGCAACCAGGGAGTCGGTTTTCTTCAGGAATGGGACGAAGTTACCCAGTAAATCCTGCAGCATAAAGCGGCCAGAACGGGTACCTGCATCCAGTGCGGTCAGGATGAACAGTGCTTCGAACAGGATACCGAAGTGGTACCAGAAGCCCATGTCAGCCATCGGCAGCACTTTGTGGAACACGTGGGCGATACCCACAGCCAGCGTCGGTGCGCCACCTGCGCGGTTCAGAACGGACGGCTCACCGATGTCTTTCGCGGTTTGCAGGATCTGCTCAGGCGAAATCACAAAGCCCCAGGAACTGACGGTTGCCGCCGCGTGTGCGGTGACATCTTTCAGCTGCGCCATAATCAGCGGCGCGTTCTCGCCACCCATTTCATGCAGGTTCGGCATGGTGATGCCAAGGCCCGCAGGCGGGGTGTTCATTGCGAAGTACAGACCCGGTTCGATGATGGACGCAGCAACCAGCGCCATAATCGCCACGAAGGATTCCATCAGCATCGCGCCGTAACCAATGAAACGCGCGTCGGTTTCACAAGCCAGCAGCTTCGGTGTGGTACCGGAAGCGATCAGCGCGTGGAAGCCAGATACCGCACCACACGCGATGGTGATGAACAGGAACGGGAACAGTGCGCCTTTCCACAGTGGGCCAGTACCATCAACATACTGAGTCATTGCTGGCATTTTCAGTTCCGGGTTGAGGATAACAATCCCCACCGCCAGACCGACGATAACGCCGATTTTCAGGAAGGTCGCCAGATAGTCGCGCGGGGCGAGGATCAGCCATACCGGCAGCAGCGCAGAGATAAACGCGTAACCGATCAGGGTAAAGGTAATGGTGGTGTCTTTAAAGGTCAGCGCCGGGCCCCAGTACGGGTCGTGCGCAATCACGCCGCCGAAGTAGATGGAGGCAACCAGCAACACAATACCAATCACCGACACTTCGCCCACGCGTCCTGGGCGCAGGAATCGCATGTAGATCCCCATGAACAGCGCGATAGGTACGGTTGAGCAGACGGTGAACACACCCCACGGGCTTTCAGCCAGTGCTTTCACCACGATCAGTGCCAGTACTGCGAGGATGATGATCATGATTAAGAAGCAGCCAAACAACGCAATGGTTCCCGGCACCGGGCCCATCTCTTCTTTGATCATCTCACCCAGAGAGGCGCCGTTACGGCGAGAAGAGATAAACAGCACCATGAAGTCCTGCACCGCACCGGCCAACACTACGCCAGCCAGCAGCCACAGCGTACCGGGCAGGTAGCCCATCTGCGCGGCCAGTACCGGCCCAACCAGCGGACCCGCACCGGCGATAGCGGCAAAGTGGTGACCAAACAATACGTTACGGTTGGTTGGAACGTAGTTCAGACCATCATTGTTGATGACCGCCGGCGTGGCGCGCGTCGGGTCAAGTTTCATCACCTTTTGGGCGATGTAGAGACTGTAGTAACGATAGGCCACCAGATAAACGGAGACAGAGGCGACCACGATCCACAGGGCGCTGATGTGTTCACCCCGACGTAATGCCACTACCGAGAGGCAGAATGCACCGATGATTCCGAGAATGACCCAGGGTATGTGCTTGAATATCTTTTTCGTATCCATAGTAAAACCTAATAATTGGCCGAGGCCGCTGGGGGGTTGATTGTGTGTTTGAGGAGATAAGTTGACTGCTATGTTGGGAGGATCTTGCCAGAGAGTTACGCGCGTAAAGTAAGGTAAATAAGTGAGTGGTTGTATGTCAGCTTAAGCGGTCCCAAGTGTCAGTGAGCGGTTCCTGGTGCCGGTGAGTGGGGATAATTATGTGATTGAGATCACTGATAAACGCCTTTAGATCCTGGGCTGACTGCGGGGATCGACGAATCGTCGATGCTGAGATCGATTCAGTTAGCACGAATTCCATAAAGTTTTCCCTTTCCAGGCCGAAAATTCTGACATCTGTCTAGCGGAAAGAGAAAACATGTTAAAACGAATGAAGATTGTTACCAGCTTACTGCTGGTATTGGCGCTATTTGGCGTTTTACAACTGGCCTCGGGCGGGTTGTTCTTTAACTCACTGAAGAATGACAAAGAGAACTTTACCGTTCTGCAAACCATTCGCCAGCAGCAGTCTGCGCTGAATGCCACCTGGGTTGAACTGCTGCAAACGCGAAACACCCTTAACCGGGCGGGTATTCGCTACATGATGGATCAGAACAATATCGGCAGCGGTGCGACCGTTGCTGAGCTGATGCAGGTAGCGAGCACAGCGCTGAAACTGACGGAAAAAAACTGGGCGGTTTATGAATCTCTCCCGCGTGACCCGCGTCAAAGTGAAGCCGCTTTCCAGGAGATCAACCGCACCTATGACATCTATCATGGTGCGCTGGCGGAGCTGATCCAACTGTTGGGTGAAGGGAAGATCAACGCATTCTTTGATCAACCGACGCAAAGCTATCAGGATGGTTTTGAGAAGCAGTATGTCAATTACATGCAGCAGAATGACCGCCTGTATGACATTGCGGTTGAAGATAACAACAGCTCTTACAGCCAGGCGATGTGGGTACTGGCGTGCGTGCTGATTACCGTGCTGGCGGCGATTGTTGCGGTCTGGTTCGGTATCAAACTTTCTCTTATCTCTCCGATGAACCGTCTGATTGACAGCATTCGCCATATCGCCAGCGGCGATCTGGTAAAGCGCATTGATGTAGAAGGCTCCAACGAGATTGGGCAATTGGCAGAAAGCCTGCGTCATATGCAGGGTGAACTGATGAACACCGTGGGTGATGTGCGTAATGGTGCTAACGCTATCTATAGCGGTGCCAGCGAGATTGCCATGGGTAACAACGATCTCTCTTCACGCACTGAGCAACAGGCGGCTTCTCTGGAAGAAACCGCGGCCAGTATGGAACAGCTGACGGCGACCGTGAAGCAGAACGCCGAAAACGCCCGTCAGGCCAGCCATCTTGCGCTGAGTGCCTCAGAAACGGCGCAGAAAGGCGGAAAAGTGGTGGATAACGTAGTGCAAACTATGCGTGATATCGCTTCCAGTTCGCAGAAAATCGCCGACATTATTAGCGTCATCGACGGCATTGCCTTCCAGACCAACATTTTGGCACTCAACGCCGCTGTAGAAGCCGCACGTGCGGGCGAGCAGGGCCGTGGATTTGCGGTGGTTGCGGGTGAAGTACGTAACCTGGCCCAGCGTAGTGCGCAGGCCGCGCGCGAGATCAAGAGCCTGATTGAAGACTCGGTCAGCCGCGTGGATGTCGGTTCAACGCTGGTTGAAAGCGCCGGTGAAACCATGGATGAGATCGTCAATGCGGTAACCCGCGTGACCGATATCATGGGTGAAATCGCCTCCGCTTCTGACGAGCAGAGCCGCGGGATCGACCAGGTCGGTCTGGCCGTCGCCGAGATGGATCGCGTGACGCAGCAGAACGCCTCGCTGGTGGAAGAATCCGCAGCAGCAGCAGCAGCGCTGGAAGAACAGGCCAGCCGTTTGACTCAGGCCGTTGCGGTGTTCCGTATTCAGCATGACCAGCAGCGCGCGCGTGACGTTGCCGCTGCAAAGCCGGTTTCCACGGTCCAGCCGCGTAAAGCCGCGGTAGCGGATGCCGGGGATAACTGGGAAACGTTCTAAGACTGTGATGCCGGATGGCGCTATCGCTTATCCGGCCTACGGGAAAGTTATGTCGACCCGATAAGGCGTAGCCGCCATCGGGCAATTAGCGCAACATCAGGCGCATGGCGCAGCGCGATTCATATGCCAGGCCATGCGCCGCTTCCTCTTCTCTTTTCTGGCGCAACTTTGCAGGAAGTGTCTCGTCAGCCAGCAGTTCAAAACCCAGTCGCGCGTACAATGGCGCATTCCACGGCACATCGCGGAAGGTGGTCAGCGTAAGCGACGTATAACCTTTTGCGCGCGCCTGTTCGGCAACATAGTCAAGCAATCTGCGGCCAATGCCTTTTCCCTGCCACGCCTGATGCAGCGACAGTTCCGCAATAAACAGCGATGAATCCTGCGTTTCGGCGACTAAAAAGCCGACCGGATGCTCATCGGCCTGCGCCAGCCAGCTCAAGCCAGCGGCGGCAAATGCCTGATGCTGAGCAACTGATATAATCTGGTCGTCAGCAATCCACGCCAGTTCCGGGATCTGTAAAAAACGTTGCCCCGCCGATCGTTCGATGGCGGGAAGCGCGGCAGTGTCTGCCAGCGTGGTGGCGCGTAAGATGATGTTCATTTGTCGAGCATAACATGCCCGATAAGCGCGGTGTTATCGGGCATTGTGAGGATTAATCTTTACGCGGATCGCTGATGGGCTGGCGCACCAGGAAGATGTAGGCGAGAGCGCCCACCATGGTGACGCAGCCGCAGATGATCAGCGCCAGACGGAAAGAGTTGGTGGTATCAACAATAAATCCGGTGACGATCGGGGCGAATGACGCGCAGATGAAGCTGGCGAAGTTCTGGATGCTTCCCACGGAGGCGGTCATGCGTGAAGCCACCGCAACATGGATCAGACCCCAACAGGACGTTCCGGCGAAGTGGATGCAGAACAGCGCCATGCCGATCAGTAACACGGCGGCCATTGACGTTGTGGCCTGCGGCACAACGAAGGTGAAGGCCGCAGAACAGAACATCCCGGCAATAATACAAATCTTACGGCTCTTAATCGGCGCCATACCGCCTTTCACCAGCCAGTCGGTGACAAAACCGTTGATCAACATGCCGGCTGCGCCAAACAGGAACGGGATCGCCGCCATTAATCCGGTGCTTTTTAAATCCAGGTTATAGGAGGCTTGCAGGTAGCCTGGCAGCCAGGCCAGATATAACCATGCGGTGTAGTTGATGCCGCTAAAGCCCAGCATCATGCCCCACATCGTGCGATTGCGAAACAGGCTGCGCCATTCGGCAAAGCTCAGGGGATCGCGACGGGCATTGACGCTACCGGCGTTCAGGTACGCCTGTTCGGTGGCGCTCAGCTCAATTTGCTCGCGGTTGCGATACAGCATGTACCAGCCGATGGCGAGGAAAATGCCCAGCACGCCGATGGTAATAAACATCCAGCGCCAGCCCATTACCAGCATCATGGCAGCCAGAATCGGCGGGCTAATGGCAACCCCGATGGTGGAGGCGGCGTTGAATAATCCCATCGGGCGGCCGCGCTCTTTGATGTTAAACCAGTCGTTGATGACCTTTACGCCGCACGGGTTCATTGGCGCTTCGCCGATCCCCATCCCGATACGCACCAGCACAAACTGAGTGAAGCTGTGTACCATGCCGGACATCGCCTGAAACAGCGACCAGAAGAACATCCCCAGCCCAAGCATAATGCGCGGACCTTTGCGATCCAGCAGCGGGCCGCAGGGGAGCTGGGCAATACCGTAAGCGAGAGAAAAAACCGACAGCAGCACGCCGATTTGCGTGGCGCTCAGCCCCAGTTCTTCACGAATCGTTAAGTTAGCGACCGACAGAGAACTGCGGTCGAGATAATTAATTACCGCAGCAAGAAATAATAAAATCATTGCCGTGGTCTGAATACGTTTTATTCGGCTACTGCGTTGCACCATGCCTTCAGGCGGAACATTAATATCCGCAGATGACGACGTGCCAAACGAAGAACTCGGGTCGAGGGTAATATTATTTTTTTCCACGCCGGACTCCTGAACCTCAATAATTTATTATTCACACAGCCGGGCTGTGCAGTATTGAAAAAATACCAGTGATGAAACAATTTACTCATCACCGCTCACAAAATTTTTTAATGCAGTCGACTTAGCGTGAGCATAGGCAAGAGGTATTTTTCCGGCGTTTTTATTTTTATAAAATCGTGCTCCCGGTAATAGTTTGCTGTTTTTTATCGGTACTTAATGTGCTGCGCTATGACTTTGGTTGATGGAGCGAATCATCGATTGTTTGGCTGAATTCAAATGGTTACACAGCGCCAGAGTGGCATCCAGGTCGCTGCGGCAAATCAGCGCGCTGAGGATGGTCATATGCTCATCGATGGCAATGATGTTGCGCTGCTTAAGGTCGCTTTCGTCCCATTGATAGTGGAAGTGGAAAATCACGGAGATGATTTCAAGTGATTGATTGAAAAATATATTATCGGCAGCAGAGAGCAGTAAAGCATGAAACTCGCGGTCTAACTGCGAGAACATACGAAAGCTGCTGCCGATGCTGTCGCGCAGGATCCGGTGGCGCTCGAGTAGCGTTTTTGCCTGCAGCCAGCGTGGGTCATCGTCGGGCAGATTGAGAAAATGCTGCAGGGAATGGGTTTCCAGCATTTCTCGCAGTTCAAACAGCTGCTCGGCGTAGGCCTGATCGAACTGCTTCATGCTCCACTGACCGCGTTTTTCGTTTTTTATCAGGTTGTAACGTTCGAATTTTAAAAGATATTCCCGTACCACTACCGGGCTTACCCCCGCGGCTCTGGCAAGCTGCAGTTCGGAGAAACTCTCGCCCGCGCGCAGCTGGCGCTGGTTGATCATGGTGAAAAACGCCTGCTCAAAAATCCGGTTTTGCTCGGTCATGGAGGCGGTGGTGCAGGCAAAACCGTCGTCATGGTCAGGTTTACGCACGATGACATAGTGGCTACCGACCTGGGTCAGCACCCCGCACTCGCCTAAGTGGCTCAGCATATGGCGCACGGTGGTGCGGCTGATGTTGTACATCTCCGCCAGCGCGCTTTGCGAAGGAAGTGGGGAAGGGATATGACCCCGCGCCATATCATCGATTATCTGGTTAATCACGTTGTGGCGTAAGTTTTGTGAACGGCTCATGGCTTCTCCTTTTTGGCTATTAAAACCCGATTTAAAACATTTTTATGCGCTGGAATTCACAGATTGTGTTTCTGCTTTCTCCGGCTTTTTTATTTTCGTTGATATCTGAGGCAACAGAAAAAAAGGAGAGCAGAATCATGTCTACGATGAATACGTTGATTTGCCAGGAACCTAAAAAATTAGTCTGGAAAGAGCGCGAAATACCTATTCCGGGTGAGGGTGAAGCACTCATTAAAATTAAGTCGGTAGGAATTTGTGGTACCGATATTCATGCCTGGGGCGGCAATCAACCTTTTTTCAGTTACCCACGAGTGTTAGGTCATGAAATATGTGGGGAAATTGTCGGGCTGGGAAAAAATATCCAGAATATGAAAAATGGACAGCAGGTGGCGGTTATTCCTTACGTGGCCTGCCAGCAGTGTCCGGCATGCCTGAGCGGGCGTACCAACTGCTGCGAGAAGATTTCGGTGATTGGCGTCCATCAGGATGGCGGTTTCAGTGAATATCTTTCTGTTCCGGTGACCAATCTGCTGGATGCGCAGGGGATTGACCCACAGGCGGCGGCGCTGATTGAGCCTTATGCCATCAGCGCGCATGCGGTACGCCGGGCGGCGGTGGCACCAGGTGAGCAGGTGCTTGTGGTTGGCGCCGGTCCGATTGGCCTGGGGGCTGCAGCGATTGCCAAAGCCGATGGCGCACAGGTGGTGGTTGCCGATACCAGTCCCGCGCGCCGGGAGCATGTGGTTTCCCGGTTGGGACTTCCGGTTATCGACCCATCCGCTGACGATTTTGATACGCAGCTGCGAAACCAGTTTGGCGGTTCGCTGGCGCAAAAGGTGATTGATGCCACGGGGAATCAGCATGCGATGAATAACACGGTGAATTTGATTCGCCATGGCGGCAGCATCGTTTTTGTTGGGTTGTTTAAAGGCGATTTGCAGTTCTCAGACCCTGAGTTCCACAAGAAAGAGACCACCATGATGGGCAGTCGCAACGCCACACCGGAAGATTTCGCCAAAGTGGGCCGCCTGATGTCGGAAGGCAAATTGACCGCCGACATGATGCTTACGCACCGTTACGCATTTGCCACACTGGCAGAAATTTACGAGCGGGATGTGATCAACAACCGTGAACTGATTAAAGGCGTGATCACGTTCTGAGAGGGAAAACAGGATGAAGACATTAAATCGACGTGATTTTCCGGGAGCCAGCTACCCAACGCGCGTGATCCAGTTTGGAGAAGGTAACTTTCTGCGGGCGTTTGTCGACTGGCAACTGGATATCCTCAACGAGCATACCAGTCTGAACGCGGGCGTGACCATCGTTCGGCCAATTAATACCGATTTTCCGCCGTCGCTGAATACCCAGGACGGGCTGTATACCACACTGATTCGCGGGCTAAACGAGCAGGGTGAGGCGGTAAGCGAGGCGCGGCTGATCCGCTCGGTAAATAACGAAATCAATCCCTATCAGGACTTCGCGGCGTATCTGGCGCTGGCGCACAATGCGGATATCCGCTTTGTGTTTTCGAATACCACCGAAGCCGGAATAAGCTATCACGCGGCAGACAGTGTGGATGATGCGCCGCCGGTGAGCTTCCCAGCCAAACTGACACGCCTGCTGCTCGAACGCTTTAATCACTTTGCCGGGGCAGCGGATAAGGGCTGGGTGATTATCCCGTGCGAGCTTATCGACTATAACGGTGAGGCGCTCAAAACGCTGGTGCTGCAGTATGCGCAGGAATGGCAGCTTCCCCCGGCGTTTGCCGACTGGGTGGAGACGGCAAACACGTTCTGTTCCACGCTGGTCGACCGTATTGTCACCGGCTACCCGCGTGAAGAAGCTGCCGCGCTGGAAGCTACGCTTGGTTATCACGATGCGTTTCTCGATACCGCGGAGCATTTTTATCTGTTTGTTATTCAGGGGCCGCAGTGGCTGGCAGAGGAGCTGAAGCTGGCGCAGTGTCCGCTGAATATCCGTGTGGTGAGCGATATCAAACCGTACAAAGAGCGTAAGGTCGCTATTCTCAATGGGGCGCATACGGCGCTGGTGCCGGTGGCGTGGCTGTGCGGACTGGAGACCGTCGGTGAGGCGATGCAGGATGCCGATGTCCGCCGCTTTGTCGAACAGGCGATTAGCGAGGAAATCATACCGGCATTGGATCTCCCGGCGGATGAACTGCATGAATTTGCCGACGCGGTAAGCGGGCGTTTTCAGAACCCTTACATCCGTCACCAGTTGCTTTCCATTGCGCTTAACGGGATGACTAAATTTCGTACCCGAATTTTGCCGCAACTGCTGGTGGGTGAGCAAAATGGGCGCTGGCCCGTGCGGTTAACGTTTGCCCTCGCTGCGCTGCTGGCATTTTATCGTGCAGAGCGCGACGGGGAACGCTATCCGATCCAGGATGATGAACAGTGGGTAAGCCTGTATGCCAGCCTGTGGCCGCGAGTAGGTAATGATTTAACGCTGCGTGAACTGGTGGATACCGTGCTCGGCGATACGGCGCACTGGGGTGAAGATTTAACGTTGCAGCCAGGGCTTGCCGGACAGGTGACGGCTAACCTGGAGATGATTCTGGTGCAGGGTATGCGCCAGGCGGTGAACGGTCTGGAATAAGGTTGCCATGCAGCGCCCGGTGTGGTGTTGGGCGCTGTTTTTTTTATCCCTGAGCAGCCACTACTTTGATTTCAACCATCCCGATCCCCAGCTTACGCGGCGAGTGGCCGAGAATGTTGCCCTCGTTAGTGGCGACCGGATCGGGCGGGACAATCACCAGCGTATTGGCGTCCGTCGGATTATCAAAATGCAAGGTGGTCGTGCTGACCTCCTGGCTTAATACCAGCGTTTGTTCCTGGCCGCCGACGCGTACGGGAATAGGGCGATTCGCGTTGTCACCAAAAGCTTTCGCGGTGATAACCAGATCGAATTTCTTCGGTAGCGGAGTTTTGTATTCGATTTTGACTTCTTCACTCAACTGGGCGTTAGACCAGCGTCCCCAGGACTCAGGGCGTGAAATTCCGCTAAACTGTTTCACCTCTTCCGGCGCGCCCGCTACGTTGAAAATGAAGCTGTCAGCTTTGTAGCGAATATCGTTATCGACAATTTTTAGCGTATCGACGTTACCTTTATAGCGTTCGATGTCGATCACCGTGTCTTTAAATGTCGTCTTCCCTTTCCAGTTGGCTTTATCGACATGCTGCACGATCTGCTGCCCGCCCAGTTGCCCCTGTGATACGCACCAGTCGGTAGAGAGTGCCAGTTCTGGTGCCCACAGTTGCGCCATTTTGTAACAGCGGTCTATCCAGACGAAGTTATCGCGTGGGGCGAAATCCGCCAGCTGGAAGCGCAGCGGGGCTGAGTACTCACTTTCCGGCAGCGGTTCGACGCGTTGATCCGAGACCCGGAGCAGCAGCGGCAGACGGAAATGGCTCCCTGAGAAAGAGATCATCTCTTTGTCCCGATCGATGGTGAATGCTTTCATCTCTTTCGGGAAATTCCACAAACGGATGATATTGGGCTTCCACGCCAGCATTTTCTCTTTGATGTTCAGGAACACTTCCGATACGGATTCGCTAGACAGGCTGCTGCGTCCAAGGCCGATAAAGTTATCGCCGCCGAGAATATCCAGTACCGTTGCGCCGTTATCCATGGTGTTACGCTTCACCGCCAGCGTATCCTGCTGTGGCTGGTCGCCGCGCAGCACGAAGAACAGGTTGTTGCGATCCTGCTTGTTCAGGTACTTCCATGCGGTGTTGTTCATCGCCAGATGATCGGAAGATACCACGATCACGGTGTCTTTGAACCACGGTGATGCTTTGATTTTATTGATAAATTCGGCGATATTTTCCTGGCTGCAGCTGACCGCGCTGAACGACTGGTTGGCCTTCCCGTCGATGTCATAACGTTTACGGTTGCAGCTACGTGAGATAAATCCATCCGGATGATGGGTATCCACGGTCAGGGTAAACAGTGAAAAACGCTGGCCCGAGCGCGAAAGCTCTTCGAATTTTTTCCATGCTTCGTCCAGCACGGTATCGTCGTAGAAGCCCCAGTCGTTACGATAGGCCGGGTCCGACACCACGCTTTTTAACTCTTGTGCACCGTACAGATGGTCAAAGCCGTGAGATTTCAGGAACACGTCTTTGCCGGCAAAGCGCAGGTTGGCACCCTGCACAAAGTAGTTCTGATAGCCGGAGTTTTTCAGGATATCGCCCAGACAGATATTGTTAGGGAAGAAACTTGAGACCGACGCCGAGGCGTTGCCTTCAAATGGTGCAAACAGCGGAATACCGCACTGGGAGGCGACCATCCCGGCGATGGTGTAATCGGTACCCGGAAGCTGCATGGTATTGCTGAAATCCAGACCTTCATTTTTTAACGCGCCGAGTTCCGAGGTCAGATCCGGGAATGCGTCGTTGTTAAAATAGGTGCGCTCCAGACTTTCGCCGTAGATATAAACCAGGTTCAGCTTCGGATTGGGGATCGTTTTTGATGGCTCTTTGTAATAGGCCGCAAAATCGGGATCGCCATCGCGTGACTGGGATTTAACCAGTTCAGTTATCTGGTGGAACGCCGGGCTGGCATCAACAGAAGCCAGCGCCAGCAGCAGGGCCAGCAGACTGTAACCCACATGATGCGGATGATGGCGACGGCGACGCAGTATCCAACCCAGCGTGACAAAAACGGTGGTCAGCGCCAGGGCTATCCCAACGCCCGGCAGGATATATTTTCCAATCCCCGCGCCGGTCAGGCTGTTGGTCAGGGTGTACAGGACCGCATCGTTGATGCCGTCACCCGTGAAATAGTCACTGGCATACAGCGTGATGTTTAAGACAATAAAGATCCCCAGCACCGTTAACGTGGCGGCAAACCACCAGGTGTTGCGACCCGCTTTCCAGGCGTAAATCAGCACTGAAGCGAGAAACAAAGTGATGGAGATGAATTCTGACAACGGTCGATCCTCAGTAAACCCGGCACACGCCTGGCAGGCTAATCATTTCTGGACAGTACAATGTAATAGCGTTGTTATATTGCTGCAATTGTAGTGACATTTAATTACGTTGTTATTCAGAATTGGTTTAGATATGCGGGTTTTTGCGGGCAATCACTCCGCATTTGGTAGGTAAATATCTTCGTGGGATTGATTGCTGCCGCGCCGGTGGTGAAATGGCCGGGCGCGGCATTTGTTGCATCAGGAAATGAAGTTCATCCCCTGTTTTAACACCAGATCGCAGGCCTTGGTTTTAACTTTCTGCGCCAGGGAGCTGTTACCGATGGTGTTCAGGTCCAACTGTTGACCATCTTTGGCGTTGAGCAGACCCTGAATACCGTCCATATAGTTGGTATCTTGTTTCTGTTCAGGCGCGCTGAGGCCCAGTTTATCCAGCACCTGGTTTTTGACGTTTTGCGTGTCGGTGACCGAGGCCAGCTTCTGTTTCGCGCAATATTCCAGGATCCCGGCGGCGTTATTCATGCTGCTGGAGGTCAACGACTGATTGCTGCCATTCAGCAGGCTGGTCAGGGAAGAGAGCGATGAGCTGCTTTGTGAGCCGGAGCTTTGTTTGCTCAGCTCACTGGCCGCGCTGGAGAGCGAATCCTGCCAGGAGGCGGCAAAAACGCTGGTGGAGATGAGCGTGCCGGCGGCAAGCGCACAGCACAGCAGACGTTTGGTAGTTTTCATCATTATATGCAACTCGTGTTATGCCTTTTCAGCGCAGTATAGCGCTGGCAGTCTTAGGAGTGGTCCTAATACGTTAATACTCTTTACCGGTGACCCGACTACGGTAGCTTTCCCAGTTAAAAATGACCCACAGGCTGTTGCCAAGGCGCATACGGTCCATCACGCGCTCGCCCAGCAGCTTGTTCATTTCATCCATATTGCTGTTAGTTAACATGCCGGTTGGACGTTTAGACGACGAACGGCGATCGACGATCTGGTTGATGATCACTTTCTCGTAGCGGGATTCTGTCTGCATGCCGATCTCGTCGATCACCAGCAGATCCACATTACTCAGATCGTTGAGCAACTGTTCTTCGCTGGTTTCACGATTGCTGAACGTTTCTTTCATCGCCGACATGATATCGGCGACGGTAATAATCAGTACCGACTTGCCGCGCAGCAGCAGTTCGTTGCAGATGGCGGCGGCCAGATGGTTTTTACCCGTGCCGGGCTTGCCAGAGAAGATAAAACTGGCGATGTTGCCGTCAAACTCTTCAACGTACTGGCGAGCTTTGCTCAGGGCATTCATCTGACCTTCGCACTCCACTCGATAGTTATCGAACGAACAGTTCTGATGCAGCGGACGGATACCGGAACGGTTGAATGTACGCTGCATTTTCATGGCCCGGTTTTCGCGGGCCAGCGCGGCGGCGCGAATTTCACCTTGCTCTTTTTGCCATGCCAGCAGTTCTTCGCCCGTTTTAAAGGCGGGCTCAACATTGGGTGGCATCATTTTTTGCAAACGTTTCATCAGGTCGCCAACGTTTTTCATCGTTATCCTCTAAAACCCGGTGGAATGTGGCAGTCAGGTTCACTGACGCTGTTCACATCGCGCTTTGGCATTCCGCCATTGCTGGCCCGTCCAATCTGGATGCTGCGCGCCAGTTTTTGCTGCCACTGAATATGGTGAAAGACTTTGCCTTCGGCTTGCCAGTAGGCAACAAATGAAGCCAGTTCCTCGGCGGTGACGGGCTCTCTTAACGCCACGCCCCACAAGGCGGCCTGACGCTGGAAGTCAGCATCTGGCTGCCAGTCAGCGTACATCGCAAATTTACCCATTGGTACGGCAACCGGTACCGCTTGCGGCTCTTCATAAAATTGGGCATCTAATGTTACATCGCTTCCCGGGCGTGACAGCTTCTCTTCAAGTGCCAGCAACTCTGCCAGCCGTGCAGGCGTCACCGCGTAAAACGCTGGCGCGTTGTTAGCGAATACGGCTACGGCACCGCCCGCAGACCTGGCCAGCACAGTTTGGTGATCGTGTAGTAAGGCGTCAATGCTAGTGACGTCCGGCGTCAAAATTTTGCAGGGCATAATGTTTCTCAATACTGAACAACAACCGAGAAGGGGACTGCTTTTATAGTAACACAGAGAGAGAGGAGAGCAGCAGATGAGGGAAGGTTCCCCCATCTGCAAAGGGGTAAACAGGTTCATTCGTTATACGCGCGGACGTTTGCGATACAGCCATAATCCTGGCACGGAAAGTCCAATTGAGAGTGCGCCCACAATCGATGAGGCTTTCAGAAAATTGGTCAGCAGGGTGATCATCAGCGCTTCGCTATAGCCGAAATGACCGATCTTTACGGCGGATATCATGGCGGTGTAGGCGGAGATCCCCGGAAACATAGGGATCACTGCTGCAACGGTGAAGACTTTCGGATGCGCCAGATACCAGCGCGACCACTGGATCCCAATGCAGCCGACCAGCAGCGAGGCCATAAAGGTGGACCATTCGATATTAAACCCTGCAGTCATCATGACCATCCGTGAACCGTGCCCAAGCGCGCCGAGTAACGCACACCAGGGGAGTGCCCGATGCGGTACGTTAAATACCATAGCAAAGCCAAGCGCCGGGATCGCCGACAGGATCATGTCCTGCATCAGCGCCAAAATGAAATCGATCACGCCCATCCGCGCAGCCCCCATAAGGTCATAGACATCACCACGCCAATGCAGGTTGCCAGCGTAAGCAGACTGGCAATCGCCCAGCGAGCGAGCCCGGTATTAATGTGTCCTTTAAACATATCCGCAACCGAATTGATTAACGGAAAACCGGGGACCAATAACAGCACGCTGGCGGCCATGGCTACGGTAGGTGTGTGATTAAACGTCGGTAGCGTAAGCAGCAGGCCGGATATGGTGGTCGCGACAAAAGCGGTAATACAAAAGTTGATTTGTGGATGCAAATGCCGGGAAGCCAGGAGCTGGCGAATGTACATGGCTATCATGCTGGCGAAAAAGGTGATCATCGCGCCATCCCAGCCGCCGTTATTGAGTTTACAAAAGCAGGCGCAGGACAATCCTACCATGAAAGCAACCAGCCATCTGGGATAGCGTAGCGGTTTGATTTGGTTAAACCGTTTCTCTACCCCTTTTTCATCCAACAGATTATGCTCTGCCAAAATAACGATGTGTTGCACTTCCGTCACGACGTGCATGTTGATGCCACGATCCTGATTTTTTCGGGTCGATGTCAGGCATTGTCCGTCTTTGATCGTCGTCAGGACGATGGCATTCGATGATATGGCACTTTCTACACTGTCCATCCCAAGCGCCAGACCCAGGCGGGTGGAGAGTTCATCGACCAACGCGCTTTCTGCGCCATGTTGCAGTAAAAAAAGCCCGCATTGTATACATAACCGTGTAACCGTTCTTTGTGACGACTGCTCTGTTTGCATAGCTCGCTCTGACTAAAAGATGCTCTCTTAATGAAGAATATCTTCTTTTTATCATGAAGCGTGAGTCGGTTGGCTCTGGATAAGATCAATTTTTGTGTTGAAAAAAGAAACAGGTCACTTGGTGGTTGTAGGAAATCGTATCGTGGGACACACTCCTGAACCAGGGCTAAATTTTTCGAGATGAACAGTAATTACGTAAGGAATGCTAATAATTTAATGTAGTTATTTTAATTGTACAATGAATGTACATTTGCGTGATTATGGCATGATAAATTTATAGTGTGATGTTATTGGGAGCGTAGCATCGCCATTTTCTATTTAGAATAAGGATAAATAATTCATCCTGTCTATTGTTTAACGCATGTCTATTTATTAATTATTTTATTTGATTGTAGGTGATACTTGCGCGCGCAAGATTGAAGACATGTGAATATGGAGGAGTTATGTTGCCAGGACGCTGCAAGAACGCAATTATTATTAGTAAATTACCTATCATACAAATTGGGCTTAAAGGGGTAATGCAAGCGCATTTCTCTGATTACAAACTGACCTACTGCCGCGCCGTAGAAGAACTAACATTGATGCAACTGCGACGTTCAGATCTGGTTATCGCTGATTTAACTGGAGACTGCAGTCATCCGCGTGCGGTCTGCGAACAATATTATTCTTTGTTACCTCAATATCGTGATATTCACTGGGTCTTTCTCGTTTCTCGAAATTATTATCCTGTGGCCGTTGAGATGCTGATGTGTCCAATCAGTACGCTGTTATCAGATGCCGAACCGATTGATAGTTTAGTAAATGCTATTGATGCAGGGAATGTTTATGCCGACAGAATTAGCCCGGTATTGCTCTCTCCGGTAATAGCACCAGAAAAACAGGATCATAGCGTACACTCAATTATTCTGACGCTATCTGAACGGAAAGTGTTACGGCTTCTGGGAAAGGGCTGGGGGATTAATCAGATTGCCACATTACTTAAAAAAAGTAATAAGACAATCAGCGCCCAGAAAAATAGTGCGATGCGTCGTCTGTCAATACACAGCAATGCGGAGATGTATGCCTGGATAAATAGTTCTCAAGGAGCACGAGAGTTGAATCTACCTTCAGTTTATGGAGAGACCACGGAATGGAAGACAGAAGTATCAAAAGAAATGTCGCACTGGTAGAAAAGTGTGTAATGAGCAGCGTGGGTATTTATAATTTATTTAATGCCAGACCGAACAATCAATACCAACTTCATCCCTTTTCAGGACAGCCAGCCTTAAGCCAGGCGATGTCACAGACGTCATTTTCCGCGGTTATTTTTTCACTTTCCGCGAAAAGAACCGATCGCCGCACCGGACTGGCTTATCTGACAGAGCTGGCGGTGAAACACCCTCGCATCAAGCGGGTGGTCATTGCCGATGATGATGACGAGGCGCGGCTAATTGGCTCGCTGTCACCGCTACCACTGGATGCCGTGATTAGCAAAGCATCCACGCTGAGTATGTTGCAGGAAGAATTATTTGCAGCGCTGGATTGCGCCAGAGGGGAAACAGAAGACACGAAGAAGCTCTGGTATATCAATCAATGCCGTATGCTTAGCCCAACCGAGCGCGAAATTCTGCGCTATATGTCGAATGGTTATTCGATGCTGCAGATCGCGATTGAGCTTGAGCGAAACATTAAAACGATTCGTGCGCATAAATTTAATGTGATGTCCAAACTGGGCGTTAGTTCGGATGCCGGATTACTGAATGCTGCCGATATCCTGCTGCATGTGCGCTCTGCAGAACCGTCATCTTTTCGTCGTACTGCCCCGTTATGGCGTGCTTGAGAAGATGCGTACCGGCGTAGTCATTGGCATGGAAAGGTAAATCGATCACTGGCACACATCAACCCAGGTTGCCGCAGTCAGTTCTGCTATTCTTTCTGGCGCAATGCGAACCGCGCTGTGAGTGGCTCCTGCTGCAGGGAGCACTTCTGTATAGTGTTTCAACGAGACATCACAGTACACCGATATGGGTGTCTCCAACCCGAAAGGACATACGCCTCCTACGGGATGACCTGTTGCGTTGACTACTTCATCGCTACTCAGCATGCGCGCTTTGGCGCCAAACGTATTTTTCAGTTTTTTATTATCGAGGCGAGCATCTCCTCTGGCGACGACCAGGATAATGTCGTTTTTTACCTTTAGTGACAGCGTTTTTGCTATCTGCCCTGGTTCGACGTTATGGGCCTTGGCTGCCAGATCGACGGTGGCGGTGCTTTGATCTAATTCGATGATTTCAATATCTGGCGCATGTTGCGCTAAAAACTGCCGTACTGATTGTAAACTCATTCTTCTCTCCCTCTCGCATATCCGCAGTCCTGCATAGCAGAAAACCGCCTGGCGTAATTTGTCATAGGGGCAGCGTTACTGTAAATATTTTATTGTAACAACACAGCAACATTGGCAGTTTCTCGATCACCTTCACAATCAAAGAAACCGGTTACAGTAACCGGTTGCGGAATACTGAAATGGCGATTAATACTGAAGCTGTCACTCCCTCTGTATCACATAATAAGAGCCATCTATGAAACTTAACTCAAAAAGCGGTAAGGCTGGTTTTTCTCCCGGCACGGTTGCGAATAGTAGGAATGGGTTTTACGTGGTGGTGTTGATACCAGCACGGTTGCAGGGTTTAGCACAACGGGAGAACGGCTATGTCTACTAACCATGCTGTATTTAATGTGATTTTCCGCTTTGTTGAAAGCTACGTTAGCCCTGTCGCCGGGCGCATTTCTTCACAACGCCATGTGATGGCAATACGTGATGGTTTCATTTCGGCGATGCCGTTTATGATTGTAGGGTCTTTTCTGCTGGTTTTTGCCTATCCGCCTTTTTCGCCGGATACCACCTGGGGGTTTGCCCGCGCATGGCTGGATCTGGCAAAACAATTTGAAGGCCAGATACTCACGCCGTTTGATATGACAATGGGGATCATGTCGGTCTACATATGTGCGGCTATTGCCTATAACCTGGGCAAGCACTATATGAAGTCGCATCAGTTAGATCCGTTTATGTGTGCGATGCTGTCGATCATGGCGTTTTTGTTGATTGCCGCACCGAAAACCAAAGGTACGATGCCGGTTGATAGCCTCGGCGGTACGGGAATTTTCACTGCCATCCTGGTGGCAATTTATTGCGTTGAAATGATGCGCTTCCTGAAGGCGCACAACATCGGGATCCGCTTACCCGATCAAGTGCCGCCGATGATCAAAAACTCATTTGATCTCCTGATCCCGGTACTGGTGGTGGTGCTGACGCTGTACCCGCTGAGCCTGGTGATACAGTCGCAGTTTGATATGCTGATCCCGCAGGCCATTATGGCCATCTTTAAACCACTGGTGTCCGCAGCGGATTCTCTGCCGGCGATACTGCTGGCAGTACTGATCGGCCATCTGCTGTGGTTTGCCGGTATTCACGGTGCGGCGATTGTGTCGGGTATGCTGCAAATGTTCTGGTTGACCAACCTCGGCATGAACCAGTCGGCGCTGGCGCAGGGCGCGCCTTTACCGCATATCTTTATGGAAGCGTTCTGGACGTTCTTTATCGTCGTGGGGGGATCGGGGGCGACGATGGGGCTGGTGATTTGCTATCTGCGCAGCCGCTCGGCCCATCTACGATCGATTGGGCGTTTGAGCGTGGTCCCCAGTATTTTCAACATTAACGAGCCGGTGATTTTCGGTACGCCGATTGTCATGAATCCAGTGTTCTTTATTCCCTTCCTGCTGGCCCCAATGGTGAACGCGGTGCTGGCCTGGGCGGCGATGAAACTGGATCTAATTGGGCGGGTGATTTCAGTGGTTCCCTGGACCGCACCGGCGCCCGTTGGCGCGGCATGGGCATTAGGCTGGGATTATCGTGCGGCGATCCTGGTGGTCGTGTTGGCGCTGGTTTCTGCCATCATCTACTTCCCATTCTTTAAGGTTTATGAGAGGCAACTGTTGGCGCAGGAAAAAGAAGAAGCACAGCGGATAGAAGAGGAAAATCAGCAGGTTGCATAAAGTGTTGGCGGGGGGCTATGGCTCCTCGCTTATTTTAGCGTGCAGTCGCCGCATTGCTGAACATCGGGCAGGCGATAGCGCTGGCAGCAGGTTCTGCGTACTAACAGTCCCTCGCGTGGAACGACGGTGCGCCACAACGGATTATCCTGGCCACAGGATAGTTGTTTCTCAAAGAAGCAGGTCTGGCGCAGCGTGTTCAACAGTTCTTCACCTAACAACGGCTTCATTTCCGTTAAGTACCAGTGAATTAAGTATCCCGTATTGCTCCAGACAAGTTTCGCGTTGATCTCACCCGTTGATTCCAGTGCCTGAACGACCGGTGTCAGGGCTGACAAAATCAGCGTTTCCATACGTTGTTGCGGTGAGAGTGCCGTGGTCTGGTGATCCTGATGTACATCTATCCAGAAACATGCGGCACGCCCGGTTTCGTGAAACTCCACGTGCATATGTTCAGGAGAGACGTCGATAGCCTCTTTTTGCGTCAGCAGAGCCACCATAAGCGGGGGCATCATCAGGCCGATATACCATTGCGCCCAAAGGGAGATCAGCGGTTTATTTTCGCGTACTAACGTGGGCTGGTTGCGGTAGATGTGGTCTGAATAAACGGCCAGAAGCGAACTTAACGTTGTCGGTTGCGTCCATTCATGTAATGTCATTGCACCTTGCGGCGGGGTCTCGTCAAGGCGAATGAAATCCAGCAAGTGTTCGCGGGTTTGGGCTATGGTCGCACGCACGGAAGCCGCCAGCGAGGGCATCTCTGAAGGGAGATGGCTGTGCCAGATGACATCTTCAACGATGGGTGCGGAACGGTAAGCCATGGCGATATAAGGATGTTAATCTAAATGATAATGATTTCTAATCCTATAGATGGGGGTAAACGATGGCAAGATCTTTGTCGCAAGATCGGGCAGTTCCGCACGGAAAACTCAGGAAGAGGTGCAGTTTATCCGCAGCTCATCGCTGACCAGAGTGTTGTTTCGACCCATATTCTTGGCCTCATAAAGCGCTTTGTCTGCTCTGGTAATCGCGGAGTCAATATCCTGTTCCACCAAAGGCGCAATACCGATGCTGACCGTCACATTGGTTGCTACGCTCTCATTAAACATATGTGGAATTTTAAGATCGTACACTTTCTGGCGAATACGTTCGGCGGCAGCCTGGGCCTGTTGGGGATCGACCGCGGTCAGCAAAACCATAAACTCTTCGCCACCAAAACGTGCCACCACGTCCCGGGAGCGTACGGAATCACGAATCGCGGCAGAAACGCGAATCAGCGCCTGATCGCCCATCATGTGCCCGTAATGATCGTTATAGGCCTTGAAATGGTCGATATCCATCAGCAGGACGTAGTGCTTCGAGTTGCTCAGGGCCAACAGCGTATCGAGTCTGTGTTGCAGCCCCCGGCGATTGTACAAACCGGTTAGCGGGTCGAGCATGCTGAGTCCGTTCAGGGTTTCCCGTTCTTCCAGTAGTTTGTACATCAACTGCTGGGCGAAGCCGTCGTAGCGCTTTTGTATTACATGCTGGATGGCGATCCCGGCCATGGGTAGCGCCATAAAATAGAAAATTCGCAGACCATGCTCGCTGCCGTTAAGCCATAAACAGACGACGACTGAGGGTAACGAATGCAGCGTAAAGGCGATGATATTGTTGGCAAAAGCGATAGAACCAATAAACAGCACGCTGAGAAGTGCGATTAACAGAAAATAATAATCATTATGACCTAGCGCGTTATATTTCAGAAAAATATGTAATGCCCATAGCAAGCCAAAAACGATTGAAATAAAAGGAAGATTAATTTTTTTATTCGCATATTTGCCATGCCATGCCAACAGCAATGTACTGGCGGCCAGGATGAGCAACGCTGGGACAGATACGGCTTTGACGGCAAAAAGTGGGAAAACAAGCGTAAACAGCGCGGAGACTGCATTGAGAAGCAGAAACAGACGTAAAGAAAGTTGATACTTCTTAGTGCGCAGAGTTCGCCAGGATTGTACTGTCATAGGTAAATATTGTTATTTATCTGCAATATACGAAGGTGTGTTTGTAAGGAAAAAATGATGAGCGAAAAATCATTCGTTCAGGTCGTTATTGTTTTTTGATGAAAAGCTAACCGGCGAGCAATTTATCACCTTAAACTATTTATGTCATCAATCGTTAAGTAAAACTCATAGAATTGATATCCTTTCCTGGCTGACAAATGAGAAAATTTATCATATGATATTGGTTATCATTATCAATGTCATAGGTGAAACCATGTTGCAACGTGCGCTGGGCAGTGGATGGGGGGTTTTGCTGCCGGGGATAGTGATTGCCGGGCTGGCATTTACTGATCTTTCACTCGACGCATGGAAGGCGATGATTGTATTAGGATTACTACTGACTTCACTCATGTTATACCACAAGCGTTTACGGCACTTTGTCTTATTACCTTCATGCGCGGCGCTGATCGGCGGCATTGTTTTGGTAATGATGAACTGGAATCAGGGATGAGCAAAACAGGAAAGAAAATCGAAGGAAAGATAAGATAATTGGTGCGAGGGGGGGGACTCGAACCCCCACATCCTAAGGACACTAACACCTGAAGCTAGCGCGTCTACCAATTCCGCCACCTTCGCACAGTCATCTTATTTTTTTGATATCGCCTCGTTGGTGCGAGGGGGGGGACTCGAACCCCCACATCCTAAGGACAC